>DAIUCN010000006.1:0-96384 GCA_036846165.1 Prosthecobacter sp.
ACCCCGGCGGCCACGCCCCCGAAGTCCTGCGCGCCGCCGTCCACTTCGTCGGCCAGCATCCCGACTTCGCCTCCGCCCTGCAAGCCTCCCTCACCTTCGCCGGCCCCGCCAACTACTGCCCCGTCCTCGTCGGCACCCTCGCCGGCGCCCGCTGGGGGTGACCGGGCTGAGGTGGATGAAGACCTGCGGCTTCGTTCATCGAGGGCATCGCTCTCCAGCCATGACCTCAGTGTAACCAGCGGCTTCACACGGCGCTCCGCGTGACGCTTACTGCCCATCAGCACCCAAGCCTGGATGCGCCAGCCGGTGCGTTCGCAGGCCTGACCGAGGGTGTGCAGGAAGAAGCGACGGTCGTCGTCATCGTGGAGATGGTTTCCCGGCGGTTGCCGCTCGCCATAACAGGGTCATAGGCCCCCACGGCCTAAATGCGAATGCTGCGTGCCATGCGCAGCGAATCAGGCGGTTATGTCAAGCAGTTGCACACTGACCCCGTTTCACGTGTCCCGCAGATACAAGGCCGGCGAAGAATGGAAGCAAACCACGAACTTCCACAAATCCCACCTGCCGAAGCTCATCGAAGCTCTCGATCAGGCCGCGCAGTGGATCGCAATTCGCGAACCATCCGCCGCCGACACGCTGGCTTCATAAACAACAATGCCGCGCCTACGGGCGCGGCATTCTTTTTCAAATCCAGCTCAGCCACGAGCCTGGCTAGAGCAGCACAAACGCGAGCCGAGGACGCCTCGCATTCATGAGGAAATGGCGATGCCGTTAGACCTGGCGGGATAGACCAGGAAGAAAATTTGTTTGGTGGAATTGTATGCCTCTACCATGCAGGCAACGGGGCGATGCCCCTGCCTCTCAAGCATCCACGGTGTAGGCATCCTGAATTTATTCGTTGGCACGTTCCGATAAAAAAAGCTCTCTGGCCCAAGACGCGCAGGCAGTGTGAAGGAACCGAGCTGCTGCCGAAACTCGCTGGACTCCAAAGTTCGGCGAACGCTGAGGCTTCCTGTGGTGTTCTGATCCACATCGCACACCACCAGAGCTGATGCCCTACCATAGACGTTCACATAACGTCGCAACGTTGAATAGCAGCTTGTTCCATAGCGTTTGGTCAGCAGCTTGATCGGCGGCCCGATTCCAAAATCAGTATCGCGCGCGTCAGAGGTGAACGTGTCGAGTTGAAACCATACATCACTCGCAAAGCAGTTGGCTTCGCGCTCAAACTGGTCACGAGTTGATTCATCAAGTTCACCCTCAGAATCCTCCAAAATTTTGAAGGAACTTTTTTGCCAGGGCAGATCGTGATGCCCGACCTCGTGCAGCGTCAGGAACTTCTGCCTGGACTTGTGGAGAGTCTTGTCGATGAAGATCGTCTTGTCCTCGCGATGAAGGATGCCCTCAACCTTGCCAATGGCCTTTTTCAGCACCTCAATGTTCAACTTCTGGTCATTTGGAAGAGAGCGATACAACTCTCCAATCCCTTGTTCATCAAACGACAGCTCGGTTTCGACCTCCAGTTCAGCCGCTTTCACCAGATCGTGGATTGGCGTTGGAAACCGGCCATAGGCACTGGCCCGCCGCAAGAGCAAGTCTGCCTGCTTCCTGATGACCTTGCGGTCATAATCGCCAATGGTGCAGTCGTCGGCCTTCATTCCTTCCTCCCGTCACGCATTCTGAGGAATGTCAGGTATTTCAACAGCTCGGCCTCTTCCGCGTCGGAGAGTTCTTCTTTGGCAAAGGTCGGCAGACGCCCCCTGCGTTTTCCAGTGACCGCATCACTGCGTTTGATGTGACCAGCAAGCTGCATCAGCTTCTCATAATCCAGCTTCAACGACTCGCTCAGTTTATACAGAATCTGAGGCGATGGATTTTTGATCTCTCCGTTCTCCAACTGGCTCAGGTAGGCGTTTGAAACACCAGACGCCTCCTCAACTTGACGCAGGGTCATGCCGAGGAGTTTGCGCGCGTCCCAGAGCGTCTGCCCCAATTCGCCGCGCTCATTTGTCGTTCGTCCAAGCTCACCTTTGACTTTGGTTTCTGCCATGACTGACAATGTTCTACTCTGCCCGGTGCGTCAAGCGTGCGGGGTGTGCGCGTTTTCTTTCGATCTTGCTTGACGGATCAAGCAACTGGGTTTCATACTGTGTTTGGTGAGGCACTGGTGCCGCGCCGCACTGCTCAGCAGTCAGGCAAAATTCAATCATCACACTCATGTCAAAGAATCAGCATGTCGTCCCAGTCGAAGGCGGATGGGGAGTTCGTGGAGCGGGTAATTCCCGCCTCACTTCCATTCACCAAACTCAATCCAAGGCTATCGCCGCCGCGCGAGTCATCAGCCAAAATCAGCAAAGTGAACTTCTCATTCATGGTCGAGATGGGAAAATCCGTGAGCGCGACAGTCATGGACGCGATCCATTCCCACCCAACGGCTAACCACCCCCATCAATAAGCGCTATGAACTACCTTCACACCGAGGAATACCTCAATGCTGGCGACGGTTTCGAGGTCACTCTCGACGCGCAAGCAAATGTGCTGCTCCTCGACGACACCAATTTTCGTCACTATAAATCGGGAGATGCCTATCACTACCACGGTGGTTTGGCAAAACGCTCCCCCATCGTGCTTCGCGCCGCGCGTAGCGGCCGGTGGCATTTGGTTGTCGATCTCGGCGGCTATTCAGGCACGGTGCGCGCTGGTGTGGCCGTCCTCAAGGCAGCCTAATTCGCCAAGATACTTTCATTCGCATGTGAACCACATCCGGCATCTGGACATCATTTTGTTTTAAGTCAAACTACTTTTTGAGAGGACTATGGCGGACGATATTGGGCGGCATATCAAAAGCGAGGCTGAGCGGACCCTGTGGGGGCTGGCCGCCGCTCGCTGTGAATTCAGCGATTGTAACCGGATGCTCTACAAATCAGCCGTCACGCAGGAATGCGTCAATGTTGCCCAGATGGCGCATATCTACTCGTTCGCGCCCGATGGTCCGCGAGGACGGGGGCCATTCAAGGACAATCCAGCGGGCCTGAATGACTTGCCCAATTTGATGCTCGTATGCTACGACTGTCACAAGAAGATCGACCAAGATAAAACGGGTGATCGCTACTCGCCATCGCTGCTTAAACAGTGGAAAGAATCGCATGAGGCTCGAATTCGGCGGGTGACGGGAATCTCTCCCAGCAAAAAATCACACGTATTGATCTATGGCTCGCGGATAGGCGATGAGCATTCACCACTTCAATATGATCTCGCGGTTCATGCGATGTTTCCAGACTGGTATCCTGCGGAAGACAAACCCATTGTGCTCTCGATGCGTTGCTCTCACGACGATAGCCTGCCTGAATTTTGGCCCACCGAGGCGGCCCATCTCAAGCGCGAGTTTGAGCGCAGCATTCGCCCCCGAGTTGAAGAAGGCGCGCCCAATCATTTCTCGATCTTCTCATTTGCCCCGCAACCATTGCTGATTCTTCTCGGAACACTCGTGACCGACAAGGTTCCTTCGATGGTTTACCAGCTACATAGAGAACCCCACGGATGGGAGTGGCAACCCCATCCAAATGACTTCGAGTTCATCATCAACGAGCCAGCCGACAAATCTGGCACCCCGATTCTCGTGGTGTCTCTCAGTGGAAAAATCGACCCTGGTCGCGTGACGGCGACTCAGTCTGGCAGGCTTTCCATCTGGGAACTGACCATCGCCGACTGCCACAACGATTTCCTCCGCTCTGAGGCGCAATTGACCATGTTCCGCCAAGTCATTCGCCGGGTGATGGTTGCCATTCAAACCAGTCACCCGAAAGCGCAAGCTCTGCATGTGTTTCCGGCGATGCCACTCTCTTGCGCCGTCGAATTCGGACGTGCGCGAATGCCCAAAGCCGATCTTCCCTGGATCATCCACGATCAAAATAACAAGCACCAGAAATTCATTCCCACACTAACGATAAGAAACCACGATGAGTGACAGAAACACGCGCCAAATCATCGAGCAAATTGCCGACACGCTCGACATTCCAGAATCGGCATACGAAAAGGCAGAGCTGCGCTACAAAGACCTCGGCGAATGGTTCGGCAGGCCAGAATCCACATGTGCTGGTAACAAGCCGCACATCTACTCCCAGGGATCATTCCGCCTCGGCACTGTCATTCGTCCCTTGGTTGAAGGCGAAGAATATGACCTGGATGTCGGCTGCCGTCTTTGTGACGGCATCACAAAAGAAACCCACACGCAGAAGGAGTTGAAAGGACTGGTGGGCAAAGACATCGAGAACTACCGCAAGGCGAGAGGAATTGAGTCTGCCATCGAAGAGATGCATCGTTGCTGGCGCTTGCGCTATAAAGACGAACTGAGCTTCCACATGGATGTGGTGCCTTCGATTCCAGAGCAGGCACGACAGAGGCAAATGATCAAAGAGGCGATGATACGCCACGGCATCTCAGACTCGCTGGCTGGTGCCTTCGCAAGCCATGCAGGCTCGATCACCGATGACCGCCATCCCGGCTATGCTTTCATCACACCGGATTGGAGAATCAGCAATTCTGAGGGGTATGCGCGCTGGTTTGAGTCGAGGATGAAACTCGCCAAGTCTTTGATGGAAAAACGCGCGTTTGCGGCAAACGCCGCGCAGGTAGAAGACCTGCCGACGCGTAAATGGAAGTCCCCGCTCCAGCGCTGCGTTCAAATCTTGAAACGTCATCGTGACGTGATGTTCGCCGATGAGCCGGATGGCAAGCCCATCTCCGTCATCATCACCACATTGGCCGCGGCCGCTTACCAGGGCGAACAAGACATGGAAAGCGCTCTGGACCGCATCCTGGCAGACATGGGCCAGCATGTGAGGCCAACCAGTCCACGAGTGCCGAACCCAGTCAACCCCGTGGAAGATTTCGCGGACAAATGGTCCGAGCTAAAATCACGGCATCTCAACCTTGAAGACAATTTCTGGACTTGGCTGTCACAAGCCCAGGCAGATTTCAGAATCCTCGCGCAATCCCGCGACCCGAAAGTTATCGTGGAGCAGGCTCGCACCAAATTCGCCTCCGCGCTTGATGGTGACAGCTTGCGCAGAGCGCTGGGATTGTCCTCAGTCAACATTGTCACTGAACCCAAGAGCCACAGGATTGCCGAGGCTCCGGCGAAGCCTTGGAGCTGCGCGTAGTTCATGCGTTCCGGTCAGATTCCAGGATTGACCGAATTTTTGGTCGATTATCCGTTAATGGTCGCCAGACCATCAGCGGATGGAATTCTGGTAGTTAAAGGCTGTTTCGCCTTCGGTGCGGAACATGATGCAGCAGGCGCAATACAAGACAGCTTTACTCTGGAGATTTGCTTCCCCGGAGTCTTTCCACAAGCACTCCCAAATGTGAAAGAAATCGGAGGCAGGATTCCACGGACAGTCGATTTCCATGTCAACTCGGACGGCAGTTTATGTCTTGGCTCGCCGCTTCGTTTGCTAAAACTGCTTTCAGCACAGCCAACCATCATTGGTTTCGCTGAGAGTTGTCTTGTTCCGTATCTGTATGCCATGTCGCATCGGCTGAGAACAGGAGCTTTTCCCTTTGGTGAGCTGCCTCATTATGCAGAAGGAATGCTCGCCGATTACATGGCGCTATTTCGCTTGAAGCACCCCGAACAAGCGCGACGCGCACTCAGGCTTCTTGGCTTGAAAAAGCGTCGCGCAAACAAATTGCCCTGTCCCTGCGAGTGCGGGCGCAGAACGGGGCGCTGTAAATTCAACGAACAACTTCGAGAGTTTCGATCCCTTGCCAGCAGGAGATGGTTTCGAGGGCAATACACCGTCCATGCTTCAAAGCCGGTTGCCGTCGAACAAAAAATCTTGCGACCGCCCAAGAAGCCTGCCGTGATTCTTTGAGTGTTGATGTCAGTTCACTGCCCCTCCTGGCGTCGTGATCCTGCACTGCTCCCGGTTTTGTTCCCGTTGCGGGGAGGGCTCGGTTATGGCGGAAGCCGTCTAACCGTCAACCCCCGGCCCGCTCCATTCGCTATCGCTCCCGTGTTGGGGGCATGACCGCCAGCCTCATAGCTCCCGCCTTGGCACCGTCGCCCCGCAGCGGGGTGAATTTATGGCAGCGCTTCACGGGAGCAGTCCGCACTCAACATCCTGATGCCCTCCTTCATCGCCACCCTGCTGCGCGTACTCGCGCTCGTGCTGACGATCCTGCTCGGCACGCTGCCGCTGCTGATGTCGGCCCTTCTGGGCCTGGCCATCCGGCCGCGCGGGCTCGCCTACGGGCTGGCCCTTGACCTGACAGTCGGCCTTATCCTGCTCGTGCAGGATGCGGACACCGTCCTTCGCTAGGGCGCCTGGGGCTGGAGACTTCACCACCGGCTGCTCATCGACGGGGTGCCTCCGCTTGGGGGCGACCTCGCCCTCAACCTCGCCTTGGCCATGCTAGGCTTGAAGATCGGTCGCGCCGCCCGCCAGGGGTACCTCGACGCTCGATCCAGGAAGGCAGGCTAGGAAACCGTGGACAGAACGCACGCACCTCGGCCACGCCGAGACCCTGTGCATGGGATGAGGCCTGGATCCATGGCTCGCACGGAGGACACGAAGCGCACGGAGCTCGGATCAGGGAAGGTGCCTTTGTCTCGCTAGCCCCTCCGTGGGCTCCGTGTCCTCCGTGCGAAACCGGCTCGGAGCGACGCTGCCATCCCCGCCTTCACCGGTGTGCCGTTCCAGGAAACCGGAGCCAAGACGTGGATGGATTCAACAGGCTCCCAGGTTCAGCGTGTAGCTGGTGCTGCGGCCTCCGGCCTCGCTCTTGATCAAGACCCCGCGCTCCACAAGAGCGCGGATGTCGCGAAGCGCTGTGTCCTCAGAACACTTTGCGAGCTTCGCATATTTGGAGGTGGTCAGCTTGCCCTCAAAGCCATCCAGGAGGCGGTTGATGACTTTGCGCTGCCGTTCATTGACCGGCTGCAGGTTCACGTTTTCCCAAAAGCGGGCCTTTTGCAGAACGCCCGAGAGCGTTTCGTCCGCTTTTGCGATCGCACGGCTCAAGCAGCCAAGGAACCATTCCAGCCAGAGAGTCACATCAAGCCCGTTTCGCTGGCCACGTTCGAGTTGCAGATAATATTCCTTCCTCTCCGCTTCCATTTGCGAGGACATGCTGTAGAACCGTTCTGCCGTGCCGTCGGCACGTGCCAAGGCGAGATCCACCATCGCACGGCCAATCCGCCCATTGCCATCCTCAAACGGATGGACGGTCACAAACCAGAAGTGCGCCACGCCAGATTGGATCACGGGATCGACGCCATTCGCGGCCTCGAACCATTCAAGGAACCGGTTCATCTCAAGGTCCAGCTTCTCCGCAGAGGGCGCTTCAAAATGGACTTTCTCACGCCCCATCGGTCCCGACACGACCTGCATCGCGCCGGCCGCGACAGGACGCCATGCCCCTACCGTGATCCTGCGCATTCCGCTTCTTCCGGTCGGAAACAGCGCGGCGTGCCAGCCGAACAACCGCTCCGGCGTGAGCGGCTGTGCATGATTCTGGGTCGCATCGAGCATCATCTCAACCATCCCCTCCACGTCACGACTCGCTAGGGCGGCACCCGACTGTTCCAATCCCAGGCGGCGTGCGATGGAAGAACGCACTTCGTCGACATCCAATGTCTCACCCTCAATCGCACTGGATTTCACCACGTCTGCCGTCAGCGTCGAAAGTTTCGCCTCTGACCGAAACCGAAACCCCAGCCCCTCCATTCTTCCCAGCAAACGCCCCTGGCGATGGCGGACATCCGCCAGCAATCCAGAGAGCCTGCCAGCATCCCATGTCAGGTTCGGCCAATCGGCCAGTTCGTGAATGTATCCCATATTCTCCGCTCTTTTTGCGGGGAATGTAGCAAGGTTCACCGCACAAGGCAATGTTCTCCGCAGATAATGCGGTGAATGAGCCCGGTTTTCACCGCAAACAGCCCAGCCTGCGGGATTTCTCCTTCTTCGCGGAGGGCACGGAGCTCGGATCAGGGAAGGTGCATCTGTTTGACTAGCTCCTCCGTGGGCTCCGTGTCCTCCGTGCGAAACCGGCTCGGACCGACGCTGTCATCCCCGCCTTCGCCAGTCTGCCTTTCCAGGAAACCGGAGCCCGATCCAAACTCCGAAGGAGGCTTTCGGAATGGCTAGTAAATGGATATAATTGGATATTCGAGCAGCAGCGCTTGCAAGCGGGTTCCCCGCTGGCTGCTGCCGTCCTGCGGCTGCTGGATGATGCGGAACGCCTCACACTGGCGGAGGTGGTGAAGGCCACCGGTGCGAACCGCAACACCCTCAAGGTGAAAATGAACGACCTGGTGACCCGCGGGTTGCTGCAGCGTCACGGACGCGGCAGGGGCGTTTTTTACACCCGCGGGAAGGTCGAAGGCACCGTTTGAAACGCAGAACCCAAAGAGCTTGAGCGACATTCGCTCAGGCCGGGCGCGCGTTCGCTTGCATCCAGGCGGCATACGTCGCCTCCTGCCATTCACCCGCCGCCAGGGCCAGGGTGGCGACGGCTGCGTCCGCTTCCGCCGCGATGAAATTCCAGCCGTTCAGTTCCAGGAAACCGGCGCCGAGCATGAAGCCCGTGCGCTTGTTGCCATCGAAGAAGGGATGATTTTGCAGGATGCCTGCCGTGTAGGCGGCAGCCAGTTCCGGCAGCGAGGGCTTGTCATAGCGGTAGAGCTGGCGCGGCCGCGCCAAGGCGGATTCGAGCAGCGGCAGATCGCGCACTCCCATCAAGCCGCCGTAGTCCGACAGCATCAGGTCGTGCACGGCCAGGCACTCCTCCAAACTGAGCCAGCGGGGCTCACGCCTCATTTGGCCAGTTCGCGCAGGGTGTTGCGATAGCGACGGTTCAAGCTCTCAAACACGGCCATCGACTTGGCGAAATCCGGGTTGGCCGCCGTCAGCCGCACGCCATCCTGGGCTTCCGTCAGCGTCACGGTGTCGCCCACCTCGACGTTCAGATGCGCCAGGGCTTCCTTGGGCAAAACCAAGCCCACGGAGTTGCCGATCTTGCGCAGCTTGAGTTCCAAGGTCATGCCTCAGTGTAGTCACAGACGTTATAACGTCAAGGACGGGTGAGGCAGAGAGGAGCGCGGGCACTCTTTGCCCGCTTCCCCCTCCGTGCCGCCTGTCTCCAAACCGTGGCTCGCACGGAGGACACGAAGCGCACGGAGCTCGGATCGGGGAAGGTGCATCTGTCTGGCTAGCCCCTCCGTGTTCTCCGTGCGCCACAAGCGCAGGCCGTCAACCTCAGCCCTGCGGGCCGAAACCACTGCCGCCGCCGCCGCCGCCGCCGGCGCCCTGGCGCTGGCCGGCTTCGCGGTCGAGCACGAGCAGGCTGGCCGGGTCGTTGCCCGCCAGCTTGAGGCGGTCGAGCATGTCGCGCACGGTCTTCTCCTCCTCCATCTGCTCGTTGAGGAACCAGAGCAGCAGGTTCTTCGAGGCGTGATCCTTGACCTGCTCGGCGACGTCGTAGAGGTCGTTGATCTGCTTGGTGACCAGCTGCTCCTGCTTGAGGCTGTGCTCGAAGACGTCGAGCGGCGACTTGAACTTGTGCTTGGGCTTGGCGATCGGCTGCAGCTCGACCACGGCGTCGCGGTCGACGACGTACTGGTAGAACTTCAGGGCGTGCATCGTCTCCTCGCGGCTCTGGTTGAACATCCAGCTGGCGAAACCGCTGTAGGGCGTCTGCTCAAACCAGGCGGCCATCGCCAGGTACACGTAGCTGGAGGCCATTTCGTTGTTGATCTGCTCGTTGAGCAGCTTGGTGAGTTTCGGATCGAGGGTCATGGCGTGGAAGGTGGGTGTTGAAGGGGATTCAACAGGAGAAACGCCGCGAAGGCAATGCCTGGATGAGTCGACCCCCTAGATGGTGTTGGGATTCAATCCCAATGGCCGCCACTCGCCGCTCTCCCAGTCGAGTTGTTCCAGTCCGGCGAACTGCCTTTTGTAGTCGTATGGGCTCGGCTCAAGTGTGGCATAGCCGGGGTAGTAGTAGCGACCGCCGAGCGCGCGGCTGTGCTCGATCTCCAGCAGCATCGTGTGGATGCCCAGGCTGCGACGCGCATGCGCGGGATCGAAGACGCCGTAGACGGCCGAGGTCGCCTGTGCGCCGAGGTCGAGGTAGCTAAGCGCGATCAGCCGGCCATCGGGCAGGCAGACCCGGCATTCGACACAGGCGCAGGGCACGCGCGCCGGCTCGGGCGACAAAAACGTGTCGAGGTCATCGGGCACGTTGTCCTTGAAACGGGTCTTGTGGATCTGAAACAGCGCGCGCGCCTCGTCGCTCAGCTGTGCCGGCACAAAGGCGTGCGTCAGATCGGCGTTGCGCCGGCCAACGCGGCGCTGGCTGCGGCTTGGTACAAAGCGTTCGAGGTCGATGCGCAGCGGCGTGATCGTGTGCACGCCATCGGCATCGGGACTGTGGCTGTAGCGGAAAAATGTGCTGCCGAAGTGCCGCCAGCCGGACGCCCAGAGCTGGTCCATCAGTTCGGGCGGCACGGCATCGCAGCGAAAGGCCTGGTTCAGCATGGCCTGCATCAAAGGCGCGACCGGCGCCGCTGCCAAGCCGCCTTTTCCCGGTTGCATCGCGGTCGCCGGCAGCCACGGTGGCCGTCCGTGTACCCCGCCGCCCTGCAGGAGATCGTCGCCTTCTTCGAATCGCTGCCCGAGACGGAACGGCGCGAGGCGCTGATCGATGACGCCGCCGCCGCCGCGGCCTGCGCGCCCGACCCGGGGCAGCACTGGCAGGTCATCGACGTCCGCCACGACCCCGAATGCACGGACAAGGTCGGCATCTTCCTCCGCCTCGATCCGGACCGCCGCGTCCACTTCGCGGTCGAACTCGGCCCCAAGGTGCAGACCCTGACGCGGGCGATGACCGCCATCCTCTGCCGCGGCTTGAAGGGCTGTACCCCGGCCGAGGTGCTGGCCCTGCCGGCCGATTTCGTGCCGCGCCTGGTCGGTGCCGAACTCGTGCGCCTGCGCAGCCGGACGATTTACTACGTGCTGGAGCGGATGAAGCAGGCCGTGCGACAACTGCCGGCAGAGGCCTGATTTCGCGGAATTCCTTGTCTGCTCGCCGCGTATGTTCAAGACTGCCCGGAACCCCTGAATGACCGCCTATTTCATCCGCCGCCTGCTGCTCATCCCGCCGACCCTGATCGGCATGACGCTGGTGGTGTTTTTCATCATCCGCTTCACCCCCGGCGGACCGATGGAACAGGCCCTGCTCGAGGCCCGCATGAAGGCCGATGGCCAGCGCGGCGGCAGCCGTCAGCCGGCCGGTGGCCTGACGCCCGGCCAGTTGCTCAAGCTCCAGGAGCAGTATGGCCATGACAAGGGTTTCTTCGAAGCCTATGCCGCCTGGCTCGGCCTCTGGCCCAAGGAAATCAACCGCTCGCGCGCCGAGTTCGCCGCCGACGCCAAGGAAACCGCCGTGCGCCTGCCCGGCACCGCCCTGGAGGTGACCGTGCGCCGCAGCGAGGGCGACCAGGCGGAGCTGCTGCCGCTGGCCGGCACCGATCTGTCCGGCTGGCGCGTGCGCCTGATCACGCCCGACCAACAAAAGCTCATCTGGGAACAGACCAACCCGGGCCTGAGCCTCGACACCCCGCAGCCCTACGTGGCGCTGATCTACCAGCCGAAGTTCGCCGGCGTGCTGCAGGGCAACCTCGGCGAATCGACCCGCTACTCCGAGCCGGTGTGGACGATGATGCAGCGGCGCTTCCCGATCTCGCTGTTCTACGGCCTCGCCTCGCTGGTCATCACCTATCTGGTCTGCGTGCCACTTGGCGTGCTCAAGGCCATCCAGCACCGCACGCCGCTCGACACCGCCACCTCGGTCGTCATCTTCTTTGGCTACGCCATTCCCGGCTTCGTGCTCGGCGTCTTCCTCATGGTCTTCCTCGCCGCGCGCCTGCGCTGGTTCCCGCTCGAGGGCTTCGTCAGCCCCGAGTTCGATGAGCTGGGCTTCTTCGCCAAAATCGCCGACCTGCTCCATCACGCCGTGCTGCCGCTCACCTGCTACCTCGTCGGCAGCTTCGCCAGCCTGACCCTGCTGGTGAAAAACAACCTGCTCGACCAGCTCGCCAGCGACTACGTGCGCACGGCGGTCGCCAAGGGCCTGCCCTTCCGCCAGGCGGTCGTCCGCCACGCCCTGCGCAACGCCTTCATCCCCGTCGCCGCCACCATGGGCCAGGCCCTGACGGTGCTGGTCGGCGGCAGCTTCCTCATCGAGCGCATCTTCGACATCGATGGCTTCGGCCTCATGGGCTTCAACGCCCTGCTCGAAAAGGATTACCCGATCGTCATGGGCACGGTCGCCCTCGGCGGCCTGCTGCTCATGCTCGGCAACGTGCTCTCCGACCTCATCACCGCGCGCCTCGATCCGCGCATCCGTTTCCAATGAACCGCAAGCTCGCCCTCGCCGCCCTGCTGCTCGGCGCGCTCGCCATCGTCGGAGAGCTCGCCGGCCTCGACCTGCCCAGCGTCAGCTGGTTCTTCTCCATGGGCCCCGCCTTCGGCTGGACCGCCTCCGCCCTGCTGCTCGCTGGCGGCGCCGCCGCGCTCGCCTGCCTGCCCGCCGAGATCCGCTGGACACCGGTCACCCTGCAGCGCTTCCGCCGCTTCCGCAGCATCCGCCGCGGCTGGTGGTCGTTCTGCCTGCTGCTCGGCCTCGCCGGGCTCGCCCTGCTCGACCAGGCCCTGGTCGGTCGCCGCGCCCTGCTCGTCCGCCACGAGGGCCAAACCTACTTCCCCGCCTTCGTCAAGCAACGCTACCCCGCCAGCGCCTTCGGCCAGCCGGGCGAGGGCGAGGCGAACTACCGCGAGCTGCAAAAGCGTTTCGCCACCGACGGCAAGGGCTTCGTGCTCATGCCGCTCGTGCCCTGGGATCCGGTGCTCGATTCCGACACCCAGCAGAGCCTGACCCTCGAACAGCGCGACGGCCGCTACTTCGCTCCCGGCAGCGACGAACCCTTCTCCGGCCGCGCCCGCCGCTTCTACGCCGATGCCCCCGAGGCCAAGCACAGCGACCTGCGCCTGCGCAAGGGCCTGCCCGACGGCGAGCTGCTCGGTTACGCCAAAAACGGCGCGCTCGCCGTCTCCGCCATGTTCCGCGCCGGCCAGCGCGAGCGCGAACGCTGGACCGGCGAGATGCCGCAGGCCGACTGGGAGAAGGCGGCCACCAGCGACCTGCAGGTCGTGCTGTATCCGCCGCTGCCGCCGCTTTGGCACGCCGGCCACTACCTCGGCACCGACAGCAAGGGCTGGGACGTGCTCGCCCACATCTACGGCGGCTGGCAGGTGAACCTCAAGGCCATCCTGCTCTACCTCGCCATCACCTACGGCGTCGGCGTCCTGCTCGGTTCGCTCATGGGCTACGCCGGCGGCCTCTTCGACCTGGCCCTGCAGCGCCTCATCGAGATCCTCGAAAACCTGCCCTTTTTGTACGTCATCATGATCGTCGTCAGCATCGTCTCGGTCGCCGAGATGAACCTCGGCATCCTGCTCGGCGTCATCTGCCTGTTCTCCTGGACCGGCCTGACCTACACGATGCGCGCGCTCGCCTACAAGGAGAAGGAGCGCGACTACGTCGCCGCCGCCCGCCTGCAGGGCGCCGGCACCTTCCGCATCCTCACCCGCTACCTGCTGCCGAACATGCTCGCCACCCTGGTCACCTACGTGCCCTTCAGCGTCGCCGGCATCATCGCCTCGCTCACCGCCCTCGCCTTTGTCGGCTTCGGCCTGCCGGAAACCTACGCGCAGTGGGGCTGGCTGTTCGACGACGGCATGAACCACCTCAACGCGCTGTGGATCTCGGTGTCGATGTTCACCGTCATGGTCGGCATCCTCCTGCTCGTCACCTTCGTCGGCGAGGCCCTGCGCGAGGCCTTCGACCCGAAAAAATTCAGCACCTACCAATGAGCGCCGCCCCTCCAGCCCCGCGTCCCGCCGGCCGGCTCGCCCTGCTGGGCGCGGTCCTGCTCGCCCTGCCGCTGGCCGCGGCCTTCCCCCCCTACGACGGCACGGCCGAGCGCGACGCCTTCTGGGACTTCTACAACCGCAAGGTGCTCACCCAGCTGCAGACGCAGGCCAAGGAACTGCCGGAACAGATCGCCAAAGCCAGCGACCCGGAGGAAAAGACCGCACTCGAAGAGGCCCTCGCGAAAATCCGCACGCGCCTGCAGCAGCCGGAATTTTTCACCTTCGCCACCGCCGCCGACGTGCCGGCCGATCTCGCCTGGGAAAACGGTCTCGGTGAACCCGAGATCGGCGATCCAAAGGCGCAGAAGGGCGGCACGATGCGCCAGTTCATCCTGTCCTTCCCGCCCACCCTGCGCATCCTCGGCGAAAACGGCAACAGCTCCTTCCGCGGCTACCACTACGACGAGGTCGAGATGAGCCTGATCGGCCTGCATCCCGACACCGGCAAGATGATCCCCGGCATCGCCCGCGAATGGGCCGTGGCGGCCGACAACCGCACGGTCTTCTTCCGCCTCGATCCCGACGCGCGCTGGTCGAACGGCGACCCCATTGAGGCCGACGATTTCTTCCAGCAGTTCTACATGCAGCTCTCGGAGTACCCGAAGAACCCCTTCGGCAACGAGTGGTACGCCAGCCAGTACACGAACATCACCCGCTACGACGCGCGCACGCTGTCGATCACCCTCGCCGAACCCAAGCTGCTCGCCCCCTACTGGGCCAGCCAGTCGCCGCTCAACCGCCGCTTCTACGCCGAGTTCGGCCCCGACTTCGAACAGCGCTACCAGTGGCGCTGCCGCCCCACCACCGGCGCCTACGAGATCCGCGAGGACGACATCCACTTCGGCCGCAGCGTCACCCTCAGCCGCGTCAAGGACTGGTGGGCGCGCGACAAGCCATTCTACCGCCACCGCTACAACGTCGACCGCATCGTCTACCGCGTCGTGCGCCTGCAGGAAAAGGTGCTGGAACTCTTCCGCCAGGGCGAGCTCGACGTCGAGCAGCTCATGATGGGCATCCCAGAATACTGGTACGAAAAGCTCGAGATCCCCGAGGTGCACAAGGGCTACATCCACAAGGCGAAGTACTACAACGTCTGGCCCGGCTCGCAGGCCGGTCTCTGGCTCAACACCGCGGTGCCGCCGCTCGACAACCGCGAGCTGCGCCTCGGCCTGTGTTTCGCGACAAATTTCCAGAAGGTGATCGACTTCGACCTGCGCGGCGATTTCTCGCGCCTCAACAGTTTCTCGGAAGGCTACCCGCTGCTCGGCGATCCGCCCATCCAGGCGCGGCCCTACGATCCCGCCAAGGCGCGCGAGCACTTCGCCAAGGCAGGTTACACCCAGGCCGGGCCCGACGGCGTGCTGGTCAATGCCAGGGGCGAACGCCTGTCGCTCACCATCACCCATCGCAAGGTCGAGATCGTCCAGAAGGTCATGCAGCGCCTCAAGGAGGAGGCCCTCAAGTGCGGGCTCGAGTACAAGCTCGAGGGCATCGACAGCACCGCCTACTTCCAGAAGGTCACCCAGAAAAAACACCAGCTCGCCTCGGTCGCCTTCAGCGTCAATCCACCCTTCCCCGACCACTACCAAGCCTGGCACTCCAAGGATGCGCGCCTGGAGGACGGCTCGCCGAAGCCCAACACCAACAACCTCACCTGCTTCGCCGATCCGCGCATGGACCAGTTCTGCGAAGCCGAACGCGCGGCGACGACGATTGAGCAGATGCGCCAGGCCTCCTGGGGCGCCGACCAGATCATCCATGACGAGGCGGCCTGGATCCCCGGTTACGACCAGAACTACTGGCGCGTCGCCTACTGGCGCTGGGTGCGCTGGCCGGAGGGCAGCTTCAACGTCGCCGTCAGCGAACTGCCCATGTCCAACCATGTCCACTGGATTGATGAAGCCCTCAAGGAGGAGACCCTGCAGGCCATGAAGGACGGCCACGAGTTCCCCGAGACCGACCTCGTCTTCGATCAGCATCTCACGAAGGGAGGTGAGCCATGAGCGAACCCCTGCTGGATGTGCGCGGTCTCGGCGTCGGCTTCCAGACTGACGACGGTCTGCTCACCGCCGTCGACGAGGTCAGCTTCAGCCTCGAGCGCGGCCGCACCCTCGGCCTGGTCGGCGAGAGCGGCTGCGGCAAAAGCGTCACCGCCCGCGCCCTGATGCGCCTGCTCGAGCATCCCTCCGGTCGCCTCCTGCGCGGCGAGGTGCGGCTCGACGGCCGCGACCTGCTGCAGCTGCCCATCGAGGCGATGCGCCAGGTGCGCGGGCGCGAGATCGCCATGATTTTCCAGGAGCCGATGACCGCCCTCAACCCGGTGCACCGGGTCGGCCGGCAGATCGTCGAAAACCTGCTCCTGCATGAAGCGCTCAGCCCGCAGGCGGCCCTCAAGCGCGCGGTCGAGCTGCTCGACTGGGTCGGCATCCCGGCGCCTGACCGGCGCATCGACGAATACCCGCACCAGCTCAGCGGCGGCATGCGCCAGCGCGTCATGATCGCCATGGCGCTGTCCTGCCAGCCCAAGGTGCTCATCGCCGACGAACCGACGACCGCCCTCGATGTCACCGTGCAGGCGCAGATCCTCGATCTCATCCGCCGCCTGCAGAAGCAGACCGGCATGGCGGTCCTGCTCATCACCCACGACCTGGGCGTCGTCGCCGAAACCTGCGACGAGGTCGCCGTCATGTACGCCGGTCGCCTCGTCGAGCGCGCCGGGGTGCATGAGCTGTTTGCCCATCCCCTGCATGCCTACACCCGGGGCCTGCTGGCCAGCATCCCGCAACCGGGTGCCACTCCCAAGACACCCCTGCGCACGATTCCCGGCCAGGTACCCGGCCTGGCGGCCTTCCCCTCAGGCTGCCGGTTTGCCGAGCGCTCGGGACGCGCCCACAACGAACTCCAGACCACCGTCCGACCGCCTTTCGTTGAACTGCGGCCCTCCCATCTTGTCGAAAACTGTCCGCTGTGCGTTGGCGAAGTCGCCGCCTGCAGGACCGAACCCACCCGCTTGACCGCCGATGAAAACGCCCCAACACCCCGAAGCCGAATTGCGCAAGATTCGTGGCAGGCAGCGCTTGCTGAGCTTGCAGGAAGTCCGAGCCCAGGTGGCCCGCCACAAAGCCGCGCGGCTCGCCGGGCAGAGCGCCTCCGGCAGCTCGAACTCCTCCGCCAGTGGGCCGAGCGCAACGGCCTCCTGATCTCGCCCGACAGCCTCGGGGAACTGCAAGACGAGGCCTCCGAACATCGCGTCTATTACGACCCGCAGTCCGGCGACGCCGTCAAAACGACCCTGCCTGGGCGCTCTGGCAATGCCTTCCCGCAGGGGGGCTTTGACGCCGCCCTTCCCGAGGAGTACTGCCATCGCTGGCTGGCCTACAACGCACTCTTCGGCGACGATGTCCTGCTCGCCGGCGTGCTTGCCACCGACGATGGCGTCTCCCTCGTCATCCGCCAGCGCTGGATCGAAGGCGACCGCCCCGACAAGGACCAGATCCATGCCTGGATGCACGCCATCGGCTTCACCCAAGCCCCGAACCTTCGCGACTACTACCGCCTCGACGACGCCACCGCCGTGCTCGATGCGCATGAGGACAACTTCATCCTCGCCAGCGGCCACGCCCTCGTGCCCATCGATGTGCATGTCCTGCCGCTGGACGCCGACCTGCGACGTGCCCTCTGCCTCTGACCCTTGCAGTTCCCCACCCAACCGGTAATTTTCCCCATGATCATCCAAGCTGTCATCCATCAGGCCGAAGAAGGCGGCTACTGGGCGGAAGTGCCCTCGCTTCCCGGCTGTTTCACCCAGGCGGAAACGCTCGAGGAAATCCGCAGCAATCTTTTGGAGGCCATCCAAGGCTGGACGGAAGCCGCCGAGGAGCGCGCCCGTCGTCAACTCGATGCCCAGTCCTCCATCCTCGCGCTGGCAGTATGAAACAAGTCAGCGGCAAAGCCTTCCTCAAAGCCGCACAGTCCAAGGGTTGGCAGTTGGACCGCATCAAGGGTAGCCCCATATACTCGTCAAGGAGGGCGTCGATGGCATCCTCACCCTTCCCATCCACGGCAATCAACCTCTGAAAATCGGCCTTTTGAAAGCCCTGATGAAACAAGCCGGGCTGACGGAACACGACCTCTGACCGATGCCCCTGCTCCGCGTCCAGAACCTGAAAATGCATTACCCCGTCCGCGGCGGTGTCTTCCGCACCACCCAGGCGGTGTGCAAGGCGGTCGACGGCGTCAGTTTCGACCTCGAGCAGGGCGAAACCCTCGGCCTCGTCGGTGAAAGCGGCTGCGGCAAGTCCACCCTCGCGCGCTCGGTCGTGCGCCTGCTGCGCCCGACCGGCGGTCGCATCGAGTTTGAGGGCCGCGACCTGACGCACGCCGGTCCGCGCGCCCTGCGCCCCCTGCGCCGGGAAATGCAGATGGTCTTCCAGGACCCCGCCGAATCCCTCAACGGCCGCCACACCATCGGCCAGATCCTCGAGGAGCCCTTCATCATCCAAAACCTCGGCAGCCGCGCCGAACGCCGCGAATGGTCCGCCGAACTGCTGCGCCGGGTCGGCCTGCCCACCGACGCGCTGAGCCGCTACCCCTTCGAGTTCTCCGGTGGCCAGCGCCAGCGCATCGGCATCGCCCGCGCGCTCGCGCTCAAGCCCAGGCTCATCGTCTGCGACGAGCCCGTCTCCGCCCTCGACGTTTCGGTGCAGGCCCAGGTGCTCAACCTGCTGCTCGAACTGCAACGCGAGTTCCGGCTCGCCTACCTCTTCATCGCCCACGACCTCGGCGTTGTGCAGCACATGAGCGACCGCGTCGCGGTGATGTACCTCGGCAAGATCGTTGAACTCGCCCCGGCCGCGGAACTGTACCGGAACCCGCGCCACGCCTACACCAAGGCCCTGCTCGACGCCATCCCGGTGCCCGATCCCACCAAGCGCCGGGAGCGCGAGCTGCTGCGCGGCGATGTGCCCAGCCCGATCAACCCACCCGCCGGCTGCGCCTTCGGCCACCGCATGAACCACCCCCAGTGGCAGGCCAGCGTCGGCATGGACCTCCGCCTGTGCGAAGTCAGCCCCGGCCACTGGGTCCAGCCCTGCCCCTGCTGCACGTGAGCCCTTTGGGCTGCGTGCAGCCCTGCTGGCGCTCCTTCGCGGACTTTCCGCCTCTCAGGGGCGAAGGGAAAAAAGTGGGTCGGCCTTCATAAGCCGGATTTTGTGCCTTCGGCCTCGCGGCCTCCGGTGGGATCATTTATCTGAACGACACCTTGCGGTGCCGACCCCCGCTCGCGCGGGATGCGACTAGTACCCGGAGTCACCACCCACCGCTTGCGCGGCGGGCTTGCGGCCAGGCGGGCCATTCTCCTGTTCTGTCTTGCACCGCATGGGGTTTGTCGTGCCTCCTTCCTTGCGGTCGGAGCGGTGGGCTCTTACCCCGCCGTTTCACCCTTACCCACCTTCGCTCAGGGAGCGACGGCGGGCGGTTTGTTTTCTGTGACACTGTCCGTGACGCCGGATTGCTCCGTCGCCCCCACGCTTGCGCGCGGCATGCTGCCTTGCGGTGTCCGGACTTTCCTCCCGTCCGCGTCCCACCGAAGCAGAACCGACGGGCGATCCCTCCGGCCGACCCAGTTTCAATCTACACCCACCCCCCGGTGCCGCCAAGGAGATTTCAAATGCCCCATCTGAAATCCAAAATCCGCACTCTGTGGCCAGCATCGCCAGATGGCTGCGCCTCCAAGCTCTCCGTTTGCCAAGCCCGCGTTATGGCCAGCGCGCCTGCGCCGCAAGGCCATTCCTCCCCCCCGCGTACCCTTCCCCGCCCATGATCGGCGTCTACGACTTCTGCGGCCACTACGAGTGGACCTTCGACTGGCTGGAACGCCTCGGCGGTCCCGGGCTGCTGCGCCAGTACTGGCGCGAGGCGATCGGTGGCGATTCCCAGCAGCACGCCGCCGCCCTCATCAGCGCCGGCGGCTTCGACGGCATGGAACAGTACTGGGGCCACACCCTCGGCGAGGAGGGCGGCGAATGGACCGTGACACGCCGGCCCGACCTCTTCCGCATCGACATGCACGACTGCCCCTCGAAGGGTTTTCTGCTGCGCAACGGCCTGCACCAGCACGCCGACTACTGCGACCACTGCCTGGGCTGGATCGGGCCGCTGCTGAAACAGGCGGGCTTCACGGTCGATCACCAGCACAACCACCAAGGCCAGTGCTGGTGGCAGATGCACCGTGCCGGCGATGCCAGCCCCGCCGAACCGCCGGGCGCGGTCGCCGGCGCCCACGATGTCCGCCTGCGCGCCGACTGGCCCGGCGGCCCCCTCGACTCCTATGCGCGTGCCAACGATCCTGACGACAAGCTGCCTCATGCTGACGACACCCCTGCCGGCTGAACCCTGGGAAACCCTGCCACCCCTGCCCGAAGCCAATGGTGGCTTTGCCTGCGCCGTCGTGGGCGACCGCCTCATCCTCGCCGGCGGCACGAACTGGGTGAACGAGGAAAAACGCTGGCTCGACACGGTGCGCGTCTTCGATCCCGCCACCCGCAGCTGGTCACAGGCCGAGCGACTGCCCTTCGCTGCCGCCTACGGCGTGGCCGGTGGCGCCGACGGCGCGCTCTGGCTGGCCGGCGGTTCTAACGGCACCGGAGCGCACGACCGCCTGCTGCGCGTGAGCGCCGACCGCGCCGCCCCGCGGACCGTCGCCCTGCCCGCCGGCACCGGTGCCGTGCTGGCTGCAGGCGGCGTGCATGAAGGCACCCTCCTTCTCGCCGGCGGCGTGCCCGATCCCGCCCAGCTCACCGAGGCCCACACGCGCGTGCAGCGCCTGCCATTGGGTGATGGCCGCGTTGAACGCCTGCCCGACCTGCCCGGCCCCGGCCGCTTCACCGCCGCCGGCGCAGTCGCCGCGAACCAATGGTTCGTTTTCGGCGGCGCCGAATGGACCGAGGGCAGCGTGCGCAACCGCGACGACGCCTACGCCCTCGATCTGCGGAACCCGCGCGCCTGGCGCAAACTGCAGCCCCTGCCCACCGCGGTGCGCGGCCTGACCGCGGTTGCCCTCGATGACCGCCATCTCTACCTCGCCGGCGGCTACCGCACCGACGCCTTCACTGCCGAAGCCTGGCTCTACGACCTCGAGAGCGACCGCTACACGCCGTCGCCAGCCCTGCCCTTCGCGGCGATGACGACGCTCGTCGTCTGCGGCGACTTCCTCTACTGCCTCGGCGGCGAGGACCGTCAGCGCGCGCGCAGCAACGCCTGTTATCGCCTCCCGATCCGGGCCCTGCTGCCGGTTCGTTAAATCGTCGCTGCCGGAGGTCTTCCGGAATCACGGGATAACCGCTGGCTTCAGGCCTTGGCCTTCTTCTTCGCCACCGGCCTCACAAAAGGCGCAAACCGCGACTCCAGGGGCTTCGGCACGACGCACTGGATCTCGGCGACCCCACTTTCGTAATCTTCCGACAGCACCTTGCCCTCCTGGTGGGCGAGCGCGACGATGTCCATGCGCTCCAGCGGCACGCGCAGGTCGAGGCGCACCACGCGGTCGATGAGCATGTCATGCAGGCGGTGCAGCAGGTCGTCCATGCCCTGGCCGGTGCGCACGGAGAGAAACAGCGCGTCGGGGAATTGCCGGCGCAGCTCCATCTGGCGGCCGCTGTCGATGAGGTCGGCCTTGTTGAGGACCAGCAGCACGCGCTTGTCGCCCGCGCCCAGCTCGGACAGCACCTTCGTGGTCGTCTGATAATGCTCGAGCGCCTGCGGCGAGGCGGCATCGACGACATGAATCAGGAAATCGGCGAGCACCGCCTCTTCCAGCGTCGCACGAAAACTCTGCACGAGGTCGTGCGGTAGGTTGCGGATGAAGCCGACGGTGTCGGTCACCAGCAGCGCCTGACCGTCCGGCAGCTCCAGACGGCGCGTCGTGGTGTCGAGCGTGGCGAACAGCTTGTCCTCGGCGAGCACGCTGGCCTGGGTCAGGCGGTTGAGCAGGGAGGACTTGCCGGCATTCGTGTAACCGACAATGGCCGCATTCGGCACCGGCACCCGGCTGCGCTCCTTGCGCATTGTGTCACGCTGCTTTTTGACCTCCTCCAGCTCGGCCTTGAGCTTGTCGAGCCGCTTGTAGGTGAGGCGGCGGTCGACCTCGAGCTGGGTCTCGCCCTCGCCGCGCGCCGCACCGCCGCCGGCGCCGCCGCCGCTGCCGCCCTGGCGGTCCAGGTGACCCCACATGCGCGTCAGGCGCGGGATCGAGTATTCCAAACGGGCCAGTTCCACCTGCAACCGCGCCTCGCGGGTCTGCGCACGCATGTGGAAGATGTCGAGGATGACCTCATGGCGATCGATCACCGCGATGCCGCCCTCCTGCTCCCAGGCGCGCTGCTGCGCCGGGCTCAGCTCGTTGTCAAAGATGATGCAGTCGCAGCCCAGCCGCTTGGCACGCTCCATGAGCTCCTGCGCCTTGCCCTTGCCGATCAGGTGGCGGGCGGTGTGCTCACGCGCATAGACCAGCTCCGCGGCGGTGATGCCGATGCCGAGCGTCTCAACGAGTTCCTTCAACTCATCGAGCAGCACCCCGGCCTCAGCCATCTGGCGGCGGTCAAAGCAGGCGCCGATCAGGAAGGCGCGCTCGACGACCTGGGGCTTCTCACGGATGTCAAACATGGACCATCATGCACCCGGGCGACCCGCTTGCCAAGCGCCGCAGTTGCCGAAGCCGCCAAACCATGGCATCAGAGGCCATGCTGCGTCTCCTGCTCCTGCCCGTCCTGCTCCTCGCCCTGGTCGCCTGCGGCCCCGTCGACCGCGAGGGCACGCGCCTCGACAGCTACGAGACCGACGCCAGCGAGCAGCTCCTGCGCGCCCTGCTGCGCGACCTGCCCGACCCGAACCCAGGCGTGCCCAAGAGCTACTCGATCGCCCTCGGCGAGATCGTGCCCAAGCGGGATTTCACCCCCGCCAGCGTGCCCTTCCTGCGCCGCTTCGACGACCTGAAACTGCGGATGATCAGCGCCGCCGTGCTCACCACCACGCCGCCCGACCAAACCATCATCGACCCCGAGCTGCGCATCGCCGTCTACCTCCTGCAGATCCGCCTCATGCGCCCGACCGGCCCCGGCGTCTGGGAGTACGAAGCCGGCTGGTCCTACAAGCAGCACTTCCAGCGCCGCCAATGGACCGTGCGCGAAACGAACGGCCAGTTCACCGTCGAAGCCGGCAAGGTGCTCGACGGCAATTGGCAGGAGTGAGGGAGGAAACGCGCGGCGTTTTCAGTTTCTCCTGATGGCATTCTGATCGGCCCCCGAATCTCAGACAGGGTGCACACGAGCGTCATTACCGTCGAAAAAAACGACTCCATATTGCAGTCCACCGGGACTTCTTTGCCTGCGTCATCGCGGCATAATCCGGCCTTCCCCTGGAACCGTAGCGTGTCACGTAATCCGCCTCAGAATGCGGAATGGCAACCGATCCTGCGTCAGGCAAAAGGATCGCATAGGGGCGGCCAATGCAGCATGTGCAGTCCCCGTAACGATAAGACAAAACCTCGGAGATCTTTGCGGGAAATGCGGGACTCAAACTCGTCAGTTTCTTGTGCTGGTTGTCCGTGAGAGTGATGGTCTTGTCGCGTGTGTATTCAGCCTTCTGGTCTTTACTGAGGGTCAATCGCACATGCTTCTCGGTGACTTGGTTGATGTCGCGATCAAACGGGATTCCGTCAGCCAATGCAGAAACGGACAAGCTCAGAAGAGCGGTCATGACAGCACGGGACTTTCTCATAGACAGGCGTATTGCGAAGCTGCCGCAACAGGGCATTAAATGCCAGGCATTTTTGTGCACGTGATTCTGTGGCCCATTTATCCTGAGCCTTTTAAAGGTGCATTTCTACCTCGTCGTTTGCCGCGCACATGGGCACTTCTATTGCCTGGCGATAGCTTGAGACTGATAAAGTGTCAGACTGATAAAGTGTCTGTCCCTTGATTGCTATTTTCGGTGGCCACTCTGAGCAATGAAGGGACAGACACTGCTGAGCGCACACCGATCCGCTTTGTCGAGTCCATCGAATGCCAACCAGGCATCGCAAGATTCAACAGGCGATCAGGAAGCCTTGAGCAGGCGGGTGAACGGCAGGCGTGCAGCGGCTTTTTCGAAGGTGCCCAGCGGCAACCGGGCGGCGTTGGCTTCGGCATGAATCAGACGGTCCAGAAAACCAGGTTTGGCGCTGGCCAAGCCCTCGGCGGCAAGCAGGGGCAGCAGGTAGGGATGGACGATCAAGGTGGGCATCGACAACAGCGTGTGCAGTCCGGCGAGCACGGCGGCTTTGGGCATGCCGTAGTGGTGCTGGCAGGCAAAGTAGGCCTCCAACACGACCAGATTGGAGACAAAGACCTTGGCTCCGGATTGCTCGACCTCGGCGAGATAGTGGCGTGCAGCCTCGGCCAGGTCTTGAGGCTGGCCGGTGAGCAGGCGCATCACCACCGAGGTGTCCAGGGCCGCGCGGGTTTCAAGTTGGCTCATTCCAGTGACGGGCGATGGATTCCCTCATGGCCTCCATCCCCGAATCGTCGAGGGAGGCCGATACAAGCTGGGCGAGCGGTGGCTGGAAGCTGTGCCAATCGACGGTGGCCCTGCTGGACGCCTGCCGCTGTTTTTCGCTGAGCCACTGTTCGAACAGACCGATGGTGACCTCGCGCAGGGTCCGCCCCTCGCGTGCGGTTTCAGCCTTCACCTCGCGGTAGAGCTCATCCGGAATCTGAAACGTCGCTTTCACACGGCCAGTTAGCTGTATTGCTGGCTGCATGTCAAGAAGCAGAACGCCGTCCGCGTCGCGTCCATCCGTCTTCAAGCTTCTACGGCGTCCAAAGTCCGTGAGCGAGCCCATGGCAGGGTAGCCGCTGACCGCCGACCCCCCAAATGCCACACTGAATGCCAGGCATGATTCTCAACATGATTCTGTGATCCACTCATTCTGAGAGTCTTAACGGCGCATTGCCCACGCATCGTTTGGCGCGCAAGCGCAAGGGCATTGATAAAGTGTCTGTCCCTTTATTGCTATTCTCGGTGGCCGCGCCTGTGGCGAATCATCGTGGAGTAAGGCGTCAATCCTCGATCTGCTTCGCACGAAGGACGCGGAGCTTTGATAAGCCGGCGGGTGCACCCAATCGCCGACACCGCCTTATGGGCATCCGTGTGCGATGATTTGGAGTCGCTGCGCCCGGCAAGACTCATGGACGGATCCTGAAGCCAGAACACTCCCTCTGCTTGAGTGTTGGCTGATCAAGAGCCGCCCCGAACGGCATTTGGTGAAACGGCTTGATCACACCCACCGTGAAGCTCAGCAGTCCCCGCGGGCCTTCTGGAGCTCCGAGGCTCGATGTCTGTCACGGCCCCGGCAAGGGATTCCGAGTGCCCGCGCGATGAATCGCTGGGGTGTTCGCCGGACTCAGTCGTTGAAGAAATGACGACCGGTGGCGCCGGCTTCGGTCTTCTGATCGACTTCCCAGTAGACGTCTTCGAAGATCGATTCGGGCTCCGGATAGGGGCTGCTCTTGGCGAACTCGGCCGAGGCCTCGGCTTCGGCCTGGGCTTCGCGGTCGATCTTCTTGAGCTGGTCCTCGGTGGCCACACCCTCGGCAAGCAGGTTGCGCTTCCAGACCTGGATCGGGTCGTGCTCCTTCTGGTAGCGTTCGACCTCTTCCTTGGTGCGGTACTTCAACTTGTTGGCATCGGCCACGGAATGGCCCTCCCAACGGTAGGTGGCGATTTCCAGCAGGGTCGGCTTGCTCTCCTGGTGGGCGCGGTCGATCGCCGTCTGGACATGGGCACGAACTTCGTACAGGTCCTCGCCGACGAAGTGATCCCAGGCCATGCCATAACCTTCGGCACGCTTGGCCAGGCAGTCGCTGAAAGCCGAGGACCGGGCCTGGCTGGTGCCCATCGAGTAGCCGTTGTTTTCAATGACGTACACGACCGGCAGATCCCAGAGCGCGGCGAGGTTGAGCGACTCATGGAAGGCACCCTGGTTGACGGCGCCATCGCCGAGGAAGCAGAGGGCGGCGCCCTTGAGGCCGCGGTACTTGAGGCCGTAGGCCAGGCCGAGACCCAGCGGGGTCTGGCCGGCGACAATGCCGTGACCGCCCCAGTAATTCTTCTCCGGTGCAAAGTAGTGCATCGAACCACCCTTGCCCTTCGAGCAACCGGTGGCCTTGCCGAAGAGTTCGGCCATGCACTCGTTCATGCCCATGCCCACCGCCAGCGCGTGGCCGTGGTCGCGGTAAGCGGTGATGACATGATCGTTTTCGCCCATGAGCGACACACAGCCAACCGCCACCGATTCCTGGCCGATGTACAGGTGGAGGAAACCGCCCATGCGACCCGCCTGGTAGTGCTGAAGCGAGACCTGTTCGAAGCGACGAATCCGCACCATCTTGCGGTACAGCTCGATCTTGTCATCGACGCTGAGCTTGGCATTAATCGGCGCCGCAGCGGCGCTGGCAGGGGTCGCTTTCTTCTTGGAGGCCATCGGGGGATTTTAGCAAGCCCTCGGCAGGGTGCAAGTCGGAGTCGGTGACAGCGGCAAATCGACCGTCGTGTGAGCCATTGCCAAGGCCAGAGGCTCACGCCAAGGCGCGAAGACGCGAAGAACACAGCCCAGAGAGATCAAGGGCTGGGTGGACCTGAAATGGCGAGTCGCGCCATCGGGCAGAGGTCCGCCAACGAGCCCAGTTTTCCCCCGCAGCGCGTCCAATGACCCCATCTTTGTTCCACGTGGAACAAAACCCCGCACCTGAGTCGACTTTTCCGCTGGCCATGGCCTTGCCGGAGGCGATTCGGTGGCTTAAGTTGTCCTTTCCGCCATGGCCAGCTCGCTCTACACCTACCCGAAAGCCTATGACGTCCTCGTTTGTGGGGCCGGTCATGCCGGGGTGGAGGCGGCCCTGGCCGCGGCACGGCTCGGCTGTGCGACCGCCATGCTCACCCAGAACCTGGACACGGTCGCCCAGATGTCCTGCAACCCGGCCATTGGTGGCTTGGCCAAGGGTCATGTCGTGCGCGAGATCGATGCCTTGGGCGGTGCCATGGCGCGCAACACCGACGCCACCGGCATCCAGTTCCGCCTGCTCAACGCCCGCAAGGGGCCGTCGGTGCAGGCGCCGCGCGCCCAGTGCGACAAGAAAGCCTACCAGTTCCGCCTGAAGTGGCTGCTCGAGAACCAGCCCAACCTCGACCTGCATCAGGGCAACGCCGCGGAGATCCTGGTCGAGGGCGAGACAGTGGTCGGGGTGCGCACGAGCCTTGGGTTGGTCTACCAGGCCAAGAGCGTCATCATCTCCTCGGGCACCTTCATGCGCGGCCTGCTGCATGTTGGTCTGCAGAACCAGGCCGGCGGACGCATGGGCGACAGCCTATCGACCCTGTCGGACAGCCTGCGGGCGCTCGGTTTCGAGGTCGAACGCTTCAAGACCGGCACGCCCTGTCGCATCAACAGTCGCAGCATCGACTTCTCCCAGTGCGAGCCCCAGCCGGGCGACACCCCTCCCCCGCCCTTCAGCTACCTGTCGGGCGAGGTACCCGAGGACGAAATCGAGGGCCTTGAGGGGGTTCCAACGACGGATTTGGGCACCTCCCCCCTGTTCACCCTCAACTCCTGGCAGCCAAAAACGTTCCACGTGGAACAAATGCCCTGCTGGATCACCTACACCAGCCCGCAAACCCACGACATCATCCGCGCCAACTTGGACAAGTCGCCGATGTACTGCGGTCGCATCGAAGGGGTCGGCCCACGCTACTGTCCGTCGATCGAAGACAAGGTGGTGCGCTTCGCCGAGAAGGATCGTCACCAAGTCTTCCTGGAGCCGGAGGGTCGCCACACCCGCGAGTTTTACATCAACGGCGTCTCCACCTCCCTGCCCTATGAGGTGCAGCTCGCCTTCATTCGGTCGATCCCCGGCCTGGAAAACGCCGAGATCCTGCGCCCCGGCTATGCCGTGGAGTACGACTACTGCCCGCCCACCCAGCTGTACCCGACCCTGGAAACCAAGCGGGTGTCGGGCTTGTACTTCGCCGGCCAGATCAATGGCACCTCGGGCTACGAGGAAGCCGCCGGTCAGGGTCTGCTGGCCGGAGCGAATGCCGCCCTGAAGGTGCAGGGTCGACCGCCCTTTGTGCTGGGCCGCAGCGAGGCCTACCTGGGGGTCCTGGTCGATGACCTGGTCACCAAGGGGGTCAGCGAACCCTACCGACTCTTCACCTCGCGCGCCGAGTACCGCCTGCTGCTGCGCCAGGACAACTGCGACCTGCGACTCACCCCGCGTGCGGCAGAACTGGGCCTGGCCGGTGCCACCCGGTCGCGCCTGCTCCAGGAGAAAGCCGAGAAACTGGCCGCGGCGCGTCGCCTGGCCGAAACCGCCTCGATCGATGGCCTGCGCTTGGAGAAGTGGTTCCGTCGCACTGAGAACGAGCATCGCCACCTGCCCGCCGACCTGCGTGCCGCCTTCCCGGACTCGATCTGGCTGCTGCTCGAGAACGATCTCAAGTACGCCGGCTACATCCAGCGCCAGGAGATGATGCTCGAGCGCACCGCCCGCATGGAGGAGTCGGCCATCCCTGCCGAGTTCGACTACGCCGGCGTTTATGGCCTGAAGAAGGAAGCCCAGCTCCGCCTCAGCCAGATCCGCCCCGCCACCCTCGGCCAAGCCGCGCGCATCCAGGGGGTCACCCCAGCGGACATCGCCTTGCTGGCGGTGCTGCTGCGCAAGGGGTGAGGCAACAAGCCGTTGCGGCTCGCACGGCTAGGGTTTAAAATGCCACCATGAAGTATCCGGTCGTTCTCATCCAATCGGAGGAAGGCTATGCCGTGGGCTGTCCAGCGATCCCGGGCTGTTGGAGTCAGGGGGAGACGCGTGAAGAAGCTTTGGCAAACATTCAAGACGCGATTCGTGAGGTCTTGGCAGTGAAGCAAGAGCTTGAATGCCAGCAATGGCAGGAAGAAGGAGTGAATGTTGAAACCACGTCCGTCGAACTGGCTACTGTCTGAGTTCGCCAACGCCGCGTGGTTTTCGAACCCAAAAGGTTGCCTGTCGTTCGCCAAGGCCAAACTGTAGGATATGCCAAAATTGCCGGGGATTCATCACAAGGACGCTATTCGCGTCTTGGAGAAACTCGGTTGGCGTGTGGTTCGTGAAGGCAAGCATACCATCATAGCCAAAGGCACCGATCCCCTACCCATCCCACGCCATAACCCCATCCATGCCATAACCATGGGGAACATCGCCAAAGCCGCGGGACTGACACCCGAAGAGTTTCGCCGCTTGCTCTAAGGCTGTGGGATCACAAGGCCGAGAGAGGGGGATCTCGTTCGCCGTCCATGAGGACCCGCGCGCTCATGCCGACCATCGATAGTGACTACCCAGCAGGAATGCGACAGGAATGCGATAAAGGGACAGACACTTTATAGACTCCGTTCCGGCGGTCACTTCCTAAAAGTGCAGTATCACATGAACCGTCGGGTTGATCTGCCCGCCATACGCGCGCGGAATGGGCAGCTGCATTCCGACGACTTCAAAGACCTTGTTATCCATAAGGGTCCAGACTGGAGTCATGAAAGAGAGTGGCGCCTTTATCTCCACCGCAATGAATGCCACACTGGCCCAGTCACGCACTCGCTCTCTGCCCAGCTACGCTTGCTCAACGGCCTGATGAAAGCCTTCCTGCGCATCGAACCCGAGTGCATCACCAAAGTCACTCTCGGCTACCGCAGTTCCCCGCAACTGCCGAACGCCGTGCTGCAAATCAAGGCCTCTAAAAACGCCAAGTGGCAAGTCACCCGCGCCATCCTCAGTCTCGACTCCCACAGCTTCGACGAGGAACTCATTGAGGAATGATCCACCCGCCAGCTCAGCACGGACCTAACCAAATACTTTCAGCGAACCAAACACTCTTTACCGCCAGCCTAACCAACTTTGCTTCGCGCACTCATCCCTGGCGTCGCTGCAGCACGGCGACCCAGCGGTCGACGGATTTGCCGGGGGCGTCGGCGAGGGCGCGGCTGGCCTTGTTGCGGCGGTTGCTGATGACCTCCATGCCGAGCGCCTCGAGGGCGCGCAGGGCAAGCCTGTGCTCGACGTCGAAGTAGCTGGTGATGACGAGCTTGCCGTCGGGCCGCAGTTTGGCGATGCCCTGATCGAAGATCTTCTTCCACAGCTCCTGGCCGTGCCAGAAGTTCTGGTGGCGCAGGAAGACCAGGTTGAAATCGTCGCCCAGCTGCTGGTGCCGGTCGATCTGCGTGGCGTCCTCGATGAGGAACTCGGCCGGCAGGTGCGCGTGCGTCTCGCGCGCCTGGCGGATTTCGCGGATGCGGATGTCGGCGCCGACCATCTGCACCGGGCCGCCGCCGCACAGTTCCGAACCGACCTGGATGAGCGTCTCCGCCTCGTCGCAGCGACCGCAGGCGAGGTTGAGAATGCGCATGCCATCGGTCGCCGGCGCGACCTGCGAGGCCAGCGATTCGCGCAGCAGGCCGCGCAGCTTCGCCATGTCCTCCTGGATCGGCGTCGCACCGGCTGGCAGGCGGTCCGGATTCATGATGGGCTCAGAACTTCAGGTCTTCGTGCAGGATCATGCGCGCGGCCTGGGCGACGTCCTTGTCGCCGCGTCCGGACAGGTTGACGACGATCACCTCGTCCTTGCCCATCTTCGGCGCGACCTTGCACACTTCGGCGAGGGCATGGCTGCTTTCCAGGGCCGGGATGATGCCCTCGACGGCGCTCAGTTCGCTGAAGGCGGCGAGTGCCTCGTCATCGGTGGCATAATGATACTCGACGCGGCCGAGGTCGTGCAGCCAGGCGTGTTCCGGGCCGATGGCCGCGTAGTCGAGGCCGGCGCTGACGCTGTGGGTGAGTTCGATCTGGCCGTCGGGATTGGCGAGCAGCCAGGTCTTCGTGCCCTGCAGCACGCCGAGGCGTCCACCCTGGAAACGGGCGGCGTGTTTCTCGGGTTGAATGCCCTCGCCGCCGGCTTCGACGCCGATCATGCGCACGTTCGGATCGTTGAGGAAGGGGTGGAAGAGACCGATGCTGTTGCTGCCGCCGCCGACGCAGGCGATGAGCAGGTCGGGCAGGCGCTCTTCGCGTTCGAGGATCTGCCGGCGCGCTTCGACACCGATGATGCGATGGAAGTCGCGCACCATCATCGGGAAGGGATGCGAACCAAGCGCCGAGCCCAGGATGTAGTGGGTGGTGCGGACGTTGGTGACCCAGTCGCGCATCGCTTCATTGACCGCTTCCTTGAGCGTGGCCTGGCCGGCGGTGACCGGCACCACCTTGGCGCCGAGGAAGCGCATGCGCGCGACGTTGAGGGCCTGGCGCGCCATGTCGACCTGACCCATGTAGATCGTGCAGTCGAGGCCGAAGCGGGCGCAGACCGTGGCGGTGGCGACGCCGTGCTGACCGGCGCCGGTTTCGGCGATGATGCGCTTTTTGCCGAGGCGCAGGGCGAGCAAGGCCTGGCCAAGGGCGTTGTTGATCTTGTGGGCACCGGTGTGCAGCAGGTCCTCGCGCTTCAGGTAGATGCGCGCGCCACCGAGCTTCTCGGTCCAGCGCTCAGCCAAGTAGAGCGGGGTGGGGCGACCAACGTACTCGTGCAGCAGGCGGTCAAGCTCGGCCTGAAACAGCGGGTCGGCCTTGGCGCGCTCGTACTCCTCCGACAGCTCATTGAGCGCGGACATGAGGGTTTCCGGCACGAACATGCCCCCGTAGCGGCCAAAGTGGCCGTGGCGGTCGGGCATCACGGGAAGAGGGGCGGCGGTCATGATGGGCTGGCAGCATAAAGCAATACGTTCGCTTGGCAAAGGGAGGAAACGATTCTGCTGGGCTGGGTTCGCCGACCCGGTGTGGGTCTGGAGGCTGGGTCGCGGGCACAGGGAAAGCCCTGCGCTCCCCGTGGCCCAAGCCCCGGCATCGGCCCACCGCGCCAACGCCAACCCGGGTCGCAAGCCCGCCGTCCCGTCCTTCGTTTTCTCAGCATGCATGCACGCCTTGCCCTCGCCGGGTTGCTGGCGGCCTCGGTCGCCGTCGCGCGCGACCCCGAGCCGCAGCCCTTCCTGGCTGCCACGGAACGTCTGGTCGAGGCCATGGCCTTCCTCGGCACACCGTTCAGCGCCGAAGAACGGCAGATCCTGCGCGACTGTGTTCAGGCCAACGACGCCGCGGCTGTGCAGCGGGCCTGTGCCGTGCTTGATGCCCGGTCGCTGTTCCATGTCCACATCAATCCCGAGCAACGGGTCAAGGTGGCGCCCGGGGCCGCCCGAGCGGAGCTCGACGAAGCCGGCTGGCGACAGTTCCTGGTGCGGGTGACGAACGAAGCCGGCACCACCGCGCCGCTGCGCGTGACCAGTCCCCAGGCCGGACCAGTGCATGAGCGGCCGCGTCGGGTCAATGAACCCGTGCCCGAGCCGGTGCCGCCCTACTCGGCGCGCTGGGCGGAGGTGCAGATGTTCGATGCGCCGCCGCTGCGCGCCACCCTGAGCGGGCTCGAGCTCGAGTACCGACTCGTGCAGATCTACAGTCGCGACGCCGGCAAGCGCGAAGCCCGCTTCACCTTCGACACCGGCCAGGGCACCCAGGACCTGGGTTTCCGTGGGGAAACCAGTGTGCTGTTCGACTGCCAACCCGCCCACGAAATCACGTTGCGCGTGCGCGATGAGCAGGGCGAGCCCTGCGTCGGCGCCTTCCTGATTCGCGATCGCGCCGGCCGTGTGCACCCCTCGCAGATCAAGCGTCTGGCACCCGACTTTGGCTTCCAGCAGCAGATCTACCGCGGCGACGGCGAAACCCTCAAGTTGCCCGCGGGCGAGTACGAAGTGGTCTTCCAGCGCGGGCCGGAATCGCTGCCGGAAACACGCCAGGTGCGGGTGGGTGCCGACGCCCAGGAAGGGTCCTTTCAAGTGAGGCGCTGGATCAACCCGGCTGCCCTTGGCTGGTGGAGCGGCGACCACCATATCCATGCCGCCGGTTGCCAGCATTACGCCTCGCCGACCGAAGGCGTGCATGCCCCCGACATGGCGCGGCACTGCCAGGGTGAGGATTTGAAGATCGGCGCCAACCTCACCTGGGGGCCCTGCTTCGACTACCAGAAGCAGTTTTTTACCGGCCGCGAGGACAAGGTCTCGCGCCACCCCTTTTTGTTGCGCTACGACATCGAAGTGAGCGGTTTTGGCTCGCACCGCAGCGGTCATCTCTGCCTGCTGCGCCTGCGCGAGCAGATGTATCCCGGTGGCGACTCCACCGACCACTGGCCAACACTGGGCTTGAACACCCTGCGCTGGGCGCAGAAACAGGGTGCCGTCTGCGGACCAGCACACTCCGCCACCGGCCTGCAGGTGCCGACCGAAGAACTGCCCAACTACCTCATCCCGCCCTTCGACGGCATCGGCGCGAATGAGTACATTGTCGATGTCACCCACGAGGTCGAAGGGCCCGGTGGCAAACCTGTACCCGCCGTCGATTTCCTGTCGACCTGCGACACCGCCCCGCACTGGGAGCTGAACATCTGGTACCACACCCTCAATGCCGGTTTCCGCACGCGCATCAGTGGCGAGACCGACTTCCCCTGCATCTACGGCGAACGCGTCGGCATGGGGCGCAGTTATGTCAAGGTCGACGGCCGGCTCAGCTACGATGCCTGGTGCGCCGGCATTGAGGCGGGTCGAAGCTATGTCAGCGATGGCCGCAGCCACCTGCTGGAGATGCGCGTGAATGACTTGCCGTTAGGCGAAAACGGCAGCGAGCTGCGCCTTGCCGGTCCGCAGCGCGTGACTGTCGACCTGGTGGCAGCCGCCCTGCTGCCGGAGCAGCCCGATCCGCTGCTGCGGGATCAGAAAGCCCCACCGGGGGTCGGTCAGTTGACGATGGGCCGGCAGTTCGACGCCTTTTACCGCAAACCCTACTGGCATCTCGAACGCGCCCGCCAGGGCGACAGCCGCAGCGTGCCCGTCGAACTCATCGTCAATGGTTTCCCGGTGGCCAGGCAAACCCTGCCCGCCGATGGCACGGCCCGCGCCCTGCGCTTCGAGGTGGCCCTCGAAAAAAGCAGTTGGCTGGCCCTGCGCATCTACCCCAGTTCGCACACGAATCCCGTCTTCGTGGTGGTGGCCGACCAGCCCATTCGCGCCGACAAACGCAGCCTGCAGTGGTGCCTGGACTGCGTCGACCGCTGCTGGCAGTCGAAGAAGGACACCTATGCGGAGGCGGAGATGCAGGACGCCGTGGCTGCCTACGACCACGCGCGGCGGGTCTACCGCCAGCGCCTTGCCGAGGCCGATTGAGCCGCCCTTGCCTGCTGCGTCCGGCCGTGCCATGCTCGCCGCCCATGTCCGCCCTCCCCACCGAATTCGCCAACGTCACCGCTGTCGCCAAGGCCAATGTCTACTTCGACGGCAAGGTCGTCAGCCACAGCATCCTGCTGCCCGATGGCGGCAAAAAGACCCTCGGCCTCATCTACCCCGGCAGTTACCACTTCGGCACCGACAAGGCCGAGCGCATGGAAATCATCGCCGGTGCCTGCACGGTGAAGCTCGATGGCAGCGAAGTCACCACGGCCTACAGCGCCGGCCAGTTTTTTGACGTGCCTGCCAAGTCCGGCTTCGACATTCAGGTCGAGAGCGGCATTGCGGAGTACATCTGCTCGTTCCTGGATTGAATCCGAAGGGTCGTGCCATGCACAGGATGGACGGAATGGACCCACCCATCTCCGATCTCCCATCTCCCAACTCAAAGGTCCTTCACCTTGGCCCATTCCTCGCGCAGGACGGGCTCCAGGATCTTTTTCCATTCCGCGTAGCCTTCTTCGCTGAGGTGGAGGAGGTCATCGCGGTAGAACTTGCGGATCGGACGGCCCTCGGCGTCGGCCAGGTAGCTGTCGCAATCCAGGTAGCGCACCCAGTCCCTGCCTTCGGTCCAGGCCTGCAGCTTGCGGTTCAGCTCACGCACGAGTGGGATCTGCGCCAGGCGTTTCTCGCCGATCTTGACCGACGTCAGAACAACACGCGCCTTGGGAAAACGGGCATGGAAGGTGTCGAGAAAGGTCGTGTAATCCGCGAAGGCTTCGTCGGGAGTCAGCTTGGCATTGAGGTCATTGCTGCCCGTGTAGGTGACCAGCAGCTTCGGCGCGTGACGGGCGACCACGGTTTCGAAATGGACCGACAGATCGTTCGCGACACTACCGCCAAAGCCGCGGTTGAGCACGGGCAGATCCGGGAAATCCTGTTTTAGGTTTGTCCACAAGCGAACGCTGGAACTGCCGGTAAAAACGATGCCACCCTGCTCGGGCCGATCGGCGGCAAACGCGGCGATGTCCTTGGCAAAACGGGCCGGATTGGGGCGCGGCGTGACATCCGCGGCCAAGGCCGCACCGGCGAGCAGAAGGAGAAACAGACGAGAGCGCATGGCCATGAAAGAACAACAGGAACAGTGAAGACTCAAGAGCCCGAGGCCGACAGGATTTCATTACCGGACATCTCGATTTCGGTGGCTGGCGGCTGCAGGACCACGGCTTCGCCCTTGATGTCGTAAAAACCGTTGTCCAAAAGCCGGTGCTTGGCTGCCGTTTTGCCAGCCACCACGCGCACGGCCGTTTGGCCACCGCGAATCTCATTGCCCACCACCACACAGGCCGTGGCCTGCTCGAGCTCGATGCCAATCCCACAGCGCGCGATCGGATTGCCACGCAGTTCGATTTTCTGGGAGCCTGGCCCTACCCGAAGGGCAGGACCGGTGCTGTCGCGAAAACTGCAGCGCTGCACGCCCGACTCGGTGACGCCCAAAAACTCCACGCCAGGTCCACCCGTGTTTTCGAAGAGGCTGTCGCGCACCTGAATGTCCTTGCCGCCCATGACTCGGACACCGCCACCCTGCAGGGTGATACCCGCCAGCTCGACCGCTTCGCAGTCGCCACGAATTTCAAGGACCGCCGGTCCCGGTCGCGCCAGGCGCAGGACACAGCCCTCACGACCCATGCCACGCAGGGCCAGCTTCTTGGCGTTCTCGATGACCAGCGGCTCCGCAAGCGTGTGCACGCCATCAGGCACCGTCACCACTCCGCCACCAGCCTTGATCGCCTCCTGAATCCAGTCCTGCAGCGGTGGTGCCCCCTGGGCGGGCAGCGACACGACAAACAAGAAAAGCAGGGACAGCAAACGCATGCAGACATCTCGGTGTCTGCGGGGATGTTCTTGCGCCGGATGCATGGCGTTCTGCTCAGCCCACTTGCGCCTTGTGACGCAGCCAGTGATCGGCAAGCACAAGGTGAACCATGGCCTCGACCATCGGTACGGCGCGCGGCAACACACAGGGATCGTGGCGGCCGCGGGCGCTGAGCGTGGTTTCCTCGCCGGTGTTCGTCACCGTGGCCTGCTCGCGCAGCACCGTGGCCGTGGGCTTGAAGGCGACGCGAAAGACAATGGCCTCACCATTGCTGATGCCGCCCTGAATGCCTCCACTGCGGTTGCTGAGGGTGCGCACGCGCTTGCCTTCCATATAAAAGGCATCGTTGTGCTCCAAGCCGGTCATGAGCGTGCCGGCGAAACCGCTGCCAATTTCAAAGCCCTTGGTGGCCGGCAGACTCAGCATGGCCTTGGCCAAATCAGCCTCCAGTTTGTCGAACACGGGTTCGCCCAAACCCGGCGGCACGCCCTGAACGACGCATTCAATGACCCCGCCGACGCTGTTGCCCTCGCGGCGCATCGCCTCGATCCGCTCGATCATCCTTTCCGCGGCGACCGGATCGCAGGTGCGGACCATGTTGGATTCGATCAACTCGGCACTGAGCTGCTCCGGCACCTCGGCGGTCAGGTCCTGCACCGTCTTCACGTAGGCCAGGCAGGTGTAGCCCGGGTGAGCCTGCTCAAGGACCTTGCGGGCAATGGCACCGCCGGCGACCCGGCCGATGGTTTCGCGGGCACTGGAGCGACCGCCACCGGAAACCGCGCGGATGCCGTACTTGGCATCATAGGTGTAGTCGGCGTGGCTGGGGCGGTAAGCCTGCTGCATCTCCGTGTAGGCGGAGGGCCGCTGGTCGGTGTTGCGCACCAAAATGCCGATGGGCGTGCCCAGGGTCTGGCCGTCGAGCACGCCCGACAGGATCTCGGCGCGGTCGTCCTCCTTGCGTGGGGTGACGATCTTGCTCTGGCCTGGGCGACGGCGATCAAGTTCGTGCTGGATGTCCTCGACCGTCAGCGGCAGACGCGGCGGGCAGCCGTCGACGACCACACCGACGCCGGGGCCATGGGATTCCCCCCAGGTGCTGATGCGGAAGAGTGTGCCGAGACTGCTGGACATAGGATGTCACCTTGCAGCGGGGCGCTGGGCAGCGCAAGCGGCGAGCGGTGTCGCCTTGGCTTCAGGCTGCCGGGTTGTGCACACGCCTCTTAAAAAGAAGAATTTTAAAACCACGTACGCCTTAGCCGTAGGGGGTGTGAAGAACTGGAACAAGCCTGTTCCATGGCCGTGGCAGCATGGTTCCACGTTGCTCTGACCCCTCAACAAAAATGCGGAAAGCCTGTGCCGACCGGCCAACAGCTTGGGCTTATGCCCGGTCGGCACACCCGGTGCTGGCTTATTGGGCCGACTGTTCACAGCTTGTTGCCAGTCCGGCAGCGGTGGCTGAACGCAGACGTGCTTCGATATCCGCTTGATCGAGGGCGTGACGCGCTGCGGCGCTTTCCGCCTCCTTTTTGGTCGATCCGACCCCGCGTCCAAGTGGTATCCGATTCCAAGAGACTTCCGCAGTGAAGATCCGCGCATGATCCTGTCCATCGGTCGCCACGATGGCATAGATGGGAGCCACAGGACCCAATCGCTGGCAGATTTCCTGCAGCTGTCCCTTGGGGTTTGTATCGTCGCAGAACTGCACAGCCCGCTCAATCTCCGGTCCGAAGTGACTTCGCACCCAGGCCCGTGAGGCTTCAATGCCGGAATCCAGATGGATGGCACCCAGGAGGGATTCAAGGGCGTCGGCCAGGATGTTTTCCCGCTCGCGGCCGCCATGGCTCTCCTCGCCACGACCAAGCGTCAGGAACAGCCCGAGGTCGAGACGTTTGGCGACGCGGGCCAACGCTTTCGCGGAGACAATCTGAGCCCGTCGTTTGGTCAGACCGCCTTCGTCTTCCTCGGGAAAGTATTCGTAAAGCCACTCCGCGACAATCAATTGAAGGACCGCATCACCGAGGAACTCCAAGCGCTGGTTGGTTTTCCAGCGAGTCTTTCCGGACTTCGGACCGACACTGCCGTGCGTCAGCGCATCGTCGAGAAGTCGCGGATCGCGAAACGTGTGGCCGAGGGCGGTTTGAGCGGATTCCAGTCGGGATGGCATGCCGGGCGGCCGTCGTGGGCAAGTAGCGCGGTGGGGTGATCGACGGGGCTCGAACCCGCAACAACCAGAATCACAATCTGGGGCTCTACCATTGAGCTACGACCACCATCAATGGAGGGTCAAAATAACCGGTTCGACGACGCGCGCCAGCGATTTTTTGCGGACAGGGCACCGGCAGGGCGGGCGGGTCAAAAAGATTCCCTTGTCAACGGTCCGGATGAGGACACTCTGTTTCCTTCCCAACGATTCGGTTCCTGCTGCTTCTCTCATGCCTCCTCCCCGCTCCAACAAATCTGGCAACCGCAACCGTGGCCCCTCCCGCCGGCCCAGCGGGCCGCCGCGCGGCGTGGTCAGCTCGCGGCCACCACCACCGCCGCCGCCGGAGCCGGACCTCAAGCAGAAGGAAGAGGCCATCGAACTAGAAGGCGTTATCTCCGCCGTGCTTGCCGGCACCATGTTCCGCGTCAAGCTGAAGAACGGGCACGAGGTTCTTGCCCACATTTCCGGCAAGATGCGCAAGCGCTTCATCCGCCTCGTCATTGGCGACGGCGTCAAGCTGGAGATGTCACCCTACGACATGGACAAGGCGCGCATCGTCTACCGTCTCTAACCGGATGGCCAGGGACATCGTCTACTTCGACCTGGAGACGCGGCGCACCGCCAACGACGTCGGTGGCTGGGGCAACAAGCACAAGATGGGCATCTCCATCGCGGTGACGTACAGCACCAAGCTGGGCGAGTACCGCATCTATCAGGAGGAGGAGACCGCCGACCTCATTCACCAGCTCGTGCGCGCCGACCTGGTCGTCGGTTTCAACCATGTCAGCTTTGATTACGAGGTGCTCATGGGGCACACGATCTTCGATTTCCGCGACCAAGTGCGCGACCTGGACCTGCTGGTCGACCTGGAAAAACGCCTCGGCCACCGGCTCAAGCTGGATGCGGTCGCCTCGGCCAGCCTTGGCACCGGCAAGACCGCCGACGGCCTCGATGCGCTGCGCTGGTGGAAGCAGGGCAGGATCCTTGAGATTGCCGAATACTGCGCCTACGATGTCAAGGTCACCAAGTGCGTGCACGAGTACGGCGCCAAACACGGCTTTGTGAAGTACCACGACCGCAACGACCGCGAGCAGAAGGTCGAGGTCGACTGGAAACTCGATTGAGTCGCCGGCGGCATTGACAGAGGCGGCCCACTTCCGGCAAGATGCCGGCATGAAACCCCTGCTCTTCCTTTTGGGCGCTGCCGTTGGCCTGCAGGCCCAGACCTCGCTGACGCTCTACAACCAGAACTTCGGTGTCGTGCGCGAACGGCTGTCGCTCGACCTCAAGGAAGGCACCAACGAGGTGCGCTACGCCGACACCACCGCCCACCTCGAGCCCGACTCCGTCCTGCTGCGCGACCCGGCGGGCAAGGTCGCGCTGGCCGTGCTCGAACAGAACTACCGCGCCGATCCGGTGTCGCAGGCCCTGCTGCTGTCGCTGCACGAGGGCAAGGAGATCGACTTCTTTGTGCGCGAGCCGAACAAGCCCGACCGCGTGGTGCGCGGCAAGGTCATCCGCAGCGGCTACGTGCCGCATGCCGGTGCCGCCATGCAGCGTTATGGCCCGGCCTATTACCAGTCGCAGATGGCGCATGCCAGCCAGGGCGGTGCCGGCCAGCCGGTCATCGAGGTCGAAGGCCAGCTGCAGTTCAGCCTGCCGGGCGAGCCGCGGTTTCCGGCCCTGGCCGATGACGCCATCCTCAAGCCCTCGCTCGAGTGGAAACTGCATGCCGGCGTGGCTGGCAAGCTCGAGGCGGAACTGTGCTACGTTACCGGCGGCATGAGCTGGGAGGCGACCTACAACGCCGTGGCGCCGGAGAAGGGCGAGGTGATGGACCTGACCGGCTGGGTGACGCTCGACAACCAGAGTGGCAAGACCTTCCGCGACGCGACCCTGCAGCTCGTGGCCGGTGATGTCGCCAAGCTGCAGCCGGAGGGACTGAATGCTCCCATGGCCGGAGCTGGGATGATGTTAGGCCTAGACAAAGCCATGCCCCAGGTCACCGAAAAGGCCTTCGACGACTTCCATCTGTACACCCTGCCCCTGGCGACGACCCTGCGCGATCGCGAGACCAAGCAGGTCGAGTTTGTGCGCGCGGCCGGCGTCAAGGCCGAGCGGCTGTATGTCTATGACGGCGCCTTCATCGACCCGAACCGCTACCGCGGTTACAACCCCGAGAACATCCGTCACGACGAGAACTACGGCACGCAGAGCAATCCCAAGGTGTGGATCCTGCGCGAGATTGCCAACACGAAGGACAACCGGCTCGGCCTGCCGCTGCCGAAGGGGCGGGTGCGGTTTTACCGCCAGGACGACGAGGGCCGCCTGCACTTTGTCGGCGAGGACGTCATCGATCACACCGCGCGCGACGAGACCCTGCGGCTGTTCACGGGCAATGCCTTTGACCTGACGGGTGAGCGCAAGCGCCTGAACTTCCGCACCGATGGCAGCAACCGCTGGATGGACGAAACCTTTGAGATCCAGGTGCGCAACCGCAAGGAGACCGAGGCGGTCGAGATCCGCGTCGTCGAGCACCTGTACCGCTGGCACAACTGGGAGATCCGCGAGCCGAGCCGGCCCTATGCCAAGACCGACGCCCAGACGATCGAATTCCGCGTGGCGCTGAAGCCTGGTGAGGAGCAGACGCTGACTTACACCGTGCATTACTCCTGGTGAGGCGCGAACAAAAAGTGGGATGGGCTTGCCTCTCGTTCCGGTGGGCCCGTCATGCTTGCGCCAGATGCTTCTTTCTTGACCCCACAGCCCGCTGTTTTTATGCTTTCCGCACCTCCATCCGCCAGGGAAGTGGTAGTCCAAACCGCGCGGAAGCTGGGGAGTCTCCGCCCCTGATCTACGCATGAAACGATTTCGGATGCTTCCCGTGGCAGGGACTGTGATTGTCACCCTCTGGTTGGCAGGCTGGTGGATGCTGGGCGGATTCCGCCAACCCGCGGCTGATGAGGCATCTTTCCAAGACATCGGCAGACGCCCGCGCTCGCAGCAGGAACCCCTGCCGGACACTGCGAGGATGGCCGGGTCGGGCATGCCGGCCTTCGAGGATTTCGATGGCTGGCTGCGCCGGTACGAGTCGCTGACGGACGCCGAAAAGCAGGGGCTGCTCGAGGAAGGCATCCAGCTTGCGCAGGCCCGACGGCTTGCCTTCAAGCAGCTGATTGTCGAGGATCCGCAGCGTGCGCTGGCGGAGGCGTTGCCGATGGTCGCGCGGCAGAAGCTGCCAGCGCCGATTGAAACGCTGCTGGAAGAGCGGGTGGCGACCCGGGGCGAGTTGCGTGTTTATGCCGCCAGTCCGGACAGTCGCGGGCGTGGAGAAAGGTCTTATGTGAGGTATGCGGAAACCCGCCAGGGCCGTGTTTATGAGACCCATGTGTATGGACGGCGGGAGCATGATCTGCGGTGGCTGACAGACATTCATCTGCTCGGCGTGGCCGTGGATGGCGAGCTGGCCTTGAGTGAAGTGCCGGCACGGCGTCTGGAAGCGGGAGAAGTGCCGCCGCGCGGCAAAAAGCAGGTGGAAGTCTGTCCCGTGTCCGGGCTGAGCACGGAGCGCGAAGCGGCCCAGGCCGGCCAGGCCGTGCCGGAGACGGTGGCGGTGGTGGAAACCGGGGATGAGCTGGTGTTTCTGTGTGATGGGGCGCACTTTCTGCCCTATGTGGAGGGGTTGATCCTGGCAGAGGCAGGCACCGGAGGCGCGCAGGGCTTCACCGGCGCCATGCCGGCGGCGGCGGTGCCTTCCGTGGGCGTGGTGAAGGTGCTCTATGTGCCTGCCCTGTTTGCCGACCAGGGTCAGGTTCCTTCCAGCGAAGCCACCATGATGGATGGCATGCGTCAGGTGGCGGAGTTTTACCAGACGCAGTCGTATGGACGACTGACGCTGGTGGCGACGGTGACGCCGCCGGTCCGACTGCCGCGCAACCAGGCCTGGTATGTGGGCAAGGACACCACAAGCGGCCACATCAAGGAGGTCGATGGATTGAATGCCGAGGTCAACCATGCCAAGGAAGCCGCGCGGGCCGCCGGCTATGACTGGCAGGATTACCATTGCTTCTGCGTGCGGGCAAATGGCGGCGCCCGGGCGCCAACGAGTTATGGCGGCGGCGGCAATGTGTGGATGCGCAATGACAACGTCAGCACCATCGCCCATGAGATCGGGCATGCGTTCGGTCTGGCCCATGCGAACTTCTGGCTGACGAACGGCGCCAGCGTGGCCGGACCGGGGGGCAACGAGGAATACGGCGACATTTTTGACAACATGGGCAGCACCGCGCCACCCGCGGCGCATTACAACGCGCAGGCGAAGAACCAGGTGCGCTGGATGCCGACGGAGTTTGCGCCACCGATCACCGCCAGCGGGCAATACCGCCTCTTCGCCTTTGACACACCCCGGCTTGAACCGGGCCGCCTCTACGGCCTGCAGGTGCGCAAGGACTATGAACGAACCTATTGGGGAGAGTTCCGCACGCTGTTTTCCTCCAATGTTTGGGCTTCGAACGGTCTCATTCTGGGATGGAAATGGCCGCTCAACGCGGGTGGCAACATCCAGCTGCTGGATACAACGCCCGGCTCCGCCAACGGCAAGACGGACAGCCCGATTGCCCCGGGCAGCACCTTTTCCGACAGGGACAGCGGCATCCACATCACCACGCTGGCGGTGAATGCCGGCACCTCGCCGCCGAGCCTGGATGTGCAGGTGAACTTGGGGGACTTTGCCGGCAACCAGCCGCCCGAGCTTAGCCTCAGCCCGGCCAGTCCGGTGGTGCCCACCAGCTCAAGCGTCACCTTCACCGCCACGGCCAGCGACCCGGACGGGGACACGCTGTCCTACTCGTGGCGCTGGCATGATGCGGTGGTTTCCCCGAACAGCGCCGTGGTCACGCGCAGTTTCAACACGGCGGGTGTTTACACCCTGAGCTGTGTGGTTTCCGACATGAAGGGCGGCATCGCGGTCAGGAACGCGGTCATCACCGTGGGCAATGGCAACAGCCGTTTTGTCATCCGCGGCCGCATCACCCTTGAGGGGCTTGGGTTGCCGGGCGTGAATGTGACCACCAGCGGCACGAATGGCACGCTCACGGACAGCGACGGTTATTACGCCATTGCCAATCTCGCGGCCGGCACCTACACCGTGACACCCGCGGGCCATGGCTGGCAGTTCAATGAGCTCTTCAACAACAGCATCACTGTTGGCCCCAGCTTCCATGGCGCGGATTTCACCATGGATCCGCTGCCCGTTGTTTCGCTGACCGCACCCGTCGCGGTGGCCCAGGAGGCGCCCAGCCCCACGGCAGGTCGTTTCCGCTTCACGCGCACAGGTTCGACGGCCCTGCCCCTGACCGTTTACACCCTCGTGGCGCGCGGCACGGCCGCCAAGGGCACGGACTATGCGTTTTCGCCGGATTACACCGCCGTCGCCGCCCCCTACTACGCCTTCACCATCCCGGCTGACAGCAGTACGCTGGACATCGTGGTCACGCCCGTCAATGACGCCCTCGCCGAGGGCAACGAGACGGTCGAGCTGATCCTGGGCATGGATTCCGGTTATGTGAATGGCGTTCCGGCGGGCGCGCAGATGACTGTCCAGGATGATGACAGCGCGCTGCCGCGGGTCTCGCTCACGGCCAATGCCACGCAGGTGCTGGAAGGCGGCGGCCAGTCCATCACCTGCACGGTCAGCCGAACGGGTGCCACCACGGCGGCTTTGGCGGTGCCGTACACCGTGGCTGCCACCAGCACTGCCACGGGCGGCGTGGATTACCTGACGCTCGGCGGCCAGGTGACGATTCCCATCGGGGCTGTGAGCGCGACGTTCCAGCTGACGCCGGTGGATGACAGCCTGCCAGAGGCCACGGAAACCGTGCGCCTGTCCATTGCCACGGGCGCGGCCCTGATCGCCGATGCGGCGGCGAATGCCCTGGTGCTCGGCCTTGTGGATGATGACAGCCAGGTCATCACGCTGAGCGTGCCGGACGCCAGCGCCACCGAGGCGGACCGCTCCCAGCCCGGAGTCACGCCGGATCCGGGTGTCTTTCTGCTGACCCGCAGCGGTGATGCCAGTGCGCCACTCACCGTGTATTACAGTGTGGCCGGCACGGCGCTGCACGGCACGGATTACGAGGCGTTGCCCGGCTCCGTCACCTTCCCCGCCGGGGAGACGCAGCGGGCCGTGACTCTGATGCCTCGCCATGACGGCTTCGGCGAGGGACCGGAGACGGTTCTTTTGTCCATCGCCGATGGCAACGACGCCTATCGTGCCGCCGCCGCCAGCAGCGGCACGGTGACGATCCATGACCACCCCGACGACAAGCCGCTGCTGGAAGTCATGGCCAGCGGCACGATCGCGGCCGAGCCCTCCACCCATGGTCAGTTCCGCTTCACAGCGAAAGGTGGCAGCGGCACACTGACGGTGAACTACACCATCTCCGGCACAGCCACGGCCGGTGGCGATTACAGCATCAGCGGCTTGAACACGATCACACTGGCCGGCACCACCACCCTCGCGCTGAATGGCGGCACGGTGACGCAGAACCTGGCCGTCACGGTCCTCGACGACGCGCTGCTGGAGGACATGGAGACGGTGATTCTGACACTCCAGCCCAGCACGGACTACGTGCTGTGGGATCCAAGCAAGACCGCCACGCACCTGCTGCGGGACAATGATCAGCCCACGGTGTTTGTCGATCCGCAGGTGGCCAACGGCGCTGGGCATTCGGTATCCGAAGGCAGCACCGCGACCGCGCTGAAGTTTTATTTTTCACGCACCGGCAGCACTGCCAGCGCCTTGACCGTGAATTACACCCTCGTTGGCACGGCCACCAACGGCACAGACCACGGCAACCTCAGCGGAACCGTGACCCTCCCTGCGGGCGCGCCGGGCGCGGACGTGAGCTTCAATACCCTGAACGACACGCTCTTTGAGGGAACGGAAACGGTGGTGGTGCGCCTCAGCCCGGGCGCCTACGCACGCGGGCCGGATGCCACCCTTTACATCATCGATGATGACGCAGGCGCACAAGCCGTCAGCTTTGCCTCCAGTGGCGGCAGCGGCAGTGAAAGCGTGACCCAGGTCGAGATTCCGGTCACCCTTTCTGCGCCCGCCGCGTCAGCCGTCACGGTGGATTACCTGCTGGAAACCGGACTGCGCACGCCGACCCTGCTCTCCGGCATGTGGGTGCGGGTGGTGCGGACGGGGAACAGCTACTCGGCCTGGTATTCCTACGACGGGACCAATTTCACCCAGCAGGGCAGCACGCAGACGATCTCCGGCATGGCGACGAGCGGCTACCTGGCGGGCATCCATGTCACCTCCGGCAGCAGTGGCACACTGGCAAACATCCAGGTGGACAGCCTGTCGATCACCGGGCTTGATGCCGGCGGCAGCGCGGGTGCCGTCACCGGCACGGCCATCGGCACGGAAAATCCGGCGGGCGGTTACACGGAGTCCGGCGGACGGTACAACCTTCTTTGCGGCGGCCCGGACTTGAGCGCCTCCAACACCACGGACGGCGGGCGCATGATCCACGTGCCCATCAGCAACTCCGCCAACTGCACGGTCACGGCGCGCATCCTGGGTTTCAATGGCAGTTCCGGTTCCATGAAGGCGGGGGTCAGCATCCGTGAGAGCACGGCGAACAACGCGCGCCACATGAGCATGATGACGGACACGGGCGTGGGTCAGCGACGTGCCATCTACCGGCTGACCGCGGCAGGAAATGCGGCCAATTCGACGGGGCAGGCGACCCATGCCAAGCCCCGCTGGCTTCGTCTCCAGCGCAGCGCGGATGTTTTCACCGCCTCCGTGTCCGCCGATGGCAACACCTGGTTGGTCACGGGTACCGCGCCTGCCCTGTCGCTGGGTTCGCTGAGCCTGGTGGGACTGGCAGCCTCCGCGAGGCAGGACGGACTGTTGAGTCAGGCGGTGTTTGACAATGTCACCCTGAGTACCGGCAACGCCTTGACCAGCCGCACCCTTGGCTTTGTCGATGAAGCGGGCAGTGTCACCCAGGGAGGTGGCACTTGGACGATCACGGCTTCCGGGGCGGGGTTCATGCCCGGCCTTACCGCGACCGAGGACGAGGGGCACATGGCGGCGGCCAGTGTCTCAGGCGACTTCACGCTGACGGCGCGGCTGGTCAGCCTTTCCGGTGGCAATGCCAGTGCCCAGGCTGGCTTCATGGTGCGTGAGACTTCCAACTACCGCGCCCGTGCCCTGTGGTTCGGACTCACGGGCAGTGGCACGTCGGCACCGGAATTTCGCGCCCGCCTTGCCTCGACCAGCTCTGGCGAGGGCATGACGGTGGACTACCATCTGTCGCCAGGGACGCTGGCGTTCGGCATCGGCGAACAGACAAAACACATCACGCTGAACATCACCAACGACACGATTCCCGAACCCATAGAAGTGGCCACCCTTCTGCTGCGCTACCCTTACGGCGCACTGATGGGCACACCCAGCACCTACACCTATGCCATCCTGGATGATGACGCGCCCGAGGCTTTCCTGCCAGTCATCGGCTTTGCAGGCGCGGCCAGCAGCGGATCAGAGGCATCCAGTCCTGCCACCCTGCCCGTCCTGCTCAGCAGTCCTTCCAGCGTGCCTGTGACGGTGGCTTATGCGGCCACCGGCGGCACGGCCACCGGCGGCGGAGTGGACTACACGGAAATCAGCGGCACGCTGGCCTTCGCGCCTGGGGAGGTCTTGAAATACCTGTCGCTGCCTGTCACCAACGACGCGCTTGCCGAGTCTGCGGAAACCGTGTTGCTGACGCTCAGCACACCTTCCAATGCCGTGCTCAGCAGCACCACGGTGCACAGCTTCACCATCCAGGATGACGACACGCCCGTCGTCACGCTCACCGCCAGCACACCGCTGGCCTATGAGGGCGGCTCCGCGGGTGCATTCACCTTCACGCGCACAGGGGACACGGCTTCCGCCCTCACCGTGAACTTCACGCGCTCGGGCACGGCGGCCAGCGGAACGGATTTCAGCGCCTTTTCACCCGCCACCTCCATCACCCTTCCCGCCGGGCAGGCCAGTGCCGTTTTGACGGTCGCCACCCTGCAGAACACGACGCCTGAAGTGGATGAAACCGTCATCCTCACCCTCGCCGCCGGCGCGGGTTATCTCATCGGCAGCCCCGCCACCGCCACGGTGACGATTGTCGATGATGACGTGAACACCGTCACCCTCACCGCCACGGATGCCATCGCCACTGAGGCGGGTGATCCGGGTGAATTCACCCTGACGCGCACCGGGCCGCTGACTGCCAGCCTCACCGTGAACTGCACCATCACCGGCACGGCCACGAATGGCACGGACTACACCACCCTCACCACCAGCCGCAGCTTCGGCATCGGCGTCTCCAGCGTCACGATTCCGGTCACGCCCCTTCAGGACACGCTCACGGAGGGCGATGAGGAGGTGGTGATTGCCCTCAGCGGCAGCACCAGTTACATCCTCGGCAGTCCCGCCGTGGCCAATGTCACCCTGGTCGATGATGACCTGCCTCCCAGCGTCTTCATCAGCAGCCCTGCGGGGAAAAGCACCCTCATTGCCGCGAACAACGGCCTCATGCTTCAGGCGGTCAGCGCGGATGATGGCCTGCCCGCACCGCTCACCCATGCCTGGAGTCAGCTCTTCGGCCCGGGCACCGTCACATTTGGCAATCCCGCGGCCGCTGCGACCAGCGCCCGCTTTTCGGCCCCCGGCGTGTATGGCCTGCGCATCACTGTGAATGACGGCCAGTTCACAGCCAGCGACAGCCTGGTGGTGCAGGCAGGCGGCTTTGCTTATGCCAACTGGGTTGGCATCGATCAGGGCCCCCCCGGCGTGCGCGGCATCAGCGGAGAGTCCGCTGGCGGTGTCTTCACCCTCATCGGCAGCGGCACCGGCTACAGCGCGGCGAATGACAGCGGCCACCTGATGTTTCGCCAGCTCATCGGCGGGAGCGGCGACTGCACCATCACCGCGCGTCTGCTGAGCCTTGCCGGGCCCGGCACGCGACTGGCGGGCATCACCGTGCGCGACACCTCCTGGAAGGGTTCCCGCCGCGCCAACCTTGTCGTGGACGGCAGCGGCACGCTGCAATTCCGCACACGCCCCACGGCCAATGCCGCCGACACCGCCAGCACTGCCGCCGGATTCTCCCAACCCCTGTGGCTCAAGCTGGAACGCGTGGGCGGAAGCATCACCGCCAGCGCTGCGCCGGATGTGGATGGCAGTCCGGGTGCGTGGATGCAGCTTGGCAGCAGCACGGCCATCACCATGGGCGCAAATGTCTGCGTCGGCCTGGTGACAAGCGCTGGAGCCAGCACATCCGCCACAGCCACGGCGCAGTTTGACCAGGTTACAGTCACGCCGGCGTTCACTGGTGCCGCGCTGCACTCCGAGGACTTGGGCAATTACACCACCGCGGGCAGCTCCAGCCAGGCCGGCAGCACGGTCACCGTCACCGCCACCGGCACTCACGACGGCACGGGCAGTCACTTCCGCTACCAGCAGATTTGGGGGGATTGCGTGGTCACCGCCCGCCTTACCGGCCACAGCGGCGCCACGCGTGGCGCACAAAGCGGCGTGGCGCTTCGCGACACTACGGACAATGGCGCGTTCGGCTTTTACGGAAACACCACCATCGATGGATTTCAGGCCCACTGGCGAAGCAGCCCGGGCAGCAGCACCGGCACCCTGCAAACGGGCGGCAGTGTTGGCAACTGGATCCGGCTTGTCCGCAAGGGCAACGCTGTCGCCGCCTTTCGGGCCGCCCATGTGGGCGGTGCGCCCGGTACTTGGAGCCAGGTCACGGGGAACCTGCCCGCTGCCCTCACCGGACCGCTGCTCATCGGCCTGCTGGTCGACAGCAATACAAGCAATGCCGGCGATCCAGGCATCGGCACGTTCACGGATTTCACGGTCGAGCCGCTGAACACCGCGCCCGTGGTCGATGCCGGCGCTGTGGCGCAGCTCGCCCCGTTTGTGCTCAACGCCAGCGTCACGGATGATGGCCGGCCCACACCACCGGGAGCCGTGGCGGTGCGGTGGTTTCATCTCTCCGGTCCCGGCACCGCCACCTTTGACTCGCCCCTCGCTGCCAGCACACTGCTGACGCTCTCCCACAGCGGCCAGCACGCCCTGCGCCTGGTCGCGGACGACGGCGACAGCGTGACTTTTGATGACCTGACCTTCACCGGCTACCGGAATGGGTACGATTTCTGGCGTGACGCCCATTTTCTCTCGGGCCTGACCAACCCGGATGCCGAGATGCTGGAGGATCCGGACAGCGATGGCCTGAACAACCTGCTGGAGTTTGCCTTCGGCTCCCAGGGTTCCGTCGCGCAGGGCAGCCCGCTCATCCAGTCACTGGCATCGCACGAAGGGCAAACGTACCTGCGGGTGGCCGTTCCCAAAAACCCACTCGCGAACGACTGGTCGTTCCTGGTCGAAGCCACCAGCGACCTGGGCAATCCGGCGTCCTGGAGCCCTGTGGGGCTGGTGATCGAACAAAACACGCCGAGCTTTTTGCAAGTGCGCGATTTTGTTCCAGTGACGTCGGGGGGACGGCGCTTCATGCGTGTCAGGGTGATCGCACCCTGAGCATGGCCCTCAAGGCCGGGTCATTCGCCGACCGTGAAGCGTCGATGCTGAAGAGGTTCGTCGCACAGGCTCGCTCCGCCTTCATCCAGTGGACGATCGCCAGCGGTTTTCAGCGCCGGCGCGTGAGGTAAGTCTGGCGATGCCCGGTCGACGGCACGTGCAGGGTGTAGCTGGCGCCATCCGCCGTCACGGCGCAGTGGATGTGGTGCGCGGCACAGGCTTCGCCGGTATCGCCGGCGTTGGCGATGCGCGTCTTGTCCTCGGTGTTCTGCGCATCCTCGCGCACGCACTCGTGCAGCTGATAGATCGCCTTGAGGCTCGGCGCGCCGCGCAGCGAGTCAAAGGCGGTGGCGCTGGCGCCCTTGCGCGGGCCGTTGTTCATCACCGCCACCACCGGATCCAGCGCGCGCAGCAGCCAGGGATGGTTGCTCGAATCGAGCCCGTGGTGGTTGACCTGGTAGAGATCGACCACGCCCACCCGGTTGACCGGACTGACCAGCTTGGCCTCAACGTTCCAGGTCAAGTCGCCGCCATCAAAGAAACGGAAGTCGCCGAGGCCGAGCAGCAGGACCAGGCTGTTGGCATTGTCGGAGAGGTCCGGCGCCTTGTCCGCGACCGCGGGTTCGCTGGGTCCGGCCGGGGCACCGGGTGCGGGCTCAACAAACTTCTGGTTGGCGGCCAGGCAGCGCAGGAAGATCGGCGCACCGCCTTCCATCGCGCGCAGCGGCACGGTGTCGCCCGGCTGCAGCACCACGCGACGCTCCACCGGCGCGCTGCGGTAGGGGCGGCTGGTCAGGGTCCAGCGCGCGGCATTGCCACCCTGGTCGGGCACCTCGTCGGTGATGCCCTTGTCGTACAGCGTGCCCACCGGCAGCAGCTGCGCCAGCTCGGCCAGGCCACCAAAATGATCGATGTGGAAATGGGTGATCACGACGTGATCGAGCCGCTTCAGCCCGGCCACCTCGGTGGCGACCTTGTGGATGCGCGCGGCGTCGCGCCCTCCCGGATTGCCGGTGTCGATCAGCACCGATTCCCCCGCCGGCGTCACCAGCAAAGTGCTGCCGCCGCCTTCGGAGTCGATCCAGTACAGATCCAGGGTGTCACGGGCGATCGCCGGCGCGGCGAAAGTCAAAGCGGCAAGGAAGAGGGCGCGAAGCATGCCGCAGTCTGAGCCAGAGCACGCACGCTGGCAAGGCAGGACGCTGGCTCATGCGGCCGTCACCGCTCCCTCCACAAAGTGTCTGTCCCTTTATTTAACAAAGTGTCTGTCCCTTTATTTACGCCTTTATTTACGTTTTCGCCTGCTGAGCCAGGAAAGGCTCTGGTTTTCCCAGCAGAGTGCGTGGATCAAGTGTCTGTCCCTTTATCGCAATACCTGGCCAGCGGTCGGGGTCGCCCCTTTCAAATGGCCAGGCCCGCGAGGCGGCGCCCGTGGGTCCCGACGCAGCGGGGCCCTACCCCATCTCCCATCTTCGATCTCCCAACCCAACCCTCATCCCTTCGTCACCAGCTCATCCAGGTTCAGCACGAGGTTGGTGATGAGGGTCCAGGCGGCGAGTTCGACAGGATCAAGGGCGGGGTCGGGCTTGGAAGCGCCCTGGGTAATGAGCTGCCTGGCGTCGTCCGGTCGGGCGCGGTAGGCGGCGCGATGCTGCTCGAGGGTCTGGCGCAGGAGTTCGGCTTCCTCGGCGGTCGGGTACCGACTCGTGGTGGTACGAAAGGCCTCGGTCAGGCGCGTGTCGTCGCTGGCGCCGGGGCGTTTGAGCAGGCGTTCGGCGAAGGCGCGGGCGGCCTCGACGTACTGGACGTCGTTCATCAGGTTGAGCGCCTGCAGCGGCGTGTTGCTGCGCTCGCGAACGAGGCAGGCCGACTCGCGGTTGGGGGCGTCGAAGCTGGTCATCGCCGGCGGCGGTGCGGTGCGTTTCCAGAAGGTGTAGAGGCTGCGCCGGTACAGGCTTTCGCCCTGGTCCTGGACGTAGAAGCGGGTGTTGCTGCCGCCGAAGGCGACCGGTTCCCAGATGTTTTCCGGTTGGTAGGGTTTGACGCCCTTGCCGCCGACCTTTGGGCTGAGCAGGCCGCTGATGAAGAGTACGCTGTCGCGAATGACCTCGGCATCGGCGCGGAAGCGCGGACCGCGGGCAAGCAGGCGGTTCTGCGGGTCGCGCGCCAGGCTTTCCGGAGTGAAGCGGGTGCTCTGCCGGTAGGTGTGCGAGGTGACCAGCAGGCGGACGAATTCCTTCACGTCCCAGCCGCCGTCGCGGAAGCTGACCGCCAGCCAGTCGAGCAACTCCGGGTGGCTGGGCGGCTCGCCCTGGGAGCCGAAGTCGTTGCTGGTCTTGACTAGGCCGGTGCCGAAGAACTGCTGCCAGAAACGGTTCACGGTGACGCGGGCCGTCAGCGGGTGCTCCGGCGCGAGCAGCCAGTCAGCGAGGTCGAGCCGGGTGGGCTGGACCGACTTCGCCTTCAGCGGCGGGAAGGCGGCGGGCGTGGCGCGCGCGACTTTTTCGCCCGGCTTGTCGTACAGGCCGCGCTCCATGACGAAGCTCTCGCGCGGCTCCGGCAGGTCGGCCATGACAAAGGTGGCCGGAATGGCATCCTCGAGCGCCTTCTTGCGCGCCTCGAGGGCGAGTTTCTTGGCGCGCGGTCCGTCGACAATCTGGCGGGCGCCCTGGTACTCGTTTTCAAACCAGAGGGCCTGCAGGCGCTGACGCTCGGGCTCGGTCCATTCCTCCGGCTTCTTGCCGCGCACGACGTTCTGCAGGTCGGTCGGCAGGCCCTCGACGCGTTTGCCCTGGTTGCGCTGCACCCAGACCTTCCAGGACCACTGCGGATCCTTGGCCGGCTCGACGCGCGAGCTGATGGCAAGTCGATCCCAGCTCACCGTGCCGCCGTACTGGGTGAAGGCGAAGCCGTTGACCTTCATGCCCGGCTTGAGGGCGAGACGGTCGGCATTGACCTGCAGCTTCACCCACTTGCCGGCCTCGGGCAGGGCGCCGACGCGGACGTTCTCCGGCGTGCGCACCTTGCCGAAGGGGATGGCGCCCTCCTCGCCCCAGGTGGCGCGGTGGTTCCAGCCGGCGGTGTGGAACTGCAGCATCACCGCCGAGGGCGGGTTGGCCGGATCGACGTAACACTGCACGCTGATCACCCCGTTGGCCGGGATCTCGAAGGAGGCGCCCCCGGCGAAAAAGTCCTGGGCGACCTGCTGCGCCGTGCGTGTCAGGGCGCGTTCGCCGCTGAACACCGGGCCCTCCTTGGCGGTGACCCAACGTGTCGGGTCTCCAGCGTGCTGGACCTTGGCCTGTGGCGGGAAGGCGTCGTCGAACCACACGACCTCGCTCGTCTGCGCCGGCGGCGGCGGTTGCAGCTCGGCCGGATCCTCGTACTTCAGCGCCGCCAGGGCGTCGCGGATCGCCTGCTGTTGGGCGGTGATCTCGCGGTCGAGGGCGGCGAGCTGCTGCGACTGCTCATCGCTGGCCAGGCGAAGGATCGGCGGGGTGAGCAGGATGTTGCCGTCCATGGCCGGATCGGCGGCGCTGTTGAAGAAGGCGTAGAGCGAATAAAACTCCTTCTGAGTGATCGGATCGAACTTGTGGTCGTGGCAGACCGCACAGCCGGCGGTCAGTCCCATCCACACCGCGACGGTGGTGTCAGTGCGATCGACGGCATACCGAAAAATGAACTCCTCATTGATCGAGCCGCCCTCGCTGGTGGTGACGTTGCAGCGGTTGAACCCCGAGGCGATGCGCTGGTCGAGGGTCGCCTCCGGCAGCAGGTCGCCGGCAATCTGCCAGCGCGTGAAGTCGGCGAACGACAGGTTGTCGTTGAAAGCGCGCACCACCCAGTCGCGGTAGGGCCACATGCTGCGCTCGTTGTCGAGGTGCAGGCCATGGGTGTCGGCGTAGCGGGCGGCATCGAGCCAGTAGCGCGCCATGTGCTCGCCGTAGCGCACCGATTTGAGCAGGCGCTCGACGACGCGTTCATAGGCGTCCGGGCGGGCATCGGCGAGGAAGGCATCGACCTCGGCCGGGGTCGGTGGCAGGCCGGTGAGATCGAGGGTGACACGGCGGATGAGGGTCTCCTTCGGCGCCTCCGGCGACGGCTCCAGGCCCTCGCGGCGCAGGCGGTCCTGGATGAAGGCATCGACCGGATTGCGGATGAGCGCGGCGGCCGGGTTCGGCACTGGCGGCTTGGCCGGCGGGATGAAGCTCCAGTGCTGCTGGTACTCCGCGCCCTGGGCGATCCATTGGCGAATCGTCTCGATCTGCGCCGGCGTCAGTTTTTTGTGGGATTCCGGCGGCGGCATCAGCTCGTCGGGATCCTGGGTGAGCATGCGCTGGAGGATCGTGCTGGCCGCCGGATCGCCGGGTTTCACCGCCTGCATGCCGTCGACCCCCGCGTAGGCACCCTCGGCCGTGTCGAGCCGCAGATCCGCCTTGCGCTTCTTCTCGTCGAAGCCGTGGCAGGCGAAGCAATTGTCGCTCAAGATCGGGCGGATGTCGCGATTGAACTCCAGCTTGCCGGCCCCGTGGGCGGAGGCGGCGAGCAGGAGCAGGGCATGGACGGGGGCAAAACGCATCGTCCACCTAAACGAACCGGCCAGGCGGCGGATTTCAGCCGGCGGATGGAAGCAGGTAAGACGGGGTTTCCCGTCACGCGCCGGCTTTCATCACAAACCACCGCTCAAAATCCGGTTCCCCTCGCCAAGAAAGGCGATTAGAAAGAAGACGGACTCATGCGCTCCCTGGTTTCCCTGCTCTTCCCCGGGCTTCTGTTCTGTGCCTTGTCTTTGAAGGCTGGCGAGGCTCCCACGCCGCCTGCCCTGACGGTGTGGGTCGTGGAGGGCGAGACCGAAACGGAGCTCAGCTCGAAAATCCTGGATTTTGGCGAGGTGCCCCTGGGGCAACGCATCACCCGGCGTGTGAAGATCCGCAATGATGAAGCGGTGCCGGTGAACCTCTTCTACACCCTGTATCACGCCAGCGAAGGCTATGAATCCGCCTTCAGCATGACCCGCAGCCCGTCCTCCGGGCCGGTGGCACCGGGTGCGATTGTTGAAGTGGAATTCCTCTGTGCTCCGTTCATGTACGGCAACAGCAGCGACGATCTGATCCTCTGGGAAAACTACCTGTGGGAACTGTCGCTGGGGATCAGTCTGCGTTGCAAGACAACCCCGCCACCCAAGCCCATTTTCGGCCAGGTTCATTCCCAATTTCTGGTCAAGGGCGAACCCTCCGGAATCCATGTTTGGGTTTGGGGAGCTCCTCCTCTGACTTATCGATGGAGCAAGGACGGGGTCGATCTGTCGGATGTCCATTCCAGCTCCTTCGATATTCTCTCCCCCGCCCTTGCCGATGTCGGCATCTATCGCCTGTCGGTCGCCAGCGGCGACGATCCCCCGGAAGTTTCCCCTCCGGTCTATGTCGGGTTCTTGGAGATGAGCGAGCGTTGGGTGGGCTTGCGCAAGGGCGGCAGCTTCGAACGCACCTGCACGGCCACAGTGCCGGCGCACCCCGATGTCACCCTCTCCTGGCAGTGGCTCCGCGGTGGCGAACCCCTCAGCGATGGTGTGCAGGCGGATGGCAGCGAGGTCAACGGCGCCGAGTCGGCCACCCTGCGCATCACGCGACTGACCTCTGCCATGGCAGGCCATTACAACTGTCGAGTCACCATGCACACTCCCGAGGGCACGGTCAGTGGACAGCCCATCGACGGATTCGGGGTCGAAGTGATCGACCAAGTGCCGGAATGGCTGTGGCTGGACCTGCCATCCACCCTGCGTGTCAGTCAACCTTTGGAAACACAGCTTGAAGCCTCCCAGGGAGCCAATCGCTTCAGCGCCAGCGGCCTGCCGCGCGGGCTGGTGCTCGACAGCAAGACCGGCCGGATCAGCGGTCGTCCCCTGCAGGCCTCGCGTCAGGATCCGGAGACGGGCGAATACACGCCCTTCCGCATCGTCCTGCGCGCCGGCAATCATCTGGGTTGGAGCGAACCCGCGGTCGTGGAGCTCATCGTCGAGGAACAGACCTTCGGAGGCTTGTGGACGGGACTGGTCGCGCGCCATCCTGAGCTCAACGCCAACCTGGGCGGCCAGCTCGATTTCCATGTCACGAAAGCCGGCATGGCCAGCGGCAGCCTGTGGATGAACGGCCGCAAACATCCGTTCAAAGTCGCCCTCGACACCCACATCCAGCATCCCAACACCTACCAGGCCAATGTGCTGCTGCCACGGCCCAAGGCGACACCGCTGCGCCTCACCCTGAATGCCAACGGGGGCAGCTTGCGCGAGGAGACGGCCGGTGCGCCCAGCGCGGCGGTGGTCACCCAGTTCAGTCCTGTTTTTGGCTGGAACCTTGCCGGCACCTACAACGTTGGCTTCAACCGCAGCGGCAGCCTGGCCGAGGGTTTCGCGCGCCTCAGCGTCGGCAAGACCGGCAGCGCCGTCTGGGCCGGCCGCGCCGGCGACGGTTCGCCCTTCACCGGCGCCTCACGCCTGAGCTTGTCCAAGGATAGCGTCGGCCTGCATGCCAGGCTCGACAAGGATCAGGGCAGCCTGCAGGGATTTTTCAGGATCCATGGCCCGGGCTTCGACGTGGACTCGACCGCCACCGACCTGCCGCTCGATGTGCATCTGCGACCGCGCGCGAGCGGCAGCAAGGACCCCACTTTTCCCGGTGGCTTGGCGACGACCTCGATCACCGCCATCGGCCAGCGCTTCGATCGCGACAGCCACTTCAAGCTGTATTGGGGAGTGACCGAATCGACCGCACCCTCAGCCTACCTGAGCTTTGTCGGCGGGCCCGGCAACCAACCGGCCGCGTTCAGCCAGTCTTTCCGCCTGCTGCAACCTGCCCGCGTGCTGATGGCGCGCGCCGGCTACCCCAATCCCAACAGTGTCAGCCTGAGCGTGGCGGCCACCACCGGCCTGTTCTCCGGTCGCTACGTGCAGGATGCCACCGGTCACAAGGGTCGCTTTTTCGGCCTGCTCATCCTGCACGGCACCAGCATGCCGTTCAGCGGCCGCGGCTTCGGTCAGTATCAGCTGACGCAGAACCCGCAGGCTGCCGTTCATGTGGGCACCGTCCGCTGGTTGGAACCCTGGCGCTGAGCCCTATCTGCCCTACGCCGTCCAGTTCAGCAGCAACGCCGCGGCAGGTTCGGAGAGGCGCACGGCGCGGTTGCGGTTCTGGGCGACGTTCCAGTGATGGATGCCGATCACGGTCGGCTGGCCGTCCTCGTCCCAGAACAGCAGGGGCGCGCCGCTCTGGCCCTTGAAGGTCTCGACATCGTAGAGCAGGAAATCGCCGGAGACGCCGGTGAGCACGCCGGCATCGACGAGAAAGCTGTCCCAGGGATCCACCGGAAACCCGGCGACGCTGACCGCCAGTCGCCGGGCCTGGAGGTCGCGCAGGCGGGCGGTGTCGTAGCAGGCGTAGCGCAGGGGCGCGGTGAACGGCGCCAGCGATTCCGCGACGCGTACCACGCCCATGTCGCCCGCCTCGCGCTGCACGGGGGTCGCACCGTGGATCCATTCCGTGGTGCTGTTCCAGTAGATGGCGGGCAGGCGCTGCGGCAGGCCCGAGCGACTGCCGCCCAGACTGACATGGATCTCGCGCATCCAGCCGCCGTCATGCACGCAGTGACCGGCGGTGATGATCGTTTTGTTGCCAATCACCCAGCCTGAGCCGACCTTGCGCGCGCCATCGGGACCGACCATCTGCAGTTGCACGTGGGCCGACCAAGGAAAGCGGCCCGGTTGGGCGACGTTCGACAGCGAGGCACTCAGGTCCGCAAAGGCGGCCGTCCGGACATCGTGGGCGGCGGGTTCGAGACCGGGCGCCGGCAACGGCGCGGCGGGGGGTGCCGCCACCGGCATCCCCTGCCCGGCCGAAATGCTGTCACTGCGAAAATTCGCCGGCAGCGCTGCCAGTTTCAGGCCTTCGTTGCCGCGCGGCCGCCAGCGCGCCGTTGCGCCTTTGGCGGCTTTAGCGACCTTGACCGCGTTCGGTGGGGTGGGATTTTTGGCCATGATCCGGAGCTCGGGTGAGGGGTTGCGTTGTTCTCAAAGTTGCTGCGAGGGCACGGGCGTCATTCCTGGGGCAGATCGACGGTGCCTTGGAACTTGAGCTGTTTGGACGTTCCAGGGGTCGGATCCAGTTCCCCCGACTGCGGTCCGGTGGCAGGCCTCGCGCCCTCGGCTGCGGTTTTTGTGCTGGGCGTTTCTGACAGATTGCTGGGCGGCGCCGGGGCCGATTGCATGCCGGCCAGGGCCGCCTGTTCCTTGAGCAACTGCTGCTGGGCCTTGAGATGCGCCGTCTGCGCATCGAGCAGTCCCTTCTCTGCCGCCAGCTCCGATTTCTCCCGGTTGACGTTGACATTCACCAGGGTGGGCACGGCCGAAGCCACGGTGCTCGCCACCGTCTTCAGCAACCCGGTGAAGGCCTTGACCGGGCTGGGGCGATCGATCGTGAACCCCGACGGCATGCCATCGACGAGGGTCAGCACGGTGGTGCTCGCCACCAGCGGCGCACGGCGGAACGGGAAGTGGGCGACGATGTCGGGGTTCGGCACCGTGACGGTCTTGCGGGTGATGAGGTTGAGCCGAGCGACTTCAAAACGCAGTTCCACGGCCGTGGGTGGATGAAACAACACCCCATCGCGCTGCAGGACTTCGATCTGCGCCAGGTCGGCCTGGGCCACGGTCTTGCCTCCGACCGCCAGCGACGGGCCAACGCAGCTCATCAATCCCGAGGCCGGCGGGCAAATCTGCACGTCCACACCATGCGCGCGAAGTCGGGCCAGCACCCGCTCGCGCTCGTTCGCATCAAAAGGATCCAGGGTGTAGGAAAACGGCGGCATGGCCGCCAGCGCCGCCTTGAGGTCCGCGCTCTGCGCACCGCCGCCGGCGATCTTGAAGACGCTGATCGTCGTGTCCACCAGGTCGGTGATGATGCCCGGCGTCTGGTCGGTCGTGTTCAACTCGACGTTGGTCAGCAGACCCTTGGCGTTCAGCGTGATCGGCTTGGCGGTTTTGTCGTCGTACAACGGCTGCTTGATCCAGGCCAGGTGGTAGTCGCGCCGGGAGTCGGCGACGATTTCCGGCGTGACCGTGATCTCATAGCCGGTGGGATCGGTCTTGCTGGGACCGCCCTGAATTGTCAGCAGGGCCTTGGGCAACTTGTACCACAAGCCGATGCGGTCGTGTTTTTCCGGATGATGGGGATCGACCGCGGTCGAGCGGAACGACGAGCAGCCAGACAGCAGCACTGTCAGTAGGAGAAGGCCGGCGAGGTTGGATGGGGAGCACATAAAAACCTTGTTCGATTTAAGGAATTTGCGCAGTTTAACCAAAAGCGCTGCTCACCGGCAATCTTTTTTGTTAGTCGTTATTTGGATTATGTCGTCTTGGGTGGGCCGTCTGCTTGCCACTTGCGAAGAACGCGTTTTCCATACCGCAACCTCGGCACCCTGAGACAGGGTGCTCCCTGCCCTCAGCTCCACAGATTGCGATCGAGGGTGCTGCCCAAATCACATTTGGCGTGCTCCTCCGTTTCACTGTGGCAAGGTCGCTCATGCCTGCGTCCACTCGCCTGCCGATCGCCCCGGCACCCTTCCACACGACGCGCTGGACCCGCGTCTGCCTCGCCAAGGCGGACTCGGAGGAGGGCCGGCAGGCACTCGCGGATTTGTGCGATGCCTACTATGAGCCGGTGGTCGCGTACCTGCGTCGTGCTCTCCGCGAGGCGGACACGGCACGAGACATGAGCCATGCGTTCTTTGCGGAAATGCTCGCGGGCGGACGGATGGCATCGGCCGACCGGAACCACGGCCGTTTCCGCTCCTATCTCCTCGGCGCGGTGAAGCACTTTGTCAGCCGGCAGCGGGAAATGCAGCGCAGTCTGAAGCGCGGCGGGGGCGTGGCGACCCTTTCCCTTGAGGCAGACGGAGTCGCCGAGGTGCCGGACGACCGTGTCGCTTCGGCCGATGCGGCCTTCGATCAGCAGTGGGCATTGACGATGCTGGAACGCAGTCTGCAGGCGCTGCGTCGCGAGTGCGAGTCGGAGGGTCGGGGGGCATTCTTCGATCTTGTGAGACCCCAGCTCACCGGGGATTCAGTCTATGGCGATCAAGCGGCGGCCGCCGCCGCCTGCGGCATGAACCTCAATGCTTTCCGGGTGGCCGTGCACCGCCTCAAGAAGCGCCTGCGCCAGTGCGTGAAGGCGGAAATCGCGGGAACTCTGGACGATGCCGCCGAGGTCGGCGACGAGATGCAGAGGCTCTTTGAAGCGCTCGGTGGATAAAAAGCGTGTAAGCTTTCGCCGGCCTTCCATCAGGATCCAGGCATGAGCACATCCAGACTCCCGCCAGCCCCACCCGAGCAGCCGCGCCGCCTGCTGGAGGGTTTGTCCGCCCAAACGCTGATGGCGCAGATGATGGAACCCACCCATGCCGCGGATGTGGCGGCGGCCCTGCCTACGCTCACGCCCGAAGAGCTGGCACCCCACTTTCCCCAGCTCGAAATCCTCGCCTGCCTGGGCCGTGGCGGCATGGGGGTCGTTTACAAGGCACGGCAGAGGTCGCTGAACCGTCTCATCGCGCTCAAACTGCTCGCGCCAGAGCGCGCGGATGACCCGCAGTTCGCCGAACGATTCGAAAAGGAGGCGCAGGCGCTCGCGATGCTGAATCATCCGAACATCGTCGCGGTCCATGATTTTGGCCAAGCAGGCGGCTTTTATTACCTGCTCATGGAGTTTGTCGATGGCATGAACCTTCGGCAACTGCTGCAAGCCGAGCGACTGACGCCCAAGCAGGCCCTGAGCTTCGTGCCGCCGGTCTGCGAGGCGCTGCAGTGCGCCCACGACCACGGCATCGTGCATTGCGACATCAAGCCGGAGAATCTCCTCATCGACAAAAACCGCGTCGTGAAGATCGCGGACTTTGGCATCGCCAAAATGGTCGCAGCTGCCGGCGAAGCTGCCGCGGGCACGTCGCTGGTGGGCACGCCCGACTATGCGGCGCCCGAGCAAATCCACGGCGCGGCCGATCACCGCACGGACATCTACAGCCTCGGCGTGGTGCTCTACGAGATGCTGACAGGAGAGCGACCCAAGGACCAGCCCGAGGCACCGTCCAAACACGTGCAGATCGACCTGCGCGTCGACGAGGTGGTGCTGAGGGCGCTGCAGAAACAGCCGGATCAGCGTTTTGCGACCGCGACCGACCTGCGCCTGTCGATCGAAGCGCTGGTCCTGCCATCACAGCCCGGCGCTCCCCTTCATGCCCCGCGCCCGCGCTGGAAGATGGCCCTGGCCGCCGTGCTTCTGCTGGGCGGGATCGGCGGGTTCGCCATTCCGCACCTCCTGCCGAAGCCGAAGACGGGAATCCCGGGCGCCGATTGGATGGGCTTTGATGTGGGACACTTGTCGGATGCCTTTTCCGAAAACGTCTTGTTCGGCAAAAGCCACTACGGCCTCACCCCCTTGGGACTGGCGGACAGGCATGGCCTGGTCACCGCCAAGAACATGACCAGTGAAGGCACGCTCGTGTACCGGAAACAGAGCTATGACCTGACCCGGCTCGCCTCCCTGGAGGTGTCCTGCTGCTTCCAGCGCAGTGAACTCGGCGCCGAGGCCCACGCCTTGTCCCTGGGGCTGGCAGGCAGCCTTGACGGTCATTTGAGCGGGGTTCCCGGCTCGGCCTTCATGGCGCTGAGACTGCGGGTCGAGGGCGACACCCTCCGACTCCAATACCAGAGCAAACAGGCGAGCGTCGGACCGCCGCGCTCATGGGAGTCGTCGAACGTTTTCACCACGGAGGTGGGCAAGTGGTACCGCCTGCGGGTGGTCTTCGCCCGCGTGGACGACCAAAAAGTCTGGGTGAGTGGCGATGTCTATGAAATGGACCGCCACGGTCATGAAGGCCCCAAGCTGGGCTTCTTCCTGCCGCGCCATTTTGCGGAGCCGATCTTTCCTGTGCGGGAACTTCTGAATGACCGTGACGTCTGGGTGGCGCTGCGCGCGCACGGTCCCGGCGGCGCGGCCTTGCTCGATGATCTGCAAATCCTTGCCCGACCACGGCCGTCTTCCCTGTCGCCGGTCGACTAGCCGACCTCTCCCGGGCTTCAACACACTTTGGTGACGACCATGAGCATCACTCTCTCAACCTATGATGACGGCGTGCATCGGCAGCCCGTCATCGCGCTGTGGGAAACCGTGTTTGGCCATGAGTCGGCGCACAACGAGCCCGCGCTGGCCATCGACAAAAAACTGGCAGCCCAGGACGGGCTCTTTTTTGTGGCCCTGCTCGACGGACGCGTCATCGGCACGATCATGGCCGGCTACGACGGGCACCGCGGCTGGCTGTACTCGGTCGCGGTGCATCCCGAGCATCGGAAGCGAGGCATCGGCTCGAAGCTAATCGCCCGGGCGGAGCGCGCATTGACCGAGCGCGGCTGCCTGAAGATCAACCTGCAGATCCTGCAAGACAACGCCTCCGTCGCCGCCTTCTACGCCTCGCTCGGCTATGCCGTGGAGCCGCGCGTCAGCATGGGCAAACGCATCACGGAAAACCCGCCTGCACAGGATGACTGAGCCGCCCATCTCCATGCCGGATGCATGGAGCGGCGGTTCAGGGCAATCTAAAGCCAAAACGATCCGTTATTTTTCCCCCTCCTCCAAGGCCGTTCGCGGAATCCGTCTCCCTTTGGACAGGTCTCGCAGCACGATTTGATTGTAGGCCCGCGCGAAGGCGACCGCCTGGTGATATCGCTTGCGCTCTGCCTCCGAACGAAAGGCGTCCGTGCCCTCATTCAGGATGACGATGGGGATCGGATGGACCTGCTGTGACTTCTCAACCCCTGGCACGAACCGTGCATAGCCGTCGATGCCGAGAAAATGCAAGTCCCCTGCCCTTCGGGCTTGCCGGTAGTGCTGTTCCGGACTCTGCCCTTGCCACTGCAGCGACGGCGGATCGGCAGCAAGCGTGGGTTTCACCGGTGGACTGCTGCATTGCACTCCGCCGAGGGCAGCCAGAAAGAGAAGCGTTCTCGTGAAGTCCATAGATTTCGATTATCCACACCTCCCCATTCGCTTTGACCACATTCCCAAAAATGGGGCCCCTGTCCCCTGCCCCTCAGCTCCACAGATTCCGGTCCAGCGTGTGGTCGTTGACGGCTTCGAGAACGGAGTCGACTAGGGTGCGGCCTCGGTGGTGAGCAGGTTCGTGAGGGCCGGATTGATGAAGTAGTTGTGGCGTCCGATGCGCTGTTTTTGCAGGAACCCGCTCTTGGTCAGCGCCTCCAGATAGCGGGTGGCGGTGAGGCGGGAGACCTGCAGATCGTTTTCCAGAAACTCAATCTTGGTGTAGGGGTGCGTGAAGAGATTGTTGATGAGGTCCTGGCTGTAGAACTTGTGGCCGGCGCGGATGCGGTGCTTGTAGTCCATCAGGGCAGTGCGGATGGCTTGGATCGTGCGGATGGCCTGGCCGGCGGTTTCCTCCACGGCGGTGAGCAGGTAAAGCACCCATTCCTCCCAGGCATCCCCGGTGCGGACGGACTGCAGGAGCCGGTAATAATCCGCCTTCGTGCGGACGATGTACCGGCTCAGGTAAAGGACGGGGCTGTCCAGCAGTCCTTCTTTCACGAGGTAGAGGACGTTGAGGATTCGCCCGGTGCGCCCGTTGCCATCATAAAACGGGTGAATGCTCTCAAACTGATGATGGATGAGGGCCATCTTGATGAGGGGATCGGCATCAAAGGAGTCACGATCATGGATAAAGTGCTCCAGATCACTCATGAGGCTGACGATTTCACTGGCATCCTGAGGCGGCGTGTAAACCGTGCGCCCCAGGCCATCCTTGAGAACCGTGCCGGGAACCTTGCGCAAGCCGGCATGGTTTTGCTCCAGCACGGATTGGATCTCGATCAGGTGATTGACGGTCAGCAGTCCGCTTGAACGGACGAGCTCATAGCCCCGCCCCAGAGCCTGTCGGTAGCGCAGAACTTCCTTGGCCGCCGGGCTGAGGCGACTGCTGGGACTGAGGTCGTCCTGGAAGAGTTCATCGTGCGTGGTGACGATGTTTTCAATTTCAGAGCTGTCCTTGGCCTCTTGAATGGAAAGGGTGTTGATGAGGATGCTCTGGCGCGGAATGCTGCTGGCGGCTCCCTTCAACTCCGCCAGCCGCCGGCTTGCCGAAGCCACCTTCTTCAAGATCGCAGGCGTCTCAAAACGGGACGCGGAAAGGCGTTGCAGGGGTTCAAGGGCGCTCATGGCAGAGGGTGTCTATGAGGGACGACTTTTCGAGGCATGGGCAGGAGGAACCCAATCCGTCTGGGCAGCCTAGACATGTATAGGAAACGCCGTTTTTCTATACATGACATGGGTCCCGTGTTCAAGAAAGCCTTTTTGAGCAACACCCCCCCTGCCCTCGGCGCCACGGAACGATTAGGGGGGCCGCATCGCATGGGACAGTGGCGCCTTTTCATTCAGGACGACTGAGCAGGAGCGCAGGGACACTCGTGTACAGTAACGCGTCAAAATGATGCATGTCAGCTCTGTCATGTATAAAAAACGCTGTTTTCTATATATGATGGGCCGCTCAATGTTCAAAAAAGCTCGTTTCTGAACTTGGAGCGCTGGCTTCTCGGCCAGCCATCGCGGGCGGAACGGACGGTCCTTGTCAAACGGGAGAAGGCCCCTCAGCTCCACAGATTCCGGTCGAGCGTCCTGTAGTTGACGGCTTCGAGCACGGAGTCGGCGTCGATGCGGTCGAGGCCTTTCAAGTCGGCGAGGGTGCGGGCGACCTTGAGGATGCGGTCGTGGGCGCGGGCGCTGAAGTTCAGCTCGCCCATCTGGTGCTCGAGGAAGGCGGCGCCCTCGGCGTCGAGTTCACAGTGCTTCTTGATCAGCCGCGGCGTCATGTGGCTGTTCGTGTGGATGCCGCGGCTGCTGCGGAAGCGCGCGGCCTGGACGGCGCGCGCCTGTTCGACGCGGGCGCGGATGGCCGCCGAGGTCTCGCCGGGCGCGGCGCTGGCGAGCGCGCGCGGATCGACGCGCGGCACCTCGAGATGCAGGTCGATGCGGTCGAGCAGCGGGCCGCTGATGCGCTGTCGGTACTTCTGCACGACCACCCCGCTGCAGCGGCAGGCGCGCTGGGGATCGCCATGGAAGCCGCAGGGACAGGGATTCATCGCGGCGACGAGCATGAAGGAGGCGGGAAAGGTGACGCTGCCGGCGGCGCGCGAGATCGTCACGCGCCCGTCTTCCAGCGGCTGGCGCAGCACCTCCAGCGTGCTGCGGCGGAACTCGGGCAGTTCGTCGAGAAAAAGCACGCCGTGGTGGGCGAGGCTGACCTCGCCCGGCCCGGGGTTGCTGCCGCCGCCGAGCAGGCCGGCATCGCTGATCGTGTGGTGCGGCGGTCGAAACGGCCGGGTGGCGACAAATGACCGCCCTTCGCCGAGCAGTCCGGCGGCGCTGTGGATCTTCGTCGTCTCGATCGCCTCCTCCTCGTCCATGCCCGGCATGATGGTGGCGATGCGTTTGGCAATCATGCTCTTGCCGGTGCCGGGCGGGCCGACCATGAGCAGGTTGTGACCGCCGGCGACCGCGACCTCGACCGCGCGCCGGGCGTCGTGCTGGCCCTTCACGTCGGCGAAGTCGGTGTCGTACACCGCCGCCGCCGCCAGGCTCTCGGCCGCGCGGCAGGGTTCGGGCGGCAACTCGATGTCGCCCTTCAGGTAATCGACCACCTCGCGCAGGTGGGCGACGCCGACGATGTCGATGCCGGCGACCACGCTGGCCTCGGCGGCGGCGCGTTTCGGCACGAGCAGGCGGCGTCGACCGCGGGCGCGCGCTTCCAGGGCCACCGCCAGCAGACCGCGCACCGGGCGCAGGGCGCCGTCGAGGGCGAGCTCGCCAATCATCGCCGTTTCCGCGAGGATGGCGATGGGGATCTTCACCCGGTGGGCAATGAGCGACACCGCGATGGGCAGGTCGAAGCCCGAGCCCTCCTTGCGCAGGTCGGCCGGGGCGAGGTTCACCGTGGTGACGCCTTCGTTCATCGCATAGCCGCAGGACGCGATGGCAGCGGCGACGCGTTCGCGGCTCTCGCGCACGGCGACGTCGGGCAGGCCGACGATGCAGATCTTCGGGGTGCCACCGCCGTCGTGGGATTCGATCTCGACCTCGACCGCATTGACGCCGGCGAGGGTGGCGGAGTAGGTGCGGGCAACCATGCGCCACCATCCTAAAGGAAAGGCGCAAACTGGCAAGCCAGAATCCCTATTTGACTTCGTGGATCAGTCGGCCTCCCAGCCAAGTCTTCAACACCCGGGTCTGCGGCAGGTCGTCGAGCGGGCAGAGCAGGGGATCGCGGTCGACCAAAATCACATCGGCGAACTTGCCGGGCTCAATGGCGCCGGTGTCCTTCTCGAGCTTGAGCAGCCAGGCGTTGTTGGTCGTGTACAGGCGCAGGGCCTGCTCGCGCGTGAGGGCGTGCTCGGGGTGGACCGGCTGCTCGAGGCCGCGCGCCTTGCGGCTGACCGCCGTCCACAGGCCGAGCCAGGGGTTGTAGGGGTTGATGCTGCGCAGCGAGCCGATTTTCTGCATGTGATCGCTGCCGCCACCGACCACGAGCCCCTGCTCAAAGCAGCGGCGCAGGGGCTGGAACAGGGCCATGCGCTCGTCACCGAAGTGCTGGGTCAGGGTGCGGCCGTCGAGATGCAACCAGATTGGCTGCAGGTCGACGCAGACGCCGAGGCGGGCGGCCTTGGCGATCGATTCCGGGCTCATGAAGTTGCAGTGGGTGATGCAGCTGCGGCTGTCGCGGATGGGGAACTCGCGGTTGACGTCCTCATAGGTGTCGACCAGCAGGCGCACGGCGCCGTCGCCGACCGAGTGGGCGGTGAACTGCAGGCCGGCCCCGGCGATCTTGGCGACGAGCTGGCGCAGGCGGTCGGCGGGGATCTTCTGTTCGCCGCGGTAGGCGGGATCGCGGATGCCATAGGCGTCGCTGACGCCCCAGGGCAGGCCCATGAGGGCGCTGCCGGTGAGCATGCCGCCGTCGAGGAAAACCTTGGTGCCGATGATCTGGAGCAGGGGATCGGGGCGGGTGAGGTGATGCTCGAGGATTTCCTCGACCGCCCGCTCCGTGGCGGGCCAGAGGCCGAGCGGGCTGAAGCTGGCCGACAGGCGCAGGCGCACCGGCAGCTCCCCGGCGTCGCGCATCTTCTGGTAGAGCTTCATCGCGGCGTCGGTCGCGCCGCGGTCGGCGACCGTGGTGAGACCGACCGCGCTGTAATCGCGGAACAGCTCCAGGGTGCGCCGGTAGGTGTCCTCCTCGGTGGGATTCCGGCGCTGGACCGGCGCCTTCAGGCCCGGGCTGTAGCCGCGCAGCAGGCCGGTGGGTTCGCCGCTGGCATCGGTCTCGATCTTGCCGGGGTGCCCCTCGGGCAGGCGGAAGTTGCGGTCGATGCCAGCGAGCTTCAGCGCCTGGCTGTTGAGCATGGAATCCGGGCCAGTGGAAAAGATGACCGGATTCGCCGGCGCGGCGGCATCGAGTTCGGCGCGGGTCGGGTAGCGCTTTTCCTCCAGGCGGGTGATGAAGACCTGGCGCAGCGACAGCAGATCGCCGGGCTGGCTGACGGCGGCGCGCGCCTTGAAGTAGGCGAGCACGTCGGCGATGCGGTGCATGTCCGGCAGTTCGTGGTCGAACTCGGTCATCGCCGCGCCGGGATGCACGTGGGAATCCATCAGCCCGGGCATGAGGGTGCGACCGCCGAGATCGAGCAACTGGGTGGTGTCGCCCTTGAGCGCGAGCACCTCGTCATTGGTACCGACGGCGGTGATGCGGCCGGCCTCGATGGCGACCGCTTCGGCGACGCGCGACTGCGAGTCGAGGGTGAGGACGCGGCCGTGGTGCAGGATGAGGTCGGGCGCGGCTTCAAGGCCGGCGGTTGCGGCGAGCAGCAGAAGGAGCGGGCGGTGCATGGCCAAACCAACGCGCTGGCGGCGGCCTTTCCTGCCAACGCTCAACGCCCCCGTGCCGGTTCGGCGAGCACGCGCGCCAGCCAGTCGCGCAGTTGCCGGCGCTCGGGCAGGTCGCGCAGCACCCAGGCATCGCTGTGGTTGCGGAAGGGCAGGGGGACAAAGGTCCAGTCGCCCTCGACACCACTGGCGCGCAGCCAGGCCTCGGTCGCGGCGGTGCCGCCCGCCTCCTGAATGATGAACTGCGGCCGGCCGCGCAGGCGTGCTAGCCGTTGCAGGGCCGAGGCACGGTCGGAGTCCGGATAGGGCCAGGCGCGCACGCCATCGTAGTGACTGTGACAGAGGAAGGCGCGCCAGAGACCGGCGATCGTGTCGTCGTGCAGGCCGAGGTGGTTGCAGGCGATGCTGCCGCGCGAAAACCCGCAGAGCACCACACGCTCGGGATCGCCGCCAAAGCGTTCACAGGCTTCGCGCACCGCCTCGATGCAGTAGCGCTTCGAGGCCTCGAGATCCCCCCACCAGCGGGTCGCCGGTCGCCAGCCCTGCGGCCCCTCTTCAACAAAGGGCAGGCAGAGCCAGAGAAAACCGCGGCCGCCGCTGGCCCCGTAGCCAAGGCGGCAGCCCTCAGGCAGGCCGTCGCAGGTGTCGCCATAGGCATTGCGGTAGCCGCCGTTGCCGGGCCACTCGACCAAGACCGGCAGGCGGGCCTCGGGGCGCCAGTCGGTCGGCAGGTAGAGCGTGTGGCGGACACCGCTGTTCAACCAGCCCGGGGCCTGCTGCCAGACCCGGCGACCCGCCGCCGGTTCGGCGTCCTCGACCGCCGGCACAACGAGGTCGGGGGCGACGCTGGCAAGGTCGGGCAGGGCAGCGGTCTGGGCGGACAGCCATGCCGTGGCGCACAGCCAGCCGAGCGCCACCCGGCCGAGACATGGCCTAACGAAGGAAGGTAAAAAGCGGCGCATCGCAAAATAAGCACTGTCCAAAGCAGGATTTATTATTAAATTGCTGAAATTTGTCGATTCTTCTCATGCCTGCCTCCCGACTCTCCCTCTGTCTTGGTGCCCTTCTATCCCTGCCTGCGCTGCTGACCGCCCAGGAGCCGGCGGCGGATTCCCCGCTCAAGCGCTGGTTCATGCAGGACTACATGCTCGGCGACTGGGGGGGGCTGCGCACCGACCTCGCCGATCAGGGCATCGGGTTTGAGTTGTTTTACGTCGGCTCGGTGCCGAACAACATCTCCGGCGGCATCCGCCATGGCGCCATTTACCAGAGCGGCCTGCTGATGGCGCTCGATCTCGACGCCGAGAAGCTGCTGGGCTGGGACGGCGGTCACTTCCACGCCTCGTCGGTCTGGCTCAACGGCCAGCCTTTCTCCGAGCAGTATGTCGGCGACCTGAACAAGACGAACCTGGTCGACTTTCCGGCCGACTTCCGGGTCTGGCAGATGTACTACAAGCAGGAACTGTTCGACGGCAAATTCTCGATCAAGGCGGGCATGATGAGTGTCGACCGCGACTTCATTTTGCCGGAGCTCTACAACAGCCTGGCCTCGATCAACTTCCTCAACCAGACCTTCTTCTTCCCGACGCTGGCCTTCAATCTCTACGACATCCCCGGTTTTCCCAAGGGTTCGCACTCGCTGCCCTCGACGCCCTACGGCGTGCCGGCCGTGGTGCTGAACTGGCAGCCGCTCGACTCGCTCTACCTGCGCGCCGGCATTTACGACGGCTATCCGGATGAGACGGGCCCGGGCACGCGCATCCAGCTGCACAGCCAGGAAGGCGCGCTCATGTACTATGAGCTTGGCCTGCGCCGCAACATGGCCAAGGGCGACACCGGCCTGCCGGGCAGCCTGAAGGTCGGCGGCTACTACCACACCGACGAGTTCTACGATGTCTACGACACCATTGCCTCCTTCTTCCCCTTCGGCCTGAGCAACGGTCCGACCACTCACGACGGCAACTACGGCTTCTACCTGCTCGGCGAGCACATGCTCTGGCGTGAGACCACCCACGAAGATCCGGCCCAGCAGGGCATCACCGGCTTCTTCCGCCTGACGGCGGCACCGCCGGACCGCAACCTCACCGAATTCGGCGTCGACGGCGGCCTCGTCTTCAAGGGCCTGATCCCGGGGCGCGACTACGACACGCTCGGCATTGCCGGCTCCTACCTGCGCATGAGCCGCGACGTCAAGCGCGCCATGGAGGACGTGAACAAGATTTTCCCGTTCTTCGAAGTCGTCGATTACGAGGCGGTGGTTGAACTCAGCTACAAGCTGCAGCTGGCGGCCTGGTGGACGCTGTCGCCCAACCTGCAGTACGTCATGCATCCGGGCGGCTCGGGCGCCATCCCCAACGCCTGGGTGTTCAACATTCAGACGACCCTGCGCTTCTGAGCCGGCGGCGGCTCAATCGGCAGGCCGGATCGCCTTCCAGAAGCCGCGCGCCAGCAGGCCGAGGGTCGAGAAGTAGCCGGTGGCGATGTCCGAGGTGAGGAAGGCCAGGTAAACGTCGTTCGACGGCCAGCGGCTGTTTGAGGCAAAGTACATCGGCTTTTCCGTGCCGCGGTACTTCGACTTGTGGAAGGCGAGACCGTCGAAGTTGTAGATCTCGCCGCCGTAGCGCCGGCTGATCTTGAAAAAGGCGTCGGTCATGAAGTCGTCGGCAAAATGCCCCTGCTCCAAGTGGGTGAAGGGGCAGAGGCAGAGGTTGAGCACCTCGATGCCCTCCGGCTTGAAGACATCCATGGCAGCCATGTGGATGGCCGTGGCCAGGCGGCCGTAGCGGGCCTCGTCGCAGCGCACCGTGTTCGCCGAGTAGCCGACGATCCTGCCGTCGCGGTACATCGGATCGTAGAAGACGTAGCCCACGGCCGTGCCGGCACGGTCGAAGGCGACAAATTTGCGCACCTCGGGTTCCGTCCGGTACACGGGCCGGCGTGCATAGACCCAGATCTCGCGGTCGTTGACCTTCTTGCCCTGCATCCAACGGGCGGACAGGCCCTGCAGCTGCTCGACCGGCACGCCGGCAATGTCGACCTCACGGATCTCCAGGCCCTCGCGGCGCGCCTCGTTGCGCGCGCGTTTGATGAGGTCGAGCTCCTTCCAGTTGCCGGCCGTGTTGTAGGTTGGCACCGGCAGCTCCGGTTCGTAACCGACGCAGTTCGCCTTGAAGCCGAACTGGCGCAGCACGCTGGCGCAGTGTTCGGAGACCACGCCAAACACCGCCGAGGGATGCTCACGCAGGAAATCGGTCAGCAGGGCTGGCAGATCCTCCGGCGCGCAGACCGGATCGGTGAGGGCGATGCGTCGCGGCTGGCGGGCGAAAACGGGATGCAGGGCGGTGACGAAGGCAATGTAGCCGCGCTCGTGAACATAGTACTCCATGCCCTGCTGGAGGGTCGCATAGGAGAGTGCCTCACGCCCGTGCTGACGCAGAAAGGGGGAGAGCAACTCCCACTTGGCGTCGGCAGCAAGAGTACGGGCTGCATTTCCGAGAATCGACCGCATGAATCAAAAAAATTGGGGGTGACTATCCTTAAAGTCGAAGGCCGCTCACGCCAAATGTTTTAAAAGCCATTCTGTGGTTGCTTCAAAAACCCGCGCGCGATGGCGGTCCAGATGACCGACATGGCCGTTCCCCTCGATGATTTCCAGTCGCTTGACACAACCCAGGGCATCAAACAAACACCGGGCCGTGCTGGGCGGGTCGAGCTGGTCGTCGGCCCCCCAGAGCACCAGGGTGGCCGCTCGAACGGACTGCACGCGGCGGATGGTGTTGACAAAGAAGGCCTGGGCGGCGCCGGGCAGGGGAAAATTTTGGAAGGCCTTCAGCTTGCCTGGATCGACGCGCAGGCGCGCGTTGATCTGCGGATCGGAGGCAAGCGGCACCTCGTCGAGCAGCTTGACGATGGAAATGCGCAGGTCGGAGCCGGTGACCAGGCGTTTGAGCCAGCCGAGGCCGCACATCAGGCCCATGCTCAAGGTCACCGACCAGGGCAGCGTGTTCATCACCGTTGCATCAAGGGTGACCAGGGCCTTGAACCGCGTGTCACGCGTCGCCGCCTCCAGGATGGCCGTGCCGCCCGAGGACAGGCCAAAGGCACCGATGCGCGCGGCATCGACGTCGGGACGGGTTGCCAGGTAATCGAGCGCTGCGCCGAGATCGGCGACCCATTCCCGGATGCTGACGTGGTAGGGACGGCCGCCGCTGGCGCCGTGGCCGTGCATGTCGAGCAGCAGGCTGGAGATGCCCTGCGCGGCCAGATGCGCGGCCAGTTCGTGGTAGTTCTCCTTGAACTCGCCGGCGCCGTGACTGACCACCAGCACGGGTCGCCGACCGGGACCATCGCCTGGCACGAAGCGGCCGCACAGCCTGACACCGAGGCTGGGAAAGTGAACGAGTTCTCCGGAGTCGACCGCGGACGACGGAGCCGGATTCGAGTCTGCATTCATGTCACTGAGCGATGCCGCGGCCCGCGGAGGTCAAACTGGCACAACCGTGGCATCCTGCCAACAACGCTGCGCAAACATTGACCTTTGAAGAATTCGGTCGATCTTGCTGCTTTTGATGTCCGATGAGGACTGCGCAAGGCCAATCAGGAGATTCGCTTGCGGCAGATCCAGCCCCCATCGCGCCATCTCGTCCGCCGCCTTTTTTTTCCATGGAGCAGAACACCGCCACCCCCCTGCCGTTGAATGCCTCTGCCGGTGAACGCCTGAGCATGGTTGTTTGCCGCAACAGCCAGGGTGCGGAAGTGCGGGCGACGCTGCACCGGCTGACCCGCTACATGGCGGTGTTCGAGGTGTACAACCCGTACAGCATCCTGCAGCTGTCCGAGGTGCTGCATGATTTCCGCATCACCATGAACGACCGTCTCGTCTATTCGGGGCGCGCCGTCATCGCCAACCTGGTGAACACGGGCATCATGCTCATCCTCGAGGCCTCTCTCTCCGAGGAAGGCTGGATCGACGTCGACATCTTCTCGCCGGTGCGGCAGAGCGACCGCCTGGGCAGCGAATTTGCCGAGTTCCTCAAGGAGACCGAAAAGATCTACACCGTCCAGCCGGAGTTCAAGCTGGTCGTGGCGGACATGCAGACCCTGCTGTCCGACCTGCGCCGCTGGATGGAGCAGGTGGAACTCGGGGTGCGTTCGCTGCCGACTGGCGACCGAATGGAGGCCGAGCGCGAGATCCTGGTCAAGCTGCAGGAGCCCGTCGTGCCTGCGGTGTATCCGCTGATGAAGCGCTTTGAGGAGGCGGCCAGCTCGATCGCCCCGGAGATCCAGCCGGTGCACCGCAGCTACATCCAGCGCCAGCTGCACCCGCTCGTGCTGTGCGCGCCCTTCGTCTACCGCACCTTCCAAAAGCCGCTCGGCTACGCCGGCGACTACGAGATGGTCAGCATGATGCTGCGCGACCCCTACGAGGGCAGCTCCACCTTCGCCAAGCTGATCAACAAGCTCTATCTGGAGATCCCGCCGGTCATCGCCCACCGCAACCGCATCACGTATCTGGTCGAACAGCTGCACGCTGAGACCGAGCGTGCGCGTTCGGAGGGCCGGGTCGCGCGCATCTACAACCTGGGGTGCGGTCCGGCGCAGGAAGTGCAGACGTTCCTCAATACCGACCCTCTTTCGGACGAGGCCGACCTGCTGCTGCTCGACTTCAACGACGAGACCCTGGTCAACACGACGCGCGTGCTGGAGGATCTGCGCACGCGGCACCGGCGCCGGACCGGGTTGAAACTCGAAAAAAAATCGGTGCACCAGATCCTCAAGGAGGCCGGCCGGCCGGTGGCGGGCGCGCGCGAGGGTTACGACCTGGTCTACTGCGCCGGCCTGTTCGACTACCTTTCCGACCGCATCTGCCGCCGCCTGCTGGAGATCTTCTACAGCATGGTTGCGCCGGGCGGCCTGCTCATTGCCACCAACGTGCATCCGAGCAACCCGTGGAAAAACTGGATGGAGTACCTGGCCGAGTGGCATCTGGTGTATCGCGATGAGGAGCAATTCCTCAAGCTGGCGCCCGAGCGCGCGCCCAAGGGCGCGACCACGGTCAGGGCCGACCCCACCGGCGTGAACATCTTCCTTGAGGTGCGCAAGCCCGCCAAGACCTGAGCCCAGTCCCACCTCCGTGCCCGACGCCATCCTCAGGAGTTTCCAGGACTACGAGCGCGACATCCGCGTGCGGAATTTCCGTCACTGCGGCATCCTGGCGACGGTGTTCATGCTGGCTGGATCCTCGCTCGACTGGATGGTGTACGGCCGCGAGGGTGTGACCGCCTTTTTGCACCTGCGCGTCATCAGCGCGGTTTTCCTGATCGCCATCTGGTTCCTGCTGATGACCGAGCTCGGCCGTCGCCTGCACCGGCTGCTCGGCATCGCCATGGCGCTGCCGCTGATTTTTTCCATCTCCTGGATGATCTATTCCCGCGAGGGCGCGCAATCGCCCTATTACGCAGGCCTCAACCTCGTCATGCTGGGGGCCGCCGTGCTCATGCGCTGGACGCTGATCGACAGCATGGTCGTTGTCCTGCTCACCCTGGCCTCGTACCTGGCCGCCTGCTTTGCCCACGGCCCGCTCGTCAGCCACAGCATTCTTTACAACAACCTGTACTTCCTCACCGTCACCGGCGTCTTCACCACGGCCGGCACCTGGTTCTACAACCGCATCCGCTTCAATGAGTTCATCCTGCGCCACCGCCTTGACGAGAACCGCGCCGAGCTTGAACTGGCCAATGCCCGCCTCGGCGAATCCAACAGCAAGCTGGAGGACATCAACCTGCAGCTTGAGGAGTCGAACCAGAAGCTGCGCGAGCTGGATGAACTGAAAAGCCGCTTCTTCGCCAACATCAGCCATGAGCTGCGCACGCCGCTGACGCTGCTGATCGCGCCCCTGGAGACCCTCATCAGCCGTGGCGCCAGCATGACCCGCGCCGAGGTCGACGAGCTGCTCGACACCATGCATGGCAACTCGATGCGCCTGCTCAAGCTCATCAACGACCTGCTCGACCTCGTGCGCCTGGAATCCGGCAAGATCCAGATCAAGAAGTCGGCGGTCTGCCTCGAAGACTTCGTCAGCGGCCAGATCAATGCCACGCGCAACGTCGCCGCCGACAAGCATGTGGCCCTGCACTCCTGGTGCGAGCAGGGACTCGACCGGGTCATGCTCGATTCCGACAAACTCGAGCGCATCTGCCTCAACCTCATTTTCAACGCCCTCAAGTTCACGCCGGCCGGCGGCCGGGTCGAGTTCAACGCAGAGCGCGAGGGCGACTGGCTGCGGCTTGAGGTCAAGGACACGGGCGTCGGCATGTCCAAGGACCAGCTCGGCCGCATCTTCACCCGCTTCTGGCAGGCCGACACTTCGTCGCGCCGCAAGTACCAGGGCATGGGCATCGGCCTGGCCCTCGTCAAGGAGCTGGCCGAGGCGCATGGCGGCAGCGTCGAGGCACAGAGCCAGGAGGGCAGGGGCACGACCATGATTGTGCGCCTGCCGTTCGAGGCCGCACCCGTCGATGCCCCCGAACCGGGGCCGAGTTTTGAGACTGCGGCCATCGAGCAGCTGCCGGAGGAGCAGGGCGAGTGGATCAGCGAACTGTACCGCCGCGCCGAGCTGTTCCCGGCCATCACCTCGCTCCAGGCGACCATTCGTCCGGTTGAGACCGGCGTTCATCTCAGCCGCCGCAAACCCAAGCTGCTCATTGCCGACGACGAGCCCGACATGCTGCGCTTCCTGCGCAACCAACTCGGCACCTACTTTGACATCCTGGAGGCGGTCGATGGTCTGCAGGTGGTGGAAAAGGCGGCGCAGTTCCTGCCCGACCTCATCCTGACCGACATGATGATGCCTGAGAAGGACGGCCTGCAGGTCTGCCGCGAGCTGCGCGGGCGCACCTCGACCCGCTCGATCCCGATCGTTCTGCTCACGGCCCGCGCCGACGAGAAGACCAAGATCGACTGCCTGGAGGCGGGCGCCAGTGACTTCCTCGCCAAGCCATTTTCGCTGACCGAGCTTTGCGTGCGGCTCAGAAACCTGGTCGACAATCATCTCTACCAGAAGCAGCTTGCCGAGCAGAAGCAGCAGCTGGAGGCGGCCTTCGAACAGATCAAGGAGACCGAGGCGCTGGTGGTGCGCAACGAGAAGCTGGCCTCGCTCGGCAAGCTCAGCGCCGGCCTGATCCACGAGATCAACAACCCGCTCAACTACGCCAAGCAGGGCCTGTACAGCCTGCGCCGGATTGAGCAGGTGCTCCCCGAGGACGAGAAGCCCGACTTTGTCGAGACCCTCGGCGACATTGAGCACGGGGTGGACCGGGTCGCCCGCATCATCGCCGACCTGCGCGGCTTTTCGCGCACCACCCACGAGCTGGGCGCCGTCTTCCAGCTGAAGCCGACCGTCGAGGCGACGCTGCGCTTCTTCGGCCATGCCTTCAAGGAGGGGGTGGGCCTGGAGCTGGAGATTCCGGAGGCCGTTGAGCTGCGCGGCGATAGCAACCAGATTGTCCAGGTGCTCATCAACCTGACCCAGAACGCGATGGACGCGATGAAGACGAAGATGTATCCCGAGGGCGATGGTCCGAAGATCCGCATCAGCGCCGAGGTCCTGCCGGACCGCACCGTGCTGCGTTTCCGCGACAATGGCCCGGGCATCAGCGACGACCTGCGCCACCGCATCTTCGACCCCTTCTTCACCACCAAGGATGTTGGCGAGGGCATGGGTCTGGGCCTGTCCATCTGCCACCGCATCATTGCCGACCACGGGGGCCACATCGACATCCGTTCGCGCCCCGGGGAATACTGCGAGTTTGTATTGGAGTTTCCCCACGTCGAAGCGATTCTTCCCGCCAACGACATCTGAACCGCACCGATCCCACCATGCAAACCGCACACGATTACAAACGCTATGCCGTCCTCTATGTTGACGACGAGGAGATGGCCCTGAAGTACTTTCAGAAAACCTTCGGCGCCGAATTTCGTGTGCTGACCGCCATCAATGCCGCCGAGGGCCTCAAGATCATCGAGGAGATGGGTGAGGAGATTGGCGTGCTGCTGACCGACCAGCGCATGCCCGGCCAGAAGGGCGTGCAGTTGCTGGAGCGGGCCCGCCAGCTGCGGCCGAAAATGGTGCGCATGATGATCACCGCCTATGCCGACTTCGGCGTCTCGGTGGACGCCATCAACCTCGGCAACATCTTCCGCTACATCTCCAAGCCGCTGCAGGTCGAGGACATGCGCAACACCCTGCGCCGCGCCATGGACTTCTACCTGCTGCAGAAGGAGCGCGACGAGTTGCTGCGTGAAAAGCTGTCGGTGCTGCAGAGCATGGTCATCACCGACCGCGTCATCAGCCTTGGCGTGCTCGCTTCCGGCATCTGCCAGAGCCTGCGCAACCCGCTCGACGCGGTGAACACCTTCCTCAACCTCGTGCCGGCCCGCCTGCGTGAGGAGGAGATCGAGCTCGACCGCCTGCGTGACCCCGGCTTCTGGCGCGACTTCCACGGCCAGGTGCTGCAGCAGACTCGGCGCATCTCGGAAGCCATCGGCGTGCTGGATGCCGACGGCGGCAGGGAGCTGGAGGATCTTGAGCCGGCCGCCGTTGTGGCCCGCTGTGTCGAGGGTGCCCGTGGCGCCGCCGCGGCCAGGGGGGTCCGCCTGGAAAACACGGTTCAGGGGCCGCTCCCCGTCCTGCGCGGCAACCCGGCCCGCTTCGCCCGCCTCTTCGAGGTTCTGCTGGCGAACGAGATTGAACTGCTCGGTGAAGGCAAGGCAGTCACGCTTTCGGCCTCGGTCAACCGCATGGGCGAGACGCCGGTCAGCGTTGCCTTCGAAATCCGCGACGACGGTCCCGGCTTGCCCCAGGAGGCGTTGCGCCCGATCTTCGACCCGTTCTGCATCCGGCCGGAAGGCACGGAGAAGTTCGGACTCGACCTGCTCGGTGTCTACTTCCTGGTCCACCACCACGGCGGCCACATCGAGGCGGACAGCGCGCCCGGGGAAGGCACCACCTACCGGATCGAATTCCCGCTTCTGGCGGAAAACGAGGCCCAGGCATCGAGCAGCCGGGATTTTGTCACCAAGGTGCTCATGAACGACGCGCTCTGGGAACGCCTGCTCGCCGGCGACTGAGTGCTGGGCTGGCGCGGCAACGCGCCACAAAAAACGGCCGCCTGGTGACAGGCGGCCGTTAGGGTGAAGGGTGGCGGTTACTTCTCGATGCCGATCAGCTCGACCTCAAAGACCAGGGTCTCGCCCGGGCCGATGTCCGGGCCGGCGCCGTTGTCGCCGTAAGCGAGTTCGGAGGGGATGAAAAGCTTGTACTTGGAGCCGACGGTCATCAGCTGCAGGGCTTCGGTCCAGCCCTTGATGACTTCCTGAACGCCGAAGGTGATCGGCTGGCCGCGGTCGACGCTGCTGTCGAACACCTTGCCGCTGAGCAGGGTGCCGTGGTAGTGGACGTTGACACGGTCGGTGGCGGCCGGCTTGGCGCCGTCGCTCTTCTTCAGCACCTCATACTGCAGGCCGCTGGCGGTGGTGACAACGCCTTCACGCTTGCCGTTCTCGGCGAGGAACTTGGCTCCGGCCGCCTTGACCTCGCCGGCCTTGGCCATCTGAGCCTTCTCCATCTCAGCCTGCTTGGCCTGCATGACCTTCTCGAAGGACTGCATCGCAGCCTCGAGCTCCTCCTGCGAGTACTTCGAGGGTTTGCCCTCGAACTTGTCGCGCATGGCCTGGAGGAAGGAGTCGAGCTCGACCTCCACACCCTGCTGTTTGAAATTGTTGGCGATGTTGCCGCCGATTTGGGAACCGATGAAGTAGCTGACTTTGTCCATGGGAGCGTTGGTCGCGACGGGCTCCTTGGCGGAGTCGTTCTGCGCGGGGAGTTGGGCTGCGGCCACCAGGGTCGCGCAGACAAGGGTGAGGGTGGATTTCATGAGGCGGCGAGATTCGGGGCGAAGCCGCGGGCGGTCAACCGAAGAAACGGACCTGCCCGGCGATTTTGCCAGGGGCTCAGGGGCGCCGCCCGCGACCGGCCTTCACGGGCCGGCCGCCGCGGAACCGGCAGCGCACCACGGTCTCCCAGCCCGGGGCGGAATCGATGTTCAAGCGTGCGCCGATGATGTTGGCGCGGTGACGCATCACGCGCAGGCCGATGCCGTCCGACTTGGCGCCGCTTGGATCGAAGCCGATGCCGCGGTCGCGCACCTCAAGCACGCAGTCGCCGTCATGACGGGCGAGGGTGATCTTGACGAGATCGGACTTGGAGTGGCGGATGGCGTTGCTGAGCGCCTCCTGGGCGATGCGATACAGGTGGGTCTCTTGCGAGGCGTCGAGGGCGCGCACGGAGGTGTCGATCTCGGTCAGGCACTGGATCTGATCGGCGGCGTTGGCGTGTTCGGCGAGCAGGAGCAGGCCGCCGGCCAGGCCGCGGTTGCGCACGGCCGCTGGCGAAAGCCCGTGGGAGATGCGCCGGGCCTCGCGAACGGTCTCGCGCAGGATTTCATAGACGCGTTCGCCGTCCTGGCGCTGGCGGCCTTCGAGGCCCTGGTTGAGCATTTCTAGCATCGCCGCGGCACCGGTGAGCATCTGGCCGAGGCCATCGTGCAGGTCGTTGCCAATGCGGGTCTGCTCATCCTCGACGACGCGCACCAGTTCGGACTCCAGGCGCATGCGCTCGGTGACGTCGACCGCGGTGGTGACAAAGCCGTCGGGACTGCCGTCCGGCTGGTGCAGGATGGATGTCTGCGCCTCGGCATGGCAGATGCTGCCGTCCTTGCGGCGGAAACGGAAGGGATCGGCGATCCACTCGGCCTCGCCGCTGAGCAGCTGTGCGATGCGCTCGCGCGCCAGTTCGGCCTGGGATGGCTCAAGATTGTACAGGTTCCACACCACCTGGCCGCGCAATTCATCCGCCCGGAAACCTGAAATGCGCTCGGCGGCGCGGTTGACGCCACGGATGACACCCTGGGCGTCGAGAATGAGGATCATGACGCTGGCGTCGCGAAACAGGGCCTCGTAGAACTGACTCTTCTGCCAGAGATTCTGCACCGCCAGCTTCTGCGGCGTGATGTCGGTGAAAACAATGACGCCGCCGGCATGGTGACCGCCGGCATCCTGGAAAAAGCTCGGCGAGGCCTGGGTGTGAACCACTTCACCGTCGGCACGCTGAAGGGTCAGCTCGAGACTGCACCGTCGGCGCGGATGGCGCGCCGCGCGGTCGAGTTGCTCGGCGACGTCCGCTTGCGTGGCCGCGGTACAAAGGTGGATCAGCGGCGTGCCGATCAGGCTGGTTTTGGTGCGCCCGAGCAGGCGTGCCAGGCGGCGGTTGACTGCGGTGATGCTGCCCGAGCTGTCAACAAAGAGAACCCCGGTGGTGTTGTTTTCAAACAGGCCGCGATACTGGGCCTCCGTGCGCCACGCCTCAGGGCTGCGTTCCCGTGCCGCTTGCCGCGCCTGGCTGGAGGAACGCTTCATGGCGGTGGTGTCAGGCGTCGTCCTCGGCCCATTCCTCCATGAGTCGGCCGAGCTTGCGTTTGAGGCCGACTTTGCCGGCTGCAGAAAGGCGGTCGATGAACAGCACGCCATTGAGGTGATCAATCTCATGCTGGAAGGCGCGCGCTAGCAGGCCATCGCACTCCCAGGTGTGACGGGCGCCGTCAAGGGTTTGGAAGCTGACCTTCACTTCAAGGCTGCGACGAATGTCCCCGCGCAGGCGCGGGAAGCTGAGGCAGCCCTCCTCGTCGGTCTCCTTGTCCTTGCCGAGCTCGAGCACCGGGTTGAGGAAAATCACCGGCATGTGCTCCGGCATCCTGGCAGGCGCTCCATCGACGCGCAGAAAGGTCAGGCAGTCCGGATTGTGCGAGACGTCGATGACCGCGAGCTGGAGGTCGACCGCCACCTGCGGCGCGGCCAGGCCGACACCGTTGGCGTCGTTCATCGTCTCGATCATGTCGGCCGCCAGCTGGCGCACCTCCGGCGTGACTTCCTGGACGGGGCGGCACTTGGCGCGCAGCACGGGCGCGGGATAACGGACGATGGGCAGAATCATGCAGTGTTTCCAATAAACCCCATCCTGCGGCTTCCTTCACGCTCTTTCTTGCAGCCCGCTCGTCCCGCACCGTGCGGCGGAGCGCGCCTCAGAGACCCTTGTCCGTGACGGCGCCCTCGCTGGCGCTGACGCAGAGCTTGGCGTACTTGGCGAGCACCCCGCGGGTGTAGCGCGGTTTTGGCTGCTTCCAGGCCTTGCGGCGGACGGCCAGTTCCTTGGCCGGCACGCCGAGGGTGATGGCGCGCTTCTCAGCATCGATGGTGATCGGGTCGCCATTCTTGATCAGGGCGATGGGGCCGCCGACGAAGGCCTCGGGGGTGACGTGGCCGACGACGAAGCCGTGGCTGCCGCCGGAGAAGCGGCCGTCGGTGATGAGGGCGACGTCCTTGCCCAGGCCCTTGCCCATGATGGCGGAGGTGGGCGACAGCATTTCGCGCATGCCCGGACCGCCCTTCGGTCCTTCCATGCGGATGACGATGACATGGCCCTTCTTGACCTTGTCGCTGAGAATCGCCTGCAGGGCCTTCTCCTCGGAATCGAAGACGATGGCCTTGCCGGAGAAGCTCAGGCCTTCCTTGCCGGAGATTTTGCCGACGGCGCCCTCGGGGCAGAGGTTGCCCTTGAAGATGACCAGGTGGCTGTCCTTTTTGATCGGGTTCGACAGCGGGCGCACAATCTGCTGGTTCTTCGGCCAGACGATCTTCGAATTGCGCAGGTTCTGCTTCATCGTGCGACCGGTGACGGTCAGGCAGTCGCCGTGCATGAGGCCCTCCTCGACGAGCATGCGCATGAGTGGCACGGTGCCGCCAATGCGGACGAGGTCGTTCATGAAGTACTTGCCGCTCGGCTTGAGGTCGGCCAGCACCGGAGTCTTTTTGCCGATGCGGACGAAGTCCTCGATGCCAAGCTTGACGCCGGCGCTGTGCGCCATGGCGATGAGGTGCAGCACGGCGTTGGTCGAGCCGCCGAGGGTGATGATGAGGGTGATGGCGTTTTCAAACGCCTCCTTGGTCATGATGTCGCGCGGGGTGATGCCCAGCTTGATCAGGTTCATGACCGCGGCGCCGGCATCGAAGCAGTCGATCAGCTTGTCGTTCGACACCGCCGCCTGGGCGCCGGAGTTGGGCAGCGACATGCCCATGGCCTCAATGGCGCTGGCCATGGTGTTGGCGGTGTACATGCCGCCGCAGGATCCTTCACCGGGAATGCTGTGCTCCTCAATGTCGACGAGCTCCTTGTCGCCGATCTGGCAGTTGGCGTGCTTGCCGACTGCCTCAAAGACCGTGACGATGTCGGCGTCCTTGCGATCCGGACCGACGCAGCCCGGCAGGATGGTGCCGCCATAGACGAAGACGCTCGGGCGGTTCAGCCGCGCCATGGCCATCAGGCAGCCCGGCATGTTCTTGTCGCAGCCGCCGATGGCGACATAGCCGTCGAAGCCCTCGCAGCCGACCACGGTTTCGATGGAGTCGGCGATGACCTCGCGCGAAACCAGCGAGTACTTCATGCCCTCGGTGCCCATCGAGATGCCGTCGGAAATGGTGATGGTGTTGAAAACCACACTCTTGCCGCCGGCGGCATCGACACCCTTCGCCGCTTCCTGCGCCAGGCGATCGATGTGCATGTTGCACGGCGTCACCATGCTCCAGGTGCTGGCGATGCCGATCTGCGACTTCTGGAAGTCCTCGCGCTTGAAACCGACGGCGTGCAGCATGGCGCGGCTGGCCGCGCGCTCGACGCCGTCCACAACGATGGCGGAATGTTTGCGGTGCAGGGACTCAGTCTTTTGGGATGCAGCTTTCTTGGGCATGGGATAAACCTTAACATCGGCGAGGGTGGCCCGGCGCGCAACCCCCTCTGTGAGCCTGACGGACCCCTGCGAATGGTCTGGCAGGCGATTTGCCGGCGGGCCTGCCCGCGCCCGGGATCCGGCGTTCCAGACAATCCGCACTTGCGTTTGCTGAAAGGTGTGGCATTCACTCTGCCGGTTTTTTACGCCGCTTCCCCACTTGGGGCCGAAGTTTGCCATGGAGTCCGCCTGTCTGGCGGCCATCCGTCCCGCCACGCGGGACGCCCTTACGGCGACAGGTTGCCCGCTTTCGGAAGCCAACCTGCCGGTTCGTCAGTCAGACATGGAAAAGCATACCTTCGCCGAGCTCGGCCTTGCGCCCGAGCTCCTCTCCGCCATCGAAGCCCAGGGCTTCGAACAACCCTCCCCGATCCAGGCCCAGGCCATCCCCGTGGCCCTGACCGGCCGCGACGTCGTCGGCCAGAGCCAGACCGGTTCCGGCAAGACCCTCGCCTTCGGCCTGCCCGCCGTCCAGCGCATCGACGCGACCAACCGCGCCGTCCAGGTCCTGGTCATGTGCCCCACCCGCGAACTGGCCATGCAGGTCTGCGCGGAAATCCACAAGGTCGCCTCCTTCAAGGAAGGCGTGCGCGCCACGCCGGTCTACGGCGGCGCCTCCTACGACCGCCAGATCCGCGCCCTCCAGGCCGGCTCGCAGGTGGTCGTCGGCACCCCGGGCCGCATCCTCGATTTCGTCGAGCGCGGGACCCTGCGCCTCGACCAGCTGCAGACCCTCGTCTTCGATGAGGCCGATGAAATGCTCGACATGGGCTTTGCCGACGAAATCGAGCGGCTCATGGAGGCCGTGCCGGCCGAGCGCCAGACGATCTTCTTCTCCGCCACGTTTGACCCGCGCATCCGCCGACTGATCGACCGCTACACGAAGAATGCCGCCACCATCACCATCGAACAAAAGGCGATGACGGTGCCGACCATCGAGCAGCGCTACTACGAGGTGCACGGCCGCAGCAAGACCGAGGTGCTCTGCCGCGTGCTCGACATGGACAGCCCGCGCCTGACCATCGTCTTCGCCAACACCAAGAAGGCCGTTGACGACGTCACCGACGCCCTCGTCGGCCGCGGTTACTCGGCCGACCGCCTGCACGGCGACCTCAACCAGATGATGCGCGACCGCGTCATGCGCAATTTCCGCACCGGCACCATCGAGGTGCTGGTCGCCACCGACGTCGCCGCCCGTGGCCTCGACGTCAACGACGTCGATCTCATCGTCAATTACGACCTGCCCTACGACACCGAGGACTACGTCCACCGCATCGGCCGCACCGGCCGCGCCGGCCGCAAGGGCAGCGCCGTCAGCCTGGTCGCCGGTCGCGAGATCTACCTCATGCAGCGCATCCAGCGCTTCACCAACGCCCGGGTCACCCGCGCCAAGGTGCCGTCGCAGGAGGAGGTCGAAGCCACGCGCATCGACCAGACCTTCGAGAAGCTCAAGTCCGTGCTCGAAAGCGGCGAGTACGCCAAGCACGAGCACACCGTTCAGCGCCTGCTCGACGCCGGCTTTGAGACGACCGACATCATCAGCGCCGTGCTCGACCTGTGGATGAAGGAGTATTCGCGTGAGGCCGAGCCCATCCTGGAAGACCGCCAGCCGGCCAAGCCGGGCGCGCCGCGCCGCGAATTCACGCCTCGCGAATTCACCCCGCGCGAAGCCGCTCCCCGTGAGATGGCGCCCCGTGAGGAACGGCCCGCCGCCCCCGAGCGTCCGCGCGACGAGCCGGCCGTCGACGAGGGTCCGGCCCGCGCCGATGTGCCGCCGCGCGACGACTACGGTCCGGCGCCGATGCGCTCGCGTTCCTTCGTCCAGAAGGGCCCGCGCTCCGGCATGGTGCGCCTGTTCATCAACATCGGCGGCATGGACAACGCCCGTCCGGGCGACATCGCCGGCCTGATCTACAACACCTCGCAGATCCCGCCGGGCAGTGTTGGCACGATCGAGGTCTTCGAGAAGTGCAGCTACCTTGAGGTGCCCGAGGACCACGTGCAGTCCGTCATGGAGAGCGTCAGCGGCAGCGAGTTCCGCGGCCGCGCCGTGCGCATGGACCTGGCCGACCGCCAGGACGGCGCCGGGGCCGGAGCCGATCGCCCGCGCCGCAGCTTTGGCGGCCCGCCGCGCCGTCCCGGCGGTTTCGGTGGCGGCGGTGGTGGCAAGCCCGGTGGCTTCCGCAAGCCTTATGGCGACAAGCCCTACGGCAAGAAGTCGTATGGCGACAAGCCGCCGCGTCGCTGGGAAGACTGAGCCCGCTTGAAAATCCGGCCGCAGGCAGGTGCCTGCGGCCTTTTTCGTTCATATTCACAAATCATCATGCGTTGATATGATGGCTTGACCGGGCTCGCTCGGGGACTATTTTCCCGCATGCCCGCCCGTCCGAACTGCCGCCCCGAGCTCGAAGCCGCCCTGCGCCAGCGCATCCTGGTGATCGACGGCGCCATGGGCACGACCATCCGCGGCTACGGCCTCAAGGAGGCGGATGCCCGTGGCGACCGCTTTCTCTCGAACGAGAAGGACCTGCTCAACAACGGCGACATCCTGTCGATCACCCGGCCTGACATCATCGAGGACATCCATCGCCGCTTCCTCGTCGCTGGTGCCGACCTCATCGAGACGAACACCTTCTCCGCCACCAGCATCGCCCAGGCGGAGTTCTTCAAGGAGGTGGCCGAGGGCCGGCGCAAGGATCCCGAGTTCTTCCAGGAGGTTCTGGAAGACCAGTTCCTCAACGACCTCGCCTGGGAGATCAATTTCAAGTCGGCCGAACAGTGCCGCAAGTGGGCGGACCAGATCAGCGACCAGACCGGCCGCAAGCGCTACGTCGCCGGCGCCATCGGCCCGCTCACGGTCTCGCTCTCGCAGTTCCCCGACCTCGCCGACCTGAGCTTCCGCTACGTTACCTTCGACCAGGTGAAGGCGGCGTACAAGCATCAGATCCGCGCCCTCATCGCCGGCGGCGTCGACACCCTGCTGGTCGAGACCATCTTCGACTCGCTCAACGCCAAGGCCGCCCTGGTCGCCATCCGCGAGGTCTTTGATGAGGACGGCGTCGAACTGCCGGTGCAGATCAGCGCCGCGGTCGGTCCCGGTGGCGAAACGATGATCTCTGGCCAGGTCACCGAGGCCTACCTGAACGCCATGCGCCACGTCCGGCCGCTGTCGATCGGCCTGAACTGCTCGCTCGGTCCCGACAAGATGCGGCCCTTCCTCGAGGAACTGGCGGCCAAGGCCGACTGCTTTGTCTCGGCCTACCCGAATGCCGGCATGCCCAACCCGCTGGCACCGACCGGCTTCGACCTGCTGCCGCCGGACATGGCGGGGTACGCGCGCGACTTCGCCGGCAGTGGCTTCGTCAATCTCATCGGGGGCTGTTGCGGCAACACGCCCGAGCACATCGCCGCCATCGCCCAGGCGGTCGAACACCTGGCGCCGCGCGCGGTGCCGGCCGACCCGCACACCCTGCGCCTGAGCGGCTCGCAGCCCTTCGTGTTTGAGGCTGTCGCCGTCGCCACCGCGGCCGAGGAAACCGCCCCGGCGCCGCGCCCGGCCTTCCTCATGATCGGCGAGCGCACCAACGTCGCCGGCTCGCCGAAGTTCGCCAAGCTGATCAAGGAGAACAAGCTCGAGGAGGCGGTCGCCATCGCCCGCCAGCAGGTCGAGAATGGCGCCAGCGTCATCGACGTCTGCATGGACGAGGGCCTGATCGACGGCGTGGCGATGATGACGAAGTTCCTCATCCTGCTGCAGACCGAGCCGGAGGTGAACCGCGTGCCGATCATGGTCGACTCCTCGAAGTGGGAGATCCTTGAGGCCGGCCTGAAGTGCCTGCAGGGCAAGGGCATCGTCAACTCGATCTCGCTCAAGGAGGGCGAGGCGAAGTTCCGGGAGCAGGCGCACAAGGTCCTGCAGTACGGGGCTGCGGTCGTCGTCATGGCCTTCGACGAGCAGGGCCAGGCCGCCACCTACGAGGACAAGATCCGCATCTGCGAGCGCGCCTACCGCATCCTCGTCGACGAGGTCGGCTTTCCGCCCGAGGACATCATCTTCGATCCCAACATCCTGACGGTCGCCACCGGCCTCGAGGAGCACAACAACTACGCGCTCGACTTCATCAACGCGACGCGCTGGATCAAGCAGCACCTGCCGCACGCCAAGGTCAGCGGCGGGGTCAGCAACATCAGCTTCAGCTTCCGCGGCAACAACAAGGTGCGCGAGGCGATGCACAGCGTCTTCCTCTATCACGCGATCCAGGCCGGCATGGACATGGGCATCGTCAACGCCGGCATGCTCGAGGTCTACGAGGAGATTCCCAAGGAGATGCTTGAGAAGGTCGAGGACGTCATCCTCAACCGCCGCCCCGACGCCACCGAGATCCTGGTCGATTACGCCGAGCAGTTCAAGGGCCAGGCCGGCTCCGGCCTCAAGGTCGAGGCCGACCTCAGCTGGCGCCAGGCGACGGTTGAGAAGCGCCTCGAGCACGCACTGCTCAAGGGCATCACCGACTTCATCAACGAGGACACCGCCGAGGCGCTGGAAAAATTTGGCAAGCCGCTCGCCGTCATCGAGGGCCCGCTCATGGACGGCATGAGCGTCGTCGGCGACCTCTTTGGCGCGGGCAAGATGTTCCTGCCGCAGGTCGTCAAGAGCGCGCGCGTCATGAAGCAGAGCGTCGCCTACCTGCAGCCCGCCATGGAGGCGGAAAAGCTCGCCAATCCGGGCCAGCGCAGCGCCGGCCGCGTCGTGCTCGCCACGGTCAAGGGCGACGTCCACGACATCGGCAAGAACATTGTCGGCATCGTGCTCGCCTGCAACGGCTTCGAGGTCACCGACATGGGTGTCATGGTGCCCTGCGACAAGATCCTCGCCAAGGCGCGCGAGGTCGGCGCCGATGTCATCGGCCTCAGCGGCCTGATCACGCCCTCGCTCGACGAGATGGTCCATGTCGCCTCCGAGATGGAGCGCCTCGGCTTCACCCAGCCGCTGCTCATTGGCGGCGCCACCACCAGCGCCGCGCACACGGCCATCAAGATCGCGCCGAAGTACCGCGGTCCCATCGTGCACGTGCTCGACGCCTCGCGCAGCGTGCCGGTCACCACCTCGCTGCTGTCCGACGACCAGCGCGAGACCTTCATCCGCACCAACGAGGAGCGCCATGTCCGCCTGCGCGAGGAGTACGGCCGCAAGAAGGACCGCGCCCTGCTGCCGCTCGCCGAGGCGCGCGCGAAAGCCCTCGTCTGCGACTGGAGCACGCAGGAGATCGCCGTGCCGTCGTTCCTCGGCACGCGCGTCCATGACAGCGCCGTCGATGCCACCCTGCTGACCACACTGCGCGGCTTCATCGACTGGTCGCCCTTCTTCCACTCCTGGGAACTGCGCGGGCGCTGGCATGCCGACGAGGAACGCTTCGTCTCCGCCCAGGAGGATCCGGATCTGAAGGTCCAGGCCGAGACCGAGGCGCTGAAGTTGTATCACGACGCCCAGGCCCTGCTCGACCGCATCATCGCTGAGCAACGCTTCCAGGCGCGCGGCCTCTTCGGCTTCTTCCCGGCCAACAGCGTCGGCGATGACATCGAGGTGTACACTGACGCATCCCGCCGCGAGGTGCGCCGCGTGCTGCACAGCCTGCGCCAGCAGGTCATCAAGAAGGACAAGCCCAATTTCGCCCTCAGCGATTACGTCGCGCCGAAGGCCAGCGGCCGCGCGGACTATGTCGGCGGCTTCTGCGCCGGCATCCACGGTGCCGACGAGCTGGCGAAGGAGTACGAGGCCGCCCACGATCCCTACCACGGCATCCTGGCCAAGGCGGTTGCCGACCGCCTCGCCGAGGCCTTTGCCGAGTTCCTGCACCAGCAGGCGCGCTTCGCCTGGGGCTATGAAAAGCCCGGCGACCTGACCATGGCAGAGACGGTGAAGGAAAAGTACCGCGGTATCCGTCCGGCACCCGGTTATCCTGCCCAGCCTGACCACACGGAGAAGCCGATCCTGTTTGACTTGCTCGACGCCACCGCCCAGACCGGTGTCGAGCTGACCGAAAGCATGGCCATGCATCCCGGCAGCGCCGTCAGCGGCCTGTATTTCAGCCACCCGGAATCCCACTACTTCGGCATCAGCGCGCTCGGCAAGGACCAGGTCGAGGACTACGCGCAGCGCAAGGGCCTCAGCCTCGAGGCCGCGGAGAAGTGGCTCGGTCCCTGGCTGGGTTATTGACCCGGCAGCTCCAGGCTTTCGCTCGCCAGTTCGTATGGCAGGCCCTTGAGGTCGGTCTCGAGTCGGGCGAGCGTCCAGCCGCGCGGGCCGGTCGCTTCGGCCGCGGCCGTCAGCGGCTTGAAGTGCAGAATGAATTCGCCCTTGGCCGGGTCGACCGACTCGACTTCCAGCCAGGTTTTCCAGGTGTTGAAGACGGCGTCCACGCGCTTGGCGTTGCCTTCCTTGGCGTAGGTCGGGATGCGCAGCTTCAGGGTCGCCTCATAGGGCGTGCCATGCAGCGGCACCGCCTCGGTGACCGCGTGGGCGATCTGCTGCGGGCCGACCTGGCGCGGGTCGAAGGTGACGTTGACGAAGTTTTCGATGAACTGCCCGGCCTCGACCTCGCTGACCGGCTTGAGTTGCTCGATGGCGTAGTTCACCGAGTAGGCGCAGCTCGGGCACTCGACGCCGCTGACGTAAAAGGTCAGCGTCACCGGCTTCGGCTCGGCGGCGAGCAGCGGCAGGGCGGTGAGGAGGAGCAGGGCGGGGGATTTCATGCGGGCAAACCTACTGTCTTGGCTGCAACAGCCTTTCATCCGGCCCGGCCGCCGACCTGGCGCGCCGGCTCGATCTTTGCCCTGCCCATCGACCACGCCTTCGTCACCGCACCGCTGGTCTTGCTGAGTCGCCGCACCGGTCCCGACCTCGGTTCCGATCACCGGCCCCTGGAAATCGAAGTGGGATGGCGGTGAGTTCCGCCTGCCGCAGGAACCCGCGGCATGAGGGCAGGCCCAGTGGGGATGCTTTCGCCCCATTCAACCGTCAGCGCGCTTGAGTTGGCACTTGGCTGGGCCGAACACTTCGACGAGCGCAAAACCGCCTCCCGACCATGCAACTCATCGTTTTCGACCTCGAGACCACCGGGCTCTCCCCGCAGTACCACGACATCATCCAGATTGCCGCCGCGCGCGTGCAGGTCGGCGAGTGGATCGTGCGCGAGCAGTTCGCCAGCTTTGTGCGCCCGCCCGGCGGCCGCGTGCCAGGTCACATCACCGCCCTGACCGGCATCCGTCCGGAACACGTCGCCGATGCCCCGGCCCCGGCCGAGGCCCTGCGCGCCTTCAGCCGCTTCGCCGGCGAGGGCGCCCTGCTCATCGCCCACAACGGCCGCCGCTTCGACCTGCCCTTCCTGCGCGCCAGCTGCGAACGCCACGGCCTGGCTGTGCGCGACAACGCCTTCCTCGATTCCTGCACCCTGTCGCGCCACCTCTGGGGCGGCCGCGGCGGCCACGGGCTCGATGCCGTCATGGCCCGCCTCGGTCTCTCGGGCGACGGCCTGCGCCGACATGATGCTCGCGACGATGTTGCCCTGCTCGCCGAGGCCGTGCGCCGGATGTGGACGCGGCTCGACGTCAATGGCTCGGGTTGTCCGGTGCCCACCACCACCGGCCTGTTGCCGCTGGCCGATTGACGGCCATGCACGGAGTCCTGCTCAACCTGCTGCCCCCGGGGCCGTCGGTGGCGGTTGAAGAACGGTGACCTCACTCCTCCGCCGTCAAAAACTCGCGGGCGGCGGCGAGGCGGGCGAGTTGTTCGGGGGGCAGGCGCGGGTAGCGCAGTTTCATGCCCTGCATCTCGTGCAGCAGGGCGGCGCTGACGATGAGGCGCATGTTTTTCTTGTCGTCAGCCGGCACGACATACCACGGGCATTCATCGGTGGCGGTGGCGCGGATGGCGTCCTGGTAGGCGGCCAGGTATTCGTCCCAGTGGGCGCGCTCCTTGACGTCGCCCTCCTCGAACTTCCAGTTTTTGCTTGGCGTGTCGATGCGCGCCAGGAAACGCTTCTTCTGTTCCTCCTTGCTGACGTTGAGGAAGAATTTGACGATGCGGATGCCATTGCGGTCGCAGTAGGCCTCCAGGTGGCGGATGTCCTTGAGGCGGTCGTCGAAAAGTTGGTCGAGATCCTTGGTCGTTTTAGCCGGCAGGCGCTGGACCTTGGTGACGATCTCGGGATGGATGCGGCAGACCAGCACCTCCTCGTAGTAGCTGCGGTTGAAGATGCCGATGCGGCCGCGCGGCGGCAGCACGCGCAGGTGCCGCCAAAGGAAGTCATGATCGAGTTCGGCACTGGTCGGCCGCTTGAAGGCATGCACCTCGACGCCCTGGGGGTTCACACCGCTGATGACATGCTTGATCGTGCTGTCCTTGCCGGCGGCGTCCATGGCCTGGAAGATGAGCAGCAGGCCGTGGCGGTTCTGTGCGTACATCTTCTGCTGCAGGTCGTCGATCTCCTCGCGGAACTCGCCGATGAGCGACTCGTAGTGGGCGTCGTCGCGGTACACCTTCGCCACCCGCGTCTTGGACTGCTTGATCCGGAAGGGTTTGCCATCCGGCACCCGGAAGGCTTCGAGGTCGAGCTTGAGTTTCATGCGACCATCAGCCGTATCAGGAATCACGCCGGCCGCCCAGCAAAGTTTGCGCAAGATGCGGCGGCGGTCCGGGGTTGAATGTTTCCTGTTCATGGCGAAACCGATCCTCCCTTTCCGATCCTGGCTGCTGCTCGGCTGCCTCAGCGGGGCGCTGCAGGCCCAGGTCGTGCGCGATGAGGCCTCGCCCGATCCGCAGCAGCTGCAAATCGCCGCCTGGCCGGGACCGTGGCAGCCCGTGCAAGCGACCGAGTCTCTGGCGTTGCCGGCAACCGCGCCGCGCGAATTGCAGGATTTGGCGCTCGCCCTCGAACTCACGCTCGAAAGCGCGCCCGGTGGCGATGCGCCCGTCGACGTGCTGACCCTGGTGGGCGCGGAAGGTCACCCCGCCCTGACCCTGGCCCTCAAGCCGGAGGGCGCCCTGCAGGTCCGGCTGCCCGATCAGCCCGAGTGGCTGACCAGCGCGCCGCTGCCCCTGGGTCGATCGACGACCGTCGTTCTCAACCTTCGTCGCGACCCGCGCCAGGCCGTGTCCGGTCTGTGGATCGATGGCATCGAGCAGGCCTCGGCCAACCTCAAACCCGGCAAGCTGTCGCTGGCCGACCGACCGCTCGATTTGCACGCCGCTCCGCTGCGTCTTGCCAACCTCCGCCTGCACGCCCGCGCTCTGACACGACCGCAGATCCTGCAGCTGGGCCTCGGGGCGCCGCCGCCGCAGCGCACACCCTTCGCGGGGCGACTGGAGCTGCAACCGGGTGAGGTCATCGCCGTGCTCGGCGGCAATGAAGCGGTCGCCGTGGTCGAAGAAGGCGGTTTGGAAGCCGGGCTCGTCCGGGCATTCGCCGTTCAGCAGCCCCGCCTGCGCAGCCTGGCCTGGGAGGCCGACACGGTGTTCCGTCAGGATCGACCGCTCAACTTCGGCGACCTGCCCCTGCAACTGCGCCGCTGCGGCGCCACCGCCGTGCTGCTGATGTTCGGTCGCCAGGAATGCCTGGAGCGCGGTGCGGCCGGCGTGGCGGAGTTCGAGGCCGCCTACGACCGCCTGCTCAGCCAGGTCCAAACCGTCACCCCGCGACTCATCGTCGCCGAGGCGGCGCCGTTTGAGGTCAAGCCGAAACCGCTGCCCGACCTGAGCGCGCGCAACGCCGACCTTGCGCTGTACAGCGCCGCCCTGCGCCGGCTGGCGGAGAAGCATGACGCGCTCTTTTTGGCGCTGGGCTCCGACGGGCAGCCGGCCGCGTCGTGGACCCGCGACGGTGTGAACCTCACCGAGGCGGGCGCCGGCGAACTCACCCAGCGCCTGCTTGCCCAGGCCGGGTTGCGCGCTGCCACGGGCCTCGAACCCCTGCGCGCCGCAGTGCGCGTGAAGAACCGCCTCTGGCATCAGTATTGGCGACCCGACAACTGGGCGTTTTTGCATGGCGACCGCACCGCCCAGCCGAGCAGCCGCGATCATTTGAACCCCCAACTGCGCTGGTTCCCGGCAGAACTCGAGCGCTATCAGAAACTCATCGCCGACAAGGAGAACGAACTATGGAAACTGGCCGAGGAAAGGAAGGTGCCATGAGGAAAGGTCCAATGCCGCAACATCCCATGACCCGGCGCCACACACGGGCAGGTGTGGGTCGCGGAGTGCGGAGTTCCCTCCGCGACTTGGGCCTTGGCGCCTGGGCCTTGGGATGGCTGCTGAGCTCTCCGCTCTCCGCCCAGGACCCCTACAAAAAACCGATCTCGGTCGGTGAACCGCCGGCCGATCACTCGCCGGCAGCGGAGCTGGCCTCGTTCAAGGTGCTCGACGGTTTTGCCGTCAACCTGTTCGCCGATGAGACCGACGGCATCGCCAACGCCCTGGTCATCCGCTGGGATGAGCGGGGTCGCCTCTGGTGCCTGCAGACCTCTGCCTACCCGCAGCCGGCGCCGGACGAGCCGGCCAACGACCAGATCATTATCCTCGAAGACACGGACGGCGACGGCCGTGCCGACAAGCGCACGGTCTGGGCCGACGGCCTGCGCATGCCAATGGGCATGGAACTCGGCGGCCCGGGTGAACTCTACGTGGGCGAGGGCGAAAAACTGCTGCGCCTCACCGACACCGATGGCGATGATCGCGCCGACCGCCGCGAGACGATCTTCAGCGGCTTCGGCACCGGCGACACCCATCAAAACCTCAACAGTTTTATTTGGTCGCCCGACGGCGCCCTGGTCATGCACCAGGGCCTGCACTGCTACTCGCGGGTCGTCACCGCGCACGGGGTGGTGCAGCTCTACGGGGCCGGCTTCTGGCGCTGGTGGCCGCGCAGCGGTCGCTTGGAAGCCTATCCGACCGGCATGCCGCTCAATCCCTGGGGCACAGCCTTCACGAAGGACGGGCAGCCGATCCAGGTGGCGGGCGCGGCTGGCATGTTCTGGGCGCGGCCGATGGAGGTCAGCGTGCCGGAGATCCCGCTCGAGCAGGCGGGCGGCAAGGGCGAGGCGGCCGGCCTGCCCTACTTTTTGTTAAGCCGGTTCATGCTGCCGTACAGCGGCCAGATCATCAAGACCGCCGGCCTGCGCAAGTTCTGCGGGGTCGACATCCCCGGCAACAGCCACTGGCCCGAAGCCATGCAGGGCGAGATCGTCACCGGCGGCTTCTTCGAGAACGCCATCTACCGGCACAGGCTCATCGACGACAAGGACAACCCCAGCGGCTTTGAGGCGGTCGAACAGACGCCGCTCATCACCAGCGACAACGTCGCCTTCCGCCCGGTGGACGTGCGCTTCGGTCCCGATGGCGCGCTGTACATTGCCGACTGGTACAACCCGATCATCGGCCACTACCAGGCCAGCTTCCGTCACCCGAACCGCGACAGGCAGCACGGTCGCATCTGGCGCGTGACGGCGAAGGGGCGGCCTCTGGTGGCGAAGCCGAAGATCGCCACGACGTCGCAGGGGCAGGTGGAACAGCTTGGCAGCACCGATCGCTGGACGGCTTATCAGGCGTGGCGACTGCTGCGTGCGAGCCCAGAGCTTGCCGGGGTGAAGGCGGAGGAAGCCGCCACCGCCCTACTTCTGCAAACCGCCGCCGAGGTGCCGGAGATGGCTTTGCTTCGGAGCGAGCTGGAAGCGCCGGAGTCAGCGCGGCGCGAGCGCGCGGTGCAGGCGCTGGGGTCGTCCGGCATGCCGGAGCGTCTCGACCTGCTCGCCCGGGCCATCGCCGATTCCCAGCCGCGGGTGCGTTTGGAAGCCATCGTCGCGCTCGCCAAGTTGAAGTCGGCCGATGCCCTGCGCACGGCCCTGAAGGCGCTCGACGCGCCGATGGACAGCTTCCTCGATCGCGCGCTCTGGCTGACGGTGCACGCCACCGCGCCGCAGTGGAAACAGCCCGACACCCTGGATGCCTTCCTCGCCGCCCTGCCGCCGGCGCACCTGAGTTACCTCGTGGAAAAGGACGGCAGCCGCGAGCTGCTCGACGCCGCACGCGCGATGCTGGGTCGCGATGGCCTGGCGATGACGACCAAGCGCGCCCTGCACGGCATTCTGGTTCGCAAGGGTGGTCCGGACGATGCCCTGCGTGCCCTGCGCGATGGCCTCACCGAGCCGGCGATCCTTGGCGAACTGGAAAGCATCCTCGCCGGACTGGCGCGCGCCACCGCACCGGAAGGAGCACCGCCGCTGGTCGAGCAACTGCTGGCCACGGGCAACGACGCGCAACGCGCCGCTGCTTGCGGGCTGGCTGCCGCTTGGAAGCTGCGCGCGCTGGCGCCTGCCGTGCGCCAGCTTGCGACGCAGTCGGATCTGCCCGTGCGAATCGCCGCGATCCGCGCCCTGGCGAAGCTTGGTGAACCCGCCGAAGCCTTCCTGCCCTGGCTGCAGGACGCTCCCGTTCAAGTCGTCGCCCTGACGGCGCTGGCCGAAGTCCAGCCGGCGCGGGCCGGCAGCGAAGCGGCGGGTCGCCTCGACGCCCTCAGTGATCCCGCCGCCCTGCAGACCGTGTTAACCGCCCTGCTTGCCCGACCTGCCGCGACGCAGGCGCTTGCCAAGGCACTGGAAGCCCAACCCTGTTCGAAGGAAACCGCCGGTCGCGTCCAGGCCGCGCTCACCGCCGCCGGTCAGAGTGATGCCGCCCTGCTGGCCGTGCTCGGCAAAATCCTCGGCGCCAAAAATGTCCAGCCCGCCTATGACCCCGCCTGGGTGAGTGCCCTGGCCGCGGAAGTGAAGTCGGCCGGCAACGCCGAGAAAGGCCGCGCCGTCTTCCAGCAGCCGCTCTTCGCCTGCACCGCCTGCCACCAGATCGGTGGCCAAGGCGGCATCATCGGTCCCGAGCTCGACGCGGTCGGCCGCGGCGTGCCGGTGGAACTGCTCATCGAAGCCGTTGTCTGGCCGGGTCGCCAGATCAAGGAGGGTTACGTCGCCACCAGCGTGACCATGAAGGACGGTCGCCGCCTGCAGGGCTACAAGGTCAGCGAGAGCGGCGGCGAGCTGCAGTTGAAGGACCTTGGCAGCGGCCAGGTCAGCCGACTCGCCCTCGCCGAGGTCAAGGAGCATCAGGAATCGGGCTCGCTCATGCCCGAGGGCCTGATCGTCAACATGACCCGCGAGGAACTGCGCGACCTCGTGGCTTATTTGGCCTCGCTGGGTCGGTGAAGGTGGGCGCGAGCTGGCTGGGCTTTGAGCCGCAGCCGATGTCGCAGACCCACGATCTGCGCGCAGCGCCTTGGACTGCGGCGCTTCTGCGCCGCTTTCGCTCACCCGTGCGGCCCCACCCCACGGGCAGAACCCAAGCCTGGTGAACCGCTGATGGGAACCACGAATGGCACGAAGATCACGTAGGGATCCAACATGAAACCTTCAACTTGAAACTCCCGTCTCCCCTCGCTCCGCTTCCCCCCCAACCCCAGTTC
>DAIUCN010000007.1:0-82405 GCA_036846165.1 Prosthecobacter sp.
CAGCCCCGTCCCGACTCTCTCACAATAACCGTTCCAAACTCGGGGGGCAGGTCAGCGGGTCTCGAGTTTATCATCTGGAACATCGTGCCCCCCTTGCATGACGCGCATGGAAACTCGTTGTTTGGAGGTGTCGGCGGAGTCGATTCGAATGAAAATGAGCACCACGTGGAAGCCCTGCTGCGCGACGTCATGAAGCTCCGCCACTTTGGCTCCGTGCGGATCTGAAAGCACCGTTTCAAAGACAAAACTTTCTCGCTGAGCAATCAGCTCTTTACGAATAGCCGCTGCCAAGTCTGCCGCTTCATAGGGACCGAGATCAAGTCCCTCCGCGAGATCGTCCGCATTCACAAAGCGATAGCCGCACTGGGAAAGGTGAGCATGGAAAAAAGTGGACTTTCCGGCACCATTTGACCCAGCGATGGCGATCACCACGGGTCGAGGTTCGAGAAGCGCTGACCAGTTCATGACGCGCTTGACCCGGTGTCAGCCACAAACGCGCGATTGACAAAACGACCACGGGTGCGAGTGCCGTCTTCATCGATTTTCACAAGGAAACCAGCACGCTCTGGGCAGGCCTCAAAGTGGGGAAAGGGGCGGGCGTGTAGGTAAGCGCGCAAGCGCTCTCGTCCAGAATCAGAGTCCACAGAGGAAATGGCCTCTGTCAAACTGCGCTGTTTGCCCATGCGCTTGATGTAAATCGCACGGTCGCCGCTCAGAAGGGGTTCAATCGAGCGGCCCAAGCCTGCCCAAAACTCGACCTGACCCGCGATGGAGCGTTCCATAACGGCTGCAACCGTGCGAGCTTCAATGACCAGTGAATCGCTGAGTTTGACCGGGAGGCTCATAATACCGGAAGGTAGCGTTTTGCTACCCGATGTCAAGAGCTGGGTCGGCGGCTTCGACGACTGCCGCTCAGCACTCATCTCCTCCCGAAACAGCACCACCAGACCGCGCAGTTTGCGGAGCACGGCGGGCGCCTGCGGACAGGCTGGGTTTTTCCGTGCATCCGCCTTCCCAACGCCTCCATGAGGCAGGAATTGTTCGCCCCCACCTCCCCAAGCCCGAGCGGGTGACGGCGGATGATGCGGTTCTCCATTCTGCCCCTGATAAAAGGGCTGTTGAATCCATGTGCGGCCTCTTGCAAGATCTTACCGGACATCGCCGCGCATGTTGCGTTCCTAACCCGTTTCGCAGGGGGCTCGCACCCTCCGAGATTGACGGGTACGATTGCTGGTTTGTGGGAGCCCGTGCATTGGAGCGTTCGGAGGGTAAGGAAAAGCGGATCCGCCATCGTTGCGAACCGTGCAGTAGCTGGGCGGCTGTGCTTTTCAAAGCGGGACACCTTTGTGTTGCCGCCGGTCGCCTCATTTATTGTTATTTGATTTCCACGTCGCTCATTTTCCCGTGTTTTATATTCGCATCTCGGATAAAAAGAGCATGGCGGTGACCTGCGGCGCAAGCCTTTTTAAGCCAGATTTTCCCTTCGAGACGGAGCAATGGATCTTCACTCATTCCCTTCGCGTACACAAAAAAGTCAACTTGAGCTGATTGACTGCCTAGCACCGCAGAGATACGCAGCCACCGTAGCCCCTCCGGATCGTTCAAGCCGCAATAATGCCTCCCTAACCGGTGGGCGGCCTCCAAGTCGCCTTTCAAGGCGCTCTCGGTGTCTTTTCCCAACTGCTTAGAAGTGAGCCTATCCGTTCCAAAATTCTCGTACTCAGGCTGTTGCGCAACTCCAACGATAGTCGCAGTGCTCAGCATAAACCAACATGATGTTAATATTAATCTCATGAATATTATTTAAGTTGTGGGAGTGCCCCCGGTAGTCTATTACTGGCCCCGCCATCAAGCTCAGGTTTGAACGGATTGACGTATCCTTTTCTATAACCAGGCTCGAATAATTCGCGACCATCTGGCGAGAACCACCAAGATCGTCCAGCGCAACCCTGGCGTGCTCCCCTGAAATTCGGACAACCTTTTGTGATGTTCAGGCTGCGAGTTTGCATGGCGAGGATGGGTTTAGGCGGTGGTGTGGGAGGGGTCTCCGACCCACACGCGCTCCGCCAAAGCCCGAACGGCGGGGTCGATGCCCCCGCCTACAGACAGCACGCCGCCCCTGGCTCTGCCCTCTGCAGCCATCTGCGAAAGCTGCGGATGATCTTCTGCGCCATCGGCGAAATCTGCGGACCGTGCTTGCCGTCCCCGCGCCGGCGCGCATCTTCCAGGCATGGACGAGCCGCCCCCGATTCCGCCTGATCTGGATTGCGAGTACGAGGGGCGCCCCTTCCGCCACTGCACGCGCTGCGGCGAGACCCTGCTCGATGATGCCGGCGGTTACCATGTCTCCAAGGCCTATCGCCAGGGCGAGTGCGTCATGGAGTACGCCCTCTGCCACCACTGCCGGAGCGCCATGATGGAGGAGTTCTCCGGCGAATCCAAGCAGCGCCTCGCCGAGTACCAGGACGACCATGTCCAGCTCGATCGCGGGCTCGACCACTGCTCGGTCTGCAACCGCTCCGGCGAGGGGCTCGACGACTACGTCATCAGCGGCCTGTGTGCGGGCGACCGCCTGCACCAGGGCCTGCTGCTCTGCGGCGATTGCGCGGAGAACATTCAGCATTTGCTGTCAAAGCCGACCAAGGACACCTGGCGACGTTTCGTTGACGAAAACTTCCCGGGACCGCCCGGCGAAGGCGTCGAACCGGAGGTGGAGTCACTGCCGGCCCTGCCCGTGGCCGCTGTCCGCAGCTGACGCATTCCCTGCCAGAATCGCCACGCCAGCGCGTAGGCTTGGCATGCGCGCTTTCCTGCTCCTCCTGACCGCTGCCGCCGCCGCTTTCGCCGAGGCACCACCGTCCCTGTTCATCGACGGCTATGCCGGCAAGGTCAGCGTTGCCCAGGGCGAACCCGTGCCACTGCATGTCAGCACCACCGCCGCGGTTTTCGATGTCGAGGTCGCCCGCCTCGGCCGCGAGCGCGTGGTCGTCTGGCGCAAGGCCGGCGTCAAGGGCGCAGCATATCCTGTGCCCGAGGATGCCTCGGCCAACGGCTGCGGCTGGCCGGCCGCGCTCGACATCCCGGTCGGGGCCGACTGGCAATCGGGCTACTACGAAGTCGCCCTGAAGGCCGCCGATCGCGGCGGCAAATGGACCGCGCGCGGTGGCCGCACGGCCGCGGGTTCCGCCTTCTTCATCGTCCGCGCCGCCAAGCCGGGTGCCACCTCGAAGATCCTGCTGCAGCTCGCCACCAACACCTACAACGCCTACAACAACTGGGGCGGCTTCAGCGTCTACGCCTACAACAGCCTCTCCAACAATCAGGGCCACCGGGTCAGCTTCGAGCGGCCGGCCGCGCCGCAGTTCTCGCGCTGGGAACTGCCCTTCGTGCAATGGGCCGAGGCCCAGGGGTACAGCCTCGAGTTTGCCGCCAACAACGACCTCGAATTCCACCCGGAAATCCTCAAGGCCTACCAACTCGTGCTCAGCGTCGGCCACGACGAGTACTGGTCGACCCCGATGCGCGACCAGCTCGAAGCCTTCATCGGTCGCGGTGGCAATGTTTGCTTTTTCAGCGGCAACACCTGCTGCTGGCAGATCCGCAACGAGGACGGCGGCCGCGCCTCCACCTGCTGGAAGCAGAACTACTTCCTCGATCCGGTCTTCAAGGAGAGCGACCGCGCCACGCTCAGCACGCTGTGGAGCCACCACCTGCTCGGCCGTCCGGAGACGCAGATGACCGGGGTCGGATTCCTCTGGGGCGGCTACCACCGCAGCCACGGCCAGTTCATGGACGGCCCGGCCGCCTACACCGTGCACCGGCCCGACCACTGGCTGTTTGAGGGCACCGGGCTGAAGCGCGGCGATGCCTTTGGCGGCAAGGACACGATTGTCGGCTACGAGTGCGACGGCTGCGAGCTGGAATGGCGCGAGGGGTTGCCCTACCCGACCGGGCGCGACGGCAGCCCAAAGACCTTTGAGGTGCTCGGCACCTGCGAGGCGCGCTGGCATCCGGACGATGCCGAGTGGTATGAGAAGTGGGAGAAGGGCCGCACCGGGGCCGCCTGCATGGGCGTTTACACCCGCGGCGGCACGGTGTTCACCGCCGGCACCACGGACTGGGCCCACGGCCTCGCCGGCAACGATCCGGCGGTGACGCGCATCACCCGCAACCTGCTCGACCGGCTCGGCAAGTGACTCGGAAAAAACCGCGGCCACTTGCGATTCCCGCTTGAGGCGACGCGGCCTTCCGCGCAAATGGCCGGATGCCATTCCCCGCCCTGCTCGCCGCCGCCGAGGGCCTGCCGCCGCTGTTCACCCTGCTGGCGCTGATGCTGACCGCGGTCGTGGGCGTGTCGCTGCTGCTCCTGCGCCTGCAGCAGTCCCTGCTCGCCGGCTACTTCCTCTGCGGCGTGCTGCTCGCCAACAGCGGCGTGCTCGACCTGCTCGGCGGAGGCGAGACGGAGGCGAGCATCACCCAGATGTCGGAGTTCGGGGTCATGCTGCTGATGTTCACCCTCGGCCTGGAGTTTTCGCTTGGCGAACTGCGTTACCTGCGCCGCCAGGCCTTCGCCGGCGGTGGCTGGCAGATGGGATCCTGCATGGCGCTCACCGGCGCCGCCGCCTGGGCCATGGCCGACCTGCCTTGGGCAGGCATCGTGCTGCTCGCGGTTGCCCTGGCGATGAGCTCGACCGCCGTCAGTCTGAAGAGCTTCCAGGATCTCGGCCTCGAATCCAGTCCCGGCGCGCGCATGGCCCTGGCGGTGGCGATCTTCCAGGACCTCTTCATCATTGTTTTTTTCCTCTTCCTGCCGCTGCTGCTCAACGGCGGTGGCGGTGCCGATGAACCGTCGCTGCTCGCGCGCACCGCTTCCCTGCTCGGCCGCGGCGGCCTCTTTGTCGTGCTCGCCGGGGTCAGCGCGCGCTGGATCATCCCGTCGCTGCTGCACGCGGTCACCCGCACCCGCAACCGCGAGCTTTTCACCCTTAGCGTCGTCGGTTCCTGCCTAGGCCTCGCCTTCATTGGCGGCCTGCTCCAGCTCGGCCTCGCCCTCGGCGCCTTCGTCGCCGGCCTGGCGGTCAGCGAGTCGATCTACAAGCACCGCATCCTCGCCGACATCCTGCCGATCAAGGACCTTTTCCTGACGCTGTTCTTTGTCTCGGTCGGTCTCATGGTCGACCTCAGCGTTGCCGCAGCCCACTGGCCGGCCATCCTGGCGCTGACCGTGCTGCTGATGCTGGCCAAGACCGGTCTGATCACGCTGATTGCCCGTCGCCTCGGCCTGGCCCATCGACAGGCCCTCATGGCCGGCATCGGCCTGTCGAGCGCCGGTGAGTTTTCGCTCGTCCTGCTGCAGAAAGCCGGCCCTGCCGGCCTGTGGAGTCCCGCTGCGCAACAAATCCTGATCGCCGCCGCCGCCCTGAGCATGGGGCTGCTGCCCGCCTGCATCCGCTTTGGTGAACCCCTCGGTGCCTGGCTGGAAAAACGCGGCTGGGGTCGCCACCGTCCCCTGCTGCCCGACTCCGCGCCGCTGCGCCAGAAACTCAGCGCGCTCACCGGGCACGCCATCATCTGCGGCCACGGCCCGGTCGGTCGCCAGCTCAAGGAAGCCTTTCTCAACGAGGGTGTACCAACCTTGATTGTCGAACTCAATGCCGACACCGTGCGCGAGCTGAAGAAGCTGGGCCAGGCGGTACTCTTTGCCGACGCCACCCACGAGGAAACCTGGCAACTGACACGCCTCCAGCAGGCGCGCTTGGTGGCCTTCACCTTTCCCGACGCCACCCTGACCAAGGAGGCGCTGGCGCTGATCCGCGAACTGCGCCCCGATGTGCCGGTGATCACCCGCGCCCGCTTCGCCTCGGATGTGGAGCGCCTCAAGCGCCTCGGTGCCACGGTCGTCATCAACGACGAGGTCGAGGCCGCGCGCGCGGTCGTCGAACAGGCGCTCGTGCTGTAAAAAAGCGGCGGCCCGCCGGAGCGAACCGCCGCCGAATGCAAGGGCGACTCAGAATCGAATCTTGATGCCGGCGTAGGCGCCGGTGTCGAAGGCCGGGAAACCGGCGGCCTCCTCGTAGTTGTCGCCAAACAGGTTCTCGATGCGGGCAAAGACCTCGAGGTTGGAGCGCACCCGCCAGTTGGCCGAGAGGCGGCCGAGCAGGTAGTCCTCGAGGTCCTTCTGGGCAAACGTCACCGGATCGAAGTCCTCGCGGTCCATGACGTAGAGCGCGCTCAGGCTGAGGGTCAGTCGCTCGTGCGGCTTGAGCACAAGCCCGCCCGACAGCGTGTGGCGCGGCCGGCGCACCAAACGCACGCCGCCGCTGAGGTCATCGGCATCAAGGTAACTCCAGTTGCCATGCAGGGCCACGGCCTCGCAGGGCTGCCAGCGCGCGCCCAGTTCCAGGCCCTGGGTGCGCGCGCGGCCGATCGGTTGCAGGGCAAAGGTGGCGAGGTCGAACTGGTAGATGTCGCTCAGCTCATTGCGGAAGAACGTGGCGCTGAGGGTGGTCCTGGCCGCCGGGATCGGCTGCTCAAGGCCGACTTCCCAGCCGCGACTGCGTTCCGGCTCGGCGAGCTGCGGATTGCCAAACAGGGCCGGCTCGCGGTCCTGCCCGCTCGGCGGCGAGAAGGCGGTGCCGTAGTTGCCATGCAACAGGCTGCCCAGGCCGGGCACGCGCCAGCTCAGGCCGGCGCGCCAGGTCACGGCATCCTCGAAGTCCGAATAGCGATCGTAGCGCAGGCCGCTGACCAGATTGACGCCGGGCAGGATCTCGGCCTGCGACTGCAGGTAGCCGGCCAGGTTTGTTTCGTTCTGGTCGATGTCGCGCACGCCGAGGCTGTCGTTGAAGCGGGTGAAGTTCAGGTCCTGCAACCACAAGCCCGCCGTCAGCGTCCAGCGGTCGACCGGCCGGAACTCGCTCTGGTATTCCCAGAAGTGATGGCGCACGGTCGAGCGATTGTTCGGGTTGAACGGCCCGGTGAAGCCGTCGGCCACCTGCCGGAAACGGTTGTAGGCCCAGGTCAGGGTCTGTCGCCAGCGCGGTGTGGTGTCCCAAATCAAACGTGGCGAGACACTCCAGAACTCCGTCAGCAGGCGGTCGTCCGGATCGTTGCGGAAGCGGGTGCCGGGCAGGCCGGTCTCCGCCTCGTACCAGCGGCCGTCGAGTTCCAGGCGCAGAGTGTCGTTCAACTGCCAGCCGGTGCGACCGTTGGCACTGCTCTGCTCGAAGCGACTGTTGATGCGCTGCCCCTGGACGTCGGCGCGACCGGCCTCGAAAGCCCAGTCGAAGTCGCCGGCGGCCCCGAGGGTGCTGAAGCCCTCGCGGAAGCTGCCGTAGCTGCCGGCCTCGAAGAAGGCCGAGCTCTCGGGTTTCTCCAGGCCGCGACCGCTGCGTGTCAGGATCTGGATGACGCCGCCGATGGTCTTGCCGCCGTACAGGCTTGAGGCCGGTCCGCGCAGGACTTCGATCCGCTCGATGTTGTCGAGCGGCGTCGTCTCCAGGTTGTAGGCGCCGGCGAGGTTGGCCGGCACCGGCCGACCATCGATGAGCAGGCCCGTGTGTTCGGTCTTCGTGCCGCGCAGGAAGACGCCGGTGACGGTGCCGGGCGCGCCGCGGTCGGCGAGCGTCAGCCCGGGCACGAAGCGCAGGGCGTCGGCAAGCAGGCGGAACTGCTGGCGCTCGATCTCTTCGCGGTCGATCACGGTCAGGCTGGCAGCCGTGCGATCGGGCGTGGTCGGGGTCTTGGTGGCGGTGACCACGATGGAGGGCAGTCGGCCCTTCGTGGCTTCGTTCGGTGTCGTGGGTTCCGCGTCGGCGGCGAGGCCGGCGCAGGTCCAGGCGAGGCTGGCCGCGCCAATGGCGCGACGGCCCCAGGGGATCTGGGTCATGTGTGTTTTCTTGCGATGCTGCGGCAAGAACGGATGCACGCCTGCCGGACCCTTTGGCAAGGTCCGTCGCGGAACACCCGGTCCCACCCTTCATTGTTGCGATGAAGTTTGGCCCGCCAGCCTCCACTCGGAGGGGCGGGAGTGAGCGTTCGCAGCGAGATATTCGGACTCCGGGTTTGTGAGAGGGAAGCATGAAATGCCTCCTCCCGCCTTTCCCGCTCGCCTTCACCGGAGTTGCCTCCGATTGGCTTCACCCGCGTGCCGTCGCCGGCCCGCGCGTCGCGGAATTGTGACCCGATACCGCAGCGCCACTGTGGCCGGTTCTCACGGCCTTCCCTGCATCTGCAAACGGCTGCCGGTGGCTCATGCCGCCACCGGACTGAAAGAAAACGCGACCGCAGAACGGCCGCGCCATGCCTGCAGATAGCCCGGCGCAACGCGGTCGCAAGTCCAGGCTGCCCAGGTCGAAACTTTTCCACCCTGTGAAAGAAGCCGGGGGGACCCTCGTTTTCGCGCTCGTCACCCCCATGAAATCGCCCCTTCCCCTTCTTCTGAGCCTGCTGGCCCTGAACTCCCTGGCGGCCGCCGGCCTGCCTGCCGACGAGTTGCGCGCCAAGGCGGCCGAGATCGACCGACTCGTGCTCGCCAAGCTGGAGAAGGAAAAGCTCCAGCCCAATGCCCCGGTCAGCGACGAGGCTTTTGTCCGCCGCATTCATTTGGATCTGGCTGGCCGCATCCCGACGCTCAAGGAGACGACCGACTTCCTCGCCGATGCCGATCCGGACAAGCGCGCCAAGCTCATCGACCGCCTGCTCGCCTCGGACGGCTACGTCCAGCACCACTTCAACTTCTGGTCCGACCTGCTGCGCCTGAAAAGCCAGTCGGTCGGCGGCGGCCAGAGCCTGCCGGCCGGCTATGCCTATGCCGACTGGCTGCGCGAGTCACTCAAGACCAACAAGCCGTATGACCAGATGGTGCGCGAACTGGTCACTGCCGACGGCAAAACCTACGAGAACGGCGCGGTGGGTTTCTACATCCGCGACTACAACATGCCGCTCGACAACATGGCGGTGACCACCCAGGTCTTCCTCGGCACCAGCATGGTCTGCGCCCAGTGCCACAACCATCCCTTCGACAAGTGGAGCCAGATGGACTACTACCAGATGGCCGCCCACACCTACGGCATGACCGGTTCCAACGGCCTGTCGAACCCGCTGCTCGCCGAGGCGTTTTACGGTCGCTCCAGCCGCAAAAAGTCCAAGGCGTCGGACATGATCCCCGAGGGATTCTCCGGCAAGGACATGGGCAAGGCGATGACCGAGATCCTGCGCCCGCTGCGCTACAACTACGTGGTTGATCAGACCGACAAGCGCGCCCTGCGCCTGCCGCACGACTACCAGTACAGCGATGCCAAGCCAAAGGCCGTCATTGAGCCGGTCATTCCGGCCTCCTTTGCCAAGGATGGCAAGATCGTCGGCGAAAATGACAAGCCCGTCGAGGCCTACGGCCGCTGGATGACCTCCAAGGACAATCCGCGCTTCACCCTCGTCATCGCCAACCGCCTGTGGAAAAAGGCCATGGGCATGGGCGTCATTGAGCCGGTCGACGAGATCACCGACTCCACCGTGCCGAGCAACCCGCAGCTCATGGCCTACCTGGAGCAGACCATGAAGCAGGTGAACTACGACCTGAAGGAGTTCCTGCGCATCGTGTACAACAGCGCCACCTACCAGCGCGCCGCCAGCACGCGCGATGTCGAGCTCGGCGAGACCTACCACTTTCCCGGCCCCCTGCTGCGCCGCATGAGCGCCGAGCAGATCTGGGACAGCGTCGTCACCCTGCACAAGCCCGGTGTCGATGTCCCCAACGCCGCCGCCCGTGTCGACCGCACCGTTGCCCTGCGCCGCGTCGAGTGGCTCGACCGCGCCCTCAACGCCCTCTCCGGCAAGGAACTCGCCGCCGGCGCCGCCAAAATTGCCGCCCTGCAGAAGCAGCTCGCCAGCGACGTGCGCGAAGCCCAGGAAAAGCTCGTCGAGGCCCAGAAGAGCAACGACGAGAAGGCGATCCGCGAAGCCCGTCGCATTGTCACCAGCCAGCGCAGCCGCATCAACGAGGCGGTGCAGGACGTCGTCTACACGATGGGCTTCAAAAAATTCGCCGAACTCGCCCGCGATGGCAAGCTCAAGGAGCAGATCGACGACGTCGCGTTTGCCCGCGAGATCACCGCCCTGCTCAAGGCCAAGCAGAGCGAAGGTCTGAGCATCGACGATGCCCTTGATGTCGTCGCTCGCCAGGAGCGCGCCCGCCTCAATGAAATGCAGAAGGCCCGCCTGCTGCGCGATGCCGAAACCTTCGCGGTGCGCAGCAAGCAGGACAAGACCACGCTCGCCGCCTGGGAACGCCTGCGCGACACCACCATGGTGCGCGCCGCCGACCTGCGCAGCCCGGCCCCGAACGGCCACTTCCTGCGCACCTTCGGCCAGAGCGACCGCGAGTTGGTTGACAACTTCAACCACGAGGCCAGCGTCACCCAGGCCCTGCAGCTGCTCAACGGCGGCACCTTCAACGACCTGCTCAACCCCTACACGGTCATTTCCCGGGCCCTGGAACGCGCCAAGACGCCGGAGGCCGCCGTCGAGACGATTTATCTCTCGCTGTTCAGCCGCCAGCCGACCGACGAGGAGCGTGCCCTGCTGGTGCCGGTGGTCGCCGCCGATGCCGAGAAGGGCCGCGGCGACGCCCTCTGGGCCGCGCTCAATACGCGCCAGTTCTACTTCATTGAGTAGTCGCCTGTCCCATCCAGCGCGGCGGTCCCAGCGGGCCGCCGCGCTTTTTTTGCCGCCGCGCACGCTTGCCCAGGCGCCCCATCTCGCCGACGCTGAACGTGCATGCCTCTGATTGAACTCGCCGGCGCCAGTGGCGTTGGCAAAACCACGGTCGCTCCCCTGCTCGCCCGTCGCCTGCGCGACGCGCTCGGCGAGGACCAGGTTGCCGCCCTGCCGGAAAAGGACCAGCCGCGCCAGCGCCGCCACTGGCGCCATTTCCAGCGTCGCCTCTGGCTTGCACGGCACCCGAACCACCTGCTCGCCGCCTGGCGGCTCAGCCGACGCCAACCCGTCATTGCCCGCGCCCGCGCCTGGTTCGACCTCGTCTCCACCCTCGGGATTGGCCGACGCTGCCTCGACCGTGGCGCCCGGGTGGCCCTGGTCGATCAGGGCGTGCTGCGCCTGTCCCTGACCACGAGTCATGTTCCCCACATTCCCGGCGAGCTGCTGCCCGACCTTGTCCTGCAACTGGTTGCCGATCCCGCAACCCTCGAACAGCGGCGCATCCTGCGCGCCAAGGCCAAGCTGGCCCGCCTGCACGGCGAGGAACGGCTGCACGGCGCCGCGCGCAGCCGCGACCGCCTCGCTGCCCTGCCGCCCGAACGCCGGGGCGAATTGCTGGCCCAGTTCAACACCAAGTTCTGCGAGCCGCCCCTGAACGAGGCCGAACTCGCCGACGTGCTCGCCGGCCGGGTCGTCGTTCCACCGGAACCGCCGCGGGTCAGTCGCTGCGATCCCGCCACGTGCACCGCGCTCGAAGCGCGCGGGGTCGTTTGGCGCAGGATCGACAACTCCGAAGGGCATAGCCTGGAGGACGTCGTCGAGGCCGCCCTGCAGATGGTGCTGGCCCACCTCCAGTCCTCGCGTTGAACCGCCTTTTTGTCGCCGCGCCTTGAACGCGACCCTGACCTCGTCCATGAATTCCCTGTCTTGAAGCCGCACCTGCCCAACCATCCCACGCAGTTGTACCTGATCCGCCACGGCGAGGTCGAGGAACGCTACCACAAGGTCTTCGGCGGCTGCCGTATCGACATGGGCCTGTCCGAGCAGGGCCAGCGCCAGGCGCGTGCGATCGCCCAGTGGCTCAAGGACACACCACTCGACGGTCTTTATGCCAGCCCGCTGCGCCGTGTGCAGGAGACGCTGAGCCCGCTGGCCGAGGCCACCGGTCTGAAACCGGTCATCATCCCCAGCCTGCGCGAGGTCGATTTCGGAGACTGGACCGGCTACCGCTGGGAGGGCGTGCAAGCGCAGTTCGGCGTCAGCGCCTTCGACTGGCTGGAGCTCATCGAGGAAGCCGGCATTCCCAATGGCGAAAACGGCCGCGAGCTCGCCCAGCGCGTGCAGCCCGCCCTCGAAAAGATCCTGCACGACAACCCGCACCGCCGTGTCGCGGTGTTCTGTCATGGCGGCATCATCCGTGTCATTCTCGCCCTGCTGCTCGGTCAGCCGCTCAAGCACATGGCGCATTTCAACATCGACTACGGCAGCCTCAGCGTCGTCGAGATCCAGCCGGAGAAGAAGCACGCCTTCGAAATCGAGCTGCTCAATTATTGCCCACCGCTGGCCTGAAGTCGTCGGCCGGCGGGCGCCGCGATCATCGCCGTCCCCGGAGAAAATCCGCTGCCTGCCTTGCTTGTTCACAGCCCCTGGGCTTATTCACAGGACTTCGGGACGCAAGCGCCCCTTATCTTGTTAAAGATAAGTTAAGCATCCACAAGATGTGGGAAATACAGGGCTTCGTTCTTGCTCTGCGGGCCTCAAATCATGGATACTGGCAGCGGTCCTTCCCTTTTCGCGCGCCATGTACCTCAAGAGCCTCACCCTGCACGGTTTCAAGTCCTTCGCGGACAAGACCCATTTCGAGTTCCACAAGGGCGTCACCGGCATTGTCGGGCCAAACGGCTGCGGCAAGTCGAATGTTGTCGACGGCATCCGCTGGGTGCTCGGCGAAACCTCGGCCAAGGCCCTGCGCGGCGATGAAATGGCCGACGTCATTTTCAACGGCACCGACAAGCGCAAGCCGGTCGGCATGGCCGAGGTTGTGCTGACCATGGCCGACTGCGAGCAGGCACTCGGGGTCGATTACAACGAGGTGGCCATCTGCCGCCGTGTCTTCCGCGATGGCCGCAGCGAGTACCGCCTCAACGGTACGGTTTGCCGACTCAAGGACATCCATGAGCTGTTCTCCGGCACCGGGATTGGTCGCCAGGCCTACTCGATCATGGCCCAGGGCCAGATCGACATGCTGCTGAGTTCGAAGCCCGAGGACCGGCGCACGGTGTTCGAGGAAGCCGCCGGCATCACCAAGTTCAAGGGCCAGAAAAAGGAGGCGCTGCGCAAGCTCGAGTACACCGAGGCCAACCTGCTACGCGTTGCCGACGTCATCGCCGAAGTGAAGCGGCAGATGGGCTCGCTGCAGCGTCAGGCCGCCAAGGCGCGTCGCTACCAGACCCTGCTCGACGACGTGCGCATGTTCGACACCCACCTCGCGCACAAGCACTACACCGAGTTCAGCGCCGAAAAGGGCGAGACGGAAAACCACGTGCGCATGCTGACCGCCCAGCTCGATGAGCTGCAGTCGCGCCTGCAGACCACCGAGTCCGAGGCGATGGAGACGCGCGAGGCCTACCACGCGGTCGAATCGCAGATCAACCAGCTGCGCCAGCAGGCCCAGGAACTGCGCAGCCAGGTGCAGAGCGCCGAGGGCCGCATCGGTTTCAACAACGAGCGCAGCGAGGAACTGCAGGGGCGCATCCGCCAGAACGAGGAGCAGATCGAACAGGGCCGCCAACTGCTCGAACAGCAGCGCCAGGAACTGGCCGACGCCGACGAACAGGTGCTGTCGCTCGGTGCCAACCTGGAGACGCGTCGCCAGGCGCTCAACGAGCACCTGGCCGTGCACAATGCCATCCTGCCCGACCGCAGCCGCCTCGATGAGTCGCGCCGCAGTGCGCGCGAGGCGATCCGCCAGTTCGAGGGCCAGATTGCCGCCGCCGAGGCGCGTGCCCAGAGCCTGACCACGCAGATCAGCGCCGATCGCCAGCGCCATGAAAGCCTGGCCCACGACCGTCAGTCCGCCGCCCAGGCGCGCGAGGCCAGCCAGGTCGAGTACGACGAACTGCAGCGCCTCCTCCAGGAGCTTGAGCAGAGCCGCACGGAACTTGAGGAAAAGGCCAAGCAGTGCTCGCGCGACATCCTCGACAAGCGCGCCCGCCGCGACGCCCTGCAGGAGGAGCTGACCGACCTCCAGCGCGCGGTCACCCAGCGCCGCTCGCGCATCGAGATTCTCGAACAGCTGCTGCAGAAGGGCGAAGGCCTCGCCGAAGGCACCCAGCAGGTGCTCAAGGGCCTCGACAACCCCGAGGTGTACTCGACCGGCGTGCGCGGCCTGCTCGCCTCGTCGATCGAGGTGGAACCGCAGTTCATCGCCGCCATCGAAGCGGCGCTGCGCGACCACCTGCAGGCGGTGCTGCTGACCAACAGCGAACTCGCCTCACAGATCCTCGACCGCCTGTCCGGCCAGCAGCTCGGCAAGGCCGCCCTGCTGCCACAGGACTTCGTCACCCTGCGCGCCCTGCCCGACCGCCAGCTCGTGCCCGGCGGCGCCATTGCCTGGGCGGTCGACAAGGTGCGCGCGAAACCCGGCGCCCAGGAGATCACCGACCGACTGCTCAGCAACGTCCTCATCGTCGACGACCTGCATACCGCCCTGCGTTTGAAGCGCCAGTTGCCCGATGCGGCCATCGCCACCCTGAAGGGCGAATTCATCGGTGCCGACGGCATCATCCACGGCGGCGCCACCAAGGAGGAGGCCGCATCGATGCTGCGCCGCGAGGCCGAGGTGCGCGGCCTGCGCAGCGAGCTCGAGGGCTTCGAGTTCCAGCTCCTGGAAAAGGAGGAGGCGGTCGCCCAGTTGCGCGCCCAGCTCGACGAGATGCAGCGCGAGGAAATCGCTCTGCGCGAACAGAGCCAGCGCGTGCGCGAGGAGTTCTCCCAGCTTCAGGGCCAGCTGACCGTCGTCCAGCGCGCCCTGCAGCAGGCCACCACGAAACTGGAGAGCCTGGAGTGGGATCAGAACCAGATCGCCTCGCGCATGCAGTCGGCCGAGGCCCAAATCACCTGGCAGCGCGAGCAGGCCGCCCTGGCCCAGGAGCAGCTGGAGGCCGCCCGCATCCATGAGGGCGAGCTCGAACTCGAGATGGAATCCTTCCTGCGCCGCGAGCTGGAGTCCTCGGAAAAGCTCAACGAACTGCGCACCGCCCTCGCCCTGGAGGAGAGCGCGCTCCACTCGCTCAACCGCCAGAAGGCGCCGATGGCCGCCCGCCTGCACGAACTGCAGTCGTCCATCCAGCGTTTCGACCAGGAAATCTGCACCTGGCAGTCGCGCATCGAGCAGAGCGTCGCCGAAAACGCCCGCTTCGCCGAGCAGGTTGAATCCCAGCGCGGCGCCATCGCCTCGATCGAGGAACACCTGCAGGGCCGCACCGAGGAACGCGCCGCCGCCTTCGAAAAGGTCAGCGCCCTCGAAACCCAGCTTGTGCAACTGCGCCAGCAGATCAACGGCTTGGGCGAGTCGCGCAACCGCCTGGAAGTCCAACTCACCCGCGTCGACCTGCGCCTCGAAAACCTCATCAACCAGGTCCAGGAACGCTACAACTTCCACATCTCCGCCTTCGAGCCCGATTACCACGCGCTCATGCTCAGCATCGCCGAGCAGAAGAAGAACCGCAGCCGTGGCGAGAAGCGCAAGACCGCCTCGGAAGCTGCCGATGGCACGGAAAACGCCGGTGGCGAAGCCGCTGCGGTCGAAGCCAGCGCCGAACCGGAGGTCGCTCCGGAACCGGTTGCCGCGCCTGCCGACGAGGACCTGCTCGACCTCGAGCAGATCGAGATCCCCGGCGAGGAAGGTCATCCCGACTGGGACTTCGTGTCCGGCGTGGTCGGCGACCTGCGCCAGAAGCTGGAAAGCATCGGTCCGGTCAACCTCGACGCCATCCAGGAGTTCGAGGAACTCGAGGAGCGCCACAACTTCCTCGACAGCCAGCATGCCGACCTCGTCCGCTCGAAGGAGGAACTGCTGCAGGTCATCGCCAAGATCAACGAGACCACCAAGACGATGTTCTCCGAGACCTTCCAGCTCGTGCGCAACTTCTTCCAGGCCAACTTCAAGGAGCTGTTCGGCCCGCAGGCCAAGGCCGACCTCATGCTCGTCGACGAAAATGATCCGCTCGAATCCGGCATCGAGATCATCGCCAAACCGCCGGGCAAAAAGCTGCAGACCATCACCCTGCTCTCCGGTGGCGAGCGCAGCATGACGGCGGTCGCCCTGCTGTTCTCGATCTACCAGGTCAAGCCCAGCCCGTTCTGCGTGCTCGACGAGCTCGACGCGCCTCTCGATGAATCGAACATCTCGCGCTTCCTGAAGATGCTCGACAACTTCATCGAGAACTCGCAGTTCATCATCGTCACCCACAACAAGCGCACGATGGGCCGCGCCGACGTCATCTACGGCGTCACCATGCAGGAGTTCGGCGTCAGCAAACCGGTCGGCGTGCGCATGACCCAGGACGAGGGTCGGCCGCCTCGCAGCGAAAAGGCCCGCGTCGAGGCCGAGGTCGCCGCCGAGGAGGCGCACCATGCGGCGGAGGAAGCCGTTGTGGAGTCGGACGGGGCGGACGAGTCGGACCAGTCGGATGACTCGGCTGACACGCCGGCGCTGTCGTCCTGAGAATGACCGCCCCTGCCGCCCGCGGGCGGCAGGGGCGGCTCAGTGACTGCTGTGCTCCGACTCCGGCGGGTCGGTGTCCTCGATCACCGCCGTGGCCTTGAGGCCTTCGATGAAGGCGTTGAACTGTGCGTCCTTGCGCGCTTCGAGCAGGCGCTCGCGCACCGAGTCCTGCACCGCCGCGAACGGCAGCGGTTCGGCCGCCCGGCGCTCCAGAACGGTGCAGAGATGGAAGCCGAGCTGGGTGACAAACACCGGGCTGATCTCGCTGGTGCGCATGGAGAAGGCGATGGTCTCAAACTCTTCCATGAACTCGCCGCGCTTGAACCAGCCGAGATCAATCTGCTGCTGCTCGCCGCTGCGGTGCTGCTCGGCCAGCGTCATGAAGTCCTCGCCGGCGAGCAGGCGCTCGCGCAGGTCGCGCAATTCCTGATAAACGGCGGTGCGACTGCTCGCACCCTGCAGACTCTTGGTGATGTGGGCGGCGCGGATCGTCTCCTCGCTCATGAACTGGTCGAGGTGGCTGTCGTAGTAGGCGCGCAGTTCGGCCTCACTGAACTCGGGGTCCTCGCCGTAGACCTCGGCCAGCAGCTTGTCGAGTCGGACCCCGCCGGCAACGTTTTGACGCACGAGCGCCTCGTCCTTCACCGGCATGCCCAGGTTCATGTAAAACCGCGTCTCGCCACCGGCCTGCTCGATGAGCTTCTCGAGTCGGGCGGTCACCTCGGCCTCATCGACCTCGGGAAAGCGCTTGGCCGCCTCCTGGTTGAGCAGCAGGCGCGACAGCACATTGTCCTTGGCGGTGGCACGAAACTCGGCGTCGCGCTCGCAGCAGGACACCATGAGCAGGCGCTCGTAGTGGCCCTTCACCTGGTTGAACTCCGCTTCGATGAGTTCTTCGTCGACCGGTTCGCCGTTGAGGAGCAGGGCCATGGGAATGAATGGGGCTGAGATGGGAAGACCGTCAAGACGCAGGCGCCTTGACGGTCGGAAAAGGTATCAAAGGTTCGAAACGATCACTTCAGGCTGCCGTGGAAACCGGCCTTGTTCATCGCGGCGATGAGCGCCTGGCTGGAGAACTCGCCCTTGACGGTGAAGGTGCTCTGCTTGGAAACGATGTCGGCCTCGGTGACGCCGGGCACGGACTTGACCGCCTCGCTCATGGCGTTGACGCACTTCTGGCAGCAGAGGTGGGCGCCGGTGACGGTGGCTTCCTTGAGGGTCTTGTCGGCCTTGGGGCTGGCGGCGAAGGACTCCTCGCTGACCTTGCCGTAGTAGCCGGCTTCCAGGATGGCCTCGACCGCCTTCTTGGCGCTGGCCTTGCTCTTGGCGGTGATGGTGACGGTTTCGCCGTCGGCGGTCACTTCAACATCCTTGAGGTCGGCGGCGGCCTTGACGATGCCGTTGGTGCAGCTTCTGCAGCAGTTGTGCACGCCTTCCAGGGTGACGGTGGTGGCGGCGGAAGCGAGGGCGGCGCTGGCGAAGAGGACAGTGAGGATGTTTTTCATGGGCACCCAATAGACGCACGAAAGCGACGCTTCTTAGCGGACAATTTGAAGGTCGCCCTGCCTCCGATGTTCAGACCAGGCTGCGGCGGTGCTCCAGCCCCAGCCGGCCGCGGCGGTCGCGGCGCAGGCGGAACTCCTCGCGCAGCAGCTCGGCGCCGCCATGCTCGACGGTCACCGTCACCATCTGCGGCAGGGCCTCAATGCCGGTGATGCGGAACACCGGCTCGCGGCGCGTGCGGAAAAAGGCATGCAGCGGGATGTGCGGATGCGCGGCGTTCCACAGCCAGCGCGCCGGCGGAAAATCCTCGATCTCGGCCAGGGCCAGCAGCACCTCGCGGATGACCGGCTCCTCATGGCGGCGCAGCAGCTTCGAGGCCGCGCGCCGGCTCAGCATCTGCTCCAGAAACGCCATCGCCGGGTTGGCATGGTCGTCGATCATCTCGCCGATGATCTCGCGGGCGTGCTCGCCCATGGCCGCGCGGAACTGCTCGCGGCTGATGCGGCCGGAGTCGAGTTGCTGGAACAGCAGGCGCGGGTTGGGGGTCGGATCGGGCACGCAGGGATTCAAGGGAACGCCGCCCGCGGGCGCAAGGATGAAGTTGGAATTTCACCCCTGCCGATTTCGCCTTCCCAAGCCGGCCCGGCCGCGCTATCTCGGGGCATGGTCGACATCTGCCTGCAGGACCTGACAAAGCGCTTCGGCACCCAGACGGTGCTCGACCGCGTCAGCCTGGAGATCGCCGCCGGCGAGTTCTTTTTCCTGCTCGGTCCCAGCGGCTGCGGCAAGACCACCCTGCTCCGCCACCTCGCCGGCTTCCTCCAGCCCGACACCGGCCGCATCCGCTTCGGCGGCGAGGACGTCACCCGCCTGCCGCCGCACCAGCGCGACACCGGCCTGATGTTCCAGAGCTACGCCCTCTGGCCGCACCTGAGCGTCGCGGAAAACGTCGCCTTCGGCCTCGAGGAGCGACGCCTGCCGCGCGCGGAAATCCAGGCACGCGTCGCCGAGGCCCTCGACCGCGTCCAGCTTGGCAGCCTCGGCAGCCGCCGCATCGGCCAGCTCTCCGGCGGCCAGCAGCAGCGGGTCGCCCTGGCCCGCGCCCTGGTCATCCGCCCGCGTTGCCTGCTGCTCGATGAACCGCTGTCGAACCTCGACGCCAAACTGCGCCACGAGATGCGCGCCGAGATCCGCCGCATCGTCAAGGAGTTCGGACTGACTGCCGTGCATGTCACCCACGACCGCGATGAGGCCCTGAGCATGGCCGACCGACTCGCCGTCATGGACGCCGGCCGCATCGCCCAGGTCGGCGCGCCCGAGGCGGTGTATCGCCACCCGAGCTGCCGCATGGTCGCGGAATTCATCGGCGCCACCAACCTGCTTCCCGCCACCGCCGGTGCCGTGCTCGACCACGGCCTGCAGGAGGCGCAAACCGCCTTCGGTCGCCTGCTCGGCCGCGCCAGCGGCGACGCCCCCGCAGCGGGCACGCCGGTCCTGCTGTCGATCCGCCCCGAGGCCCTCGTCTTCGATCCCCCCAGCGACGCCGCCAACCTCATCCAGGCCCGCATCAGCGACCTCACCTACCTCGGCGCCACCGCCCAGTATGAGGTGCTGCTGCCAGGCGGCCCAAGCCTGCAGGTCTGCGAAATGAACCCGCGTGTCCTGCGCCGCCCCGGCGAAACTGAGGTCCGGCTTGCGGTCGCCCCCGAGGACGTGCTGCTGCTGCCGGTCCACGGCTGAGCCAGCACGCAACATCGCCTCACGGCATGACCTCGAAAGGGTTTCGCACGAAGGGCACGGAGAACCCCCGTGAGCTTCACTCACGCGAACTCCCATCAGCGCCCCATCAGCGCCCCATCAGCGGTTCAACCTCCGCTTCCGCAGCGCGAGGCACTGCTCCTTCACGGCAGCAACGCATGCCGCGCGCCGGCGGCATCGATCAGGACCAGATGTGTCACCCGCACGGTGCCAGGGGCGGTGGAGGGATCGAGGCGCAGGGCCGACAGCGTTGCCACCGGCAGCGTGACGCTCACGGACTCGACCTTGCCGTTGTGGCTCACGGTCAGCGGCAGGCTGCGCTCGCGGACAAAGGCCGGGGCGGCCGGGGTGGCAAAGTACACCCGCGCCTCGCCGCGCGACTGGCTGCTCAGGCGGAGTTCCAGTCGGAACGGCCCCTTGGCGTCCTTGGGCAGGCTGCGCGTGCTGATCCAGGGATCGCCGCCGGTGGACTGAATCACCAGTCCCCCGCCCTCGCGACGCAACTGCGCCTGCGCGCTGGTCTGCCAGCCGGGCACGGTCGCTTTCTTCGCCGCCTTGCCACCCGACTTACCTTCGAGTTCGGGCCGGTACTTGGCCGGATCAAAGGCCGGATTCGGCACGGGGCGCACGGCACCGGTGCGCTCCAGGAAACGTTCGATCAGCGCATCCAGCTCCGCCACCCGCTGGGGTTCGGCGGCGGCGAGGTTGTGCTGCTCGCCCACATCCTTGCCGAGATGAAACAGCAGGTGCCGGTGCGCGCCCTTGGCACCCGCATGAAAGAGGCGGATCAGTTTCCAATCGCCACGATGCACCGACACCGAGGCCGGCAGCCAGTCGGGCACGCCGGGATCATGCGGGAAGTACTGAAAGATCGCCTCGCGCGCCAGTCGCTCGCCACGCAGGGTCGGCAGCAGGCTGACGCCGTCGCCCACGGGCGCTTCCTGTTTCAGCAGTCCCGAAACCAGCGTCGGGAAAAAATCCTCGCTCTGCACCAAGGCATCGCTGCGACTGCCGGGCGCGACCAGACCCGGCCAGGCGACCACGCAGGGCACGCGCGTGCCGCCCTCGAACATCGTCGCCTTGCCCCCGCGCAGCGGCCGGTTGCTGGTCGGTGTGGTACCATCGATCTCGTTGTACATGTTGCCGCCGTTGTCGGAGGTGAAGACGATCACCGTGCGCTCGGCCAGACCGAGCCGGTCGAGGGTGTCGAGCAGGGTGCCCACCGCGTCATCCAGGCTCTCGACCATGGCTGCGTAGGTCGGGCTGCGCTGCGCATCGCTCGGATCGACCCGGGCGCGGTGCTTGTCGATGAGCGACTTCTTCGCATCAAAGGGCGCGTGCACGCTGAACTGCCAGTAGTTGAGAAAGAAGGGGCGGTCGCCCTGCTGCTCCATCCAGGCCGAGGCCTCGGCGGCCATGCGATCCTCCAAGTGTTCGCCGGGCGACTTCTCCTTGAAGTTGGCAAACTTCCAGGGCGCGACAAAACTGCCGGCCGGCCCGGGGCCGGGATGATGCGGCACATCGACGTCAAAGCCATGCTCCAGCGGTGAATAGGGTTCGGCGCCGAGGTGCCACTTGCCGAAATGTCCGGTGGCATAACCCGCGTCGCGAAAGACCTCGGCGAGCGTGCGATACTCGGTCTTCAGCCGCGTCACCGTCTCCGGCGAGATCGCGTGCTTGGTCGGCGGCGCCGACTTGCCCGGTTTTGCTTCCAGCACCACCTGCGGCAGGTGGCAGTTCGGCGTCGTGATGCCCGTGCGTGCCGGGCTCAGCCCCGTGAGAATGGCCGAGCGGGTGGGTGAGCAGAGCGGACTCGCCGAGTAGGCCCGCGTGAAGGTCATGCCCCGCCGCGCCAGTCGCTCCAGGTTCGGCGTCTGATAAAACGTTGTCGTGGCATGCAGCGTCGTGTCGCTCCAGCCAAGGTCATCGGCAAGGATGAAGATCACATTCATTGGCTGCGCAGAAAGCAGCGCCGGCAGGAAGATCAGCAGGAAGAAACGAACCATGGGCGCAAGGGAACGGCGGCGCCGGCTCGCGCATTTCAGCCGCCTGCAGGAGGAGCGTGGGCGAAGGCCGTAGAGTCCAGCGATGGGTAGGGACGCAGAGAGAATCCTCGGGGCTGGCCCCTGCGGTGTAGCAACGTCCCTTGGCCTTCAAACCCGAGGCGCATCCAAGATCCAACTAGTGTAATGAAGTCCCAATGACGAAGGATTCAAGTTCCGAACTTGGGCATTGGTCATTCCTTGTTCGACATTCGATATTCCTTCTTCGGCTCGTTCCTACCCTGCGGTGTGGCCGTCGTCTGTTGTCCCGTTGTACGGCTGGCCTTCCAACAAGACGCCTGCAGTGGATGCCGTGAGAGCGGATCACTCCTGGCCGTAGCGCGGTGGCTGCCAGTCCTTGGGCAGCTTGCCCTGGGGCTTCACTCCAAGGGAGCCGGCAGGCACCGGGTGATCCTCAAACTTCTGCAGGGGCAGGTCGTCGGGCAGGTGGCGGATGCGGAAGTCCTTGAACTGAATCTTCATCGCCGGGCCGACATGGACCTGGACGCCGAGCACGCCATCGAGCGAACGTCCTTTGGCGTCAAAGTCGAGCAGGTCGGCGGTCGGATGACCGTCGATCCAGTGCTGATGATGGTTGCCGCGCACAAGCACGCGGTACTCATGCCACTCGTCGGGGGCTAAGGACCTGACCTCCATGCGACCGACGATCCAGGACCGCCCTTGGGGATCAATGGTGACCTTTTCGCCGGTGTGCGCGAGGATACGTCGACCGCGCTCTTCATAGAGCATGCCGTTGTAGTCGGGGTTGTTGGCGACGATGTCGCACTGGTAACCGCTGACGATGTCGAGGCCGACCTCGGGCCGCAGGGTGCCGCGGTACTGCAGGCCGCTGTTGCCGCCGGCGGTGACCTTGACCTTCACGCGCAGGTCGAAGTTGCGGATCGTCGAACCGGTCCAGGTGAGAAAGCGGTTCATCTTCAGACCGCCGTCGGTCTTGCCAGTGATGGCACCGTCCTCGACCGACCAGAACTGGGGGTCGCCGTCCCAGCCATTGAGGTTGCGGCCGTTGAAGAGCTTCACGAAGCCGTCGGGACCCGGCTTCACCGTGACGGCGGCAGAGGCGACCGGATGCGGGTCGCTCGACATCAGGAACTCCCCCTTCCGCGGCGGCAGTGGCCCGCCGTACTGGGCGATCAGGGCGTCCGTTCGGGCGCGCAACTGCTGCAGGGTCGCGGCGTGGGCGGGATCGTTGGCGAGGTTCTTCAGTTCATCGGGATCGTCCTGGAGGTCGTGCAGGAACTCGTGGCCATGGTCGAAGTAACGGGCGTACTTGTAGCGCTCGGTGCGCACCCCCTCATGGGGTGGGATGCGGTTGCGCACGGCAAAGTGCTCATGAAAACTTTCCGTGCGCCAATCGGCCGGGCGGGCGCCTTCGATGACCGGCTTCAGGCTGCGTCCCTGGTACACTGCAGGCACGGGCAAGCCGGCCCAGTCGAGGAAGCTGGCCGGCAGGTCAAGGTTGAGGGCAACTGCCTCGCTCACCTGCCCCCGCTGCGCCTTGGCGACCCGTGGATCGGCGACAATGAGCGGCACGCGCAGGGACTCCTCAAAGTGCGACCACTTGCCGGTCAGGCCGCGGTTGGCCATGTGGTAGCCGTTGTCGGCGGAGTAGACGACAATCGTGTTGTCGGCCAGGCCGGCAGCTTCAAGAGCCAGCAGGAAACGACCGATGGCATGGTCGATGCCGCTGACCATGCGCAGGTAAGCACGCACGTTGGTCTGGTACTTCTCCGGTGTGTTCCAGCCCCAGAAATAACGCTCGCGGGTGATGCTGGTCTTGAAGAAGTCCGGCAGGGCTTCAAAAGTCTTGGGGTCATCGAGACGCGGGCGGTACATCTCCTGATCCTCGTAGAGACCATTGGCCGATTCCGGCCAGGGGTAGTGGCCGATGCCGGGGCGGCGGTCGCTGTCTTCGGCATGGCAGGCATTGAACCAGAGGTTGAGGGCGAAGGGCCGATCCTTCGGCTGGTTTTTCAGGAATTCGATGCCGCGATCAACAATGAGGTCGGTCTCATGGCGCAGAGTGCCGTCGGGCAGCTTCTTGAAGTAGGGATTGCGGCCGATGTCCTCGAAGACATCGAAGTGATCCTGCGGCTTGTTGCCGGCGGGCAGCTTCGTGTGCCACTTGCCGTAGTGCCCGGTGCGGTAGCCAGCCTGACGCAGCAGGTCGGTGTACAGCGTGCGCGCCACTTCCGGGCTGGGCTGTTCGGGGTTTTCCCGCGTACCGAAGCTGCGACCGGTGAGACCGGTCAGGATGCTGGTGCGACTGACCCAGCAGATCGGCTGGCTGACAAAGGCCTTTTGAAAGCGCGTGCCGCGTGCCGCCAGGGCGTCGAGGTTGGGGGTCTGCGCCTGCGGATGCCCGTAGCAGCCGAGCGAGCTGGCGGTCTGGTCGTCGGCAAAGAGAAAGACGATGTTGGGTCGCTCGGCAGCGAGCGCCGCCCCGCCCAGCAGGGCGAACAGCGCGGAAAGGAAAAACGGCTTCATGGTGGAAGCATGGGAACGCCTGCTGGCAACGAATCCTGCCGGCAAAGAGTGTGTCGCATCCGGCAAGGTGAGGATCTGCCGGTTTGCCTTGGCGAATGGAATCATGCTGGGAATGCGCCTGAATTTGGCCTCGGAGAAAATCGCATGACAAAGCCGAGCAGGCTGGCTAACGACAGGCCTCCCGATGCAAGCCACCGATCCTGAAAACCGTTTTCGCCCCCAGCTCTTCCAGGCAAAGCTGCTGATGCTGCTTCTCGCCGGACTACCGATCCTGAGCTCGGCACAACTGGGGGTATCCCCCTCGCAAAACGCGGCTTTTCTGCAGGAACTGCGCAGCCGCAGTCCGCAACTGAAGGCATCCGCCGAGGATGTGCTGGCCGAGGATCGCCGGCATCTGGAAGAGGGGCGGGCGCTGTCGCGACCCGATTATTTCAGCACCAGCATGGCAGGGGCCCGTCGCCTCGCGCTGGATGTGTCCACCTATGCAAGCCAGTACCAGACCGGTCGTACCTATCTGAGCCCGTGGTATGACGGTTGGCAATCGCCCGCCACCGCCGGTGAGGGTGAATTTGCGCCCATGGGTTTGGGACTGGAGCAACGCTTCGAGTACAACACCCAGGTCTTTCCAGAAACGATCGATTGGATCAGTTCCACCTATTGGCTGGCCGACCAGCGCTGGAGCCTTGCCGAAAACCATCATCTCAGCCTGAGCGCCGGCCTTGGCGTCAATTTTCTGCCCAATTCCTCCGAATGGCACAACGACCCCTTTGGCAGGGATCTGGGGCTCAACATCCTGCCTGGCAGCAGCCTGACCTATGACACGGACCTCGGAGCGGTGCATCTGAGCATTTACGGCACATCCGCCATGCGCACCAACCAGGTGACCCCGGTGTGGCAAAACAGCTTTGGCACGGCCTTGACCTGGCAGATCCTGGACAACCTGAGCTGGACGCTCAATTCCACGCTCAGCCGGAGTCGCTATCGCGACGCTTGGATGAATCCGAGGATTCCCGCAATCGATCAGGAATCGGATCAAGCCACGATCTCCAGCCAGGTGATCTGGCAATTAAGCCCGGTCTATGCCCTGGGCCTTGAAGCGGCCTACACCGAGCATGAGCCGACGAAAAACGTCAGGCCTAATCGCAATGATGCGACCGCTTGGAATCTGGGGGTCTTCACCGACATCCGCCTCGCACAGCACACGCACCTGCGCCTGACCGCCGGCTGGCAGGAATTGGAGTTTCGCGGACGGGGCCTCCGAACTTCCTTTGTCTTTCCCCTTCCTGGCTACTTGGCCAATCATCCCAATCAGAGTTCCAGCCTCCCGTATTACAACCTGGTCCTCTCCTCGCGCCTCAACGAGCGCCTCAGCCACGAACTGGCCGCTGGTCATGAATCCAATCTCGATTTCATCGCCAACTCCAACGAATCGACCTACCTGAATTACGGCCTCACGGCCCGCCTCTGGAAGGGCAGTCAAGCCTCGCTGAGCGGCTTTGTTGAACAGGTGGAAGCCCGGCGCGAGCGGAGCGCCTACGACTTCCCGTTCGCCGCCGCGGACGAGTTTCTCCGCTACGGGCTGGATCTGCACCTGTCGCAGCAACTCACCCGCGATTGGAGCATGGCAGTTGGCACGCACTGGAACAAGAATAAACTCCAGGAGAAACCCTTGAGTCCGTTCATCCGTGGGATATCCAACACCTCTTTCGAACAGCAGGCCGTCGGCGTGAACACCAGCTACGCCTTGAATGAACGAACCACCCTGCAACTCGCCTGGCAACTGTTTGTCAACGATTCCCTTCCGAGCCGCATGAGTGATGACACTCAGAGCCGAATCTCACTCTCGGTGCGACTGCTGTTTTGATGGCTGGCGCTGAAGCACACAGGCGTCATTCCGGCGGGGTGTAGGTGAAGCGGTAGAAACCGCGCCCGCCGCCGGTGGCGACCTCCTGGGCGAGCCGGCCTTCGGCATCGGCGGTCAGTTCCGTCACCAGGCTCCACTCGCTCAAGTCCGGGGAATGCTCCAGGGCATAGCCGAGCCCGGGCACGCCGCTGCTGGTGAGTCGCAGCAGGCCGGCTCCGGGCCGCACGACCGCGACCTCCGACAGAACGATGAGACTGAGCCGGCCTTCGGCATCGAAGGGGTTGGACCATTTCGGGTCCGTGTAGAGGGCGCTGCCGGCGAGGGTGCGCAGGAAGGCGATCAGGTTGGCACGCTGCTGGGGGTTGAGATTGAGCGGCGGCCGCCGCAGGCGGGGATCAAGGTTGGTGTTGTCGGGCGGCGCGATGTAGTGGCTGATGACGGCGGCCAGATCGGCCTGACTGCCGTCGTGCATGAAGGGACCATTGGGCACGCCGTTCGGGTTGGCCGGATCAGGGCGTGTGAGATCGCGCAGCGAAGGTGAGCGGGTGTTGGTCAGATCCGTGCCACCCGTCAGGGCGGCAATAACGCCGTTGTTGAGGCTGTTCGGATCAATGTCGAACTCCGGCGGCCGATGACAGCCCGCGCAGCCGGCACCGCCCTGGTTGGGTGGCGTCGCGAACAGGGTCTTGCCGTTGTTCTCCTGGGTGGTGAAGTTGGGAAAGGGATCCGTGTTGTTGGCCACCAGGGCGCGACCGACATCGTACTTCGAGTCGAACGACTGGATGCTGCGCACAAACTGCGCGAGCGCCCGGCGGATGCGTGTCTCGTCGATCGTCGCCGAGCCGAAGGCGAAGTCGAAAAGCACGCGGTATTCCTCGATCGCCGACAGCCGCGCCACGAGATCGGCGAAGGCGGGGTCGCCCGCAGTGCCGCTGAAGCCCATCTCGACATGATCCTGAATCGGCTGGGTGGTCTGCTGCTCTAGATTGGCGGCGCGTTCATCCCAGAAGAAGCGGCGCTCGGCCGAGAAGCGGCTGTTGACCAGGCGCATGGAATGACGCCCCGTGGTACCTGCCACCCCGGTGCTGGCAACGGCACCATCGCCGAAGGCGTGGGCCTGCTGGTGGCAGGAGGCGCAGGAGATCGTTGCGTTGCGTGACAGCCGCTTGTCGTAGAACAGCACCCGCCCAAGCGTCGCCCCGGCATTGGTGATGGGATTCGGATTCGGCGCACCCGGGGTGTTGTCGCGCAGGATGTAGGCCGGCACCGGCTGATTGGCGTAGTTTTCCAGGCGAGTGAGATCGAGCACACCCTGCTGTGCAACCAGGAAGCGGGTCGTGAGAGCAAGGAGGATGAGGCAGCGACCAAGCAGGACTTTCATGCCCAAATTCTGGCGAGGGCCACCTTGAGCCAGGATGAAGATGAGGGTCTCAAACTTCACGCCCGAAGTGTGCCAGCCCTGCTAGCGCTGGCACTTGGGACAGAAGAAGGTGGAACGGTTGCTCATCACCGTGCGGCGAATCGTGCTGCCGCAGGTGCGACAGGGTTCGCCTTCGCGGTCGTAGACGCGCAGGGTCTGCTGGAAGTAGCCGGGCTCGCCCTTTTCATTGACGAAGTCGCGCAGGGTTGTGCCGCCCATCTCGATGGAGGCGGCGAGCACTTCGCGGATGGCTTCAACCAGTTTGGCGAGGCGGGGTTTGCTAACGTCACCGGCGGGGCGGTCGGGGCGGATGCCGGCGAGGAAGAGGGCTTCACAGGCATAGATGTTGCCGACACCGGTGACGATGTGGGAGTCCATGATGACCGCCTTGATCGGCGCGCTGCGTCCGCGGCAGGCCTGGTGCAGGTGCCCGGGGGTGAAGTCCGGTCCGAGCGGTTCGGGCCCGAGTTCGGCGAGCAGCGGGTGCGTTTCCGGATCGCCCGGCACCCACAGGCAGGCGCCGAAGCGACGCGGGTCATGGAAGCGGATCTGGCGGTCGCGATCGGTGGTGAGGGCGACGTGATCGTGCTTCTTCCAGGGCTGGCCGGGATCGCTGACGCGCAGGCTGCCGGACATGCCCAGGTGCAGGAGCAGGGTGCCGGCCGGGGTGGTGAAGAGCAGGTACTTGCCGCGGCGGCGGGCCGACCCGATGCGCTGGCCTTCGAGTTCGTGGATCGTGTCGGGCACCGGCCAGCGCAGGCGGCGGTCGCGCACGATGACTTCGCGAACGGTGCGCCCCACGAGCCAGGGAGCGACCCCGCGCAGGGTGGTTTCCACCTCGGGCAACTCAGGCATGGACGTCGCCACTGCCCTCGCTGAGGGCCTGTTCGAGCGCGCGCCAGGCGAGCATGGCGCACTTGACGCGCTGGGGGAATTTCTGCACGCCCTCGAGCAACTGCAGTTCGCCGAGCGCGTCCTCATCGGCCACCTGGCCCTCGCCGGTGACGACGCTGCGGAAGTCCTGGAGCAGGCCGGCGGCCTTGGCCTTGCTGGCGCCCTTGACCTTGACGGTCATCATCGAGGCGCTGGCCTGGCTGATGGCGCAGCCCTGGCCGCTGAACTTGACGTCCTCAATGGCGCCTTCCGGATTGAGCTTGAGCCAGAGGTCGATCTCATCGCCGCAGGTCGGGTTGTCGCCGTGGACATGGATGCAGTCGCCACCGAGTTCGCCGTGATTGCGCGGGTGGCGGGAGTGATCGAGGATGACCTGCTGGTAGAGGTCGCGGAGGTCGTCGGAAATAGGCATGGACACGTCAAGTAAAACCGGGGGCCGGGGCACGCAATCGGAAAGGAACGCGGCGGCCGCGGCCGGCGGATGCGTCAGCCGGCATTTCATCCCGCTTGCTGGGACAAGGACGGGAGACGGGCTTGGGCAGCATCAGGCTTGATTTCGGGCCAGGAAGGGGCTCTGCCCGAAGAAGCGGATCCCTCTCGCGCAACTCCCGGGCAGCGGGGTGGACAGCACCATTCGAATGCGGTTGAATCGGATGGATACATTCGTTTGATCCAACCATGCGCCTTCTCCTAGTCGAAGACTCCGCCCCCCTGCGCCAGCCGGTGGTGAAGGCGCTGAAAGCGTCCGGCTACGCGGTGGATGCGACCGGTGATGGCGAGGAGGGCTGGCAGATGACTCAGGATCATGACTACGATGTGGTCATTCTTGACATCATGCTGCCGGGCATGGACGGGCGTGAAATCCTGCGGCGGATGCGCTCAGCCGGGAACGAGACCCCGGTGCTTTTCCTGACGGCGAAGGATGCGATTGAGGATCGTGTGGCCGGGCTTCGACTCGGGGCCGATGATTATCTGACCAAGTCCTTCGCCATTGAGGAGCTGCTGGCCCGAGTGGAAGCCCTGGGCCGAAGAAAGTATGCGCGACGTTCCCCGCTCTTGGTCGTAGGCGATTTGGAGTTGGATCAGGCGGCAAAGACGGTGCGCCGCGGCGGACGCGACATCACCCTGCCGCCCCAGCTTTTCGCACTGCTGGAGTATCTGCTGCTGCGCAAGGGCCACGTCGTTTCGCGCACGGAGATTGAGGAGCACATCTATGACGAGATGGTGTCGCCGATGAGCAATGTGGTGGACACTGCCGTGTGCGCTTTGCGGCGTGCCATCGCCATCACAGACAAGAGTCCGCCGATCATCCACACGCGGCGCGGCATGGGCTACGTCATTCTGGAGCCGAGATGAAAAGCATTCGCGCCCAGCTTCTCGGATGGCTGTTGCCCGGCTTTGTCGTGGTCTGTGCCGCAGCGATCCTGGGGGTGTGGTTGTCGGCAAAAAAAGCCGCCGAGGCAGACCTTGATGCCCGCCTGGCCAGGCTCGCAGGCGCGGCCCGCCTGGCCCTGCGCAATCAAGCCGCCTCAGGTCCCGTGGCGGCAAGGGCTCCAGGATTGCGGGCCTTTCTCGCCAAGGAAGAATTTCAAGCACCCGGGCAATATTTTCAGTTGTGGGACACCCGGGGAGCAGCAGAACGCCGCTCACCCAACCTCGGCAGCATGGAACTGCCCCGGCCACAGGCACTAACACGAGATGCGGTTCGTTACGACGGCCTGCTGGCCAATGGCGACCGTGTGCGCCTCAGCGCCATGCAGCTTCCGCAGAGTGGCGGCCATCCACCGCTGACTTTTGCCGTGGCGCAAAGCCGGATGGAGGGAGATGCCCGACTGCGCCAGCTTCTGACCGATCTGATTCTGGGTGGCGTGGCGTGCTGTGTCGCGCTCTGCTTGCTGCTGGTGCTGGCCCTGCGCTTTGCCCTGCGTCCGCTGGCCCGCGTCGGCGAGCAGGCGGCGGCCATGGGGACCGCCTCCCTGCACGAACGCTTTGCGGTGGAGATGCTGCCAGGTGAAATCCAGTCCATCGTCGCGCGTCTGAATGACCTCATGGCCCGGCTGCAGGAAGGCTTTGAGCGCGAGCGCCGCTTCAGCGGCTATCTGGCGCACGAACTGCGCACGCCGCTGGCAGCCATTCGCTCGACGAGCGAGGTGGCGCTGAAATGGCCTGAGCAGGCCTCGCCTGATGACCACGCTGAAATCGCCCAGCTTGCCGCACGCTTGCAGCAGACGGTGGACGGCCTGCTTGCGCTTGCCCGGGCGGAAACCTTGTCCGCGGAGATCGTGCGTGAGGAAGTGGCCCTGCGCCCGCTGGTCGGGGAGTGCATCGCCCTGCATGCCGAGCGAGCACGAGAACGCGAGGTCATGCTCATCCCGCAACTTGACGCTGCCGGCGTGCTGCAAACCGATGCCCGGCTGCTGCGCATCATTGTGACCAACCTGATCGCCAATGCCGTTGAGTACGCGCCTTCAGGCAGCGCCGTGAAACTCACCTGTGGCACCACCAACCGGCTGTTGGAAGTGACCAACGCCGCTCCGTCGCTCACGGCGGGGGATGTTGCGCATCTTTTTGAGCGACTCTGGCGCAAGGACGCCGCGCGCAGCGATGACTCGCATGCCGGCCTCGGTCTCTCGCTCGCGCAAAGCTGCGCACAGGCCCTTGGCCTCACCCTGGTTGCCGAACTGGACGCCTCTGGGCAATTAACCGTTTCGCTCACCGATCTTCGCAAGTAGGAACATTGGCATCGACGCGGGAGGTGCGCGGGTTCTGGCGAGTGGATAACCGTACTCTGACAAGGTGCCTGCCTCTCAAGCCGTTTCGCCGCACGAAAAAACGGCATCTGCTCATCTTCCGCTCATGTGCTGAGGGCAGAATGACTGCCATGCAACGAAGTCTTGCCCTGATGACATCCTCACTGCTCCTCACAGCCCTTGCCCCCATGCTCTCGCTCACGCAGGAGACACGTCCCGGTGGTGAAAGCCTGCCCGGCAGCGGAGCGGTCGAACTTAAGCCGACCCAGCCCAATGCGCCGGAAGGGTTTGAGGTCGCCAAGCTTGGCATCGCTCGCGGTGAGATTGTTCCGTTCGAGTATGCCGCCAAAACCGGCGACGTGTTTCGCGCCAGCCTCTACCTGCCGCCAGGATACGCGAGCGACAAGAAATACCCCGTTCTCTACCTGCTGCATGGTGCCAGCGGCGATGAAACCGACTGGGTGCGGGAGATGCGTGCCGACGCCATCCTCGACAATCTTCATGCCGGGCAAAAACTGGCTCCCATGATCGTCGTCATGCCATCGAGCCTGTCCGTGGTGGCGCGCGCGGAGGTGGGCGACAGCCGCGAGGCGAAAATCCGTGCTGGCATGGCCTTCGGCCAGGTGCTTGTCCGGGATTTGATTCCGTGGGTGGAATCCAGGTATCCCGTGCTTGCCAACAGAGAGCATCGTGCCCTGGCCGGGGTCTCGATGGGGGGCGCGGCCGCGCTGGCAACGGGGTTGGCAAACGCCGATCAGTTCGCATGGATCGGCGCATTTTCCGGCGCGGGCCGGCGCTGGTCCGCGCCGCGTGAAAAACTGCACCTGCTCTGGCTCTCCGTCGGCCATCAGGACACGATGGCCAACAGCAGCGTGGCTGCCGCCGTCGCTTTCTTCACCGAGAAGAACGTTCCACACCAGTTCCACATCAACGCCGGCGGTCACGCGCCGAAGGTGTGGATGAACGACCTTTATCACTTCTCAGCCATGCTGTTTCGAGAAAAATAACGCCTGCGCTCATCTTCCGCTCATGTGCACAAACGATGCTACGACCATGAACCCCCTTCCCCTCTTCATCGCCGTCCTCATGACTTCGGCGACCTTTGCCCAACAAGGGGCGGGCTCAGGCAGCCGCAGTCCGAAGCAGATTTTCCAGTTCCTCGACAAGGATGGGAACGGCGCCCTGTCAGAGGCCGAGTTCAGCGTGCAGAAAGACCGGATGCCTTCGCTGCGGCAAGATCCCGAGGCCGCCGGAGCGATGTTCAAGCGACTGGATGAGGACAGCAATGGCAGCCTTTCTCTGGAGGAATACCAGGCGCTGGCGAGCTTGAATCCTCGCCGACCCATGTCCGCTCCGGAATCCGGCCTGCCAAAGATGCCGGAAACACCGGCCGAGCCAACAGCCCCCACGGTCGCACTTCAGCAGGACAAGCCGGACGCTGCAGGCGTGGACTTCTTCGAAAAGAAGATCCGGCCCGTGCTGGTGAAGTCGTGCTACGAGTGCCACTCCGCCGAGACGGACAAAATCAAAGGTGGGCTGGCGCTCGACACGCGCGAGGGGTTGCGGCTTGGCGGCGACAGCGGGCCTGCGGTGGTGCCGGGCGACCTCAAGGCGAGCCTGCTCATCGAGGCCGTTCGCTACCACAACAAGGACTTTGCCATGCCGCCGCAGAAGTCCGGCGGCAAGCTGCCTAACGCGGTGATTCAGGACTTCGAGCAATGGGTGCAAATGGGTGCGCCCGATCCGCGCGACGGCGCGGCGACGGTCGTCAACAAGCAGGAGGCCTGGAAAACGGCAAAGGACTGGTGGGCCTGGCAACCGCCGAAGAAATCGCCTGTCCCGGAGGTCCAAGACACGGCCTGGCCGAGGAATGACGTGGATCGCTTTGTCCTTTCCGCATTGGAGCTGAAGGGCATGCAACCGGTGGGCGACGCCGACAAACTCACGCTGCTGCGGCGCGTCACCTTTGATCTCACCGGACTGCCGCCCACTCCGCAGGAGGTCAGCGCGTTTTTCAATGACACCTCAGCCGATGCCTTCAAGAAAGTGGTGGACCGCCTGCTCGACTCCCCTCACTTCGGGGAACGCTTTGGCCGTCACTGGCTGGATGTCGCGCGTTATGCGGAGAGCACGGGCAAGGACATCAACCTCGCCTTCCCGCACGCCTGGCGGTATCGAAATTACGTCATTGCGGCATTCAACCAGGACAAGCCTTATGACCAGTTCCTGCGCGAACAACTGGCGGGCGACCTGCTGCCCGCGAAGAATGACGTGCAGCGCGCCGAACAACTCATCGCCACCGGATTTCTGGCGCTGGGAACCAAGAGCGTCAACGAAGCCAATCCGCGCCAGTTTACCCTCGATCTCGCCGATGAGCAGATTGATGCCGTGACGCAGGCCTTCCTCGGCGTCACCGCCGCTTGTGCGCGCTGCCACGACCACAAGTTCGATCCCATCACCCAACGTGAGTACTACTCGCTGGCGGGCATCTTCCTCTCCACCGACACCCGCTACGGCACCTTCTTTGCCGCGCAAAATCGCAGTGCAGCCAAGCTGATCGAACTGCCCCAAGGAGCGCGTGAGCCGGTGCCAGCCCAGGTGCTCACGCCCGAGGAAAGGCGGCGCAAACAGGCGGAACTGGATAAGCTGACCCGCGAGGCGGACGACCTGGCTGCCGCCACGTTCGGCCAGCCGATGCGCAGCTTTGGGGGTCGTGAGCCACGCAACGCGCAGTTGCTGCTGCTGCTGCGCATGAACCAGATCGGCCTGCTGGAAGCTGAACTGGCGTCTTATGACGAAAGGGGCAACCCGCGACCGCTGGCCATGGGCGTGCTCGATCAGCCCACCCGACGCGAGGAAAACCGGACGCGTCGGAAGGAGACTCCGCGCTATGGGTCGAGCACCCCGCAGCAGGCCATCGCCTCACGTTATCTCGAGCGAGACGGCCGCTTTGCCCGCCCCCCGGAGTTCCAGGTCATCACCGAATCACCGGTCTTCGCGCGCGGCGAAGTGGACCTGCCGGGTGAAAAGGTGCCGCGCGGTTTCCTTTCCCTGCTCACGCATGAGACAGCGCCCCCAATCCCCACGAACAGCAGCGGAAGGCGTGAACTGGCCGAGTGGATGCTGGCGGACAGTCATCCGCTCACCGCCCGTGTGATGGTCAACCGCGTCTGGCAGTGGCTGTTCGGACAGGGCCTGGTGAACACGCCAGACAACTTCGGCACCACTGGCGGCAAACCCGCCAACCAGGCACTGCTCGACACGCTGGCCGTGAAGTTCCGCGAAAGCGGCTGGTCGGTGAAAAGCCTCGTGCGCGAAATCGTCCTCAGCCGCGCCTACCAGCTCGCCTCAGATTATGACGAGAAGAACTTCACCGCCGATCCCGAAAACGAACTGGTGTGGCGGATGAACAAGCGTCGCCTTGACGCCGAGTCCATGCGCGATGCCATCCTTGCGGTCTCCGGCCAGCTTGACTCCAAGCCGCAGTGGGGTTCCCCCATCGCCGAGCGCGGCGAGGGTCCCATCGGCGTGTTTCAGCAGTTCCCTGGTGCGGGTGTGCCCGAGGAGCAGCTCGTGGAAGCCGGCACGCTCAGCCTCGCGCGCTCCGTTTATCTGCCCATTGCCCGCAGCATGGTGCCGGACGCGCTCGCCGTGTTCGACTTCGCCGAGCCGGGTTTTGTGAGTGGTCGGCGGGAGGTAACCAATGTGCCCGAGCAGGCGCTCTACATGCTGAATTCACCCATGCTTGCCACTGCCGCGCAAAAGCTGGCCGAGCGCGTGCTCGCCGCGCATCCATCAACGACCTCCCAGGCGCAGCGTGTGCAACACGCCTACGGCCTCGTCTTCTCCCGCTCCCCGAGTGAGGCGGAGCAGAAAGCCGCAGCGGACTTCTTCGCGAAGTTTCCAAGCCCTAACTCCGCAACCATCGTCTGGACCTCCTTCTGCCGCGCGCTCCTGGCGAGCGCCGAGTTCCGCTACCTGAACTAACCCCCTGTCTCTTCTTCAGATGACTGCCTCGACGTTCTTTGATCCTCGGTCGCCACAATTCTGTCGCCGTGACATGCTTAAAACCCTTTCCAGTGGCTTTGGCTACCTTGCCTTTGCCAGCCTGGCCACGCAGGCCGTCCAGGCGGCAGCTGCACAGGGCGGTGTGCTCGCACCCAAGGCATCGCATTTTCCGGCGCGTGCCAAGCGTGTCATCTTTCTTTGCATGAGGGGCGGCCCTTCCCATGTGGACACGTTTGATTATAAGCCGCAGCTCAGCGCCAAAAGTGGTGCACCCGGCACACGACCCGGCACCAAACTGCTCGGACCCAAGTGGCAGTTTGCCCAGCGCGGCAAAAGCGGCCTGTGGATTTCCGACCTCTTTCCCAAGGTCGCCGAGCACGCGGATGATCTCTGCCTCATCCGCTCCATGCAGACCGACCTGCCGGCGCATCCGCAGGCCTTTCTGCAACTGCACACCGGTTCCTTCCAGTTCGTCCGGCCCTCGCTCGGCGCCTGGACACTTTACGGTCTGGGCACGGAAAATGAAAACCTGCCCGGTTTTGTCACCATCACTCCATCCGGCGCCTCAGGTGGCGCACAAAACTACGGCTCCTCGTTCCTGCCTGCCATTTATCAAGGCACCCGCATTGGCGTGGAAGGCAGGCCGCTCGCGGGCGCTGAAATCCGCAACCTCAAATCCCCGCTCGATCCCGCCGTGCAACGCGCCGAGCTGGACCTGGTGCAGACGCTCAACCGCGAGAGGCTCCGGCGCGACCGATTCAATCCCGCCGTGGAAGGCGTGATTGAAAGCTACGCACTGGCCTTTCGCATGCAGAGGGAAATGCCGCTGGTCATGGACCTCACGGGCGAGAGCGAGACGACCCAAAAACTCTACGGTCTCGACAACGAGGCGACAGCCGACTTTGGCCGCAAGTGCCTGCTCGCCCGCCGCATGGCGGAAGCCGGTGTGCGCTTCGTGGAAATCTCGCATGGCGACTGGGATCACCACACCAATCTGAGCTCCGCGCTCGGGGCCAACTGCCACTCCGTGGATCAACCCATCGCCGCGTTGCTCACCGATTTGAAGCAGCGCGATCTGTTGAAGGACACGCTCGTCATCTGGGGCGGCGAGTTTGGCCGCACCCCGCACGCGCAAGGTAATGACGGCCGAGATCACAATAACAAGGCCTTCACCATGTGGATGGCTGGCGGCGGCGTGAAAGGCGGCCACGCCCACGGCGAGACCGACGACTACGGCTATGAAGCGGTGATCGACCCCGTGCACGTCCACGATCTCCATGCCACCATCCTGCATCTGCTCGGCCTCGATCACGAGCGCCTCACCTACCGCCATGCCGGTCGCGATTTCCGGCTCACCGATGTGCATGGGCATGTGATAAAAAAGATCGTGTCCTGAACAGCGGTGCCAAGTGTCACCCAACTCCTCCAACATGAATCCATCCAAACCCATGACTTCCGAACTTCTCCAGCAGCTTCCGTTTCCTGCCGACTGTGATCGCCGCCGCTTCCTCTCGCGCGTAGGTGTTGCCGCCGCCGGTTTTTTCGCAACACCCGGCGCCTTTGCCGAGGCGCTCACGATCACGCCGCGACAGACAGAGGGGCCGTTCTTTCCCGACAAGCTGCCGCTCGACACGGACAACGACCTGCTCATTCTCAATGACTCGATCACACCGGCTGTCGGCGAGGTCACCTATCTGAGCGGGCGCATTCTCGGTCCGAATGGCGAGCCAATCCGCGGTGCAACCCTCGAGATCTGGCAGTGCGACGCCAACGGTGTCTATCTCCACAGCGGCAACACGGCTGGACACGACCATCAGGACAAAAATTTCCAGGGCTACGGACGCTTTCTCACCGCCAGCAGTGGCGAGTACCTCTTCCGCACCATCAAGCCCGTGCCCTACCCGGGCCGCACGCCTCATATCCACGCGAAGGTCCGCATCAATGGCCGTGAACTGCTGACGACACAGGCCTACATCAAGGGACATCCGGGAAACTTGCAGGACATGCTCTACAACCGCATCCGCGACGACAAGGCACGCCAGTCCGTGACCGTGGACTTCGCCCAACTCGCCAACGCACCGGCGGGAGTGCTGGCCGCCCGCTGGGACATCGTGCTCGGCACCACACCCACGGATGACGAGCATTCCAAGCACGATCACACGCCTCCCGAACGCCCCGTGCCCCGTGCACGTCCTGTGGAATCGAAAGCGCCGCAGCGCTAGCCCGCCCTTCCCTGCCAGTGCAAAGCTCGCGACGTCAGCCAAAGAAGCGGATCGCCTCGCGCAGGACCTCGAGCAGGCGCTGCACCTCCTCGGGGGTGTTGTAGAAGTAGAAGCTGGCGCGGCTGGTGCCCGGCACCTTGAAGCGCTTCATCAGCGGCTGGGTGCAGTGGTGACCGCCGCGCAGGGCGACGCCCTGGGTGTTGACGAATTCGACGAGGTCGTGCGGGTGGGCGCTGGCGAGGCTGAAGGCGGCAAGGGCGGCACGCGGGCTGGCCGGACCGAGCAGGCGCAGGCCGGGCAGCTCCTGCAGGCCTTCCCAGGCGAGCCGGGTGAGGGCTTCGCCATGGGCGTGGATGACGTCGAGGCCGATGGCGTCGAGGTAATCCATGGCGGCGGCCAGGCCGATGGCGCCGGAGATGTCGGGCGTGCCGGCCTCGAAACGCGCGGGCGGTGCCTTGTAGGTGCTCGATTCGAGGGTGACGCCGAGGATCATCTCGCCCCCGCCCTGCCAGGGGTTCATGGTTTCGAGGAGCTCGTAGCGACCATACAAGGCGCCGATGCCGGTGGGCCCGCACATCTTGTGGCCGGAGAAGGCGTAGAAATCGCAGCCGAGATCGCGCACGTTGACCGGCAGGTGACCGACCGCCTGGGCGCCGTCGACAAAGGTCGTGATGCCGAGCGCGCGGGCCTTGGCGCAGAGTTCGCGGGCCGGATTGATCGTGCCGAGCGAGTTGGAGATGTGGACGAAGGCGAAGAGTTTGACCGGGCCGTCGAGCAGCGTGTCGATCTGCTCGAGGTCGAGGGTGCCGTCGTCGAGCACCGGGATGTGGCGCAGGGTCGCGCCGCTGCGCTGGGCGGCGAGCTGCCAGGGCACCAGGTTGCTGTGATGCTCCATGCCGGTGGTCAGGATGACGTCGCCGGGCTTGAGGAATTGCGCGGCCCAGACTTGGGCAACCAGATTCACGGCCTCGGTCGTGCCGCGGGTGAAGATGATCTCCTCCGGGCGGGCGGCGTTGAGGAAGCGGGCCGTGCGGGCGCGCGCGGCCTCGAAGGCATCGGTGGCGCGCATACTCAGCTCGTGCAGGCCGCGGTGGACGTTGGCGTTGTCGGCCTCGTAGTAGTGGCGCAGCACGTCGAGCACCTGGCGCGGCTTCTGGCTGGTGGCGGCGTTGTCGAAGTAAACGAGCGGCCGGCCGTGCACCTGCTGGTGCAGGACGGGGAAATCGGCGCGCAGATGGGAGAGATCGATCATGGGGGCGAATCAGGATGGCACGGTGCGGGCAAGTCTCAACCCCTCACACGCGCAGCAGGTGGTGCTTGGGTTTGCCGTGGCGCTGGCGGTGGGTGAGCGGCGGCAGGTCGAGATGGAAGAGATGGCGCAGGGTTTTGTCGTGGCGTTTCAGCACCCGGCCGGCCTCGGCCTGCAGGGCCTGCCAACGCCGCCAGGGGTGGTCGGGCGCGTGCACCAGGTGACGCAGCAGGCTCAGCCATTCGACGTAGGCGCGCGAGAGATCGCCCTCGGCCACCCCGCGGCGCAGCTCGCGCGCGTCGGGGCGCTCCGGGTGCAGCAGGGCATCGAGCAGTTCCGCCGCCCCCTCGCCGTAATCGACCGGCAGACCGTGCTCGAGGTAGCCGTGGTGGTTGACGTAGCCGTAGGTGTTGCGGCAGACCGCTGCGAGCCGCTCCGAACCGCAGGCAACCGGCAGGTCGAGCTTGGCGCCGCTGCGCAGGTTGGCGAGGTGCGGAATGAGGTCCTCGACCCGGTAACTTTCGTCCTCGAGGGCGGCAACCACGGCCAGCCCTTCCCCGCCCTGGAAGAAGGAAAAGATCTCGCCGCGTCGGGTGGGGGCGCCGCGGGCATCGATGAGTCCCAGCGCCCGCCAGGCATGGATCGGCGAACCCGGGCGCGGCTGGCGTTCACCGGCGACGGCATCCTGGGATTCGACGACCGTCTCGCGCCGGACCATGACCGTGCGCTCGCGCGGCTGAAACAAGGGGCGGTCGTGCGAATCGCGATACGCCGGCGCCTCGAGTTCGGCGAGGTCGAAGACCGCAAAGACCAACCCTTCCTTGTCGATGAGCCCCGTCAGACGAGGTCGTGCGGCAGGCAGGAACTCCGGATGCGACGCCAAAATGGCCGTGGCGAGGGTGTCGGCGTGAAGAACCTCGATTTCCTCCAGTGCCAGTTCCTCCTGCTTGCGTGGCAGCCCCAGCAGGCGACGCAGGCCCTTGGTCGGTCGGACCTGGCGCGGACCTTCGCCCTCGATTGGCACCCCGAGTGGCACCTCGACGCCATAGCGTTCCTTGTCGAGCTTGCCGACCCGGCCGAGGCCGTGGGCGAAGCGGGCGACAAAGCCCGGCACGCTCAGGGCCGGCGCGATGCGTTCCGGGTCGGCCAGCCAGACCTGGGCGAGCGGCAGACGTTCGTCGGGCACCTGGACGCGGCGCTCCCACTCGCCCCCGGAATTGAAGATCTGTTTTTCGGTCGCCTCCAAGCCAAACAACGCCTTGGCCTCGCGCAGGCCTTCGGCGAGCGCGCCTTCCCCGGTCTCCTCCAGCCCGAGCAGGGGTGGCACGCGGGCATAGAGTCGGTCGGCAAAGCGCGCGGCCGCCTCGAAGGGGCAGGTCTCCGTCTGCGCCGCGTGTTTCATGACCCGCAGGAAAACCGGCCAGGCGAGCTGGCTGCTGCGGTGCAGGCGTGCCGGGCGGGCATCCATGAGGGTCGGGCTGAGGCGGGTGGTGACGACATGGCCCTTGTCGTCGAGGCCACGGCGGCCGGCGCGGCCGTACATCTGCAGCAGTTCATCGGGTGCCAGTTTGTGTTCGGCCCGGCCATCGTGAAAGGTGGTGGCGGCGACGTGAACGCTGCGCACCGAGAAGTTGATGCCGGCGGCCAGGCCCATGGTGGCGACCACCACGCGCAACTGGCCGGCCTTGGCGAGCGGTTCGACGACCCCGGCTCGGGCGGCATAGGACAGGCCGCTATGATGATAGGCAATGCGGCGCTCGATCAGGCTCGCCAGCTCACGGCCACAGGCGGCCCGCTGCTGCGGGGTCAGCTCCAGAGGATCGGCGGTGGGCAGGTCGTTGGCGAGGCGTTTGGCAATGCTTTCCGCCTCGCGCCGGCGCGGCGAAAAGATCAGCAGGGGCGCCAGGTCGGCGAGCAGCACCGCCGCGGCGAACTTCGGCCAAAACTGCTCGAAGTGGCGGGTCAGTCGCTGCGGCAGGGCTTCCCAGGGAACTTCCTCGAGGGGCACGGGACGCTCGCGGGTGGCGACGCCCTCGGCCTTGCGGCCGAGTCGCTGCAGCCAAGCCACCAGGTCCTCGGGGTTGGCCACCGAGCCACTGAGCAGGAGCAGGCGCGTGCTGGCCGGGGCCAGGGCGACCGCCGCCTCGTAATGACTGCCGCGCGCGCCGTCGGCGATCATCTGGTACTCATCGATCACCAGCAGGGCCGGGCCCTCGCCGCGGACGAGTCGCTCCAGCTGGGTCTCGAGGGTGGCGACCAGAACCGGGGCCGACAGGTTTTCCGCGAGGTCGCCGGTGGCGATGCCAACCTCCCAGCCCGCCTCCTGCCATTCCGCGTACTTGTCGTTGGCCAGCGCCCGCGTGGGCACGGTGTACACCGCTTGGCCCTGGATCGAGCCGGTCTGGTGCAGCAGTTCGAAGATGTAGGTCTTGCCGGCACCGGTGGGGGCGCTGACGACGACGTCGCTGCCCTTGCGCAGGTGCGCGACCGCCTGATGCTGCCAGGGATCCGGCAGCTTCAGCGTGTTGAGGGCTTCGAGCATGGACTTGTTTACGAACGGGCGGCCCGGCGAGCAAGGACCAGCACGGAAAATCCCCGCTGCCCCGTCTTGTTTCAGGCGGAGGCGACGCGACTGCAGCCGTGCTTGCAAGATTGCCGTCCCGCGGCGAGTTCCCTGCTTTCCATGAAACCCCTTTCCCTGCTCTGCCTCCTGGCCCTGCCCAGCTTCGCAGCCACCCCCACGTTCAAGAAGCACACCCTGACCCGCGAGTTTGTCGCCGAGGGCGCGCACTTCGCCGATTTTGACAAGGACGGCCACAATGACATCTGCGCCGGCCCCTACATTTGGAAGGGGCCAGAGTTCAAGGAGCGGATCGAGTACACCGCTCCGGCCGAAAAACCCTACGATCCGGGCAAGGGTTACAGCGACTACTTCCTGACCTACACCCACGACTTCAATGCCGATGGCTGGCAGGACATCCTGGTCTTCTCCTGGCCGGGCAAGGAAACCTGGGTGTTCGAAAACCCGCAGAACAAGGGTGGCCACTGGACCCGCCACACGATCTTCGACATCACCGACAACGAATCGCCGACGCTGGGCGACATGAACGGCGACGGCAAACCCGAGCTGATCTGCCACACCAGCTCTGGCAGCCAGCCGCCGAAGGGTGGCCGTCTCGGTTTCGCCGAGATCGACTGGGCCCAGCCGTTCGGCAAGGCGCGTTTCCGGCCCATCACACCGGTGACGGAGGAGAACGACAAGAAGTACTTCCGCTACACCCACGGCTACGGTTTTGGCGACGTCAATGGCGACGGCCGTGCCGACCTGCTGACCAAGGAGGGCTGGTTTGAGCAGCCGGCCGATCTCCAGCAGGACAAGGACTGGGTGTTCCACGCCGCCTCCTTCACGCCTGAGGGCAAGCGCGGAGGCTCCTTCCTGCACGTTTATGACGTCAACGGCGACGGCCGCAACGACGTCATCACCAGCCACGACGCCCACGGTTACGGGCTGGCCTGGTATGAACAGAAGGCCGACGGCAGCTTCATCGAGCACAAGCTCATGGGTGCGACCGTCGAGGAGAGCCCGGTCGGCGTGAAGTTCAGCCAGCTGCACGCCCTGCAACTCGCTGACATGGACGGCGACGGCGTGATGGATCTGGTCACCGGCAAGCGCCGCTGGGCGCATGGTCCGCTCAAGGACGACGAACCGAACGCCGCGCCCGTCTTGTATTGGTTCAAGATCGAGCGCGATGGCAAGGGCGGAGCCAAGTTCGTGCCGAACCTGATCGACAACGCCAGCGGTGTCGGCACCCAGGTGACGCCCGGTGACGTCAACAAGGACGGCAAGATGGACGTGGTGGTCGGCAACAAGATGGGGGTGTTCGTTTTCCTGCAGGAGTGAGAATGCCCGTGGGTTTCACAGGAAAACTGTCTGGATTTCCTCACCAATCCTGACATCATGCCGCCCTCCGCGCAGTGCGCGGGGGCTCCAAGGATGATTCAGATTGTTTTCAATCCCGACGAACCCGATCCCACGGTGATTCCGCTCCCCGTGGGCCTGATGCGCGTCGGTCGCGACGAGCAGAACGACCTCATCCTGCACGAGTCCTCAGTCTCCGCCTTTCATGCTGAACTGATCCGACTTGAGGATGGCGGTCTGCGTGTGGTCGACCTCGATTCCTCCAATGGCACCTTTGTCAATGGCGACAGGATCAACCGTGCCGTTCTCAAAGCCGGCGATCGACTGATGTTTTCCTGCGTGCATGCCCTGGTGACGTTTCGTCAGCTGGGTGCCGATGAACTCTGGAAACCCAGACTCGAAAGTCTGGCCCAGGCGGTGCGCACGATTGCAGCCAGGCCCTGAGGCCGGATCACTCCCTTGGTTTGTCGCGGAATCGCGAGAAGATGCCGCGTTTGCCCGCTCCGTCCGCCGGCATCGGGGGATCGTCCTCAACCGGAATCGCCTTGGGCGGCTCGGGGTTGGCAGGCACCGCCTTGGGCGCGGACGGGGGTTCCTTGACCGCTGCGGCCTTCGGTGTGACAGCCGTTTCCTTGGCCTGCGTGGCCTTGACTGGTGCCGCGGGCGATGCCTTGGCAGGTACCGTGGCCTTGGCTGCTTCGTCGGCCGCCATCGCCGCAGGCGCGACAGGTTCGGGCGCAGCCGGCTCGTCCTTGCGGCGGTTGCCAAAACGCAAAGTGAAGCCTCGCTTGGGTTTGTCGTCTTCGATCGCTTCAGCCTTGGGAATCTCGGCGACCGGCACAGCGGGAGCCATGTTGACTGAAGCGGCCCCGGCAGGCGCGTTGGTGATGACGGTGACTGGATCGCCAGCAGGTTTCGCCGCCGGTTGGGGGACCGCCTTGGCAGTCGCTGCCGGGAGGGCCGCCGGCACCTTGGCAGGGGTTGGCTTGGCAGGTTCGGTTTGAGCGGGCTTGGGCACCGCCAAGCGCGGCGGTTCGGGCATGACCCCAACGGCTGGCGCTGCAGCCCGCGGCTTCGGTTCCTCCGCCTTGGCGGCGGGCGCCTGTACCACCGGCTTGGACGGAACCGGCTTGCTGGCGGCAGGGGCGGCCTTTTTCTCCGGCATCTTGGCCACCTCCGACTTGGGCGCAGGAGCTTTGGGACCACCGGACTTCAGGGAGGCGAGGTAGGCCACCACATCGCGCACCTCACCCGGATTCAGAATGCCCAGCATGGGGGGCATGACCGACATGGGCGGGCTCTTCTGGGCAATGGCGGCAGTCTCGACACGCCGCGACTGCCCGTCGGGCAATTTCAATTCCAAGCCCGATGCGTCCTCCGACGTCAGGGTTCCAGCGAGGCTGCTGCCGTCCTTGAGGGTGAGCGAAACGAGCCCATACCCCGGACTGATGGCGGCAGCGGGACTGACCAGGGATTCCAACAACTCGGCGCGGCTGCGCTGGGCCCCAATGCCCTTGAGTACCGGACCAACGGCACTGCCCTCCTTGGCTTCAATCAGATGGCAGGCGAGGCAGTTGGCCCCCAGATGGTTCGTGGCGAGATCACGTCCCCGGACCGCGTCCCCACCTTCCAGCAGATCTTCCACCGGCGCCGACTTGCGCATCTGCTGGAAGGACGTGAGGCTGGCCGCCAAACTGGGGCGCGACTGCGCCGCCTCCAGAATGTCAAGACGCAAACCGGGCTCGGCAGTGCCCTCACCCAGCTGTTTCAGCCAGCCTTCCATCCAGACGTCCGCAGCGGCACCCGGCAAGGTCGCCGCGAGGCGAAAAGCCTCCTGCTTCTCCTTGAGGCTGCCACCGGCAAGCACCCGGTCGAAGTCGGCCAGTGCTTCCGTTGGGCGGTGGGAGGCAAGCTGGGCGAGAGCCTCCAACCGGAGTTCCTCGGGGGCGGTCTTGCCGAGTGCCTGGCGCACCGATTCGGCAAACGCCGGTGTGCCGGCGTGACGTGCGGCGAGCAGTCGCAACGCCCCCGCGCGCAGAGCGCCACCGGTTTCAGCATCGGCAATGAACGCCCGCAGAATGGCGGGATCGAGATCGATCTCCAGCTGAATGAAAAGTTCAAGCACCGCCGCCTTGACGCCGGGATCGTTGAGCGCCAGCAGGTCGGCCTTCCAGGTTTCGATCAGGGCCGGCGACAGGGCCTTGTCATCGAGGCGCGGGTAACTGCCGGCAGTTCCATCGACCCGATCCAGGCGCGGCGGTTTGGAAAACACCAGCAGGGCATTCAGGGCTTCAAGGGTGATTGCCGACTTCTGATGCAGGGCGAACTGCAACAGGCGTGCGGCATTGACCGGTTGGCCAAGGCGCAGGTTGGCATTGATCACGCGGCGTCGGAGCGTCTCCGAAAGGGGCCGTTCGGCGTCAAGCAGGGCCGCCAGCTTGGGCAGAGCCTCGGGAATGCCGGCATCGTCATGGATGGCACGCGCAACTTCATCGCGCACGACCTCCGCGGGGTCATCCAGATATTCGGCAATGGCGGCGGAACGCTGTCTCGCCAGGGCGAGGGCACAAAGCAGGCGCACAGGTTCGGACTCGGAGTCGTGGCGGGAAGCCAGGTCTGTGGCGCTCATGCAGCCGGCCAACCCGCTCACCAGGGCATGGCGCAGCCAGGGGTCGTGAGCATCGCGCTCGACCCGGTCGAGCAGATAGAAGGCAGCATTGTTGAGTTCCACCCTGGCCAGCGGCAGGTTGGCAAAGGCGGGGGCCATGTGGCCGAGGGCGAGGCCGGCATGAAAGCGCACACGCGCGGATGCACTGGTGAGCAGACGGCTGAGCGCACGGGTGGAGGCGACACTGGCTTTGGCATCGCCAAGGATCCTGGCAATCTGGCACTGCAGTTCCGCGTCTTCCGCCACGGCGAGCAGGTCATGCACCACCTCCTCGGTCAGCTGCCCGCGACGCAGACCGATACCAGCCCCCCAGATGCCGTGCACGCGCGCCAGCAGGGGACGGGTCGCATCGCGGGCAACCGCCAGCAGAGGCTCCCAGAGGCCGCGTTTGGCCAGTTCAAGCTGGGCACCCACGCGCACACGCTGATCGGCATGGCCGAGCAGTTGCTGCAGTTCAGACTCCGGTCGCGTGCCAAAACCCGCGGCGAGCAGGTGCAGGGTTTCCTGACGGGCCGCCGTGTCGCGTTCGTCGGCCACGGCATCAACCGACCAAATCCCGCCTTTTTCGTCGAGAGGGTACCCGCCATCCCAATCCGCCAGATAGAGCGCGCCCTCAATGCCCCAGGCCATGCCAATGCCCATCAGGCCGCTGTTGACCAGACGCTGTCCCGCCATTTTGAAGGCGACGCCGTCGGGCTCAAGGGTGAAAACCTCCATCCTTCCCGAGGGAAACTGGTTGAGCAGGAAATGGCCGCGCAGGCTCTTGCCAAGCGCCGTGCCAGGCTCGCGCACAAACCCGGCCGGACCGTCGCTGTAGTTGGCCAGCGGCGGCGTGATGAAGAGCGGCTGGCGCGACGGACCGCCCTGCCAAGACGACTGCGGCTTCCAGATGTCCTCGCGCATCCAACGGCTTTCCTCCTTCATGTACTGGTGCCCGCAGCGCCAGCCGGAATCGCTGTCCTGAACGATGTAGACCAGGCGTTCACGCTCGCCTGGAAGGTCGGCATCGTTGTCGACCCCAAACAGGTTGCCGAAATCATCGAAGGCGACTTCCTGCACGTTGCGCAGGCCGTGGGCGAAGACCTCAAAGCCGCTGCCATCGGGCTCGACGCGCAGCACGGCGCCCTCATGCGGATAATACCAGGTCTTACCTTTTTTGTCGGTGACGTTGACGCCCTTGTCGCCAATGCTCCAGTAAATGCGACCATCGGGGCCGAGGCGCGGCCCGTGCATGTCGTGACCGGCGTAAGCGAGGTGCATGCCGAAGCCGTGGGCGACGACCTCACGAATGTCGGCAACACCGTCATCATCGGTGTCCTTGAGACGCCAGAGGTCGGGCGCAATGGTCGCATACACCCAGCCGTCGTGGCAGAGGATGCCGGCGGCGATGCCGGTGACCTCGGTATTAAAACCCTCGGCAAAGACCGTCATCTGATCGGCGGTGCCGTCGCCGTCGCTGTCGCGCAGCTGGTAGATGCGCTCGCTGTGCACGGTGAGATCACGCCAGTCGATGCTGCCGTCCTGGTTGTGGTCCTTGAGACCGCCGCGGGGCTGGCGCAGCTTGCCAGGCGCAAGCTCGCGCTGCAGGAAGGCGCGCTTTTCCTCGACGCTGGTCAGGCCGACATCGTCGGGGATCCACATCGGATGCTCGCGGATGTCGAGGTCGGCGACCTTGCGGCGGGTGGTGGCGGCAACATAAACACGGCCGGCCTCATCGACCGCACAGGCCACGGGATCGGGCACGTTGAGGCTGCCCGACCAGCGGTGCAGCGCGACTTCGGCAGCCTGGCCTTGCGCCAACAGGACCAGCAGCAGCAGGAGACGGGGGGGACGCATGTGAATGAGTGCCCGTCCCAAGGCCCGGAGTCAAGGAAACAGCGTTCAGGCTTGGGCGCGCAAAATCGCCTCGGCGACGCGCATGCCGTCGGCCGCGGCGGAGATGATGCCGCCCGCGTAACCGGCGCCCTCGCCGGCCGGATAAAAGTTCGCCATGCCCGTGCAGACCAGCGTCGCCGGATCGCGCGGGATGCGCACCGGCGCCGAGCTGCGGGTTTCCGCAGCCGTGAGCACCGCGTCCTCGAGCAAAAAGCCGGGCAGCTTGCGCGCGATCAGCGGCACGGCCTGGCGCAGGGTCTCAATCACCGGTCCGGGCAGGCATTCGCGCAGGTCGGTCCAAACCACCCCGGGCTCATAAGACGGCAGCACCGAGCCGCCCGAGGTGGAGGCGCGCCCGGCCAGGAAGTCGCCCAGCACCTGGGCCGGCGCACGGTAGTCGCCACCGCCGAGCCGGAAGGCGGCGCGTTCGATGTCGCGCTGAAACTCCACCCCGGCGAGCGGATGCGCCGCACCGTAGTCGTCGGGTCCGACCTCGACCATGAAGCCACTGTTGGCATTCGCCTCCGCGCGGGCATAGCTGCTCATGCCGTTGGTGACCACCATGCCCGCTTCCGAGGTGGCGGCGACGACGAGTCCGCCGGGACACATGCAGAAGCTGTAAGCGCTGCGACCGGTGCCGGTGTGGGCGACGAACTTGTAGGGCGCCGAGCCCAGGCGCTTGTCGCCGGCCCAGCGACCATACAGCAGGCGGTCGATGTGCGCCTGCGGGTGCTCGATGCGCACGCCAACCGAAAACGGCTTTGGCTCCATGGGCAGGCCGTGGCGGTGCAGCATGGCGAAGGTGTCGCGGCTGCTGTGGCCGACCGCAAAGATGACGGGGGCGCCTTCGAGCACCGAACCATCGGCCAGCACGACCGCACGGGCGGCACCGTTTTCGACCACCAGATCGGCGACGCGGGCACTGAAGCGCACCTCGCCGCCGAGGGCGATGATTTCCTCGCGCACATGGCGGACGACGCGGATCAGGCGGTCGGTGCCAATGTGCGGGCGGGCCTTGATCAGGATGTCCTCGGGCGCGCCGGCCGCCACCATCTCGCGCAGCAGCCAGGGGATGCGGTGCTCGCGGTCGCGGATCTGCGTGTAGAGCTTGCCGTCGGAAAAGGTGCCGGCACCGCCCTCACCGAACTGCACGTTGGACTCGGGATTGAAATCCCAGCCGCGGCGCCAGAAGCCGGTGACGTCGCGCGCGCGATCGCCGGCACTCTTGCCGCGCTCCAGCAGCACCGGCTTGAGGCCGGCACGGGCGAGCAGCAGGCCGCAAAACAGGCCGCAGGGGCCGGTGCCAACGATGACCGGACGCTGCCTTGCGTCATGCCGGGCGGTCGGCAATCCAGCGAGCTCGCGGTAGGTCTCGTCGGCAGCCGGCCCCACTGGGCAGCCGGGTTTCAAGCGCTTCAGTACGGCCATCTCCTCGTCGAGTCCGACGGTCAGCGTGTAGCTGAAGGCGACGTGGCCGCGGCGGGCATCGATGGCGCGCTGCTTCACCTCGAGGCGGCGCACGGCGGCCTCGGCGACGCCGAGACGGGCGCACGCGGCGGTGCGCAACTGGGCGTCGCTGTGGTCGACCGGCAACGAGAGCTGGGAGATCTGCAGCATGGGGCGCCCTTGTTCGCTCAAAGGCGGCCTGCTTGCAAGTGTCTCACAGGCTGCCGTGGATGCGCGCCAGGGCGAGCAGCATGTAACTGGTCGTCAGCACACGGTCGCTCTCCATCCAGCGTCCCGTATCATTCGCCCAGGAACCATCCTCGCGCTGCAGGTTGAGCAGCTTGGCCGCGAGATCGGCGCGCCAGTCGATGACCCGGCCGTCCTTGGTCTTGAGAAAATCGATCCCGGCAATGGCCAGGCCCTTGGCCATGGTGTGGTAGTAGTAGAACAGGCCTTCGGCGCCGAGGCCGGGATTCTCGTCGAGGGTGTAATTTTCGCTCAGCCAGTCGAGCACCGCCTGCACCCGCGGATCGGCCTTGTCGAGGCCGGCATAGATGAAGCTGAGCAGGCCGGCGTAGCTGATGCTGCCGTAGCTGCGCAGGGCAGTGCGACCATCCGGCGTCTGGGTCTCGCCGCCGCGCGTCTCGCCGGGGCTGTAGATAAAACCGCCGCGATCCTTGGCATCGGTGCTCACCCAGCCGGCCTTGTTGGTTTCCGGTCGGTTCTGGCAGTTCTGGATGAATTGGATGGCGGCCGCGTAGTTGAGCTGCGGCTCGTTCTTGCCGGCATCGCCCTTGTCGGCCAGCAGCGACTCGGCGTAGTAGAGCGCCTCAAGGGCAAAGTGCGTGTTGGAAAGGTCGGCATGCGCCGGGATGCCTGGCTTGGGCGTGCCGTAGCCGACCCCGCCGTCGAAGGGGTTGTCGGTCTTGCCCGGCTCATCGAAGTCGTTCTGCTGGCCGATGATGAATCGGCGCGCGGCGAGCATGACCTGCTCGTTCTCGAGCTTCGGATGCAGCAGCAGGGCCATCAGGGCAAGCGAGGTGTTGTAGTTGGCGCGTGCCTTGACGTAGATGCCGCCATCGGGCTGGACATGCTTGAGCAGGAAGGCGATCCCCTTCTCCGCCTCGGCCGGCGCCGCAGCGCCGGGCTGGCGCTCGGGATGGAGCAGGAAACTGGCGGCGGCCAAGCCGGTGAAGGCCACCGGTTCGGCATCGCCCCACTGACCGGTGGCGGCGTTCTGCTGCGACCGGAGGAAGGCGAGTCCGCGGTCGTAGGCAAGGCGGATCTCCTGCTTGAGCGACTCGTGGCGCGCCGGCTGGGTGGCAGCTTGAGCCTGGACAAGCTGGGGCAAGGCCAGGGCGGCGGCGAGAAGGAGCGACGGTTTCATGGCGGTGGCGGTTGGGGTGGAATCGGTGGGAATCGGCTTCAGTTGCCGGAGGGGGCGGCGGCGGGTTTTGCCGGCCGGATGACGACGGTCACCTCGGTGCCTTCGGCGGGAATGTTCTTCGGCAGGGAAATCCAGCGCTGGTCATCCCAGTTGCCCTCGGCCGGTGAGTTGAAGATCGCGCCTCGGTCGAGCCAGACGGCGACAATGCTGCCCTCGTGCTGGGCGATGAAGCCGCGTTCGTCGATGTAGGAGCCGTTGAAGATCCAATGCTGCAGGTCGGGCGGCGGCTGACGGGTGTCGGCATTCTGCACCCAGTCTGCCAGACGCGCGTGCCGGGTCTGGCCCTGCTCCTGCCATTCGACATCGATCAACACCTGATTGCCGCCGGGGGTCGCGGGTGGCTCCTCTTTCCAGATCTTCGGTCGCTCCGCCTCCGGCACCTTGGCCAGCAGGCCCTCGGTCGCCGCCTGATGGTTGGCCAGCAGCAGGGCCACCTGAATCGCGGTCGGACTGACCGCGGTGGTCAGCACGGTCTCGTGGGTTTTGCCGGTTTCGTGCACCAGCAGGTACTCGATTGGCGCCTGGCGCAATTCCACCCGCGCCGGCAGGCGCAGCTCGCGACTGGCGGCGTTGATGCGGATGCCGTCGAGTTCGTACTCGGCCGGCCCCAGCTTCTTCAGTCGTTTCTGGGCCTCGGCGAGCTGGGCGGCACCGTCGACGGCTTGTTCTTGGCCGGCCAGAGGCGTCAGGCAACCGAGGCAGAGAAGCAGCGGGACGAGGCGGAGCATGCCGCAAGATAGTCGCAAAGCCGGTGCACACAAATGGTGGCTGCCAGCCACCCCGCCCAACAACGGCCCGCGAACAGCTTTTGTCCACGGGCGGAGCTTGGCGGACAGGACCTGTTCCTTATTCCTCGCGGCTGCCGGCGGTCATGCGCAGCACGTAGTAGAGGAAGTAGGCCAGGCTGCTGACAAAGGCGGCCACGTAGGTGAGCGCAGCGGCATCAAGCACCTTGCTCATCGCCTGGAACTCCGCACCCGGGGCGACCGCACCGGTGCCGGCGAGGATTTTTTTGGCACGAGCCGTGGCGTCGAATTCCACCGGCAGTGTGACAAGCTGGAAGAGCATGAGGATGCCCATGGCGACCGCCATGACCGTGATGGCCATTTTGTAGGGGATGAACCCGCCGAACATGCCGATGATGGGCACCCACATGACGATCTGGCTGGCGATGCCGGTGATGCCCACCGCCGCCATGCGCCACTGCAGCGGCGCATAGAGCTGCTGGTGCTGAAGGGCATGGCCGGCTTCGTGGGCGGCCACTCCGAGGGCGGCCACCGAGGTGCCGTAGTAGTTTTCTTCGGAAAGCACCAGGCGACGGTGCGCAGGATCGTAGTGATCGGTCAGGTGCCCCTGGGTGGCGTGAATGGTCACGTCGCGCAGGTTGTTCAAGTCAAGGATCCGCTGGGCGACCTCGGCACCGGTGAGTCCGGAGGAGGCTGGTACTTTGGAATAGCGATTGTAGGCGCTGCGCACCTTGAGCGAGGCCAGACCGGAGAGGGCCATGGTAACGATGAAGAGGATGAGCATGGTCATGGGAGTGAAGAAAGGGGTTCGGATCAGATACGACCCTTTTCCCATAAAGAGCGTTGAAAAGGATGCATGGAGAAAAAGCGGTCGATTTTGGAATCCGGTTGCGCACCCCCAGCCGCGGCCTTGAGTTGCCTTATGGATTCCCCCGCCCCGTCCGCCGAACCCATTGAGTGCCGCGTCACGGCCTGGTACTACCGCCGCATGGGCATCCTCACCACCATGCTGCTGCTCATGGGGCTGTACTTTCTTTACGACGGTCGCTATGGCTACCCGGCGGCCAACGCGGTGGCCGACCAGAAGGACTGGTTCGAACAGGAACTGCTGAAGGCTTACGACGAGGCCAAGACCGCCGGCCGACTCGAGGCCTGGACAGTGGAAGCCCAGGCCAAGGGCTGGCCGGTTGGTAAAAATGGCGAGGCCCCACGCTGGGTCAGTTACGCCGCCGCCAAGGGCTGGCCGGAAAAGCCGCACCGCTACACCGAGCGTGAGATTGCCGAGCAGTTCTGGTGGGGGGGCGGCACCCTGGTCGCGGCGCTGGCCGTCGCCGGCCTGCTGCTGGCCAACCGCGGCAAGGTCCTGCGCGCCGGAGCCGACCACTGGATCACACCCGAGGGCGAGCGCATCGCCTTTGCCGATGTCTTCAAGGTCGACAAGCGCCCCTGGGACCAAAAGGGGCTCGCCCACGCCTGGCATCGCACGGCCGATGGCCGGGAAAAACGCGCGGTGATCGATGACCTCAAATTCGCCGGCGCCGCTCGTGTGCTGGAGCGCCTGCTGGCCAACTTTCGGGGTGAACTCATCGAGAAAGCCCCCGAACCGGAGGCCTCGGAAGAAAAGCCGCCAGCCGACGACGCGTAACAGCGCGGGTGTCACCTTGAAAAAAGAGCGAATTCGCCCTTGCCAAACAGAAACCAGCCGCTACCTCTCCGCCCACATCCTCATCCCCATTATGGCAGACAACATTCAAGAAAAAGTCAAAGACATCATCGTCGAACAGCTCGGCGTGAACCCGGAGCAGGTGACCCCCGAAGCCAAGTTCATCGAGGATCTGGGCGCCGACTCTCTTGACACCGTGGAACTCGTCATGGCCTTTGAAGAGGAGTTCGGCATCGACGTTCCGGACGAGGAAGCTGAAAAGCTCCAGTCCGTTGGCGACGTCATCCGCTACGTCGAAGAAAACTCCGCCGAGTAATCCCCCTTTCCACGGCGGGCGGCCCCTCGGGTCCGCCCGCCTTTTTTGTGCCGTCATCCGACCAGCAAAAAGCCGCGCACCCCGAGGAATGCGCGGCTTGAAAGACCGACGAACTCAGCGTCCGAGCAGGCGCGCCATGATCTGCTCCGTGCGCGCGACAATGCGCTGCGGGTCATCGAGCAGGCCGGCGGAAAGCAGGGCGTTGTCAAGCACCTGGGCGCCGACCAGCTGCGCCGTTTCGGCGTCACTCTCGCTCAGCCCGGCCAGCTTGCGGATGAGTTCGTGGCGCGGATTGATTTCGAGGATGACCTTGGGCGCCGTGACCTCGTCGGGCTTGAGCGCGCGCATCATCTGGCGCATCTGCGGCGTCAATTCGCCCTCGGGCGTGATCGCCAGGGCCGGACTGCCCACCAAGCGCTTGCCGGTTCGCACCTCCTCGACACCGTCGGCGAGTGTTTCCTTGAGCCAGCCGCAGAGGCGACCCGCGCTGTCAGCATCCAGGGATTCGCCCTCGCTGTCGAGCTCACCGAGATCGACGTCGGGGGAATTGACCGCCTGCAGCGGCTTGCCGTCGAACTCGCGCAGGCTGGTGGCGACGTATTCGTCAATGGTCTCGTAGAGATAGAGCACCTCGTAACCCTTCTTCTTGAAGGCGTCGATGTAGGGACCAGTCTCGATGGTCGCCCGGCTCGGCGCCACCTGGTAATAAATCGCCTTCTGGTCCTCCTTCATGCGCGCGACGTAATCGGCCAGGCCGATCACCTCGCCGCTGCCGGTCAGGCTCGATTCAAAGCGCAGCAGCCTGGCGATGGCCTCGCGATTGGCAAAGTCGGTGGCGACGCCCTCCTTGAAGAAGCGGCTGAACTTGGCGTGGAAGTCCTGGTACTTTTTCGCGTCGTCCTGCGCCGCCTTGTCGAGGAACTTCAGCAGGCGCTTGGTGACCACCTCGCCCAGCTTGCGCACCAGGGCGCTGTCCTGCATCGATTCGCGCGAGATGTTGAGCGGCAGGTCCTCGCTGTCGATGACCCCGCGCACAAAGCGCAGCCAGTCGGGCAGCAGCTTCTTCGGGTGCGGATCGATCAGCACCTTCTTGCAGTACAGACCGACGCCCGGTTCCATCTGGCCCATGCCAAAGAGCTCCATGTTCTGCTCGGGCAGGAACAGCAGGGCGTTGATGACCAGCGGCGCGTCGGCCTGGAAATGCAGGCGGTACGAGGGCTTGTCGAAGGCGTGCGCGGCAAACTTGTAGAACTCCTCGTACTGCTCCTCGGTGACCTCGTCCTTGTTCTTCAGCCAGATGGCCTCGACCGTGTTGACGCGCTCGCCATCGAGGTGGATCGGGAAACCCACGAAGTTTGAGTACTTGCCGAGGATGGCGCGGATGCGGTGCGCCTGGGCGAATTCCTTGGCGTCCTCCTTGAGCTTGATGACAATGCGGCAGCCGCGCTGCTGGTCGGGGGCCTCGTCGATCGTGTAGGTGCCGACGCCAGTGCTGGACCAGACCAGGTGCTCGGCGTCGCCACGCCAGGAGTGGGTGTAAACCTTGACCTCCTCGGCGACCATGAAGGCGCTGTAAAAGCCGACGCCGAACTGGCCGATCAGGCTGGCGTCGCCGCCCTTGCCGGCGTTCTTCAGCGCGGCGGCAAAGGCCTTGGAGCCGGAGTGGGCGATGGTGCCCAGGTTTTCCACGAGCTCGGCGCGGGTCATGCCGATGCCGTGGTCGGCAAGGGTGATCGTGCCGGCGGCCTCATCGGTCGTGATGCGGATCTCCAGCGGCAGTTCGGCGCCAAAGACCTCCTTCTCGGTGAGCTGGGTGAGGCGCATCTTTTCCAGCGCGTCGGCGGCGTTCGACACCAGCTCGCGGACAAAAATCTCGCGGTCGGTGTAGAGCGAGTGGATGACGATGTCCAGGACCTGCCTCACTTCGGCCTGGAATTCATGGGTGGTCGGAGTGCTCATGGGGGAAATATGGGGTGGCGACGATAATGGGCTGCGCCTCCGGGTCAAGACCACCGGGCGAAAATCCCCAGACGGTCTCAGCGCCATTCGTGCTTCGGGTAGCGGCCGCGCAACTGCGCTTTCACCGCCGGATAACCCTCCTTCCAGAAGCGACCGATGTCGCCCGTGGTCTGGATTGGCCGCTGCGCGGGCGACAGCAGGTGGATCGTCACCGTCACCCGCCCGCCGGCCACTTTCGGGTTCTCATGGACGTCGTAGAGCTGCTGCAGCACAACACTGACGCTGGGCGGCTGCTGGGCGTCGTAGACGATGCGGGCGCTGCGGCCGTTCTTCAGGGCCAGGCGCTCGGGCGCATAGCGCTCGAGCAGGTCGCGCTGGGCATGGCTGAGCCACTGGTGCAAGGCCGGAAAGATGTCGCGATCCTTGAGCTGACGGTAGGCGATGCAGCCATGGCAGACCTGTTCCAGGATGAGCCGGCGATCCTCCTCGCCGATGGCCGGGATCTCCAGGTCGGGCATCCACTTGGCCAGGCAGTTCACCCGGGTGATCCACTGCTCGACCTTGTCGTTCCAGTGGACCAGGGTCAGTCGCCCGGCCTGCACCTCGTCGGCCAGCAGGCTGGCGGCCGTGGCGGCATCGGGCTCGCCCTTCTCGCGGCTGCTCAGCACGAGCGAGCGGAAACGCCGTTCCTCCAGGTTCATGACCCGGCGATTGACGCTGTCGTAGGTGGCGCGATGGGCGGTGGTCAGGTCGGCCGGAAACAGCACCTGCAGCCATTCCTCCTCGACGCGGGTCACGTGGTTGAGGCGCACCGTCAGGGCGCGCCCCTGCACCTCGGTGATCTCGGCAGCCACCAGCAACCGCGGCGGCTTGATGTGCGCGTCCTTGTCGAGGTGCCCCGTGTAACCGCCGGCGAGCCGGTAGATGCGGCTGCCCGGACTGGTCTCGATGCCCAGATGATCGCTGAAGGCGGCGAGCAGGGTGCGCGCCAGCGCCTCGGGCGGGGCCACCTCGTCGCTCACCTCCAAACCGGCACGCTTGGCGAGGCGCAGGAACTGCTCGGCACTGCGCGCCGCCTCGCGCGCTGCCTGGGCGTGGATGCGCAGCGGCGCACAGGCGTTCGGGTCAAAGTTCAACGCCTCGGCTCGGGCAAAGGCGCGCAGCAAAGCCTGGAACTCGCTGAGATCGCCCGGCTCCCAAAGGTCGTCGTTCTTGTGCGAGGCCTCGTTGCGACCGGCCAGCAGCAGATCCTTGCCCTGCGCCGCCGCCGCACAGAGGGCGGCCTCGCGCACGCAGCCGTTGGCGCCGGCGGCGAGCAGCATGCGCGCAAAACGCGGATGCAGGGGGAACCGGCTCATGCGCCGGCCGGTGTCGGTGACGCCCTCCGCATCGACGGCGCCAAGGTCGTGCAGCAGGTGCTGCGCCCGTTCCAAGGCGGCGGGTGCCGGCGGCTCAAACCAGGCAAAGCGCTCGCCAAGCCCCAGCACGTGCAGGGCCAGCAGGGCCTCGCCCAGATCGAGCCGATGGATTTCCGGGGTCTCGCTTTCGGCCCGATGCAGGTGCTCCCGCTCCGGCCACAGGCGCACCGCCAGACCGGGACCGAGGCGGCCGGCGCGACCAGCCCGCTGCTCGGCCGAGGCGCGGCTGATTTTCTGCACGGTGAGGGTGTTGATGCCCCGGCGAGGATCGTAGCTGGCGACCCGCGCCAGGCCGCCGTCGACCACCGCGCGAATGCCCTCGATGGTGAGCGAGGTTTCGGCCACGTTGGTGCTGACGAGGATCTTCGGGGCACCGCCGGGCGCCACCGCCGCATCCTGATCCTGCGGCGAGAGCTCACCGTGCAGCGGCAGGATGCGCCGGCCGCGGGCAAAGGCGCGGCCCGACAGCGCGGTCATCGTCTTGCGGATCTCGTAGGAGCCGGGCATGAAGACCAGAATGTCGCCCTCGAAGCCCGGTGACTGCACCAGCGCCTCGCAAGCGCGTGCCGCCTGATCCCAGAGCGGCTCGGGCTGGCCGGTCTTGAGCTTGAGCGGCGGCTGGTAGCTGATGGCAACCGGGTAGGTGCGGCCCTCCGACTCGAGCAGGCGGCAGGGCTGCATGAAATCGGCCAGCGGCCCTGGCACCAGGGTGGCCGACATGACCAGGATTTTCAGGTCCGGGCGACGTCCGCGCTGCAGGGCCCGGGCGAAGGCAAGTACAAGATCGCCGTCGAGATGGCGTTCATGGAATTCGTCGATGACGATGCAGCCCACGCCGCGCAGCTCGGGATCCTCCATCAACTGGCGCAGCATGACGCCCTCGGTAACGTAGCTGAGGCGGGTGTCGCGGCTGGTGACGTTGTCGAAGCGCACCTGGTAGCCGACCTCGCCACCGAGGCGCGCGCCGCGTTCCTGGGCAACGCGCTGGGCGAGCAGTCGGGCGGCGATGCGGCGTGGTTGCAGCACCACACAGCGCTGGCCGTCCTTGAGCCAGCCGGAATCGAGTACGAACTGCGGCACCTGGGTCGACTTACCCGACCCCGTCGGCGCCTTGATCAGCAGGTTGGCCACCGCGGGGTCGCGCAGGGCGCTGACCACGGCGTCGCGGATTTCGAAAATGGGCAGCGGCTCGGGCATGTGCGGCTGTTCATGCCCGAAGCGGGCCGGCTTGTCAAAGCGGGCGCGGCCCGGTCGTTACTTCGAAGCCTCCAGCTGCGGCCAGAAGGCGGCCGGCGGCAGCAGGTCGCGACCCTCCTCATCAAAGCGCGTGCCGACCTCCTGCAGCGGCAGGGCCTTGGCCACATCGAGCCCGGCCTTGACCGTTGCGGGCGAGAAAACCAGCCGGGTCAGCGGCAGGCCCTTGAGCGGCGACAGATCTTCGACCGGCGATTCGCCGATGTGCAGGCGCTGCAACTGGGTGCCCGCCAGCGGCGCCAGGCTGCGCACGCGCGTGCGGTGCAGGGTGAGCGAGACCAGCGGCAGTTTCGCCAGGGGAGCGAGGTTCTCGACCGGCGTGCCGGTGAGCCAGAGCATCTGGATCGGCGACTGCGCCAGCGGCGTCAGATCGCTGACACGGGTGTCGACAGCGTTGAACTCGATGAGCGGCATGCCCTCGAGCGCGCTCAGGTCGCTCACCGGCGTACGGCTCAGGTAGAGCTTCTGCAGCGGCATGCCGCGCAGGGGCGACAGGTCGGTGACCGGGCTGTCCTCCAAGTAGAGCTCCTGCAGCTTCAGGCCCTTGAGCGGGCGGATATCGCGGATGGGGGTGCCACTGAGGTCGAGGGCGAGCGGCGACAGACGTTCGAGAAAGACCAGGTGCGTCACCTGCGCCTCGCGCAGGTTGAGCGCCAGCACCTCGCCCTGCTCGATGGCGAACTCGCCCGTGCCCGCGTAGTTCGGGTTGTGGTACTTGATCTCTGTGTGCAGCATCTCGGCGGTCCACCAGACCTTCTTGGGCGCGGCGGCCGGCGCGGGTTCCGCAGCTTTGGCAGGAGCCTCGGGTGTCTTCGCCGCAGGCGTGGCAGCCGACGAAAGCTTGGCGGTCGGAGCAGCTTCTGGTTCAGGCAGTGCCGGCTTCTCGCCGCAGGAGGTCAACAAAAGCGGGGTGAGCAGGAGCAGGGTGCGGATCATGGCAGGGGAGAACGCAGTGGGGCAGCAAAGCTGTCAGCCGGCATCGCGCAGGGCGACCGCCGGATCGACGCGGGCGGCGAACCAGGCGGGCACAAGGGCGGCGAGCAGGCAGAGCAGGATGGCGAGGGCACAGATCGAGGCAATGTCGGCCGCCTGGATCTGGGCGGGGATGCCGCTGAGGAAGTAGATGTCCTGCGGGAAGATGTCGCGACCAGTGCGTTCGGCGATGAAGTCGCGCAGGTCGTTGCGATACCGCAGCACCAGGCCGCCGCCGGCCAGGCCAAGCAGGATGCCGAGCAGGGCCACCACCCCCGCCTTGGCCAGAAAGATGCCGATGATCTGCCAGGCGCGGCCGCCGAGGGCGGTGAGGATGCCGATCTCCCGACGCTTCTGCACGGTGACCGTGATGGTGGTGTTCATCACACAGATGGCCGCAACAAGCATGATGAAGACGAGCAGGAACCACATGAGCGACTGCTGGTTTTCGACCGACTGCAGCATGGCACCTCGGCTGGAACTCCAGGTGCGCAGGCTCCAGTCATGCGGAAGCACATCACCGGCGAAGAGCGCCGAAGCAAACGCATCCGCGAGTTGCGGATCAGTGAGCTCAAGACTGATGCCGGAAACGTCGCCCTCAAGGCCAAACAAATCCTGGGCGACATCGAGCGGCACATAGCAGCGCTCGCCCGACGTGTCGGCACGCACGATGCCGGTGACGGTGAGTTCGCGCGGCAGCACAACGATCTCCGCACGGGCAGCCGCCGCCTTTTCAGGATCCCCCTCCGACTCCGCGGCTCGCAGATCTGCGATCATCTGGCGCACGGTCTCGGAGGCGAGTACATTCACGGCATCCCCCATCTTGACCCCGAGTTGGCGGGCGATGCGGTCGGTCAACACAATGTGATCGCCGCCGAAGTCAAAGCGGCCTGCCACAAGATGGCGGGAAAGTTTCGAGACCAGAGCATTGTCCGCCTCGGCTTGCAGACCAAAAAATTCAGCCCCCTCGGGATCGGAATCCCCATGCCGCACGACGGCAATCCCCTCGGCCAAGGGAGCCGCGGAGACAACACCGGGCGTGTTCTGCAACGCCTTGAGCAAATCGCGCCAGTTGGAACGTGGCGGCAGACCTTCGGGTGGCGGCTCGGGCGGGCGCGGCTCCTGGAGCAGCAGCACGTGCGGTTCGAAGCCAAGCAGAAGCTTCTTGAATTCGACCTGCCAGCCTTGGAAGACCGACATCACCACCACCAGCACTCCGACCCCGAGCATGACCCCAAGTACGGAGATGAGGGTGATGATCGACACCAGCGAGCGCTTGGGTCGCAGGTAGCGCAGAGCCAGGAAAATGGAAGCGTTGGAGGGCATGCGGTTGCGACTCTGCAATCTCCGCCGGAACGGCGTCGCCTCAATCGAAAAGGGCATGGCCTGCAGCATCTTTTTCAGCCGCGCGCGCAACTGCCGACTGGAACCCGTGTTAGAGGCGATGCGTGACCGAAGCGCAAATCCAAATCACCATGAAACTGAAAACAACCCTTGTGTGCACCCTCGGCCTGATGGCCGCCGGCGCCCTCCCCCTCACCGCCCAGCAACCGGGCGGCGGTCGTCTGGCCGAATTCCTCAAACGCGCCGACAAGGACGGCGATGGCAAAATCAGCAAGGCCGAGTTCAAGGAGATGTCCCAGCGGGACGAAAGCGACGAACGCTTCCAGCGAGTCGACGCCAATGGCGATGGCTTCCTCGACAGCACCGAAATGGCGAGCATCGGCGATCGCATGCGTCGCGGTGCCGGCGGTCCGCCTGACGGCCCCGGGCGCCCCGAAGGCTCCGGCGGCTTCCGTCGTCCACCGGGCGAAAGCCCTGAAGGCATGCCCCGTCCCGATGGCGACCGCCCTGCAGGTCCGCGGCCGGAAGGGGATCGCCCGGGCGGCCCGCGTCCCGATGGCGACCGCCCTGCAGGTCCGCGGCCGGAGGGGGATCGCCCGGGCGGCCCACCTCCCGGTGGCCCCGGCCCCAACCCCGACGAGATCTATGCCCGCATGGACAAAAACAGCGACGGAGCAGTCGACAAGGAGGAGTACCATGAGTTCGCCCGACAGGAGGTCGAACAGCGCTTTGGCCGCCTCGATGAGAACGGCGATGGCAAGGTGACCAAGGACGAGATGCGCGCCGGCATGGATCGCCTGCGCAACGCCATGCGCGGCGGACCTGGAGGCCCGCCCGGCATGCCGGGTGGCGAGGGCATGCGTCGCCCCGGTGGTGAAGGCAGCCGCGAGGGCGGTGTCCGTCGCCCGCCGGAAGGCGGCTCTGACCGCGGCGGCTTCCGCCGCCCGCCGGAAGGTGAAGGTCGCCCGCAGCCGCCCGAGGGCGAAGGTCGCCCTCGTCCTCCGCTGGAAGACGAGGCGCCGAAAAAGGACCCGGCCTGATCCCAACATTGCCTGCAGCGAGGCGGAACCTTCACGGGTTCCGCCTCATTCTTTTTGCAGTGCCGGTTGAGAGCCGCCGCAGCGGGTGCATGTTGGGACGTGGCATCCCTGTTCGCCTCAGTTGCATGGAACGGCACGGAGGCGCCGGCCCGTCCGGCGCAGCCGCGCGTGCGCCCGGCCCAGCCGCGGCCGCTGCCCGAGATCGAACCGCCCTACCATGTCATCCTGCATGACGACGACACGCACACCTACGAGTACGTGGTGGAGATGATGATGCAGATCTTTGGCTATGACGAACGCCGCGGCTTGCGCATCGCCCTTGAGGTCGACTCGCGCGGCCGCGTCATCGTCGCCACCTGCCACAAGGAGCTTGCCGAACTGCGTGTCGAGCAAATCCACACCTACGGAGCCGACCCGCGCATGAAGGAAAGCACGGGGCCAATGAAAGCGACGATGGAACCGGCCGAGTGAGGCCGTCTTCTCCGCTTGCCGACGGACCTGCCTGATGCTTCGTGCGGCGACCCCTACCCCAACCATGTCCCAGCGCCAAGGCATCCTCGCAGGAGGCAATTTCATCATCGATCACGTCAAGCTCATCAACGCTTGGCCGGAACAGGACATGCTTGCCGACATCCGCGCTGAAACCTCAAGCAACGGCGGTGGTCCCTACAACGTGCTCAAGGACCTCGCTGCCATGCGCGTCGGCTACCCGCTGGAGGCTGCCGGCCTCGTCGGAGCCGATGCCAATGGCGACTGGATCCTGCGCGACTGCCGCGCGGCCGGCATCGGCACCACGCAACTGCGCCAGACCGATCGGGCACCCACCTCGTACACCGACGCCATGACCGTCGCCAGCACCGGTCGGCGCACTTTTTTCCACCAGCGCGGTGCCAATGCCCTGCTTGGCGAGGCCGATTTCGACTTCACAGGCACGACGGCCAGACTCTTCCACCTCGGCTATCTCATGCTGCTGGATGAAATGGACCGCCTGCTGCCTGACGGCAGCACACCCGCAGCCCGCGTGCTTGCGGCCGCCCGCCGGGCCGGCCTGGTCACCGCAGTCGATATTGTCAGCACGGAGAATCCGGCCTTCCGCGCCATCGCCGAGGCCGCCCTGCCGCACACCGATCACCTGGTCATCAACGAGGTCGAGGCTGGCAAGGTCGCCGGCCTGCAACTGAAGACCGTGCCGGTGGATATCGAAGCCGTGAAAGCAGCCGCCCTCGCCCTGCTCGACCGCGGCGTCGGCCAGCGCGTGGTGATCCACTTCGAGGCGGGTGCCGTGGCGGTCGATCGTGCTGGCACGGCAGCGATTCAGCCATCACTGAACCTGCCTGCGGGCTTCATCACCGGTGCCACCGGGGCGGGCGATGCCTTTGCAGCCGGCTACCTGCACGGGGTGCATGAGGGGTTTGACACCGCCGCCTGCCTGCGGCTTGCCGTTTGCACCGCCGCCGCCAGCCTGACCGATCCCACCCCCTCCGGCGGGCTGCGTCCGGTGGCCAACTGCCTGCGCCTCGCCGAAGAACACGGATTCAGGGACTTGTCATTTGCCGACCGGATGGCATGATGGCCGCATGTCCGAGTTGCTGTCCGAAACGGAGATTGCCGCCGCCCTGGCCTCCCTGCCCGGTTGGGAAATCGAGGACGGAGAGTTGGTCAAGACCTACTCCTTCGCCTCCTACATGGCGGGCATCCAGTTCGTCAACCGTCTGGCGGAACGGGCCGAGACACTCAGTCATCACCCCGACCTGCTCATCGGCTGGCGCAAGGTGACCGTGCAACTCAGCACCCACAGTGCCGACGGCCTGACGCCATCCGATGTGCGCCTCGCCGCCGAGGCCGAGGACTGCGCCGCCAGCCTGCGCTCCTGATCCGGCAACTGCCCATGACTTATCACCTCGCGCGCAACAACCAGCAGACCGGCACCTGCAGCGATTACGAAATCCGCCGCCGTCTCGCCAACGGTGAGCTCTCACCCGACGACCTGTGCTGGACCGAGGGCATGGACGCGTGGCGCCCCCTTGGTGAGATCTTTGCCGAGCCGGTCGAAGCCGTCGCCGAAGCCCCCCAGCCGCCGCCCGCCGCCGCCTTGGCCACACTCAACCAGCGCCTCATCGCCGCACTGATCGACGGCGTGCCACTGGCCGCCATCTTCTTTCTCACCCAGTCCGGTTTGCCGGACGAAAATGGCCAGGGTGGCTCCGACCTGCAGGTCGCCATCGGCCTCGTTCTGATGCTGGCCCTGGCTGGCTGCAACCTCTACCTGCTCGCCACCCGCGGGCAGACGATCGGCAAAAAACTGCAGCGCATCCGCATCGTGGCGCTCGAGGGCGATCATCACCCCGGCTTGTTTCGCGTCTTCTGGCTGCGCAGCTTCATCAACGGCCTGATTGGCAGCATCCCCCTGTTCGGCCCCATTCCCGTCTACAGCCTGATCGACGTACTCTGCATCTTCGGCAAGGAACGACGCTGCATCCACGATTACCTGGCGCAAACACGCGTTGTGCAGGGCGATCCCCCCTGAGTCTCAGAGACGAATCTCCACCGGCGGTCCGCCGTGGCGCGGTTGCGTGTCCAGCACGCACACGTCGAGCACCGCCTTCACCCGTGCCAACACCTCGCGCAGGTAGGTGCTGGGCGCCACGGCCACCGGCACGTCGGCGGCATTGAAGCCGTGAACCTTCAGACCGAGTCGGCGACCGAGAAACACCGCACGCTCGTTGTGGAAGCGCTGGGAGACGACAATGAATTCGTCCTGCCCGAAGATCCGCTGGGCGCGGAGGACGGAATCAAGGGTGCGCAGTCCCGCGTAATCGCACCAGATGCGGTCGTGCGGCACCCCCGCGGAGACCAGAGACTCGCGCATCGCCCCGGGTTCGTCGTAATCCCTGCGACTGTTGTCGCCGCTGACAATGAGCGCCTGCACCCTGCCCTGCCGGTAGAGCTCCGCCGCCGCCTCGATGCGGTGGCGAAAAAAACGGTTGAGCCGGCCGTCGGCGAGGCGTTCCGCGCAGCCGAGCACCACGGCAACCCTGGCCTGCGGCACGTCCTGCAGACGCGCGTGGCTGTGGGCACCGCCGAGAGCTCGAACCCAAGCGTCCGAGCCGACAAGCAGGGCGGTCGTGACGACAAGCAGCAGCACGGCCGCCACCAGAGAACTGCGCAGCGACCGCGGCATGAAGATCCTGCGGTTACTCGCCGCCGTCGCCGCGGTCCTGGCCGTTGCCGAAGGCGTCCTTGAGGGTGGCGACCGCGTAGTCGCGGTTGAGTTTGGTGATCCAGCGCACGCTGATTTCCTTCGGGCAAGCGGCCTCGCACTCGTACTGGTTCGTGCAGCCCCCGAAACCCTCGAGATCCATCTGGCGGACCATGCCAAGGGTACGGCGGGTCTTCTCCGGCTGGCCCTGCGGCAGGGTGTTGAGCTGACCCGCCTTGGCGGCCACATACAGCATGGCGCTGGCGTTTTTGCAGGCAGCCACACAGGCGCCGCAGCCGATGCAGGCGGCGGCGTCCATGGCGGCGTCGGCGACCTCCTTGCCGATGAGGATGCTGTTTGCCTCGGCGGCGGAGCCGGTGCGCACCGTGACAAAGCCGCCGGCGCGCTGCACGCGGTCGAAGGCGGAGCGGTCGGTGATCAGATCCTTGATGACTGGGAAGGCTCGGGCACGGAACGGCTCTACCCAGATGGTGTCACCGGTGCGGAACTTGCGCATGTGCAGCTGGCAGGTCGTCGTGGCCTTTTCCGGGCCGTGCGGCATGCCGTTGATGGTCATCGAGCACATGCCGCAAATGCCTTCGCGACAGTCGTGATCGAAAGCCACCGGCTCCTCGCCCTTGGCGATGAGGCGCTCGTTGACGATGTCCATCATCTCCAGGAAGGAGGCGTGGTCCGGAATCTCCGGAGCGTCGATGTCCTGAAAATGGCCCGGCTGGCCCGCGTTCTGGCGCCAGACTTTGAGGTGGAGGTTGAGAAGTGCCATGGCAATGGAAAAAAGGGGTCACTTGTAGCTGCGCACCTGCAGATGCACTTCCTCGAAGGTCAGGTGCTCCTTGTTGAGGGTGGGCTTGGCAAAGTCGCCGGTGTATTCCCAGGCGGCGGCGTAGCAGAAGTTTTCGTCGTCACGCTTGGCCTCACCGTCGGGATACTGGTGCTCGGTGCGGAAGTGGCCGCCGCAGCTCTCCTCGCGGTGCAGGGCGTCGAGGCAGAGCAGTTCACCGAATTCCATGAAGTCGGCGACGCGACCAGCCTTCTCGAGCTCGGGATTGGCAGCGGCGCCCGAGCCGGGCACGACCACATTCTGCCAGAACTCCTCGCGCAACTCGGGAATGCGACGCAGGGCCTCCTGCAGACCGGCCTTGTCGCGGGCCATGCCGCACTTGTCCCACACCAGCAGACCGAGCTCGCGGTGGAAGCTGTCGACGCTGCGGCGTCCCTTGTTGCCGAGCAGACGGCGAATCTGCGAGTTGTTGTCCTCAAGCGCCTTCTTGAACTCCGGATGGTCCGTGGTGACCGCACCGGGCTTCTGGGTGACCAGGTAGTTGGCGACCGTCGTCGGAATGACGAAATAACCGTCGGCCAGGCCCTGCATGAGCGCCGAGGCGCCAAGGCGGTTGGCGCCGTGATCGGAGAAGTTCGCCTCACCGAGCACGTGCAGGCCCGGCAGGTTGCTCATGAGGTTGTAGTCGACCCAGAGGCCGCCCATCGTGTAGTGCACGGCCGGATAGATGCGCATCGGGCGCTCGTAGGCGCTTTCGCCGGTGATGCGCTCATACATGTCGAAAAGGTTGCCGTAGCGTTCGGCGATGGTTTTCTTGCCGAACTGCTGGATGGCCTCGGCAAAGTCGAGGTAAACACCCCGGCCGCCCGGGCCGACACCGCGGCCCTCATCGCAGGCCTCCTTGGCCGCGCGCGAGGAGATGTCGCGGGGCGCCAGGTTGCCAAAGCTCGGATACTTGCGCTCCAGGTAGTAGTCGCGGTCCTCCTCCGGAATCTGGTGCGGCAGCTTGCCGGCATCCTCGGCCCGCTTCGGCACCCAGACGCGACCGTCGTTGCGCAACGACTCGGACATCAGGGTCAGCTTGCTCTGGTACTCACCGCTGACCGGAATGCAGGTTGGATGGATCTGCGTGTAGCAGGGGTTGGCGAAAAAGGCGCCCTTCTTGTGGGCGCGCCATGTGGCGGTGACGTTGCACCCCATGGCATTGGTCGACAGGTAAAAGACGTTGCCGTAGCCGCCGGTGCAGAGCAGCACGGTGTCGCCGGCATGCGCCTCGACCTTGCCGGTGACGAGGTCGCGGGTGATGATGCCCTTGGCGTGGCCGTCGACGACGACCACATCGAGCATTTCACAGCGGGTGTACATCTGGACGCCGCCGCGGGCGATTTCCTTGTTGAGGGCGGAATAGGCGCCGAGCAGGAGTTGCTGGCCGGTCTGGCCGCGGGCGTAGAAGGTGCGGCTGACCTGGGCGCCGCCGAAGGAGCGGTTGGCGAGCGCGCCGCCATACTCGCGGGCAAAGGGAACGCCCTGGGCGACACACTGGTCGATGATGTTGACGCTCTCCTCGGCAAGACGGTGAACATTGGCCTCGCGGGCGCGGAAGTCACCGCCCTTGACGGTGTCATAAAAAAGACGGTGCACGCTGTCGCCGTCGTTCTGGTAGTTCTTGGCGGCGTTGATGCCGCCCTGGGCGGCGATCGAGTGGGCGCGTCGCGGGCTGTCCTGGAAGCAGAAGCACTTCACCTTGTAGCCGAGTTCGGAGAGCGTCGCGGCGGCTGAAGCACCGGCCAGCCCGCTGCCGACAACGATCACGGTGTACTTGCGCTTGTTCTTCGGGTTGATCAGCTTCGAGTCCTGCTTGTGCTTGGACCACTTGAGGGCCATCGGGCCGGAGGGGATCTTGGAGTCGAGGGGCATGGCGTGAAAAGGTCGGAGGCTTGGAGGGGGCGGGGTTCAGCGTCCGTAGCCGAAGACCAGGATGGCGATCGGGATCGAGCAGTTGCCGACCAGGATGAGCAGGGCGAAGGCGCGGCCGAGCTTTTGGAACAGCGGCCAGGTTTTGTGGGTGGCGAGACCGAGGGTCTGGAAGATGCTGGCGACGCCGTGGCCGAGGTGGCTGCAGAGCAGGACCATGGCGAGGATGTAAAACGCCGAGACCGGCGCCGAGGAGAAGCCGTCGATCACCATCTTGTAGACATTGTGGACCGTCTCGCCGTGCAGGTCGGTCTTGTAGGCCGGTCCGTCGAAGCCGAAGCCGGTGCGGACAGTGAAGTGCAACAGGTGGAAGATGATGAAGGCAAGCACGGTCAGACCGCTCCAGATCATGGTGCGCGAGGCACGCGAGGAGACCTTGGCGACCTCCACGCCGTACTTGTCCTGGCGAGCGGCGCGATTGGCGCGCGTCAACTGAATGGTGGCCACGACATGGATGACCAGCGCGGCGAGCAGGCCGAGGCGGGCGATCCAGACACCACCGCCGTGCAACGCGGTCTGCAGCATGTGGCCGTATTCGTTGATCGCCTCGGGACCGGCAAAAACGAGCAAGTTGCCGATCATGTGACCGAGAACGAAGATCGCCAGCAGGGCTCCGGTCAGGGCGACAAGAATCTTCTTGCCGATGGTCGAGGTGTAAAAACGCGAAATCGGGTCAAAAACGGCGCTCATGGGTGTTGAAACTCACCATGCCGATACGTTGGCAGGTGGCAAGACGCTCGTGGAAATTTTCTTTTCCAGCGGCGATTCTTCACTGCACCTGCACCTTCACGCCGATCGTTCGGTAGGCGGCCACGATCTCTTCTGCGAGCTTTTTGTAGGAACGCTCATCGACCAGCAGGGCCACGTGACGCAGGACGGCCGCCTCATCGTTGAAGGGCGGCGGCTTCAGATCGCGCGGGTAGCTAAAGCGACCGCCCTCCAGACGTTTGACCCGTGGATCGGCGAAGAACGCACGCATCGCGGCAACCTCGCCGTGCACCGCCTCCATGAAGCGCAGGAAGCGAGCACCTGTCTTGTCGCCGTCCAAGTGGCAGAAGTAATACACCAGCAGGTGCGACTTGTGGTACATCTCGCGCATGCGCTCCGCCGTGGCACTGGCGGCATCCCAGGCATCGCGCCCCAGGGTCAGGTGTGTCTCCAGATTTTCGATCACCGGCTGAAAGCCGTACTTGGCCCAACTGTCGATCGCCTCTTTCATGGCGGTCTTGTGCGAATCCGCCCGAAAGACACCGGCGCGATAAGGCAGCATCTCGACGTACTCGGCCGTACCCTCGATGACCCACTTGGGCAGGAAGGCCAGGTAGTCGTGCATCATCTGATGGGTGATCTCGTGCACCAGGGTATCGCTGGAAAAATCGCTCTTGAAATAAGTCTGACCGCGCTTTTCCAGCCCCAGGCTGGCGAAGGGAATGCGGAAGGTTTTTTCCGCCGTGTTGTAGACTCCACCCGACAGCTCCGGACCGCCGGCGGCCACATAATCCTCGCGCGTCTCATACAGCGCCGCAAGGAAGCGCGGCAGGCCGTCGGGCGGCCGGCAAACCACGCCCCAGGGCAGTGCATCGACGACCGCTCGAGTGGCTTCAAAAGTTCGCGCCACCTCGGTCATGACACTGCCAGCCAGCTTGGCCTGCGAGGTGAATTCGAAGGCCTCTGACTGATAGACATAACGGCGGGCGGCGGCATTTTCCTCGATCGCGCGGATCTCCACCGAGCGCGTTGGCACCGTCACCGTGCCCGGCCAGCTGCGCTTGTCGATGGGCAGCCGGGCCGGGTCGGTCGCGGGCGCCGGGGCACTCCCGCCGCCGCCTGCGGTGCGCGCAAAGGCCTGATCCGCTTCGCTCAGGCGGGCGAGCGGAAACGGCACCGTCTGGCCATTGCCCATGCGCAGCAGAACGCTGTCGCCCTCCAGACCGGCAAAGGCCGCCTCAACGGTGCGCCCCTGGAGGTCGGTCCACTGGCGTGACACCTGCTGGGAGAACAGCGGGGCGAGCGGAACCGCCAAGGCGGCGACCAGGAGGGGGATCACTCTCATGTCGGCGTTTTAGCACCGGTCACGGTCCGGACGCAAGCCCGCACTGGCGCAAGGTTTCACTGGCGGCTCCTGCGCATCTCTCTATGGGCAGGGCCATGATCTTCACGCCCCCCCACGTTTTCGAGCAGCCTCCGCCCGCCTTCGACCTGGCCCGCCTCGACACGCCGGCCTTTGTCGTCGACCTCGGCCTGCTGCAGGCAAACCTGGAAAAGCTGGCCCGCGTTCAGGAGGCCTCCGGCGCGAAAATCCTGCTGGCCCTCAAGGGCTTCGCCATGCACGCCACCTTCCCGCTTGTGCGGCGTTACCTGCAGGGCTGCTGCGCCAGCGGCCTGCACGAGGCGCTGCTGGCGCGCGAGGAATTTGGCCGTGAGGTCCACGTCTATGCACCGGCCTTCAAGGAGTCGGAAATGACGCAACTCCTGCCGATCGCCGACCACATCAGCTTCAACTCGCCGGCTCAGTGGCGCCGTTTCCGCCCCCAGCTGGACGCCGCGCGCGCCGCCGGCCTGCACGTCCCCAGTCCGGGCCTGCGCGTCAACCCCGAGCACAGCGAGGTCGAGGTCAGCCTCTACGATCCCTGCTCGCCCGGCTGCCGTCTCGGCACGCGCGCCGCGGCGCTCGTGAACGAAGACCTCGAAGGTCTGGAGGGCCTGCACTTTCACGCCCTCTGCGAGCAGGATGCCGACGTCCTGGAACGCACCCTGGCGGCGGTGGAGGCGCGCTTTCCACGCCTGCTGCAGCAGGTGCGCTGGGTCAACATGGGGGGCGGTCATCACATCACCCGCAACGACTACGATGTCGAGCGGCTGGTGCGCCTGATCCGCGACTTCCGCGAGCGCTGGGGCAAGGAAGTCTACCTGGAACCCGGCGAGGCCGTCGCCCTCAACACCGGATATCTGGTCGCCACCGTGCTCGACCTGGTGCCGACCGATGTGCCCACGGCCATCCTCGACACCTCGGCGAGCGCCCACATGCCGGACACCCTGGAGATGCCCTACCGCCCGCACATCCTCGGCTCGGGCCGCACCGGCGAGTTCGCCCACGCCTACCGCCTCGGTGGTCTCACCTGCCTGGCCGGCGATGTCATCGGCGAGTACAGCTTCCCCGAACCGCTGCGACCCGGCCAGCGACTGGTGTTCACCGACATGGCGCACTACACCATGGTCAAGACCACCACCTTCAACGGCGTGCCGCACCCGGACATCGACCTCTATGATCCCGCCAGCGGCGAGCTGCGCGTGGTGCGCCGCTTCGGCTACGCGGACTTCAAAAACCGCCTGTCATAAGGCCGCCTGCAGCAGTGCGGCCAGGCGGGTGGAAGCGGCTCGACCCGCTTCGACCACTTCCGCGTGGTGCAGCCCTCCCGGTGCCAGGCCGGCAGCCCAGTTGGTGAGCATCGAGATTCCGGCCACCCGCATGCCCAGCGCGCGCGCCTGAATCGCCTCGGGCACGGTCGACATGCCCACCGCGTCGGCACCCAACCGCCCCAGCATGCGCACCTCCGCCGGTGTTTCATACTGCGGCCCCAGGACGGCGGCATAAACCCCCTCACGCAAGGCATGGCCCAAGCGGCCGGCGGCCTCGTGAAACGCCTCGCGCCAGTCGGCATCGTACACCTCGCTCATGTCATGAAAATGCGGCCCGCCACGCAGGGGGGAATCGCCGAGCAGGTTGAGATGATCACCGATCAGCATCAGATCGCCCACCGCGAAGGCCGGGTTCAGGCAGCCGGCGGCGTTGGTGAGCACAAGCCGGCGCACCCCCAGACCGTGCAGCACGCGCACCCCGGTGGCAACTTCGGCGGCGCTCAGGCCCTCGTAGAGGTGTCGCCGCCCCTGGGCGAAGAGCAGGCGTCGGCCGGACGCATCACGCACCAGCACGAGGCGGCCGGCGTGGCCGGGAACGGTGGCTGCCGACAGCCCCGGCACCTCGGCATAGGGCACTTCCACCTCCATTTCGAAGGCATCGACCACTCCGCCCAAACCACTGCCGAGGACGACGGCGGTTTCAGCTCGGGCGGCCTGCAGGGCTTCAAGACTCATGCCCGGCAATTGACCGCACGCCGCCGAGCGCGCAAGCGCTGTCCGCGGATTTCAGACGCACCGCGGGCTTCAGGCGTGTGAAGTTTCCCGTGGCTCCTGGGTCGGCCGGTCAAAAACCCATCGCCACCCCTTCGAACAATCCTCAATGGCGAGGTAGCAGGCGGGCACCAGGAACAGGGTGATGAAGGTGGCGAACAGGCAGCCATAGCCGATGGCAATGGAGACTGGGGTCAAAAACTGGTTGCTTGTGGCCTGTGCGGCGCTGTTGTCGCCAAAAACGAGGATGAGCAGGTGACTGATGCCGGGGGGCATGGCGGCAATGAAGCCACTGAAATCGTACATCAGGGGCATGAGACCGACGTAAGTGGTGAGCGAAGTGAGCAGAATGGCGCGAAAGCGCGAGCAGGCTCCGCGCACCACGGCTTCGAAGGGCAGCATGCCATCGGCACGCAGCCGGTTGATGCGGTCGACCAGAATGATGCTGTCATTCACCACGACGCCGGTGACGGCAAGCATGCCGCAGACACTCATGCTGCTGACAGCCATGCCATGCAGGAGGTGACCCAGCACCGAGCCGACAATGCCGAAGGGAATGACCAGCATGACCATGAGCGGCTGGGCATAGCTCTTGAACGGTATGGCAATCATCGTGTAAATGCCGAGCAGGATGAAGACGAGCGCCCATTTGCCCGCCTGCGCCCCCTCCGCCTGCGCCTGGGCCTCGCCCTGAAAGCTCCACTGAATGTGGGGGTGCGATGCCATCAAGTCGCGGATGAAGACGGTGGCATCGTCGCGAATCTTGGCCGGATCCGTGGTCGATTTGTTCACGTCGGCGGTGATGTTCAGGGCGCGTCGCCGGTCCACGCGCTTGATGCTGGTGAAACTCTTGCCAACGCGGGCTTCAGCGACGCGTGCAAAGGGAATTTCCAGCCCTGCGGCCGTGCGCACGCGCATTGTATCGAGGGTGGCCAGACTGCGGCGGTCATCGCGCGGGTAGCGCAGCATGACCTTGACCTCATTGCGCCCGCGCTGGATGCGCTGCACTTCATCGCCGTAAAAGGCCTGGCGTACCTGGCGGGCGAGGTCACTGACCGTGACCCCGAACTGCTGGGCCTCCGGCTTGAGCCTCAACTGAATCTCGCCGCGCCCGCTGTCGAGCGAGTCACTGACATCGAAGACGCCGGCATAGGTCGCCAGATGAGTCTTGATCTCCTCCGAGAGAGCCAGCAACTCGGCCGGATCGGTGCCGGTCAGCTGAATGTCAATCGGATCGCCACCACGCATGATTTCGGCGCGAAAGCTCAACTCCTCGGCGCCAACGATGCTGCCAATCCGTCGACGCCAGTCATCGGCCATGTCGACGGTATTGACCTTCATGCTGCGCTCCTCGGGGCCATAAGTCTCAATCGTCACCTCGCCGATGTGGGAACTGCCGGTGCTGCCGCCATAGGAGCCGTAGGTCACGCGGGTGGAACCCACCGCGGCTAGGATGTTGCGGATCACCGGCTGGCCGTCTGGACCGGTGTAATCACGGCGCATCTGCTCGGCCATTTCGTAGATCCGCTGAATGTGGCCGTCCGTCACCTCAAAGGGCGTGCCGTCCAGCATGGTCAGCCGCGCCTCAATGCGTTCACTGGGCACCCGAGGAAAAAAGATCCAGAGAATGCGGCCACTGAAGAAAAAGGCGCAAAGCACGAGCAACCCGCCCACAAAGCCAGCGATGGCCGTGTAGCGTCGGCTGACGCACCATTGCAGGGCCGGGCGGTAGATGCAGCCCACCAACCGGTGCAGGCTCCGGTCGGAAAACCGGTGCACCGGATCCAGGATGTCGGCCAGACGGCCAAGCACCGGCGTGCGATGAGCCAGGTGCGAGGGCAGGATGATCTTCGTTTCGACCAGGGCAATGAGCAGAACCAGGATGAAAATAATGGCGATCGGCTTGAACATCAGCAGGTAGTCGCTGGCGCCCCAGGCCATGGGCAGAAAGGCCATGACCGTGGTCAAAACACCGAAGGTGATCGGCACGGCCACCTCGCGGGTTCCCTGGATGGCCGCCTCAATCATGCCCATACCTCGCTGGCGCAGCGTGTCGACGTGTTCGGAAACGACGATGGCGTCGTCAACCACGATGCCGAGGACGAGAATGAAACCAAAAAGCGAGGAAAGATTGATGGTGACATCAAAGAACGGCATCAGCGCGAGCGCGCCCATGAAACTGGCGACCATGCCGAGTGCCATCCAAAAGACCGTGTCGAGACGCAGGAACAGGCCGACAAAGAGCAGCACGAGGATCAGGCTGCTCTGCGCGTTCTGCATGAGCAGGGCGATGCGGCCCTTGACGATCTTTGAACGGTCATTCCAGAATTCGATGGCAACCCCGTCGGGCAGGCGGTCGCGCGACTCATTGACGTAGCGCTTGACCGAGTCGGCAATGTGGATGGCATTCTGCCCTCCCTCGCGTTGCACGGTGACGATGACGGCGCGCTTGCCATTCAGGCGGGCAACCAGCGGGTTTTCGTTGAAGCCATCCTGGATGACCGCTATTTCCCCCAACCTCAGCTTGCTACCGTCCGGGCGAGTGAGGATGACCACGCGTTCGTAGTCGGCACCCGTGTAGGCACGGCCGCGAGTGCGGATCGAGACATCGCCCGCATCGGTCTGGACAACACCTGCTGGCAGATCAATCGCCGACGTCCGAATGGACTGACTGACCATGGCCAGCGTCAAGCCATACTTGCGCAGGGTTTCCTCGGGGATTTCAATGCCAATCTCGTAGGGCCGCACGCCGGCCAGCGTGCAGTGGGTGATGCCCGGCAGCGCGGCAATCTCATCGCGCACCTGCTCTCCGAGACGGCGCAAATCACGTTCGGCCATGTCGGAGGCGATGACCACATTGATGACGGAATGAAAACGGTCATCTACCTGAACCACCGGTCTTTCGGCCAGTTCAGGCAGGTTTGGCAGGGTATCGAGGCGGTTCTTCACCTCTTCCATGACCTGGCGCGGATCGCGGTTCTCCTCGACCTCAATGAGCACGCTGCCGCCGCTCGAACCGGCGGTCGAGTTCACATGTTTGATGCCGCCGACCTGCTGAATGACCTCCTCGATCGGCAATACAATGCTCTCCTCCACCTCCTCGGGCGTGCCGCCCGGATAGGGCACCGTGACCGAAATGATGCGCGATGGCATATCGGGAAAGACCTCCAGCGGAATGCGTCCCGAGAACAGACTCCACAGCCCCGCGATCATCATGCCGATCATCAGCAGGTTGGAGGCGACGTGATTGCGGGCGAACCAGGAGATCATTGAGAAAGGGGTGAACAAGCAACGCTTGCCGGACGGGAAAGTTGCCCCGGTTTCAGCCGGCGGCAAGGAAAGCCGGTGCCGGAACGTAGCCCATGGGTCATGCCCGACTCCCCTTCCCGCCGCTCCTTACTCAAGCAGTCCGCCCTCGGTGCCGCCGCCGTCGCCTTCCCCGCCGTGGTCAAATCGGCCAGCCCCAATTCCCTGCTCCAGGTGGCATCGATCGGCGCCGACGGCATGGCGTTCAGCGACCTCAAGAACATCGGCAGCCATGCCAAGGTGCGCTACGTCGGTTTCTGCGACATCGACAGCACCCGCTTTGCCAAGGCCGACGCCGCCCATCCGGGCGTGCCTCACTTCGCCGACTTCCGCGAAATGCTGGCCAGCCTGGGCGACAAGGTGGACGCGGTCAATGTCGGCACGCCCGACCACATGCATGCCAAGGCCGCCATCGACGCGATGCGCCGCGGCAAGCACGTCTACTGCCAGAAGCCGCTGGCCCACACCGTCTGGGAGTCGCGGCAGATGCGCCTGGAGGCCGAGAAGGCCGGCGTGGTCACCCAGATGGGCAACCAGATCCATTCCAACCTCGAATACCGCCTGGGCACCCGCCTCATCCGCGAGGGCGCCATCGGCAAGATCAAGGAGGTGTTCTCCTGGGTCGCCGTCACCGGCAACGAACGCAACAAGAAGCTCGAACCACTCGCCGGCGCGCCCGTGCCGGCGCACGTCAACTGGGACCTGTGGATCGGCGTGGCGCCGATGCGCGATTATGCCCCCTGCTATCACCCCTTCGTCTGGCGCGACTGGCAGGACTTCGGCGGCGGCGCGCTGGGCGACTTCGGTTGCCACATCCTCGATCCAGTCTTCACCGCCCTCGGCCTGAACGCCCCGCTGACGGTGACCGCCCGCAACAGCGGCATCAACCGTCACATCTGGCCCGTCCATGAAGAGGTCGAGTTCGTCTTTCCCGGGAACGTCCTGACCGCCGACAAGACCCTCAAGGTCACCTGGAGCGACGGTGGCCTGCGCCCCGACCGCAAGAAGGCAAAAATGCCAGCCGACCTGGAACTGCCGAAAAGCGGCTCCCTGTTCATCGGCGAGGAAGGCAATCTCGTGCTTGCCCACGTCGCGGGCCCGCGACTGTACCCGGCGGAGAAATTCCAGGGCTTCAAGTACCCCAAGGAGGAGGGCCGCAACCACTGGCACGTCTGGGTCGACGCCTGCCTCGAGGGCAAAAAGACCAGCGACGGCTTCCACTATGCCGGTCCGCTCTCCGAGACGGTGCAGCTTGGCAACGTCGCCACCCGCTTCTGCACGCGCGGTCCGATCGACTCGCGCACCGGCGATCCACTAAACCCGGTCGTACTGGAATGGGATGCCGCCAACCTGCGTTTCCCGAACGCACCGGAGGCCGACGCGCTGCTGACCAAGACGTACCGAGATGGCTGGGCGATCTGAGAAGGCTGAAAGCCCGTTCCTGCTGCGGCGTTTGCCTAGCTGGAGACCGTCTTGACCGGCGGCAGTACCGTCATGTCCTTGACCGCCGCCGAATTCTGGTTCGAACGCCGCCCCTGGAACCGGCTATCGACGGTGCTTGCGGTCGCCGGACTGATGCTGCTCGCCGACTGGCTCACCGGACCCTACATCCGTTTCCCGGCGCTGTTCATACTGCCGGTGCTCATCGCCGCCTGGAACCAGGGTTTTTTCGCGGCCGCCGCCTTGGGGCTCGGTCTGAGCCTGGGACGACTGCTCGCCACCGATCTGCCGGACGGCAATGAAACCCTGACCTCGGACGCCATCAACGCCGTGCTGCGCGCCGGTGTCTTCACGCTCATTGCCTTCCTTGCCCACCTTGTGGCCGCCCAAACTCGCGCACTGCGTGAGGAAGTGCGTCAGCTGCAGGGGATTTTGCCCATCTGCGGCTTCTGCAAGGCGATCCGCGACGAAAAGGGCGAGTGGCGCAAACTGGAAAGTTATGTCACCGAACATTCCAAGGCCAGCTTCACGCACGGGCTCTGCCCGGAGTGCACCCAAAAGCACTACGGGCAATTCATCAGCGGCGGTGACGAGTCGCCTCAGGGATTGGTCCGGTAGACCCGTTGCACCGGTTGCTCGGCGGTGCGCTTGCGGCTGAACATCCGCGAGAACAGGCTCTTGCGTCGCTCCTCCACCGGTTCAGTCGCCGCAGGCACCACCTCGCTAGGGAAACGCTGGGCGGCGTCAGCACCGACCTTGGTGCGCTGATCCTCCCTGAGCGAGGACAGGCGCAGGGCGTTGTTGTCCTGGATCACCTGCGGTTGGATGAAGATGATCAGCTCGCTGCGGGTAGTGCTGTCCTTGTTCTCCTTGAACAGGTTGCCCACGCCGGGGATGCGGCTGAGGAAGGGCGCACCCTGCGTGTCGCGCTTTTCCTGCTCGGAGATCAGGCCGCCGAGCACGATGGTGTTGCGATCGGGAACGGTGACCGAGGTGATGATCTGCTCGGTGCCGATGATTGGCACGTCGTTGGGCTCAACCCGCTGCGTGCCAATGACCGTGTCGTTCACCTGGGCAATGGTCAGCTGGACTTCGCCGTCGGAATTGATGAGTGGCACTACCTCCAACTTGAGGACAACATCGCGGTATTCGATGGTGGTGGTGGTGTTGCCCTGATTGGCGTTGTTGTTGGCAAAGACCGTCTGCTGCGAGGGCACTGGAATCTGCTGACCGGAGGTGATGGTCGCCTTCTTGTTGTTGAGGGCGAAAACGCTCGGCCGCGACAGCACGCGGAAGCGGTTGGTCGTCTCCAGAGCGGTGACAAAAACCTCCAGGCTGTCGCCAATCGAACCATAAAGGTTCATGCCGGCGGCCGGGCCGAAGGGTGCGGTGATGGCGTTGTTGCGCAGGTCGCGAATGGCGCGCGTCGTGGCGTTGCCGGTGAGCACGTCCTGGCGACTGAGAAAGCTGCTGCCGGAGAAGTTTGTGCCATCCCGGTCGTTGAGCGCGGAGAGGTAGTCGATGCCGAACTCGAAGCCATCGCCGAGGGTGAGCTGACCGATGACGGTGGACAGGTAAACCTGGGCCGGCTTGCGATCAAGCTTGTCGAGCAGGCCGTTGACCTTGTCGACCGCATCCTTGCGACCCATGACCAGGATGGCGTTGGCCATGGGATCGGCGACCACACGGGTCTTGCCAACGAGCACTGAAATCGGCGCGTTGTCCTCGGTCGGCCCCTGGATGAGGTCGGCGCGGCTGGCCGTGCCACCGGTGCCTGTGGCGCTGTCCTCGGCGCCACCGGTCGCCAGCAACTGGCCGCCGCGGCTTCCCGTGGTGGTGCGGCCGGTGAGCAACTGGCTGCTGCTGGAGGCCAGCAACTGGTTGCGCTGCTGCTGCAGCGTGCCCCCGCCCGGCAACTGGGTGGTGCCGCCGCCGGTGTCCTGGAGCAGGTCGGCAATGGCGCTGAGCACATCGACGGCCGAAGCATACTTGAGCTTGCGCTCGTAGGGTTCCTCAATCGGCAGCGCCTTGTCGAACTCGGCGATCATGCTGGCGATGTAGGTGTAGTCCTCCGGCGAAGAGACCACGAGGATCTGATTGAGCCGGGTGTCGGCGACCACCTGCGCCTTGGGCTTGGGGGCCTGAGAGCGGGCACCGGCGTCGGGCGCACGATTGGAACCTGGGGACGATGAGGGCTGGCCGCCGGAATTCGAGCGCGAATCGCCACCCTGATTGCCGCGGTTCTCCGGCACAGGATTGCCGCGGAAGGTGTTGACCCCGCGGGTCTCCTCCTCCTGCAATTGCGCATCGAGGGTGGCTTGCAGGATCTGAGCCACCGTGGCGGCGTCTGCAAACTCAATCGGAATGAATTTGGTGAGCAGGGTGGAACCGCTGTCGGCGACATCCAGCGCCTCCTTGATGTGAATTAGCTGCCAGACGATCGAACTGGCCTCGGTGATGAGCAGGCCGGGCGGCGAGGACACCGGCGTGATGCGGCCGTAGACACCCAGTCCCACGTGGGAGGAAAGCATGCTGGCGGCGTCCACGGGAGCGAGATGGCTGAGCGGCATGAAGTAGCTGACCAGGGTCTCGCCCTCCGGCAGGTCGAGCGGTGAGGTGTAGAAATTCACTCCCTGGGAGAATTGCACGCTGTTGGCGCTCTGGGTGCGCGCCGGCAGGATGCGGGCGCTCTTGCCGTCCGGCTCCATCACAATGGCGTAGCCGTTGGTGAAGAGGGTGGCCTCAATGAGCTTGACGGCCTCTTCCTTGCTCACCGGCCGCGGCGTGGCCAGACTGACCTGTGGCCCCTCGAAAATGCTCGTGTCCTTGATCAGCGTGATCCCCGTGAGCAATTCATAGATGCTCAGCATGTCGGCCACTGGATTGTTCGGGAACTGCAGCACAATCTGGTCGCCATCCATGCGGATCGTTTCGGAGAGTGTGCTGGCCACTCCGCCACCCGCGCCGGGCGGCCCGCCAAAGCCCCCCTCACCACGTCGACCGCGGAAACCACCTGGCCCACCTGGCCCACCTGGCCCACCTGGCCCACCTGGCCCACCTGGCCCGCCGGGTGTCGCGGCCTCGCCAGGCTGGGCGGGAGCCGGTGGAGCGGCGGGTTGTTCCGTGGCGGCGGGTGCGGGAGCAGGGTCTGTCGCCGTGGCCGCAGGCTGGGCATCCTGAGCGGACAACAGGGCGGCAGCGCATGGGGCGAGGCAGGAAACGGCGGCAAGACGGAGGCGATGGGAATGCATGGGAAACGGGGAACAGCGGAAGCGTGTCTGGGCGGAGGTGAGGCGGCGTTAGCGACCGCCCTTGTCCTCCTTCTCGATGCGATCAAATTCGCGGCGAATCATATTGCGACGCTCCTCCTCCGGAGCGTTGCGAAACTTGTCATCGCTGAATTTCGAGCGCATCATCTCGCGAAACTTCTCACGCCCCTTTTCGGACAAGGACTCATAGCGTTTGCGGTCCTCCTCGCTGGGCCCGCGGCTGGGGCCGCGGAAGCGGTCACCCTCCCCGCCCTGCGGCGGTCCGCGGTCGCTGCGCTCACCTTCACGCCGGCGCTCGCCACGCAGTTCCTCGGCACTGACACTCGCGTAGCGAACGCTGACAAGCTCGCCACCAATGCGGATGCGGGCCTGGCTGAGCTTGACGTCGGGTGCCGGAAGCGCCTCCTGCAGGGTCCAGCCCTGAAAGTTCGGCTCACTGCCAACCACACTCGACAGCTTGGTCTCCTTGTTGAAAACCGTCGCCACCGGTTTGCCGTCGACATAAGCGATGCCGGTGAGCACGAGGTTGTCAGACAAATTGACCATGCGCGAGAAGGGCGAGTTCTCGAGCACCGGTTCGACGGATTTCGGATCGAAGGGCTGAGGCAGGTCGGGATCGGCCTCCTCGGCGCCCGCCAAAAGGGCGGCGGCAAAAAGCAGGGGAATAAGGGCTTTCATGGCGATGCGGCGGAGCTCAGAGACCGCCTTCCGGCTTGAACCAGCGGGCGAGGGTCAGGTTGCAGATTGTCTGCGGGGTTTTCTCGCGGGCACGCCCGTCGAGTTCCATGCGCAGCTGCTTGATCGCCTGAAACTTCTCCGGCGACTGCATGCCGGCAAGCCAGCCGAGCACGGCAGCCTGGTCGCCACGCACGCGCAGGCTGACGGTGACTTCCCGGTAGTCGGCCGTGGCAACCGCCTCCGGGAGGGTCTGCTGCTGGATGGCAATACCAAGGTCGAGCGCCTGGTTCTGCAATTCCTCCAGCAACTGGCCCTGGGCGCGACCGAGGCTGTCGGTGGTCGGCATGGCCTTGTCGAGCCAGTCGCGACGCTTCTCCCAGAAATCACGATCAGCCAGCCAGGTGTCATTCTCCCGTTTTTGGTTTTCCAGGGCAAGCAGGCGCTCACGCAGCGCCAAACGCTGGCGCAGGAAGGCGTTCACACCTACCGCGCCGGCCATGAAGAGCAGGACACCCGCGCAGAGCAGCAGCAGGTTCTTTTCTCGGGAGGAGAGCTGATTGAGCATGGCGGCGAAGAGGTCGGGTTACTGCATCTTGCCCTGGGCCCGGAACTGGGCTGTTTTTTCACGCACGGTAGGCTGTGGTTTCGACCAGGTGTAGAGGCCGAGTACGGGGTGCTTTTGCAGATCCTCGACAAACTGGAATGCCAGCTGCGCGTCGCGCGCCTCGCCGCGCAGGTCGATCTCCCTGCTGCGGATGTCGCAGTCACGAAGGACGATGCCGCTGGGCGGCATGAGCTTGGTGATCTCGGCGAGCAGGACGAGCGGATAACGCTTGGATTCGATCGCGGGTGCCAGCGCCTTCCAGTGCCCGGCGGTGCGACGCACCTTGTCGGCGGTTTCAGCGGTCGCTGCCACATCCGCCTGCAGGCGTTCAGCGGCACGTTCGAGGAAGCGCAGGTAGGCAAAGCCCAGAAAGCCGAGGGCAACGATGAAGGCGGACGCCAGCAAGCCAGCGCGCGTCAGACGCGCGCGCCGTATGCGTGCGACCTGACTGGCGTGAACGCCGGCCGGCAACAACCGCGTCCAGTGAGTGGCATCCACCTCCGCCTGCGGAGGCAGCTGGCTGACCCGACGCACGGGCAGGCCGGTCAGTTCGGTTAGGGCCTGCTCCTGAGCCTCATCCCAGGAGACGCCGGCGAGGGTGACTCCGCCCAGGCTGCCCGCGCCAAGGTCAAGTTCAAGAGCGAGACGCGCCAGTTGAACCTCCTGCGCGACCTCCTCCATGGAGGCCGAGGCGGGAGCAAACAAATGGCTGTGATAAAGTCGCCCCTGAAAACCCGCGGCCAGAACTAGTGCGCCGTGCTCCTCGATGACAATCAGCTGACCGGCCGGCAGACTGCTCAAGCGCAGGGCAGCCGTGTAATCGGCGGCATCGGCCAGCGCCAAATGCTCCGGAAAGGGGTCGGCGAGAATGTCGACACTCACAGTGGCGGTCGCGGCAGTCTGGGTCAGCAGGTGCCAGCGAAAGTTGCGCGGGATCTCGGCTCGCGGCTTGAGGCCGCGCCGCTCGAGCTGGGTCATGATGATCTGCTCCAGCAAGGCGTGATCGGCATTTGGCAACACCAGACCGATGCTGCGACAGGCCGAGGCCGGCAGGCCGATGATGATCGGCCCACCACGCTCCACCGCCTCCGCCGGTGAATCCACGGATGTGGTTGCACTGCCCGACCGGGGATGCCGGACACGCCAGGTGGTATCGGGCGCGGGAAGCAGCAGGGTCGAGGCGGAGAGGGTCATGCAGAAGTGGTTGGAACGCCGGGCGGCAGTGGAAGTTGCGGACAAAGCACCGTCACTCTTCAATTCGGGCCAGGTAGGTCAGCGAACGGTCCTCGCCCCGACGGGCGATGACAATGATCTGGGCACGTTTTTCGCCGACATAACCTGTGCTGGTGATGCGGCGCAAACTGTCCTCGCTGGTCAGGATCGCACTGAGCGAACGCGCCTTGTCGCCCGTCAATCCAAGCAGTCGGAAGGCTTCGCCATCGGAAATGCGCTGATCGTCCTCGGTCCCTGGAATGCCATCCGCACCATCACGGCGGGCAACGTAGTTTTCGACGTCATTCTCCGAAGCACCGGTGACGGCGATGAGCGTGTCCTTGAAGGCCGTGCGCAGGTCGATCGTTCCATCGCCATAGACACTGAAAAACTCGCGCCAGTCAGGCTTGAGACGGTCGACAACGCCCATGCCGCGAACCAGCAGCATCTCGTCAACATCGATGAAGCCCCCCTGGCGCGGCAGGCCCTCGATCCCCTGCTGCTGGTAAAAGGCCGACTCGGCCCCGTTGGCCCGCACATCGTCATCGCGATCCACCCAGTCGGCGAGCGCCTCGCTGGCAACGCCAGCCTCGTCACTGTTCAGTCCCCATCGAATGAAGAGCTGGTAGACCGCCTCTCGCAGGCGGTCGTCGGTGACAAAATTGATCGGGATGCGCGCGCCCTCGTAGTTGATGACAACGTCAAAGCCACTGTCGCTGCCGATTTTCTGCTTGAGCACCTTGTCGCCGCGCCGGGCTTCAGGGTGCAGGCCAACCGCCAGGCCGCTCTCGGCAAGGTGCAGTGCGTAAAACTCCGCCGCCCCCAGCTTCGCCTCCTCGGCACTGTAGCGGATGTATTCGACCACACCCATGACGGTGACCGACATGAGCAGAAGCGCCCAAACCATGAGCATGAGGGCGGAGCCCTTGCTGCACGTGGCGCCCTGGAAAAATCGATGCCCCCCTGTTTTCCGGGAGTTTGCTACGGATGAAGCTTGCAGATTCATGGCATTCAGCGTCCCGGATTGCCTCCACCGCCCCCCGCACCGGTCGGTCCCGCAC
>DAIUCN010000008.1:0-79404 GCA_036846165.1 Prosthecobacter sp.
CCGCCCAGGCCAGCCCCGGTTTCCTGCTCTCCTTCGAAGGCTCCGAAGGCTGCGGCAAGTCCACGCAGATCCGCCTGCTGCGCGAGCGCCTGGAAGCGGCCGGCCGGCGCGTCGAGGTGCTGCGCGAACCCGGCGGCACCGCCGCCGGCGAGCAGATCCGCCACCTGCTCCAGCACGCCCAGGAGGGCGACGGCCTGTGCGCGGAAACCGAGCTGCTGCTGTTCGCCGCCAGCCGGGCCCAGATCGTCCGCGAGAAGATCCGTCCCCTGCTGGCCGCCGGCGTTTTCGTCATCCTCGACCGCTTCCTCGATTCGACCACCGTTTACCAGGGCTTCGCCCGCGGCCTGCCGCTCGACAGCGTGCGCGCCATCAATGCCTTTGCCATCGGCGGCACCCTGCCCCACCTCACCCTGCTGCTCGACATGGACAGCGCCACCGCCCGCGAGCGCATCGCACGCAGCGGCCGCGCGCTCGACCGCATGGAGAGCCAGCCGGCCGAGTTCTTCGACAAGGTGCGCGCCGGTTACCTGGAACTCGCCCGCGCCGAACCGCAGCGCATCCGCGTCCTGCAGGCCGGCCAATCCCCGGAGGCGGTTCACGCCGACATCTGGAATCTCGTGCAAAGCCATGCCCTTCAAGCCTGACCACGCCCTCGAGCTGATCGCGCGCGCCCACGGCCTCGGCCGCCTTGGCCACGCCTACCTGATCACGGGTCCGCGCGCGACCGATCTGGAAGGCTTCGCCCTGCGCGTGCTGCGCCTGGTCAGCGGCCAGCCCAAGCACCGGATCGAGGATTTCCAGCGCGATGGCCTCTATGTGCTGCGGCCCGAGGGCAAGAGCCGGCGCATTGTCGTGGGCGACGACAACAACGACCCGAACTCGATGCGTCACTTCATGCATCACTTCCAGATGTGTTCGGACAACCGGCTCAAGGCCGGCATTGTCGCCGATGCCGAACGCATGAACGACGCCGCCCAGAACGCCTTCCTGCGCACGCTTGAGGAGCCGCCGGCCGGCACGCTGTTTCTCCTGCTCACCCACAATCCCAAGGCGCTGCTGACCACGACCCGCTCGCGCGTCATCGAGATCCCGCTGCTGCCGCCGGAGGGCGTTCGCCAGTTTGGGCCGCATGAGAAGAAGCTGCTCGCCCTGCTCGAAAAACTCGCCGCCCGCGCCGGCGGCAGCATCGGTGCGGCGCTCGGCCTGAAGGCCGATTTCCAGGTCATCCTCGAAGCCCTGCACGAGGCCATCGAAAAGGAGCACGAAAACGCCTTCGAAAAGGAGCAGGATCACTACAAGCAGACCACCGACGGCTCCTGGCTGAAGCAGCGTGAGGAGCAGGTCGCCGCCAACATCCAGGCCGAGTACCTCGGCGAACGCGACGGCCTGCTCGACCTGCTGCTGGCCTGGATGGGCGACGTCGCCCGCCAGCAGGTCGGCGGTGAGCATCTCGACCTGCCGGAATTCCGCGAGGCCACCGCGAAGCTCGCCGAGCGCTGGACGCCCGAGGAGACCTCCAGGCGCCTGCGCGTGCTGCGCCAGCTCGAGTCGCACCTGCACACCAACGTCAATGAGGGTCTCGCCCTCGAAGTCGCCTTCATCCAGGCCTTCGGCGCCTAAAAATCGCGCCAGCCGTGAAGCATCGGCCGCCGGCGGACGTTGTCACGGTCCGATGAAAGCGCTCCTCCTGCTCGCCGCCCTGCTCTGCCCCGTCCTCGCCACCGCCGACGCCCCGAAAAAGGCCAAGCGCGCGCCCAACCCGTCCCTGGTGCCGGTCACCGATGTCGCCGGCCTGCCGCGCGTGCTGCTCATCGGCGATTCGATTTCGATGGGTTACACCGTGCCGGTGCGGGAAAAGCTCGCCGGCAAGGCCAACGTCCACCGCATCCCGACCAATGGCGGCCCCAGCTCGCGCGGGGTCGAAAGCCTGGATGCCTGGCTGGGCGATTCGAAGTGGGACGTCATTCATTTCAACTTCGGCCTGCACGACCTCGTGTACATGGGCCCCGATGGTGCCCGCCTGGTCGATCCCAAGCTGCCCGGCGCCCATCACCAGGTGCCGCTGCCCGACTATGAAAAGAACCTGACCGCCATCGCCGCCAAACTCAAGGCCACCGGCGCCAAGGTCATCTGGTGCAACACCACCCCCGTGCCGGAAGGCAGCGCCGGCCGCGTCGCCGACGAGGCCCTGCAGTTCAACGAGGTCGCCGCCCGCGTCATGGCCAAGGCCGGCATCCCCACCAACGACCTGCACGCCCACGCCAAGGCCAAGCTGCAGGACATCCAACTTCCCGCCAACGTCCACTTCACCCCCGAGGGTTCGGCTTACCTGGCCGACAAGGTCGCCGCGGAAATCCTTGCCGCCCTGGCGAAGTAACGGACCTCAGCGGCTGCCCTCGGCCGCCAGCACGGCGTCGAGCTTGGCGATGAGTTCGCGCAGCTTCTCCGGGTTTTCGGCACTGACGTCCCTGCGCTCGGCCGGATCGCTCGGCAGGTGGTACAGCGCGTGCAGCGGCGCCTTCTCGGGCCGCTTGTCGAGGCTGACCACCGCCTGGGTACGACCGGCCTTTTTCTGGCGCACCAGCTTCCACTCGCCGGCGCGCAGGCCGAAGTTGCCGCTGACGCCGTTGTCCTGCTGAACCAGATGGTCGCGCCCCATGGCGCCGGCTTCACCGAGCAGGGCCGGCAGAAGGTTGAAGCTGTCGCGGCAGGCCCCCTCGGGCAGGGATACCCCGGCGAGCGCGGCGAGGCTGGCCGGCAGGTCGATCGTGCACACCACCTCATCGGACACCCCGGGTTTCACCCGCCCCGGCCAGCGCACCAGGAAGGGCGTGCGCGTGCCGCCCTCGAGCACGCTGTATTTGCCGCCACTGAACGGGCCGGCGGGGCGGTGGTCGCCGAGCTTTTCCACCGCGCCATCCTTGTAGCCGTCGTCGAGCACGGGACCGTTGTCGGAACAGAAGACGATCATCGTGTTCTCGCTCAACCCGAGGCGGTCGAGGGTCTTCATCAGTTCGCCGACGCACCAGTCGAGCTGCACCACGCTGTCGCCACGAAACCCGTGCGGCGTGGCACCCTGGAAACGCTCGTGCGGGATGCGCGGCACGTGCACGTCATGACTGGCGAAATAAAGGAAAAACGGCTTCTGCGGATCGGCCTCGATCCAGGCGTTCGAACGCCGGATCCACTCGTCGGCCAGGTCCTCGTCGCGGAAGCGCGCGGTCTGGCCGCCGGTGTAAAAGCCGATGCGACTGATGCCATTGTGAATTGTCTGGTTGTGACCGTGGCTCCAGTCCATCTTGAGGGTGGCGCGATGGCTGACGCCGGTCGGATGATCGGGACCGGGCGACTGGTTGCCCACCCAGAGCGGGTCCTTGGCATCCAGGTTCAGCACGCGGTGATCCTCAACATACACCTGCGGCACACGGTCGTTCGTGGTGGGCAGCAGGAAGCAGTGATCGAAGCCGATCTCCAGCGGCCCGGGCTTCAGCACGCCATTCCAGTCCGGCTCGGGATCGCCCAGACCGAGGTGCCATTTGCCGATGACGGCGGTGCGATAACCGGCCTGCTTCAAGAGAGAAGCCACCGTGGCCGTGCCGGGCTTGATGATGGCCGGCGCGCTCGGCGGCGCGATGCCGGTGCGCTCCTGACGGAAGGCATAGGTGCCGGTGAGCAGCGAAAACCGCGTCGGTGTGCAGGTCGAGGCCGAGCAGTAGCCGCTGGTGAAGCGCAGCCCCTCGGCGGCGAGGCGGTCGAGGTTCGGCGTCGGCATTGTCTTCGCACCGTAGCAGCCAAGGTCACCGTACCCGAGGTCGTCGGCCATGATGACGATCACATTGGGCGGCGGCGCGGCGATGGCAGCGGCACAGGCCACCAGAGGCAGAAAACGGAGCAGGCTTCGGAGCATGTGCGGATTAAACGGGAGGCGCGTCCGCCAGGCAATGCGGAAATTTCCGCCCCAGCCCATCCCCCCGCAACACCGCGCCTTCGTGCGCGTTTCCCTGCCCTTGATGCGCACCCCTGCCCTCGTCTGCCTGATCTTCGGTACCCTGCCCGCCGCCGCGGAGCCTGCGGCGCTGCAAACGCGCTTCGACCAGGAGATCCGCCCCCTGCTGAACCGGTTCTGCCTCGACTGCCATGACGCCGAGGTGCAAAAGGGCGACGTCGACCTGTCCGCCTTCACCTCCCTGCAGGCCGTGCAGGCCGATCACCGCCTGTGGCAGACCGTGCTGCAGCAGGTCGAGGAGGAGGAGATGCCGCCAAAGAAGCCCCTGCCCTCGACCGCCGAACGCGCCGCCCTCGCCGGCTGGGTGCGCGCGGCGCTCGACGGCATCGACTGGTCGAAGCAGACCGGGGTCGCCCGGCTCACCCTGCCGCGCCTCAACAAGCAGGAGTACAACCACAGCCTGCGCGACCTGCTCGGCGTCGATTTCCGGCCCGGTGATCTGCTGCTCGACGACGGCCCCGGCCTGTCCGGCTTCACCAACGACCGCGACGCCCTCTTCCTCTCGCCGGCCCATGCCGAGCAGTTCTTCGACGCCGCCGAGTACGCGCTCGGCGCCGTGCTCGGCCTTGAGGGCGAAAAACTGGATCGCCGCTACGAGGCCGAAGCGATGCTGATGACCGAACGCGGCGCCAAACCCGAGGAACTGCCAGGCGGCGGCAGCGGCTATGTGCTTAGCGGCGGTCAACGCACCCTCTTCGACGAAATCGTCGTGCCGGCCGACGGCTGGTACCGGGTCACCGTGCGTGCCGTCGGACGCGGTGGCGACAGCGGCCTGCGCCTGCGCATCGACAACGAGCCACGCGCCGACTTTGCCTGTGTCGAAAATGAAGCGCGCGAACTGCAGACGGAACTGCTGCTGCGCGCCGGCAGTCATCAGATGACCTGGAACATCGAACTGCCGCGTGCCCTGGAAAAGCTGCGCGAGGAAAACGCTGCACGCACGCGTGCCGCGACACGCCGTCCCGGTGCCGGCAAGGCCCCGCCCCTGCCGGCCGATGCCAGCGAGCGCACCGCCGCCGCCACCGCCAAAAACAGCCCGGTGCTGCCCATGCCCGAAAAGGCTTCCGAGCCGGTGCAGGCCCTCGTCCGCCGCTACAACCAGGCGCTGGCCGGCATGCAGCGCCGCCTCGAATGGCTGCGCCTTGTCACCCCGGACGGCAGCCCGAACGACCTGCGCACCTACTACAACCTGCTGCCGGAACGCACGGCGCTGATGGCCGAGGTCAAACAGGAACTGGCCGCCGCCCTCGGCGTGCCGGCCGCGGAGATCGATCGCCGCCTGCGCGAAGCCAACCGCGAACGCCTGACCGACAACCAGAAAATCCTGGCCGATTCGCTCGCCGTCATCGGCGTCGAGTACGATCCACAATTTTTGTTCGGCAATGCTCCGCCTGAAGCGCGCCGGCGCCCCAGTTTCCCGGGCATCGACTGGATCCGCATCGAGGGACCGATCCTGCCACCCGGTGCCCAGCCGCAGCGGGTTGCCGCGCTGTTCCGCGACGATGCCCGCGCCGCCCTTGGCGATTTTCTGCCGCGCGCCTTCCGGCGCCCCCTGAGCGCGGGCGAACTCGACCGCCACCTCGCGCTTTATCAACAGGCCAAGGCGCGCGGCGAAAGCCATCCCGCCGCGCTCAAGCTGGCCTTCACCGCCGCCCTGACTTCGCCGCATTTCCTCTTCCGCGATGAACTCGGCGACGGCACTTCCTCCTTCACCCTCAACGATCACCAGCTCGCCAGCCGGCTCAGTTACTTCCTGTGGTTGAGCCTGCCCGACGACGAACTGCGCGGCCTCGCCGACGCCGGCAGGCTGAGCGATCCCGAGGTGCTGCGCGCTCAGGTGCGGCGCCTGCTGGCCGATCCGCGTTCACGCGCCTTCACCTCCACCTTCCTGGGCCAGTGGCTGGGCTTCGCCGGGCTCGGTCGCGAGCACGTGCCCGACGCGCGCAAGTTCAGGGACTTCACATCGTCGCTCGCCGAGGCGATGCGGCTCGAACCCGTGCTCGTCTTCGAACGCCTGCTGCGCGAGGATCGCCCGCTCGGCGAACTGCTGGAGGGTCGCGACAGCTTTCTCAATGCCGAGCTCGCCGCCCTGTATGGCGTGCCGGGCATCGAGGGCGAAGCCATGCGCCCCGTGTCGCTGGCCGATCCGGCGCGCGGCGGCCTGCTCGGCATGGGCGCCATCCTCACCGCCTCCGCCACCCCCAACCGCACCAGCCCGGTGCTGCGCGGCAAGTGGGTGCTGGAAAACCTGCTCGGCCGTCACCTCGCCGAACCACCCGCCGATGCCGGACAGCTAGATGACAAGGCCGGTGAACGCGGCAAAACCCTGCGCGAGGAACTCGCGGAACACCGCCGCCACGAAAGCTGCGCCGGTTGCCACGACAAGATCGACCCCATCGGCTTCGGCTTGGAAAACTTCGATGCCATCGGCCGCTTCCGCACCGAGGAAGCCGGCAAACCCGTCGACGCCAGCGGCCAGTTGCCGGGAGCCGCACCCTTCAACGGCCCCGCCGAACTACGGGCGCAACTGGTCGAGCGCCACCGCGACGAATTCCTCGCCAACCTCACCCGCCGCCTCGCCGCCTTCGGTCTCGGCCGTGCCCTGCGCCCGCAAGACGAGGGACTGATCCGCCGCCTGCTTGCGGACACCGCCACGGACGGACACCGTGCCCGCTCACTGGTGGAAAGCCTCGTTCTCAGCGAAGCCTTCCTGATCCAAGGTGGACTCAAGGAGTGAATATCTGTTGATATAGATATCTTCTATCTTAAGACGTTGGCAAGAAGGAAATGACTTATTGCCAATAAGTATTATATTGTAATGCCTGCCGGGTTTTTCCATGATGCTTGTCACCATGCAAGCCTGCACCGATCTGACCTACCATATTGTGTTTGGCACCAAGGGTGCTGTTCCCGTGCTCTGCAAAACACGGCGAGAGGACTTGTACCGCTATCTCTGGGGCGTCATCCTGACACGTGGCTCACAGCTTTACCGCGTCGGCGGCGTTGACAACCACATTCACCTGCTCATCGGCCTCAATCCCTCGGTCGCTCTCGCCGACCTGGTCGTGGAAATGAAGACAAGCTCCTCTCTATGGATCCGCCGTTGTCGAGTCTTTCCTGAGTTCGCCGACTGGCAGAACGGCTATGGTGCCTTCAGCGTCGCCGCCGAAGCGCGACCGACTTGGATCCAGCACATCGAACACCAGGAGCTTCATCACAACGGCACCGATTATGCTGGCGAGTTGCGCAAGCTGGTCGAAGCGGCCCGCCTGCCGTGGAGTGACCGGTACCTGCCCTGAATCCAGGCTGCAAGCTCGACACTCCGGCTGGCGTTACCCAGCCATGCCCAGCCCACGCCTCGACCGCCGCCGCTTTCTTCGCGGCACGGGCGCCGCCCTCGCCCTGCCCTGGCTTGAGATCATGACCCCGCGCAGCCTGCGCGCCGCCGCCCGCGCATTGCCTCCGCGACGCTTCGTCACCTTCTTCCAACCCAATGGGGTCTACCCCAAGGACTGGAATGTCAGTGGCCACGGGCGTGACTTTGCCCTCTCGCCCATCCTCGAGCCGCTCGCCGCCTTCAAGAACGATATGCTTGTGCTCAGCGGTCTCGACAGCACCGGCCGCGGTCACGTCAAGCTGACCGGCGCCTTCCTGACCGGCACGGCAATCGAAAACGGTGTCAACGGCATCTCCGTCGACCAGGTCATCGCCCGTCAAATCGGCCGCGGCACCCGCTTCGCCAGCCTCGAACTCGGTACCGAACCGCCGCGCCAGGGCATGGCCGGCGACGACCCCATCGCCCTCGCCAACACCGTCTCCTGGAGCAGCCCCAGCCAGCGGCTGTCGCCGGAAATCAGCCCGCGCGCCGCCTTCGACCGCCTGTTTCGCGACCCCGCCTCTCCCGAAGCCCGGCGCGCCGCCGCCAACCGTCGCAGCGTCGTCGACCTCGTGCTGGAGGACGCCAAGGCCGTGCAACGGGTCGCGAGCGGCCGCGACCGCCAGAAGATCGAGGAATACCTCGATGGCGTACGTGGCGTCGAACAGCAGATCGAACGCACGCTGAACCCGCCCGAGCCGGAATGGATGCCCCTGCAAAAACCCGCGCTGAGCCGGCCGCCCGCCGGCATCCCGCTCGCCAAGGACGAACACATGCGCCTGATGCTCGACCTGCTGGTGCTCGCCCTGCAGACCGACACCACCCGCGTCGCCACCTTCATGAGCGCGCACGGCTTCAGTCGCCAGAACTTCACCTTTCTCGACGGCGTCAAAAACGACCACCACGGCATGAGCCATCACAAGAACCAGGCGGCCCTGGTGAAGGAATACACCACCGTCAGCCGCTGGTACGCGGAGCAGGTGCGTTACCTGCTGGAGCAGATGCGTGCAGTCGACGAGGGCAGCGGCAGCCTGCTCGACCACAGCCTGGTGCTCTACGGCAGCGAGATGAAGGACGGCAACGGCCACATCAAGGAGGACCTGCCACTGGTCCTGTTCGGCCGCGCCGGCGGCCGACTGGCCACCGGACAACACCTCGCCTGCGCCAAGGGCACACCGGTGGCCAACCTGCACCTCAGTCTGGCACGCGAGTTCGGCACCGAGCTGGAACACTTCAACCAGGCCAGCACCGGCACGCTCGACGGACTGTTCGTCTGAGCCGGCAAAAACCACAGGCACGGACTTGCCAGGCGCGCGCTCAACGCTAATGCCAAGAGCATGGTGCGTCTCACGGTCCTCGGCAGCGGCAGCTCGGGCAATTGCGCGGTCGTCTCGACCGGTCGCACCACCCTGCTCATCGACGCCGGCCTGAGCGCCAAGCAGATCTGCCTGCGCCTCGAGGCGGCCGGCATCGCGCCGGGTTCGCTCGACGGCATCCTGCTCACGCACGAGCACCAGGACCACACCGCCGGCCTGGAAGTACTCAGCGGCCGTCTCAGCGTGCCACTCTACTGCACCGCCCTCACCCAGGAACACCTGCGCGGCAGCCTGAAATTCCGCGGCGCCCCCCAGTGGCGTCTCATGCAGACCGGCAGCAGCTTCGAAATCCAGGACCTCATCATCGAATCCTTTCCCGTGCCGCATGACGCGGTGGATCCGGTCGGCTTTGTCATCGCCGACCCCGATTCACGCCTAGGGGTGCTCAGCGACGTCGGCTTCGTCACCAACCTGATCAAGGACCGCCTGCGCGGCTCCGACAGCCTGTTTGTCGAGGCCAACTACGACGCCCAGCTGCTCGAGGCCGACACCAAGCGCCCCTGGGCGACCAAGCAGCGCATCATGTCGCGCCACGGCCACCTCTCCAACGACCAGGCCGCCGAACTCGTCGAAAGCCTGGCCCACCCCGGCCTGCACCACGTCGTGCTCGGCCACCTGAGCGACGACTGCAACGATCCGGCCCGCGCCGCCGGCCGCATCCGCGAATCGCTCGTCCGTGCCGGCGTTGCCGACGCGCACGTGCTCTGCGCCGAGCGCCGCACCTGCACCGCCACCATTGAGGTCGCCCGACCGCGCGTCACTTTCGCCACACCGCCCCCCGTCAGCGAGGGCCGGCAGTTGGGCTTGCTGTGAGGTGTGGGCGATGAAAGAAGCGCAGAGCTTGCAGCCAAGCGTTTGGAGAGACAAGCCTCTCCGCCCTTCGCTCCATGATCTTCGCCTCACGCCACCAGGGCCTTCACCACCTTGGCCGGCTCGACACCGGTCAGACGCTGATCCAGTCCTTGATACTTGTAAGTGAAGCGTTCGTGTTCGTAGCCGAGCAGGTGCAGGACCGTGGCGTGGAAGTCGCTGATGTGCAGCGGATCCTTGACGATGTTGTAGCTGAAGTCGTCGGTCTCGCCATAGATCGAGCCGCCCTTGGCACCGCCGCCGGCCATCCACATGGTGAAGCAGCGCGGGTGGTGGTCGCGACCGTAGTTCTCCTTCGACAGGCCCCCCTGACTGTAGATGGTGCGACCGAACTCGCCGCCCCAGATGATGAGGGTGTCCTCGAACATGCCGCGCTGCTTGAGGTCCTGGATGAGTGCCGCGCAGGGCTGGTCGATGTCGCGGCACTGGCTGGGCATGCGGCCGGCGACGTTGGAATGATGGTCCCAGTTGTTGTGGTAGATCTGGGTAAAGCGGACGCCGCGCTCGGCCAGGCGACGCGCCATGAGCACGCTGTTGGCAAAGCTGCCGGGCTTGCGCGCCTCCTCGCCATAGAGCTTGAAGGTGTGCTCGGGTTCGCCCGCCAGATCGGTCAGTTCCGGCACACTCGCCTGCATGCGGAAGGCCATTTCATACTGCTGGATGCGCGTGTGCGTCTCGGGATCCCCCACCTCGCGGTAGTTGATCTCATTGAGCGCCTGCACGCCATCGAGCATGCGCCGACGGACGCGGTCATCGACCCCGGGCGGATTGTTGATGAACAGGATGGGATCGCCCTTGCTGCGGAACGACACCCCCGCGTGCTCGCCCGGCAGGTAGCCGCTCGACCACAGGCGAGGAGAGATGGCTTGCTCCTGCTCGCGATTCGTCGGCGTGGCGATGAGCACCACAAAACCCGGCAGGTTCTGGTTCACCGAACCCAGGCCATAAGACGCCCAGGAGCCCAGGCAGGGCCGGCCGGTGATCTGGTTGCCGGTCTGCATGGCACAGATCGCCGGCTCATGGTTGATGGCCTCGGTGTGCAGCGAGCGCATCCAGCAGATGTCATCGGCCACCCTGCCGAGGTGCGGCAGCAGGTCGGCATTCATCCACATGCCGCACTCGCCGCGCTGCTCGAAGCGGAACTTTGACGGCGCGATCGGGAACCGCGCCTGGCCGCTGGTCATCGTCGTCAGGCGCTGGCCCTGGCGGATGCTGTCGGGCAGGTCCTTGTCGTACCACTTCTGCATCTCCGGCTTGTGGTCGAACAGGTCCATCTGCGAGGGACCCCCGACCATGTGCAGGTAGATGACCCGCTTGGCCTTCGCCGGAAAGTGGGTGGTCACCTGGCCGGTGCCGGCATGGGCGCGCCCGCCGAGGGTCTCGCCCAGCAGCGAGCTCAGTGCGGCGTAGCCCAGCACATTGCGCCCGCGGGCAAAAAAGCGCCGCCGCGTTTCCAAAGTCTGCCAATCGTTCAAGGGGGACATGGGGAAAAGTTTAAAGTTGAAGGTTTAAAGTTTAATGTTGTGCGGAGGCGGAGAATTTGCGGCCAGGAATCTCGGTTTGTTGGAGGTATTGCATTAGGCCATCCAAGAGGCGGCTGATTCCCAGGCAGGCCTCGTGGAGCTCCCGCCAGGTGGTTTCATCAAGATACGCTTGGTCCAAAGCATGGTAGAGCTGGGAGCGCACTTCGCCACAGGAGCCTTTGGCATGCCCAAGGAAAAGGATGAACTCCTTGCGTCCCCCTCGCTCAAAGCCCTCGGCGATGTTGGAGGGAATCGACAGGCAGGCACGCCGCATCTGATCCCTCATGGCAAAGTCTCTGGAGAAATCCCCGACCATGGAGACCTGATAGATGCGAGCGACAAGCTCCCGGGCTTTTTGCCAGGCGAGAATGTCTTCGAACTGTCGAAAGGTGGCCATTTCCTTCGGATCCCCAACTTTAAACCTTCAACTTTAAACCTGTAACTCCGGTTCTATTTGTTCAGCACCTCATCCAGATTCATGACCTGGTTGCAGACAAGGGTCCAGGCGGCGAGGTCGGGGGCGGGCAGCTTGGAATCGGGTTTCGTTTCACCGACGCCAATCAGGGACTCGGCCTCCTTGGGCTGGGCAGTGTAGTGCTGCTTCAGGTCGGCCAGGCTGCTGGCGAGCACGCTGCGTTCGACCGGCTTCAGCGGGCGGCAGAGCAGGCGCAGGGCGAGTTCGTCGAGCCGAATATCATCGGTCGCAGCGGCGGTCATCACGCGCTGGGCAAGGTTGCGGGAGGCCTCGACGAACTGGACATCGTTCATCACCACCAGCGCCTGCAGCGGCGTGTTGGTGCGATCGCGCCTCACGCAGCTCGTTTCTCGACTGGGGGCGTTGAAGACATCCAGGCTCGCCGGCGGCGCCATGCGCTTCCAAAAGTTGTAGACCGTGCGGCGGTACAGGTTTTCACCCCTGTCCTGCGCGTATTTTTCCGTGCCCATGCCAACCACTTCCCAGACGTTTTCCGGCTGATAGGGATAGGTGCCGGGACCGCCCATGCGCGGCGACAGCGTGCTGCTGGCAGCGAGGGCGTAGTCGCGGATCATTTCCGCGTCCATGCGGAAGCGCGGTCCGCGACTGAGCAGGCCGTTGTCGCGGTCCTTGGCCAGCTTCACCGGCGTCACCGCCGCGGCCTGACGGTAGGTACTGGAGCTGACCATCAGCTTGATGAGGCGCTTCATGTCCCAACCGCTCTCGCGAAACTCGACGGCAAGCCAGTCGAGCAGTTCCGGATGGGTGGGCGGCATGCCCATGATGCCGAAGTCCTCGCTGGTCTTGACCAATCCCTGGCCAAACAACTCCTGCCAGAAGCGGTTGACCGTGACGCGGGCGGTCAGCGGGTTGTCCTCACCGACCAGCCACTGCGCCAACCCCAGACGGTTGCGCGGCGCGCCCTCGGGCAACTGACCGAGGGCGGCGGGAACCGCTGCCGGTACTTCCTCGCCAACCTGATCGTACTGACCGCGCATGAGGAGGTTTGCCACCGGCGCCTGATCCATGCGTTCTTCCTGAATATGGGTCAGCGGACTGCGCGCCTGGATGGCGGCGCGCTCTCCCTCCAACGCCTGATGGGTCTTGTCGGCCGCCATCCAGCCCTCGTGACGGGTGGCGAGAAAGTGCCCAAACAGCGCTTCAGCCTGCTTCGGCCCGCGCTTGACGGAGGCGAGCATTTCGCGCAGCGGCCCCACCTTGGCCAACGTCTGGATTTCCGCGGGCTGAAGCAGGCGGTCGTAGAGACGCACATCCTGAACACCGCCCTCGTGGAAGACCTGAACATGGCTGCGCTGGCCAATGCGCGTGGGGGTGGCCGTGCGGATGCTGTTTTTCAGGGCATTGACCTCGATTTTCAAAGGCTGCGCTTCGCCGTCGAGATAAATCTTGACGCCCTCGGCCTTGCCGCTGCCATCGTAGGTGACGAACACATGCTGCCAAACGCCTGGCCGCACGCTCGGCTTGGCCGTGCTGACCTTGAGCGCGTCATCCGGCCAGCGGTGCACGATGTGCACGGCGTAGAAACGGTCGTTCTGCCAGAGGTCCCAGCCGCGGTAGCCGTCCTTTTCATCCATGCGCGCCAGAATGCCGCCGGCGATGCCCAGCTTGCCGGCACGGACCCAGGCACCGTAACCGAAGGGTTTGTCCTTTTCGAAGTCGCCCACCTCACCAAGGTCAAAGGTGCCGCCCGGCTTCATCACCGGGGCCGGCCCGATCTTGCCATCGGGCTTCCAACTCACCTCGCCGGTGGCCCTGAAGGTCTTGGCGGAACCACAGATCCCGGTCACCTCGCTGCCCGTGCCCTCGTTGAGCGGCACATGGGCGACCTGGCCCTGCGTGGGCAGGTCACGATCCAGATCCTCCGGCTTGGCCGAGGCCAGCCAGGTGTCGAACTGCGGCCGCGCCAGCTTGCGGTTTTCATCCAACTTCGCCTTCGCCGCCGCGATCTCCGCCGGCAGGGCCTGCCAGCGCGGGCGATCCTGCGCCGAGGGCAGCACCAGCACCGGGCCGAGGCCGTCCTTGACGTTGCCATCCTTCGGCTTCTGCGTCGTGTTGCGGAAAAAGGCGGCCAGCGAGTAGTAATCGCGCTGGGAAATCGGATCGAACTTGTGGTCGTGACACTGCGAGCAGTTCGTCGTCAGACCGAAATACACCCAGCCCAGCGTCTGCACGCGGTCGGCGGCGTAGTTGGCGAGGTTTTCCTCGTCGATCGTGCCGCCCTCATTGGTGGTGATGTTGCAGCGCTGAAAACCGGTGGCGATGAGCTGGCTCTCGCTCGGCTTGGGCAGCAGGTCGCCGGCGATCTGCTCGATCGTGAACTGATCAAAGGGCTGGTTGCGGTTGAAGGCGCCAATCACCCAGTCGCGGTAGGGCCAGATCTCACGGTACTTGTCGAAGTGCAGCCCGTGGGTGTCGGCGTAGCGGGCGGCATCCAGCCAGTAACGGGCGCGGTGCTCGCCGTACGCCGGACTCTTCAGCAGTTCATCGACCAGGGCGTTGTACTGGGCGTCATTGAGCTGCTTCTGGCCGGGCTGGACATGGCGACGGATCAGCTCCGCACTCGGCGGCAGGCCGGTGAGATCCAGCGACAAGCGCCGCACCAGGGTGTGGGCATCGGCCTCGGGCGCCGGCTCCAGACCGACCTCCTGCAGGCGGGCCAGGACGAAGGCGTCCAGGGAATTTCGAATGACCAATGACGCATCACGAACTGCCGGCACGTCCGGCCGCTGCGGAGGAATGAGCGACCAGTGGGCCTGCCAGGGGGCGCCTTCCTGAATCCAGGCACGAATTTTGGCGATCTGCTCCGGCTTGAGCTCCTTGTGCGACTCCGGCGGAGGCATCAGGTCGTCCTCATCCTTCGTGATCAGGCGCTGATACAGCGGGCTCTCATCCGGCTTGCCCTTGATGACGGTCGGTGTCTCGCCCTCCTTGGCGGTGAAAAAACCCGCCTCCGTGTCGAGCCGCAGCCCGGCCTTGCGCGTGCCCGGATCAGGGCCGTGGCAATGGAAGCAGGCGTCGGCGAGAATCGGCCGGATGTCGCGGTTGAATTCCGCCTTGCCGACCGCGCCAAAGAGGCTTGGAACGACGCTCAGCAGGCCGAGTGGGAGGAGTACTTTCATAGAGATGCGTGCGATAAAAATACGCGTTCGCCCGCCAACGCTTGCAGACGCGCAGAATATTCCATTGGCATGGCGGTCGTCCGCATCCGTGCTTCCTGCTTGCGCGCGGGCGGTGGCGCGGGAGTTTGGCGAGCATGCTGAAATCCGCCTCCGATGGTATGGCCTCCGATCTGTTCGGAGCGACGCCGGACGCCCCGGCCCCGGTGGGGCGGATCGCGCGGGTGCAGGTGGAGACGGCGGCGGCACTGGAACTCGACTACCGCATCCCGGAGCGCCTCGCTGCGCAGATCCGGGTGGGATCGCGGGTGACGGTGCCGATGCAGCATCAGCGGGTGACCGCCGTGGTCATTGAGCTGCCCGAGGCCAGCGAGCATGCGGACCGACTCAAGGAAATCACCAGCCTGGTCACCTCGCGCCCCATGTTCACGCCTGGTCTGCTGCGCCTGGCGCACTGGATTGCCAGCTACTACGTGGTGCCGCTCAACCGCGTGTTGCGCGCCATGCTGCCGCAGGCGGTGCGCAGCAAGCCGGAGAGTTTTTTGACCGACAGCCACCTGAAGCTGGCGAAGGAGCCGTCGCCGGAGGTCTTCGACAAGCTGCATCGGACGGCGCCGATGCAGGCGCGCCTGCTGGAAAAGCTGCGCGCCTCCGGTGGCGAGGCCACCCTCAGCGAATTGCGGCGCGAACTGCCGCGGGCGACGGCGATCCTCAAGCCGCTGCTGGCCGCGGGCTGGGTGACGCGCAGCGAGGTGCGGGTCGAGCGCGATCCGTTTCAGACCGAGGAATTCCTGCCCAGCCAGGCCCTGACACTCACCGAGGAACAGGAGGTGGCGCTGGCCGGCGTGCTGGAAGCGGTGCGCGCCGAGGCCGAGCCCCCGAAGCCGCTGCTGCTGCACGGCGTCACCGGCAGTGGCAAGACCGAGGTCTACCTGCAGGCGATCGCCGAGGTTCTGAAGCTGGGTCGCACGGCACTGGTACTGGTGCCGGAGATCAGCCTGACGCCACAGACGATCGAGCGTTTCAAGGCGCGTTTCTCCGACAAGAAGGACGCCGTGGCCGTGCTGCACAGCCACCTGAGCGACGGCGAACGCCACGACGAATGGTTCAAAATCCATGAGGGCCGGGCCGAGATCGTCATCGGCGCGCGCAGCGCGGTGTTCGCGCCGCTGGAGAACCTCGGCCTGATCATCGTCGACGAGGAGCACGAGCCCTCCTACAAGCAGGAGGACGCGCCGCGCTACCACGCGCGCGATGTCGCCGTCGTGCGCGGCCGCCTGGAAGGCTGTCCGGTCCTGCTCGGCTCGGCCACGCCCTGCCTGGAGTCCTGGCACAATGCCCGCACCGGCAAGTACCGACTGCTGCGCATGACCCGCCGCACCGACGGCAAGTCAATGCCGCTGATCCGTGTCGTCGACATGCGCCTGGAACGCCGGCGCGGCACGGAGGTGTCGGTTGCCAACGCCGCCATCCTGTCGCAGCGCCTGCGCACCGCCATTGCCGACCGCCTGGAGAAGCGCGAGCAGACAATCCTCTTCCTGAACCGGCGCGGTTACAACACCAGCCTGTCCTGCCTGGCCTGCGGCGAGGTCGTGCAATGCCAGGACTGTGCGATCCCGATGACCCTGCACAAGAAGGATCACCGGCTCGTCTGCCACATCTGCGGCGCGCGCCGCCTGCCGCCGACGAAGTGCCCGGCCTGCCAGGAGCCGGGCCTGAAGTACGCCGGCTTCGGCACCGAGCGGGTCGAGGCCGCGGTGCGCGAGGTGTTTCCGCAGGCGCGCACGGCGCGGGTCGACACCGACACGATGCAGCGCAAGAACCAGCTGCGCGACATCCTGCGCGATTTCCGCGCGCAGAAGCTCGACCTGCTGATCGGCACGCAGATGATCGCCAAGGGACTCGACTTCCCCAACGTCACGCTGGTCGGCGTGCTCAATGCCGACACCGCCCTCAACCTGCCCGACTTCCGCGCCGCCGAGCGCACCTTTCAACTGCTCGTCCAGGTGGCGGGCCGCGCCGGGCGCGGCGAGGTCAAGGGCGAGGTCTTTGTGCAAACGCACGCGCCGCACAGTCCGGCGATCCAGTTCAGCCGCCACAACGATTTCGAGGGCTACGCCGAGCAGGAGCTGGAACAGCGCCAGGCGCTGGCCTACCCGCCGTTCAGTCACATGGTGCTGCTGAGCGCGCGCGGCCCGCACGAGGCACAGGCCGAGTTCACCCTGCAGACCCTGCGCAAGCGCCTGGAGGAGGGCCTGCCCAAGGGTGCCTACCTCGGTCATCCGGCGCCGGCACCGCTGGCGCGCGCCCATGCCCAGCACCGCTTCCAATTGCTGCTCAGCAGTCCTTCGATCCGCCCGCTCTGCGCCCACCTGCGCGCGGTCATCCAGGCCACCCGCCTGCCGGCCGACATCACCGTCGCCTGGGATGTCGACCCCATGCACCTCGGTTGAAACGGCGACGCGTTTCAGCGCACGGCCAGTTCCAGGCAGCGGCGTTCCTCGGGCAGCATCGGTGCCTTGGGATCAATGGCGAGCGCCAGCTGGCGCGCCTGGGCGGCGGCTTCGGCCGTACCCTGCCCGCGCGTGATGGCGGCGAGCACGGCGCGCTGGCCAGGACTGAGATCGGCGGGCCGGGCCTTCGCCACCGGTTCGGCGGCACCTGCGGGATCACGCAGGCGCCAGTGCCCCATCGCCGTGGTGAGCAGCCGCACCGCATCGTCCGGCCGCTGTTCCAGCAGGCGCTGCGACTCGGCCAGTGCGGCCTCAATGCCGGTGCCCGTCAGCAGGCGGATGTAGAGCAGTCGCTCCAGATACACCGGATCATCCGGCCAGCGTGCCACGGCCTCGCGCGCGGCCTCGAGCATGAGCGGACTGTTGCCGACCAGTTCGGCGGTGCGGATCAGGCCCTGGTAACCTTCACGCTCGGTCTGGCGCATGCCGGCCGCGCTGCGGTAGGCTTCGAGGGCGAGGTCCGCATGGCCGCGTGCCTCGGCGTACTGGGCCAGGCGCAGGCAGAGGTCGCCACGCTTTTCGAGTTCCGCCGCCGCACGCGCCTTGGACAGCGCCTCGCGCACCTGTGCCGGCGGCTTGCGGGTGACAAAGGCGAGGTGGGCGCGGTAGAAGGCCTTCAATGTCTGGTTGAGGATGGCATTGACCTCCGGGTCCATGACCAGTCGCTCCAGATCCTGGAAGCGACCGAGGAAGGTCAGCGCGGTCAGGTAGTTTTCCAGCAGCGGCAGGTAGGTCTTCACCTCGTCCTCGTTCACCAAGGCCACCACCTGCGCATATTCACGCTGCTCGACCAGCCAGCGCACGAGCGGCAGCAACTGCTCGCGGGTCTTGCCGCGCGCCTGCTCGATTGCCTCCTGGATGAACTGCGGCCGGCGCGCCGGGTTGAGGCGCGCCTCGCGGGTGAGCGCCTCGGCCAGGTGCCAGCCCCCGGCCTTGGGATGGCTGCGCAAGCGCTGGATCAGGCGCGTCGCCTGCTCAGGCGGCAGACGCTCAAACTCGGCGAGAAACTCCAGGGCCTGGAGGCCAGTTTCACGGTCGTCCTCGGCGAGTTCCCAGGCCAGACGCAGGCCTTCGGCGGCATCGGCCGTGCCCTCGGCGCGGGTCAGCAGGCGCGCCAGGCGCAGGCGATGGCCGAGATCCTCGGGATGCTTGTCGGCATAACTGCGCAGCGCCGTCAGCAGCGGCGCGGCGGGCGTGCCCTTGCCCCAGACTTCCTCGGCGAGCTGCATGAGCCCTTCGTCGGGGGCGTTGTCGACCAGCAATTGCTCCAGCAGGGTCGCCGCCTCCTTGTCGCGGCTCAACTGGCGCAGGGCGCGCACGCGGGTCTTGCGATCCTGCAGGGTGGTGGCCTCGAGTTGATCGAGTCGGTCCAGAAAGTACAGCGCCTCCGGCTTGCGCATCGCCGTCAGGAACTCGGTGTTGAGTCGGATGGCACTGACATTCTGCGGTGCCATCACCACGGCCTCCTGCGCCTTGAATACGGCATTCACCAGGTTGCCGTTGGCGGCAAGCTCGCGCGCCTCGCGGACGAGTCGCTCCGCCTTCCAATCCTTGTAGCCCTCGCGCAGCGGTCGCGCATAGGCATAGCCAAGCACGGCCAGCGCCAGACAGAACAGTGCGACAAGACCGCCGGCAATCCACAGACTGCGCGTGCTGCGACGATCGGCGTGCGCCTGGGTCGGCGGCACCAGCCAGTGCCAGACGGCGATGAACGGCCGCAGCAGCAGGAAGGGCTTGCGGTCGTCGCCCTGGTTCGGGTCGATGGTCTGATGGGTGAGCACGGCGCGCGGCGGGAATCCTTAACTTAAAGCCAAAATGCCGCACAGGCAAGACCGGTCGGCCCTTCGGGGCGGGGCGACCAGAACGACTCGGAGAAAATCATCGAATGTCGATCAAGGAAGGATCAACGCCCAAGCCCGGAACCCGGGAACCTGCGTCACTGGGACTTCCTTGTTGGATCTTCCTGGTGGCCTGGCGCGAGCCTCAGGGCGCGCCAGAGATGCTGCACGGCCTCGGCGCGGGTGAGCAGCAATTCCGCACGCCCCTTCTCGACCAGCCCTGGCGAGGCGGCAAGACCGCTGCGTGTCAGCCAGGCATGCAGGGTGGCCCAGGTGGCCGGTGCCTCAGGCTGGAAGCGAGGCGCCAGCGGCTGAAAATCGCCGCCGAGCACCAGTGCCTCGATGGCGGCGCGGTCGGGCTCGGCAACATCCTCGTAGAGCGGTGAGGCCGGCACGGGCGGACGCGGGCGCAGGGTGTCGAGCAGGGCCGTCAGACGCTGCGCCAGCTCGCGTCGGCTCATCTCATGTGCCGGCTCGAAGAAGACACTGTCGGCCTCGGGTCGCCAAATCCCGCGCACGGCGAGCAGGTTCGCCGCCTCAAAGTGGAGATCGCTCGGCGCGAGATCCTGCCAGGGCCAGAGCAGCACGCCGGGACCGCCGCAGCCGCGCACCAGGCGCAGCTGCACCTCGCGCACCCGCGCCGGATCGGCGGCGATCGCGCGCGGCTGACAATCGTCGCGCAGGCAGATCCACGCCAGCGTGCCGGCGGCCTGCCCGGCATGCATCATCTGACCGTGCAAACGCAGGGCCGACTGCACGACGCTGCTGACACCGATATTTTTGCCGCCACCGAGCAGCCCGTCCATCTTCACCGGCACCAGCCCGCGCAGAGGAAAGACCGCGCGATCGGTGTCGGTGTGCCAGCCGCGTTCCGGGGTGTGGATGTACTGCCAGGGACCATCGCGGTCGCCGGTCAGGAAACGCCGGCGCGTCGGATGAAAGTCAATGTTGAATTGGAACCCGAACACCGCGTCCTCGGGCAGGAACTTCGCCCATTTCGGCTCACGCGTCTCGGCACGAATGTCCTGCTCACGCAGCATGTACAGGGCCTCCAATCGCAACCCCTCACGCACATAGGGCTTCGGCGGCAGGCGATCGGCCGTGCCGAACTCATCGGTCAGCCGCAGGTAGCGGAACGACTGCGGGAAGTCGCCCACCCGCTCATGCACCACCGTCTGCAGATGATGCAGCATGCCGAGCGCGTGCTGCTTGGCGTCATCAAAGATGAGGCGGCGCTGGGCCGGGGTCAGATCGACGAGGTTCTTGCGCGAGGCACCGGCTTCGTTGCGCTCAAGCGCGTCGACGACCCGCTGCGGCAACTGGCAGAGCGGATAGTCCTGCACCGGCCAGTTGAGGAAGGTCGCCTCCGTGCCCATCGGCAGACCCAAATGCCAACGGTCCACCAGCCGCCGGTGGGTGTACACGCTCCAGCCGGTCATGCTGTAGATGCCGCCGCTCATGTCGCTGTCGACCCACGGCGGTGTCTTGTCGAGCGCCGCAAACGAGCGCGGGTCATAGCCGCGCGGGCGCGGCACGGTCTGATCGCCCTCCGCCTCGCGCAGGACCAGGCACCAGGAGATCGGGTTCATCTCCTGGCGACCCGCCTCATCGAACGCCTCGGGCGCGCTCGGTTCGCCAAAGCGGCTCCGCAGGTCCGGTCCGGCCCCGTAGGCCGCGCCGCTGAGACGAATGACATCGCCCCAGTCCGAGGCATCGAGCGTCAGGCGAGCCCGCACTTCGAGGCGGGCAGCCGGATCACCACCGTCAGGGCGACGGAAGATGACACCGGTGACGCGACCGTCCGCGACCGCCACCCGCTCCGGCTCCCAGCCGCGTTCGAGGCGCAGCTGGCCGGCCTCCACCTGCGGACGCACCAGCTCCTCGAAGATCCTGGCCGCGGCGGCGGGTTCGATGGTCTCCGTGCCGCAGAAGGCGTTGCCCGGGGCGGGCACGCCGTAGCGGGCCGAGTTGTGGGCGCGCATGCGCTCAACGACCTCAAGAAACAAGCCGCTGCGCGGGAAGTTGACGCGCTTGCCCTTGACCGTTGTCCACTCGTCGAGGCAGCCAACGCCCTCGGCACTGAACTGACCGCCGAGCCAGTCGATGTCGTTGACCAGGACGACACGACCGACGCCAAGACGGGCCGCCTGCAAGGCGGCGGCGCAGGCTGATTCACCGCCGCCAACGACGAGCAGGTCGGCGTCGATCGGTTCGGCACGCAGCAGCGCACCCAGCAAGGGCAGCAGGATCAGGGGTCGCAGTTTCATGGGGGTAAGACTTCACCGGCCTTTGCCTGCGCCACCAGTTCAGGCACCAGACTGCGGATGAAGGTTTTGACGTCCTCAAGCGCGGTCACCTCGGCAAACAGGTCCTCCTGACCGATCGCCTGTTCGCGCAGGGGCGCGAAGAAGGAGACCAGCGCCCACCGGTGGTTGAGGTTGCGCAGCACGGAGTCCACGTACGACAATGTGACATGCCGATTGTAGGAGGCTGCCGTCCTGCCGTCGGAGCCGAAGTACCAGTAGACATTGAGGGCCCGCGTGCGGCGCACCCCGCCCTCGGCGGTCTGGGTATCGCGATGCATCGACAGCAGGGTCGCCTGCACCGGCTGCTCCAGTCCGGCATCGACCTCGATGCGCTGCTTCGCATCGATGATCCAGCCCTGGCCGGGCAGGCAAACCTGCGGCTCGTGCAGGGAGCGCTTGATGACGCCGCTCATCACCACCGAGGCAAGGATGGCGCGTTCGGGGGTTGTGTAGAAGCGACGACCGATGGTGACATCCTCGTGGAGGATCTGGCGTTCGACCGTCGACATCGGCATGTCGACACTCTCAAAGCCGGCATAACGGGCCGGCAGTCGAATGCCGATGCCTGGCGCCGCCACCGCATAGCCGGTGTCGGCCAGCAGGCAGGCGGCCATGCCTCCACCGCAGACCAGGACCAGCGCCGTGAGATGCACGGGCCCGGTGGCGCGGAACGACGCGCTGTCCTGAGCCGAGGTCGGTGTCGCGCGCGGCTGCTTGCGCCTGCGTGCTTCGAGCAGCGAACTGAGGGCAAACATGCCGGCGAGCGCAACCCCGAACACGGCGAAACCGGCGAAGGTGTGGAAGAAGCTCATCTCCTGGTGACCATCGAGGTTGCGGCCGACCGCGAACTCGACGCCGAACCAGCGGCTGCCGAGGGTGAGCAGGGCCATGCGCACGACGTTGCCGAGCACGGCGAGCGGGATGGCGCTGGCAAAGAGCAGGGCGCGCCCGCCCCAGGTGCGCAGCGACAGCCAGCCGTACAGCGCGCTGATCATGAGCAGCGAGAACAGCGAGCGGATGCCGCTGCAGGGTTCCTCGACATCGAGGCGGAAGAGCGCACCCTGCTCCAGGCCGCGCAGGGCGTCGGCCGCGGAATGCAGGGCTGTGCCATCGCGCACGACATCCATGCCGATGAGGTTGAGCAGGGCGGCGGAGAGCTGGGCGGTGAAACCGCGCAGCGGGAAAGCCAGCAGCGATTCCAGCGGCAGCATCGGCCACATGAAGACGAGGAAGGCCCAGGGAAAGGCCAGCTGGGCAAACCAGCGCCGGCCGCCGACCAGCAGGATCATGCCGAGGCTGGCCAACTGGATCGCCAGGTAGCCGGGATAGGCGGTGTCGGCCTTGTAGCCAAACCAGTACAAGGCCATGGCCAGCAGCAGCGGCGGCAAGCCCAGCCAACTGCCCTGAAGCGGCAGCCGGGCCAGGGGTGCGCGCATGCGCCAGACCAGCCAGCCCACGAGAAAGGGCACGAAGAGGCAGAAGATCCATTCGGAGTCCTGACGCGCCTTGGCGAGGATGCCGCCGAGCAGGCTGGAACGACGCTCAAAATCCCAGTGCTGGTAGGGCAGCCAGGCGAGCAGCAGCAGCAGGATCAGGCCGGCCAGCCCCCAGGCGAACAGGCGCCCACGCCGCGCGGCGGCGGTGGCGGGAATCGCGCTGGCAGCGGCTTCGCTCATGCTCAGGCTACGCCTTGCCACAGGGACTTCCATCTGTCCATGCGGACGGGCTGGAAAAAGCCGCAAAACCGGCTTTGATGCCGGCATGTCCGAAAGCCCCGTGCCGCCCGCCAAACGCCAGCCCCTGCTCGCCGGCAGGGATGGCCCTGTCGAATCCCCACCCCGGGCGGAGACGCTGGTCACCGGCACACCACGCATTCAACCGCGCGAAACGGCCCCGGCCCGCGGGGTTGGCTGGCCGGCGCTGCTCACCTTCTCAGCGCTGCAGTGCAGCCTGCTCGCCGCCGCCGGCTGGTACCTGCTGCAACAGCAGGCCCCTGCCCCCAGCCCGGCGCCATCTGCCCCGGTGACAACGGCACCCGCCGCCGACACGAGCGCGCTGGAAGCTGAACTTGCCGAGGCGCGGACCCAGTTGCGCGCCCTGCAGACCCGGCTTGACGCCCGCACTCAAGAGGAGGAACGCCTGCAGAGCCGCCTGCAGGAAATGGCGGACCGCATGGCCCTGCTGCTGCAGCAGAACAGCCTCGGCGGCGGCGGGGAACGCGAGCCGGGCCGCGCGGCCGAGGTCGCCGCCATGCTGCCGAGCGTGTCGCCGGCGACGCGCGAGCTGATCCTCATCAAGGAACGCAACCGCCTCAGCGATTATGCCGACCGCGCCATCGCCACCGGCAGCCGCGAGGCGCTGCAGTCGCTGGTCGAGGCCATGCTCGATCCCGAGATGAAGCAGCTCGTCCATGCCGCCCAGGCGGAATTCAAGCGCGTGCAGGCGTACTACGACATGGGCATTGGCATCGACCCGGGCTACACCCTGCCGGTGCAGGAGCTGTTCAAGGACGCCGGCCTGACCCGCGAGGCCGACCTGACACCGGCGCAGTTGCACGGGCTGCTGGCCGACCTCAAGCAGCCCTGGGAAGCGCGCCTGCGCGCCGCCTTCCTGCTGCGCTCCAGCAACGAGGCGGACACCACCGAGCGACTGCTGAAAGCCCTCAAGGAAGACCCAATGCTCGATGTCGCCAAGCAGGCCCAGATCACCTTTGAGAACCGGGTCGGCCGCAAGTTCCGCCTGTTCGACATCCCGGCCATCGAGGCCTGGTGGCAGGCGCAGGGCAAACGCTGAGCCCTGCCGCGGTCATTCCCTGCCCTCTCACAGGCGTAGAAAGGCGCGCTGGCGGTACAGCCAGTAACAGAGCAGCCAGAGCACGGCAAGCACACCGCATTTTTCCGCGACCGGCCCCCAGGTGCCGGCAAAGGCGGCGCCGAAATGCACCTTCAGGCGACCGGCAATCCAGCCGGCACAGAGGCTGTGCATCAGGTAGATGAAGAGGCTGTTCATGCCGACCACGACCAGCGGAAAGACCAGTCGCCGCTGGCCGCGCGCCTCGACCAGCCAGTGGAAAGCCGCCAGAAACAGCAGCACCCAGCCGCCGCTGAACAGCACCCACGATGGTGTCCAGATGCGTTTCACGATCGGCACGGCGACGAGGCTGAGCAGCGTGCCGGCGAGCAGGCAGGCCGCGCCGGCGGCGAGCAGGTGCAGGCTCTGGCGCGCGACGCTGGAGCGACTGCGCAGCAGCAGCTCGGCGGTGACCGCACCCATGAGCATGGTGGCCAGGGCCGGGATGAAGTTGAGCGTCGTGTAACCGCCCGGGTTGGCGACGAAGGGCTCGGCACGCGGGAACAGATTGAGCAGCCAGCGGTCAAAGTCGGCGGCGGCATTCAGGTGCTTGCTCCAGTGACCGAAGCTGCCCGGCAGCAGATCGGTCCCCGCGGCGCCGGCCGCCGCAAAGTCAAAATCCGCCCCGGGCAACGGATGCTGCCAGAACCAGAACCAGGAACCGGCCAGCAGGACACAGATCGCCGAGACGGCATACTCCCAGCCGAGCGAGGCAATGAGCCAGAGGAAGAGGTAACCGAGGCCGATCTGCGCCAGCACGTTGGTGAAGGTCCAGTTCGTCTGGGCATCGCCGGAGCGGGTCGCCAGCAGCACACCGATGAGCACCAGCGCGACCGCGCGAACGAGGGCGTGGGCGAAGCGACCGACAAACCCCTGGCCGTCCTGGCGGCGGCGCAGCAGGGAGAACGGCAGGGCCATGCCGACCATGAACATGAAGGCCGGCTGGATGAGGTCCCAGAGGGCGCAGCCCGTCCAGTCGACGTGGCTGAGCTGGAAGGCAACCTGCTGCCAGAAGGCGGAATCGGGGTGGGCGCGCGCCACCTGCACCAGGCCGAAGCCGGACGAGGCCATGAGCAGCATGATGAAGCCCCGGAAGGCGTCGAGGGAGAGCAGGCGTTGCGGCGCGGCTTGCATGAGCGTGGGATAACGCCGACCGCACGGGTCATCCTTTCCGCCGCAGCGCGCTTTCTCAGCCGGGCATGCGACCGATCTGGCCGACCGTCAGGCCGCCGTCGATGACCAGGATCTCGCCGGTGACGTAGCGCGCGGCCTCCGAACAGAGGTAGACCACGGCACCGGCGCAGTCGGAGGGCCGACCGACCTCGCCGAGCAGGATCTTCTGTTCGTAGTGCTTCACCAAGTCATGCGCGCGCGGCTCCAGCCACTGCGAGGTGAGCGGTGTGCGGATCAGGCCGGGGGCGATGCCGTTGACGCGGATGCCGAGCGGCGCCAGCGACACGGCAAGCGTGCGCACCAGCATGACCAGGGCGCCCTTGCTGGCATCGTAGGCACAGGAGTCGGCCTCGGCCTGAAAGCCGTTGGTCGAGGCGGTGAGCACCATGCTGCCGCCCCGGCCCGCCTCGGCGCAGGCGCGGGCGAAGGCCTGGGCGAGGAAGAAGCTCGCCTCGACGTTGAGTTGAAAGGTGCGCTGCCAGCGCTCGCGGGTCATCTCGAGCACCGGCAGATCGAAGAAGCTGCCGGCATTGCAGACCAGGAGATCGAGCGGACCCGCCGCCTCAATCAGGCGCGCCGGCGCCTCTGGATCGAGCAGGTCCTCGCAAAGATATCGGACTTCCGCCGGCAGTTCCGCCGGTCGTGCCTCGCGACCATGGCGCACCACCTCCGCGCCGGCCTCGGCAAGGCCGTCGGCAATCGCGGCGCCAATGCCCTGCGAGGAACCGGTCACCAGGGCCCGGCGATGCTCAAGCGAGAAGGCTTTCATCGGCAAGCTTGAGCCAGGCGCGGGTGTTGGTGTCGGCGATGCGCTGCACGACCTCGGGCGGATTGGCGCGCAGGGCGGCCACCTCGCGTTCGTAGGTGCTGATCAGGCGCACGACCTTGCCGTTGATTTCGGCGGCGTAGCTGTAGAAGGGCGAGTCGCTGCCCCAGAGAAACTTGTCCGGATAGGCCGCAGCCAGGTCGGCGATGACGCGCGCCGGATCGGCGTAGTCGCTGTCGAAGCGGCGGTGGCGCGGGGCGATGAAGGGCATGTCCTGCACCGCGCCCTCGCAGTGGATGCCATGCGCCGAGTTGTCGAACCAGGTATTCGGCAGCGCGTTGACGCGGTCGAGGCACTCGCGGTCAAAGCGGCAGGAGTGGGCGAGGTTGAAACGCACGCGCGGGTTTTCCTCGGCGATGTCGAGAATGTCGCTGGCCTGCGCCCAGAGGTCGCTCTCGGCGACGCTGGAATGGATCAGGAAGGGGATGTCCCACTCCTCGGCCAGCTCCAGGAAGACTTTGCCGCGGTGGCGCAGGTGCTTGATGTCGGCCTGCAGAATGGTCGTCTGCATCTTGATGCCGTGAAAGCGGTAGCGGCCGCGCAACAGGCGCAGCTCGCGTGCCTGGGCCTCCGGCTCGCGCATCGGGTCGGCCATGACGAAGGGCAGCACCCGCGGCGCGATCTCGGGGAATAGTTCGAAGACCTCGCGCAGCAGGCGCAGGTTTTCCAGCGCGTAGGGCACGCGGGCGAGCTGCAGACCGCCTGCGCGCACCTCGTTGTCAAGGAAGCCACCCAAGTCGAGGGCGGCATGGCTGACAAAGGGGAAGACCACCCAGCGGTCGATGCCGAGTGCGCCGCCCTCATCGGTCATCGCCACGAGATGCTGGGCATACGGAAAATCGCCGTGCAGGTAGAACAGCAGGTCGGTGCCGACGTGGTTGTGGCAGTCGATGATCATCGCGGCAGGCCGGCCAAGCCGGGGTCAGCCGACGTGGAAGTTGGCGATCTTCTCGTTCACCGCGCGCAGGCGGCGGGCGATGGTTTTGGCGACGCCGATGAGCAGCCAGGCGGCAGCGCGCGGATACTGGTTGATGTAACCTTCCAGGCTCTTCGAATCGATGAACCAGACTTGGCTGAATTCAACGGCAGTGACCGTTGCGCTCGCCGCCGAGGGGTCGAACAGATTGATCTCACCGACCGTCTCACCGGTTTCCACAGCGCCCAGCAGCACCTTGTGGCCACCGCGGATCGCCGTGGCGTGCAGCTTGCCGGAGATGACAAAGTAGAGCCCGGTCTGGTTCATGCCCTCCTCAATGAGGTGCTGACCAGGCTGAACCGGGCGAAATTCGCCGTAGCCACTGAGGATGTCGCGATCGTCGTCGCCCAGGGGCTCAAGAATGCCGCGCGCGGGAAGCTGGGGGGTACTGAAGGTGTCGCTCATATTTTCGGGAATTCCGTTTTTAATTAGAGGATGCGGCCCGGCTTGGCAAGCCTGCGGCCGGAAAACCCGCCTTCAATCACTCCAGCTTCCATGGCCAAATTTCGCTGGATTTCTCCAGGCCGCCGTTCAAACTCGCCCTTCCAACCCAACGCCCCACACTCATCATGTCCGAACCGTCCGCCACCTCCTGCTGCTCGCGCCTCGATCTCGCGTTTGCCAATCTTGTGACCCGCCTCTGGGTCGGCATGCGTTTGTTCATGGCCGGTGTCGACAAGTTCCGCGCCGGCGACGGAGCGGAGGCGACCTTCAACGCCGCCAACTACGAAACCAAAACCGGCCTGATCTCCAAGCTGATGTCGGACAACAGCTTCCTCCCCTCCATCCTGCCAGCCAGCGCCATTGAAGCCTACGCCCACAGCATCGGTTACGTCCTGCTCATCGTCGGCGCCTGGGTCACCGTCGGCCTGCTCTCCGAATTCGCCCTCGTCGCCGCCGGCCTGACCTTCCTCTCGCTCGGTTTCGGTCTCGCCGCCCTGCCGGATGACACGGAAATGACCATCAACATCGGCATCGGCATCATGATCACCGTGCTCGCGCTCATGACCAACAAGTGCGCCTGGTTCTCCCTCGACGGTCTGTTCGGCCGTCACCGCGCCAAAAAAGCCATCGCCCCGGAAGCCTGAGCCGCCCCTCGTGCGTATTTTGTTTTGACGTCATGAGCACCCCTCCCCTTTCCACCGGGCTGTCCAAATTCATGGACCGCCGCGCCTTCCTGCGCACCAGCGCCGTCACCGGCGCCGGTGTCTACCTCGCCACGAGCAAAAGCGCCATCGCCCAGGGCGAACAGGCCGGCCGCACCATCAAGTGCGCCCTCATCGGCTGCGGCGCTCAGGGCGACCGCCTGCGCGTGGCCGCCGCCAAGATCCCGACCGGCATTCAATGGGTGGCGGTGGCTGACATCTGGAAGTACAATCGCAATCCGGTGGCCCGGCGCATGGAGTTCGAGAACAAACACCAGGTCGAAGGCCCGGTCGCCCAGTACGAGGAGGTCGAGGAGATGCTCGACAAGCATCCCGAGATTGAGGCGGTTTTCATCGCCACTCCTGACCACCTGCACGCGCCGTTTTCCCGCCTCTGCCTGGAAAAGGGCAAGTCGGTGTACTGCGAGAAGATGATGTCGAACACCATCGAAGGCGCGCGCGACATGGTCAAGGCGGGCCGTGAGAACAACGGCATCTTCCAGATCGGCCACCAGCGCCACTCCAACCCGCGCTACATCCACCTTCGCGAGAAGATCCTCAAGGCCGGCCTGCTCGGCCGCGTCACCCACTGCTACGGCCAGTGGAACCGCGGCGTAGCCGCCAGCCAGCCGCTCGGCATCCCGAAGAACCAGACGATTCCAACCGAGATGCTGGAAAAATACGGCTTCGGCAGCATGGAGGAATTCCGCAACTGGCGCTGGTTCGCCAAGTACGGCGGCGGCCCGATCTCCGACCTCGGCGCCCACCAGATCGACATGTTCAACTGGATGTACGAGACCACCCCGGTGTCGCTCTTCGCCGCCGGCGGAGTCGACTACTACGATGGAACCCCCGGCCCGGACGGCCAGCCGAAAGCGAAGTTTGAGCTGCCCGACAACGTCATGTGCCTGTACGAGTACCAGACCAAGGAGGGCATCATGCGCGCCTACTACCAGGTGCTCACCACCACCGGCAGTCAGGGCTACTACGAAAAGCACATGGGCGTCAGTGGTTCGGCGATCATTTCCGAAAGCCCAACCTACAATCAGGTCTATGCCGAACCCGGCCAGGACTGGACGCAGTGGACGAGCGGCGACAACCCGCTGCTGGTCAAGGCACCGGACTCGGTGAAAAACAAGTTTTGGGAGCACCCGCGCTCCTGGGCCAAGCCGCAGCCGAAGTCCTACAACGTCACCGGCGTGGCCAAAGCGGTCGCCGATGCCCGCGAATCGAAGGCGCTCGACCCCTGGGAAATCCCGGTCATCCTCGACGTCTATCCGCACACTCCGCACGTCGCCAACTTCATCGAATCCGTACAGATGAAGAAGCCTGAGCACCTCACCTGCAACGTCATGGATGCCTTCAAGTCCTGCGTCACCGTGCTCAAGGCCTACGACTGCATGCAGACCGGCGAGAAATACGTCTTCAAGCCCGAAGATTTCGAAGTCTGATTCCGTCCCATTCAACGCCCCTTCCCTCCTCCATGAAAAAACAAGCCCTCGCCCTCGCTGCCATCGCAGCCCTTGCCTCCCCGGCCGTTGCCCAGGAAGTCGAAGTCAAAATCGAGTTCCCGAAGCCGATGTTCATCGGTACACCCGTGCCGGCCAAACTGCCGAACCTGGAGCAGCCCGACCCGAGCAAAATCATCAAGTCCTTCATGGCACCGGCCGGCACGGTCAACGTCGCCCTCAACAAGCCGGTGACCTCCAGCGATCCCGCCCCCATCATCGGTGAACTGGAACTCGTCACCGATGGCGATCCGGACGGTTCCGACGGCTGCTTCGTCGAGCTCGCCCCCGGCCCGCAGTGGGTGCAGATCGACCTCGAGCAGTCCACCACGATCAACAAGATCGCCATGTGGCACTACCACAAGCAGGCCCAGGCCTACGTTGCCGTGGTTGTCCAGGCTTCCGATGATCCGGAATTCAAGACCGGCGTCACCACCCTGTTCAACTCCGACATCGACGACGTCCACAAGTTCGGCGCCGGCAAGGATCCCGCCTACATCGAGACCAACCACGGTCGCGTTGTTGACGGCAAGGGCACCAAGGCCCGCTACATCCGCCTGTACAGCAATGGCAACACCTCGAACGAAATGAACCACTACTGCGAAGTGCAGGTGTTCGGCGTTCCCGGCAAGTGAGCGTATCACCCCTCGTCAACCGTCGCCGGCTTTCCGGCGGCGGTTTTTTTGTGCCTGCAAGCGACGGCACCCCGCATGGGGCATTCCGCCGCGTCGGACCCCGAAGCCTTGGGTCGCCAAGGAACGCTGGGAACACAAAAGTCGCCCATCACCCGAAGTCGACTCCGCCGTCCAGACGCTTGCCAAACCGATGCAGCAGGCGCCCGTCCGCAGCGTGATGCGAAAAGATCATTCTCTCCAGCCCCACCGCCAGGTGTGTGAAACCATGAACATCCTTGCCATACGGCATGGGCCGCTTCTTGTCCTTTTCAAGCTTGCGGGTCTGCGCGCCGCCACCGCCGGAAAGCACGTGTGAGGTGAAACGCCCCTCAAACTCCAGGTGCTGCAAGTCATGATCGTGGCCGCAGAGATAAGCATGCACGCGGTGCTCCTGAAACAAGGGCTCCCAAGCCTCGATCAGCGGCCGGGTGTCACCATGATCGCCATTGGAATAAAGAGGGTGATGTGCCATGACCAGCGTAAAGGGAGCACGCGGTCGCGCCAATTCGGCACGCAACCACTTCAGCTGAGAGCGCTCCTCCTCGATCGTCAGACTGGCACGGGCGTATTGACCGGTGAGCCTGTCCTTGCCACTGACATCACGCAGGTTGCTGTCGAGACAAAGCAGGGTCAGCAACGGTCTGCCGTTGCGGGCAAAATCGCGACGGTACCATTTGGCCGGCAGTGTCCAGCGCACACCGCTTTTTTGCGCGTAAGCCAGCTGGGCCTTCTCGCCGCCAGCGTTGTCATGGTAATCGTGGTTGCCAAGCACGGCAAGCATGGGGCAGTCGAAATCCGCGGCTGGGTACATCTGCTCAATGTCCGTTTGCCAGCGCGTCGACTCCGCCGTGAAGGGGGCTGCCTCTCCCGGCGGCCTCTTGCCATCCTTCTTGGGAAACGGATGCACCGGGCCATAAAAGTTGTCGCCGATCATGAGCAGCGCCTCGGGCTGCAAGACGCGTCCGCGCAGAAAAGCCGCCATCGCCTGAGCCACCTTGCGCTGGTCACTGCCACCAGCACCGAAGTCCCCCAGCCCGAGAAAGTGCAGTTCCTGCTGCGGCATCTCGCTGGCAAGAACATCGAGACGGAGATTGAGGGAGAGTGCGGCACTGGAACAGAAAAGCGTGCGCAGGGCGCGACGTCGGGTGAAAGTGGTCATTCCACATGGAACGTGGCTCCGTGAGTCTGGGTTGCTTGGGAAAAGACGTATCCTGCTGCCGGCGCCGCCCCCCTTGAGCCAATCATTCGTGGCGGGAATAAAACCCGGACAGCATGCCAATTCGGCCCTGAGGCGCCTCAGGGCCGGCCAAGATGATTCAACAACTCGCGCCAAAAGCCCTCGCCACCATCGCCATTGGTCAGGATGATCAGGCCGTGCCCCTGCCCGGGATCAAACTCCGCATGACTGCGAAAGCCGGTGCCGTTGGAGCCACTGTGACAAACCCGCAGGCCGGAAGCCGTCGGTTCCAGCGACCAGCCCAGCCCAAAACACACCTGCCCCGCCCCGGTGCTGCCGCGGCGTTGCAAGAGCGGTCGGCCGGTGGGCGGACTGGCCGGGGTGAGCATGAGTTGCAGCGAGGCGGCGCTGAGCGATGGCGGCGCGCGGCGATCGGCCTGCATCAGTTCGACGAGAAACGCCGCGTAATCGTGGGCGGTGGTGTACAGGCTGTACGCGGCATTCGGCTGTTGATACAGCCGGCGCGAGGCTTTGATCCTGCCCTCCTTGTCATGCCCGGCAGCGGCCAGATCGGCCCAGGCCTCATGCCAGACATGGCTGCTGGCGGTCATGCCCAGCGGATCGAACAGGCTGCGGCGCAGGTGGGTTTCGTATGCTTCGCCGGTGACCTGCTCGATGACCCGCTGGAGAAGCACAAAGCCCTCGCCGGAATAGCGATAGGCCGTGCCCGGTTCATGCAGCACGCGCAGGGCCTGTCCCTTGGGCCGCCAGTTGGGAAAGCCGCTGGTGTGGCAAAGCACCATGCGCGCGGTGATGGCTTCATGCAGGGGTTCGCCCTGCAGGTAGGGCTCGGGCAGGTAGGCGACCAGGGGGCGATCGAGATCGAGTCGTCCCTGCTCCACCAGTTTGAGGGCGGCATGGGCGGCGAGCGGCTTGGTCATCGACGCCACCTCAAAGCGCGTGTCGGCCGTCACCGCAGCGCCCTGCCCGGCCTGGCATGCCCCGAAGTGGCGTTCCCAGGCGATGCGCCGGTTTTCAATGGCCACCACCGACACACCGGGCACACGATGCCGCGTCATCAGCAGCGGCAGCAGCGTGTCAAGATCCGGCTCGCCCTCCGCGCTGGGTGGCGGCAGGCGGCGCGCCGCCAGGATGCGTCGCACCAGTTCGCCAAACTCGGCCGATTCCACGCGTCGCTCCGGCTGATCGGTGTTGACCCGGTGCACGATGAGGGTGTCGAGCAAGGGCAGCACCAGCAGGTAATGACCGCCGGCACCGCGCGCGGAATAGCTGTCCGCCGGCAGGGTCACACCCGGCAGATGCAGGCCGTGGCGACAGGTCCACCAGAGGTAGCTGTATCCGCCGCTGCCGCCGGCGTCGGAGGCGGACCGCAGGGACTCGCGCACCCAGTCCGCCGGCAGCACCTGTGCGCCGTTCCACTGGCCGCCGCGCAGGTAGAGCAGGCCGAAGCGGGCAAGGTCGCGCGCGGTCAAGCGAAACGGATAGGCGCGATGGATGGAGTCCGCTCCGGTGACATAGCTGCCATCCGCGGGTTCATAGTCCTGCATGCCGATCGGCGCCGCGATGCGGCGGGCGAAGTCCTCGTAGATGCCGGTGCCGGCGGCCTGTTCGTAAATCGTGCCAAGCGCGTTGAAATCCCAGTTGTTGTAATACCAAAACGTCCCGGGCTCGTGGCTGTGGCGCGGGGGTCGCTGGGCCTTCATGCGCGCGGTTTCATACAGGGCCGGATGGTAGACCCCCGAACGCGCCTGCAGGAGCTGGCGCACGGTGGCGCGCTTCTCGACCTCGGTCAGCGGCGCATGATCATCGATCCCCAACTCCGCCAGCGTGGCGTCGAGGTTCAGGCGCTTCTCGGCCACCTGCAACCCGCAGAGCGCGCTGAGCAGGCTCTTGCGGATCGAGTGGACATTGAACTTGCGATCCACTTCGCCCCATTCGTCCAGCACCTTTCCGCCCACCACAATCATCACGGCCTCCGTGTCGAGCTGCGTGGAAAACTCGCGTGCGTCCACCAGTGCCGGCCGCGACCAACCCGCCGCCTCGGCCTCGCGGTCACTCAGGCGCTGCCAAGCAGAACCGGGATAGGAGGCAGGCGGCGCGGCACCTGATGCCAGGCCGAGGATGAGACCATGCCAAATCACGCAACGAAGCAGAACACCCCTCATGATGACCGAATCAACGCCATGGCGGGCAACCTTGTTGCGCCAGAGCGACTGGCAATCCTTCGCCAGATCACCCGCACGCGCAGCGTTGGCTTGGCAGTCCTCATGTTGCCACGCCTCTCCATGCCTAGCCTTCGACGTCTGACCGTCGTCACCACACTCCTCATCGCCGCAAGCTCCCTCGCCGTCGACCCCCGGCCCGACGGCCGCCTGCTGGAACTCGCCCTGCCCCCCGGGCTGGACGACCGCTTTATCTCGGCCGAGTTCTCCTGCTGGCTGCCCGAGGGGGCAACGCCCGTGCGCGCGGTCATCGTCCACCAGCACGGCTGCACGAATGCCTCGCCGGAGAAGCATCCGCCGGTGACGCTTGATGCGCATTGGCGGGCGCTGGCCCGGAAACATGGCTGCGCGCTGCTGGTGCCGATGTACCAAGTGGCCGGCAACTGCGACGAATGGAATGATCCCGACAGCGGCTCGGAGCGCGCGCTGTTCACCGCTTTGGAGGACTTCGGACGTCGCTTCGGCCGGCCCGAACTGTCCAGCACACCCTGGCTGCTCTGGGGCCATTCGGGCGGCTCGAGCTGGTCGGCGCAGATGATCGTGCGTCACCCCGGCCGGGTGCTGGCCGCGTCGTTCCGCGGCGGCTGCCACAAGCAGTTCGGCGTGGCGGAATTTCGCCAGCACTTCGTCGGGGTCGCCCGAGACCTGCCCCTGCTCCTCGTCTGGGGCAAACGCGAGTCCGTGCCGCCTTCCAAGCACCATGTGTCCTGGGGGCCAATGAACCTCATGTTCCGCGACCTGCGCAGCGCCGGCGGCCGGGTGACCCGGGTGATCGACCCGCGCTCCGAGCACGGCTGCGATGACTCGCGATTGATGAGCCTGAGCTTCTTCGACTCCGTGCTGAGCGGTCGCACCGAACCGGCCCTGTTGGCCGATCTCGAGAGCCTTGAAACCCGCGACGCAGACGAGTCGGCAGCACGGGACCCGTCACTCACCTGGCTGCCGGGCGCGACCTTTGCCGCGCACTGGCGCGAGTTCTCCCAACAGGGCACGCTGCGCCCGGTCCAGCCGTCGCTGACGGCTCCGCAACTGCAGGCTGAACCCCTGCCGCAGGGTGGCGCTCGCCTGCACTGGCGGGTCGATCCCCAACCCGCGGGTGGCCTGCGCGCGCTGCGCGTGTACCGCGACGGCAAGCTTTGGCTGGAGCAGGGTGTCAAAGCCAACGCCTACTTGGCGACGGCGCGCGACGCACCGCCGCCGGAATTGCTGGCGGATCGGCCCCTGCAGATTCCCGCCCCTGCCGCTGGCAGTTACGAGCTGAGCTTCCTGGATGCTGCCGGCAACGAATCGCCACGCAGTGTCGAAATGAGGTTCCCGTGAACGGCGGGAGCCACACAACAGCGCCCACGAAGGCAGAGCGGTGGCTCCCCTGAGCGGGGAGCCGCACTGCGATCAGGGCAACGGGAAGCGCTGGTTGGTGGCCGAGACTTCGGCACGGATCTGGGCGAGCACGGCCTCGTCGTCCTTGTGACGCAGGGCGCGGTCGATCCAGCAGGCAATGAGTTCCATTTCCGCTTCCTTCATGCCGCGGGTGGTGACCGCGGGGGTGCCAATGCGGATGCCGCCGCCGAGGGTGATTTTTTCGGTATCGAACGGGATGCCATTCTTGTTCACCGTGATCGCCGCGCGATCGAGGGTGTCGCTGGCGACCTTGCCATTGAGGCCGTTCGGGCGCAGGTCGACGAGCATGAGATGGTTATCGGTGCCGCCGCTGACGATGCGGTAGCCGCGCGCGGCGAGGGCCGCGGCGAGCGCCTGGGCGTTGGCGACCACCTGGCGGGTGTAGTCTTTGAACTCGGGGCGCAGGCACTCGCCGAAGCAGACCGCCTTGGCGGCGATGACGTGCATGAGGGGGCCTCCCTGGACGCCGGGGAAGACCTGGCTGTTGATCTTCTTGAACAGCTCCTCGTTGTTGGTGAGGATGAGGCCGCCGCGCGGCCCGCGCAGGGACTTGTGGGTGGTGCTGGTGACGAAGTCGGCGTGCTCCATCGGGCTCGGATGGGCGCCACCGGCGACCAGGCCGGCGATGTGGGCCATGTCGACAAACAGGTAGGCACCGACGCTCTTGGCGATCTCGGCCATGCGGGCGAAGTCGATGATGCGCGGGTAGGCGGAGGCGCCGGCGGTGATCATCTTCGGCTGCTCGCGCTTGGCGACCTCGGCGAGTTCATCGTAATCGATGCGCGCGTCGTCGGGGCTGACGCCGTACTGGCAGAAGTTGTAGAAGCGGCCTGAGAAGTTGGCGGGGTTGCCGTGGGTGAGATGGCCGCCGTGGGCGAGGTTCATGCCCAACACCTTGTCGCCGGGCTGGAGCACGCTGAAGTAGACGGCGGCGTTGGCCTGCGAGCCGGAGTGCGGCTGAACGTTGGCGAACTTGGCACCGAAAAGCTGGCAGGCACGATCGATGGCGAGCTGCTCGACGCGGTCGACTTCCTCGCAGCCGCCGTACCAGCGCTTGCCCGGGTAGCCTTCGGCGTACTTGTTGGTCAGGCAACTGCCCTGCGCGGCCATGACGGCGCGGCTGGTGAAGTTTTCGCTGGCGATGAGCTCGATGTGATCCTGCTGGCGCTGCTGTTCGTCGCGGATGATGTCGGCGACGGCGGGATCGGAGAGGGCGAGGAGGCTGAGGGGGTGGGCTTGGGTGTTCATTTTATCGACCCGGCGACCGTGACGGCCACCGGCAAAGGGGGTTTTCAGCCAGGCATCGACGATGGCCGCGGCCTGCTCGACGGAGGTGGTCCTGCCGGCGAGGCAGAGGACGTTGCTGGCGTTGTGCTCGCGGGTGATGGCCGCGGTTTCCGGATCATGGACGAGGCTGGCCTGGATGCCGGCGTGACGGTTGGCCGCGATGCACATGCCGATGCCGGTCGTGCAGACCAGGATGCCGGCATCGGCGCGCCCGTCGAGCACGCGCTCGCTGACGAGGGCGGCGAAGTCCGGATAATCGACTGAAGCCATGTCATGGGTGCCCAGATCCTCCACAGTGTAACCGTCCGCGCGCAGGTGGGCGACGACGGCGTTCTTCAGTTCAAGGCCGCCGTGGTCGGCGCCGATGGCGAGGGAGTGGGGCAGTTCGGGCATGGGAAAAATCAGGCGGTCGGGACGGATCAGCGGGCATCGCCGGCGGAAGGCTTCCAGGTCTGCTCGATGTAGTTGAATACGCTCGGCAGCAGGCGTTCGAGGCGTGCCAGTGTCTCGCGATAGTCTTCCAAACTGCCGCCGAAGGGGTCGGTCAGGTCACGGCCGCGCAGTTCGTCCTCGGCCGCGAACTCGCTGACCAGATACATCTTGTCCTCCGCGTCCGGGTAGTCGTCGAGCAGGTCGGCGAGATGGCTGCGGCTCATGGCAAAGATGTGCGTGGCGGCATCCACCAGATCGACGGTGACCGCCCGGCTGAGGTGACCGGACAGGTCGAGGCCGCGCTGGCGCGCCAACTCCTGGCTGTGACGGCTGGCTGGCTGGCCCGAGAAGGCCCCGACACCGGCACTACCCACCTCATAATCATCACGTTCCCGGGTCAAGTCGCGGAACAGCACCTCCGCCAAAGGACTGCGGCAGGTGTTTCCGGTGCAGACGAAAAGGACGCGTTTCAAGGGAATCCCAGCATGCCCCACGGGGGGGCTTTGTCAAAAGCGGAGTCTGGGCAAATCACACGGGCAGACTTACAGGCGGCGGGCCTCAAGCACCTCGAGTCCCGTCAGTTTCCACTCTCCCTCAACAGCCGCAACGGTTACCCGGGCCTTGTAACGGTTGACCCGCGTGTGGGAGTGGCCCCAGTGGCCAACCGTGCCAAGGGCCGTCCACTGGCAGTCCGCCACGAAACCCCGCCCCGTCGATTCGACAGCGTCGACCTCGGCGCTGAACTCATTGACAGTCACCCGAGCCCCTTCCCGGCCCTCAAGGCTGAGAGCCTCGATCGTCTCCAAATACAGGCGGCGCAAGAGTTCGCCATCGACACTTCGCGCCAGGACATCATAGATCGCGGATTCGGAACGGTGATCGAAGGCACGGTAAACGTTCTGCAAGAGTGGCGAGAGAACCGCCTCAGCGGCCTCCGCGGTATCGACCTGCGGTCCACCACGCGGCGCCAGAGGCAACATCAGTCGCGGCCAGAGGACCACCGCACCCGTGCCCCAGAGAATGGCGTAGAGCAGCCAACCACCAAACAACCGGGCACTTCGGCGCCGCGCGTACACGGCAAAAAGCACCCCGACCACCGACCATAGCAAAAGCCCCATGGGCAAATGCCAGGCAAAGGAAGCCGCCTCGGGAACACGCACCAGAGGCTGCGGCCGAGGCAATCGCCCCAGGCTGCGCCAGCTGAAACCAGGGCTGCTGCGAGTGATTTCTGCAGGCTCGCTTTTCGGTCCGTAGAGCACAAGAACGGGCAGCTTGCCGGAAGCCGGCACAGGCCCCTGCCAAGCAACGGCCACCAACTCGGGCATCGGCGGCAATTCAAAACTCCAAGCCAAACCAAGCAGGGCACCCGCGAGCGGCAGGTCCTGATCGCCCTCCACCGGTTGTGTCGCCCCCGGCTTGCCGGTCAGCAGCACCGGATACGTTGTCGACCGCAGCCCCTCTCGGCCATCGGCCCGCAAATTGCACCACGCCTCGGTCCGTGCCGCCATTTCCTTGGCCAACCGCTGGCGCAGAGCGGCATCCATCACTTGCGGCGGCGGCAGCGCCGGATCAATGAGGCGCAGGGCCGACGCCACATCATAGAGCACCTCAAAGCGTGCCTGATGGGGTTCCAGGTAGAGGTAAGCCTGATTCACCGCGGTGGCGGGGGGCGCCTCCGCAGTTAGACCTGCAGCCGGCTGCTGGGCATTGACCGGGATCGCCGGTCCAGGGGCTTCGGGGGAGGCTGCCGGACGACCTTGCCGTACCCGCTGCAAAATCTCGGTGGGCGATAGCTGAAGCGTTTGCGCCCATCCAGCGACCCCGCCCGGCAAAGCGACCAGCAAGACAACCGCTGCGAACGAGCCGGCTGACGGCAGCCGCAGGGACTCGCGCCAGGCAGAGTTCGGAGGTCGCGAACGGGGAACAGCCATGCGGATCAATTAGCGGGCGGAAAACCGGACCGGCAACCGCGAACTGGAAAAAAGGCGTGCGGCAGACCACAAGTTTGAGTTGCGCGCGCGGGGCTGAAACGTTTAAACCTTCGAACCGTCAAACCCGTCGCCTATGAAACACCTCCTTGCCCTGCTCGCCGCCGCCGCTCTTTCGCCGCTCGCCGCCGCCGAACCGCTGAACACCGTCTGCCCCATCTCGGGCAAACCGGCCAATCCGGCCATCACCAGTCAATACAGCAAGACGGTGGCGGTCTGCTGCGACCGCTGCGTCAGCCAGTTCAATGCCACCCCCAAGGCCTATCTGCGCAACATTCTCACCGCCAACGGCACACAGTGTCCGCTTAGCAAAAAGCGCGCGGACGCCTCGAAGAAGGTGACCTACCTGCGCCAGGTGGCGTTTGCCGATGCCGCCAGCAAAGCCGCCTTTGATGCGGAGCCCGACCGTCACATCACCCAGGTCCGCTGAGTCACCATCCCAAAACCTAACCGGCGCCCCCTTGCAGGGACGCCGGTTTTTTATTCATGCGGGCAAGGGCTCAGGCCGCCTCGTCGCGCGGCTCGATGAGGCCGTACTCGCCGTCCTTGCGGCGGAACATGATGGCGAGGCGATGGGTCTTCTGATTGTGGAAGACGACGAAGGGATGGCCGCTGATCTCCAGGTCCATGATGGCCTCGTCGGGATAAAGCGGGCGCACCTTGTACTGCTCCTGATGGATGTAGGAAGCCTCGATGTGCTCCTCTTCGGAGTGCAGGTTGTCGGCGTGGAAGACGTGCTGCTCAAGGTGGCGGATGCTGCCCTCCTTGCGCGGGCGGTGGCTCTTCAGCAGGCGGGTCTTGAACTTGCGCATGCGCCGGGCGATTTTCGAGATCGACTCGTCGATCGAGGCATAGATGTCCTCGGTGGTGCTCTTCACCTCAATGACGATGTGATTGGCGCAGAAAAGGATGATCTCGGCGATCTGACGGTGATGCTCGACATCCAGGACGACCTTGGCCTCAATGATGCGCGGGTAGTCAAGGTGCAGGCCCTCGATCTTCTTGTGCGCGTAGTCACGGATGGCGTCGGTGATCTCGACATGGCGCCCGGTGACGACGATCGGCAGGTTGACGTTGTGTTTTTGCATGGTGTGTCTCTTCGTTGTGGTTTGGGGGTTGCGGAAAAAAGTCGTTCACATGGTGAAATCCTCACCCAGGTAAAGCCTGCGTGCCTCGGGATCGTTGACAAGGAAATCCTTTGTGCCGTGACGGCGAACTTGTCCCTCATAAATGAGGTAGGCACGGTCAACAATGTTGAGGGTCTCGCGCACGTTGTGATCCGTGATCAGGATGGCCAGACCAGCCGCGCGCAGCATGCGAATGATGTCCTGAATCTCGCTGACGGCGATCGGATCCACGCCGCTGAAAGGCTCATCGAGCATGAGCAGTTTGGGCTCGGTGACCAGGCTGCGGGCGATGGTCAAGCGGCGTTTCTCACCGCCTGAGAGCGTCAGCGCGAGGTTGTCAGCGACATGGTCAATGCCAAACTTTTCCATCAGCTGCTGGCACTGGTCCTCACGTTCCTGGCGGGTGAAGCGCTGCGTCTCCATGACCGCGATGATGTTCTCGCGAACGGTCAGGCGGCGGAAAATGGACTCCTCCTGCGGCAGGTAGCCCATGCCCAGTCGCGCGCGCTTGAACATCGGCTGGTGGGTGGCGTCACTGCCATCAAACACCACCTTTCCGCCGTTGGGCCGGACCAGACCGACGATCATGTAGAAGGTGGTGGTCTTGCCGGCACCGTTCGGACCGAGCAGGCCGACAATTTCGCCCTCCTTGACCTCGATGTCGACGCCGTTGACCACGGCGCGACCGTCATAGACCTTTTTCAGGCCCTCGGTATGCAGGAGCAGCCCCGGCGCACTGCCGCGGTCTTGACCTGCGGGCGGTGCTCCGGCGGCAGATGTCGAATTCATGGAAGATGCTGCCGTCATGCCTGTGCCACTCAGCGTCCGGGTTCTGGAACCGCCCCACCCTCCTCCTTGCCATCCTCGCTCAAAATGACCGTGCGCGGCCGGCCCGTGGTGCGCAGGCGGCCGTCCTTCTCAAACACCATGAGCGTGTCAGGCTGCGTGGCCATGTGCAGGATGTTGCCGCGCTGCACCTGCGGGTAGTTGCTCATGGTGATGGCGCCGGTCACCCCGTCATAAACGGCCTTGCGGCACTTGCCCATCTGCACTTCACCCTCGGCATTGCGCTTTTCGATCGTCACCGTCGATCCGGTCGCCACCGCCTTGCGGATGCCGCCGTCACGGGTTTCCTGGCCGGCGGTGATGGCCTCGTCCGCAGGCTTTGTTTCCGGTCCCTTCTTTTTCTGCGACTTGTCGTCCGCCTCGTCCGCTTTTTCCTCGCGCAGCATCTCGACGACCAGTTCATCGCACTCGATGTAAAATTGCGGATGGCGGGCGCGCACGTGTCCGGTGTACACAAAGACGGCTTCGCGCAGATTGAACACGGCCTCGTCAGCCTCAATCACCACGGTCGGCTCACGCGGCTTCGCCGCCGGATCCTCAAGGGGTGGCAGCGCCTGCGGTTGCGGACCCGAAGCCTGGGTGGCAGGTGTCGGCGCCACGGCGGCCTTGGGAGCGGGAACCCCGGGCTTCAGCCACTTCCTGGCCTCGGGCACCAAAGTCTTGGCGGCATCCACCGCCTGGCGTTTCACCTCGGGCGATTGCGCCGCAGCCTTGGCGGCCTCGACAACCCCCGCCGGCACCTGTCCGGCAAGCCCTTGGGCCGCACGCAAGGCCTGACCGCCCCCCTCACTGGCGCCGGCCTGGCGGAGTTTTTCAGCCGCAGCACGCAGGCTGGCATCCTCACCGGACACCTGCTGTCCCCGGCCGGCAACTGGCAGGCAGGTCAGCAGAAGGAGAAGCGGGAAGGTCGAGCGCATGTCAGTCCTTGGCAGCAGGGCGGGTGTCAGCTTTGCCGGATGCAGGTGCGCCCGTCAAGGCAGCTGTGTCGAAGATCACCGTCGTGACACGCCCCTTGAGGGCGCCGATCGAGGTGGCGGTGTCAAAAACGAGGCTGTCGCCCTCAGCCGCGAAGTCGGCCCGGGTGATGCGCGAGCGCTCGCCGCTGCGCAGCACCCTCTCCCCCAGGTGAAACACGGCGGAGGCCAGGCGCACCTGGACATTGAGCGCGGGCGTCGCCCCGTAAACTTCAACCCGGGTCGGCCCGCAGACCAAGCGCTCGTCGTCGATGCGGGTCAGGGTCTCGGCAGTGAGTTCAAAAGCGGGTTTGCCATCCTTGAACGAGGGAATGACGACATCGCGGCTCTCAAACCCGAGCGGCACCATGCGGCCGACACCGGCCAGGCCGTCGTCGGTCTCCTGGCCCGTCATGCCTGGAGCGAGCAGGACCAGCACGATGGAGAACAGGTGGTGGCAGCCCTTCATGCCAGCCCCTCCCTTCGGACAATCTGATGGAGGTCGCCGAGTGTGCGCAAAACCGGAGCAAGCTCGGCCAGAGGCACCTGATTCGGTCCGTCAGACAGCGCCTTTTCCGGATCGGGATGGGTTTCCATGAAAACACCGTCACAACCGGCCGCGACGGCAGCGCGTGCCAGAACCGGGGCCAGTTTGCCATCACCACCGGTGGCGTTGCCAAGTCCTCCCGGACGCTGAACGGAGTGCGTGGCGTCAAAAATCACCCGGTAACCCATTTCGCGCATCCAGTAGAGCGATCTCATGTCGGCCACCAGGTTTTGATACCCGAAGGTGGTGCCGCGTTCGGTAAAAAGAAAATTTTCGCAGCCGCAGGCAACGAGTTTGTCGGCAATGTTGCGCACATCCCAAGGCGCCATGAACTGCCCCTTCTTGACATTGACCGCACGGCCGGTTTCACCGGCAGCCATGATCAAATCGGTCTGGCGGCAGAGAAATGCCGGTATCTGCAGGAGGTCGACATGATCGGCGGCGATTCTTGCCTCTTCGGGCGAATGCACATCCGTCGTCACCGGCACGCCGAGTTGACGGCCGACACGTTCGAGCAGGGCACAGCCCTCGCGGACGCCCAGCCCCCGGAAGGATTGCCCCGAACTGCGGTTGGCCTTGTCGTAGGAAGCCTTGAACACCCAGCGCAGGCGCAGGCTGGCAGCCAGCGGGGCAAGCCGTTCCGCAACGCTCCACAAAAAGGCCTCGCTCTCGATGACACAGGGGCCGAGAATGAACAGGGGCTGCGTGCCGTCAACTGGCACGGCCCCGACCTTGACCAGAGGAAGCGACGGCATGGTGTTCTAGGAGGTGGCGCACCAGCTTGGCGGCGCGGGAAAGCAACTAAGCGAGGTGCCACCTTCTGACAACTGCCAAGACGCAAGAAGTTGCGCCGCCCCGAAGTCGGGGCGGCGCCCGTCTCAGAGATCCTCAAAGAGCAGGAGGCCGGACAGGATCGGCGAATTCTTGGTCGTCGTGTAGGGCGGCCCCACCTGCGGCAGCTGGGGCAGCAGGAAGTAACCGACACCTACCCACTGACCGTTGTCACGGATGATCATGCCCTGGAATTTGACGCCGCGCTTGACCTGACTGACCGGGCTGTAGGCCGGAATGCCCAACTCAGGGATGGCCACCGGCGTGCGGTCGGTGAGGGTGAAGGCGCCGGAAACCAACCCGGTCTTGGCGTTTGCCGCCACCTTGGTGCCCGCGGGATTGATCATGGGTAGTGGCGTTAGCCTCGGCTTCGGCACGGTGATCTTGCCCTTGGGCCCGATGCTGAAATCGATGTTGGGATTGAACTTGGTCAGCGCGGGGTTTTCCAAGTCGCCGGCATCGGAGAAGCGAAGGCGGGCGTTGTTGACCTGCGGGCTGGGCGCCGCCGGCATGTCCAGCACGACCCGATTGTTCGCCGCATCAGGCGGTAAATACCGGCCGCCGACGGCGACCAGCGGCACGGGCGACGCAACCGGCGCGCCGGCAACACCAAACCCGGTGCGGTAGAGGCGGTCCGTGGCCTTGGCGCTGGCCGGACGCACCCAGGTCAGGTCGTCGCCTGCGAGGGTGTTGTCGTCGGAGGAAGGCGTGCCGGCATCATCCAGCTGCACGGTGCCGACCAGCGAGCCTCCGGGTCTGAGCGCCTTGTACATCGGCTGGAAAAGCCCCAGCTCGCCGTTTGGCCCCAGGTGGGTGGCAAGTGTCACCGCTTCGCCATCCGGCATGCGGCCGGCCAGCTTCAGCCTGCCGTTCGCGCTGGCGGTGAAAGCGGCATAACCGGAGCCCTGCGGCACATTGGCGCTGCCAAGCAGTCCGCTGTCCTCGGCAAGGGCGAGTCCAAAGGTATGATAACCGGCATAAGCGGTGGCCGGCAGGGCGGGTGCCTTGGTCCCCCAGGCCAGACGCCAGCCGCCGAGCATGGCACAGCTTGAACTGCCGTCGCTCACCGAGCCGCCAACGATCTCGTTGCCATCCAGATCGAGAACCAGCTGCAGGGGGGACGGGGTGGGATTTCCCTTGCGCGGAATCTGCACCCGGACCGTGCCGCTGTCATCGCCCCCCACCTCAAGCACACCCTTGAAGCTGTAGCTGATGCCGCCAATGAACAGCTTGCCGCTGTAGCCGGCCAGGGCGGTGACCGAGAAGTCCACGCGACCGCCCAGGTTGCCATCCAGGCCGCCGCCTCGGTTCACCACACCGGTCCAGACCCCTGCCAGAGTCTGGCTGAAGTCATTGACATTGAGTACCGCCGACTGCTGAACGCTGCCGTAGCTGTTCGCCACCGTGATGGTCACCGGGTACCCCCCCTTGCGCAGCGCCGTCGGACGACCACTGATGATGCCCGTGACGTTGTCGATCGTCAACCCGGGCGGCAGGCCGGTTGCGGTAACCGAACTCGGTGTCAGCGAACGATCCACGCGATTGAACGGCACCGCAAACTCGTAGTTCGCGAGCAGGGTGGCATCGGTGAAGACGAAGGGCGCGAACTGCGGCGCGCCACTGAAGACACGCACGTCATAGGCACTGCCAACAACCTCATTCTCCGCCGCGCCCTGAATGACACAGGTGTACAGCGCGTCATCGTCCGCCCCGGTCGGCTCGATCACCAGCGTGCGTTGATCCACGCCGCTGATGTGCGGATTCTCCTCGGGATCGATCGGCAGACCATCCTTCAGCCAGCTGAAGTGCAGGGGGCTGTTGGGACCGGCGCCGACTCGGGCGGCGAGGCTGGCCCGCTCACCCAGACCGACAGGAGCGATGCGAATGGCGCTGTCGACCACAACCACTTCAGCCGGGTCACTGACCGCAGTGACCGAGGTGTTGTTGGAAACTTCGCAGACATAGATGCCGCCGTTGGCGACGGCCGACTGCGGAATCAGCAGCGTGTTGGAGGCGCCCGAGGCGACGATCGTGCCGCCGCGCTTCCAGGTGTAGGTGAGGGGCGGGCGACCGATGGCCTGCACGGTCAGGGACAGAGCCTGACCCGAGAGCAGGGTCTGCGTGACCTGCGGCTGGGCCTCAAGCACGGGCACCGGTTCGCGCAGGGAGATGACCACAGGCGCACTGGTCCGCGAATTGACGTTGTTCGTGACAATGACATCATAACTGCCCTCCATCAGGGCGGTCGCATTGTTCAGCGTCAGGGTCGCCGAGCCACCGCCGCTAATCGGCTGACCGTCCTTGCGCCACTGGTAGGTGAAGGGAGCGCCGCTGGTGCGGGGGGTGCCGTCGTGGGTGACGCTCAGGGTGATTGTCTGGCCCTGATAGGTGTTCGGGAAGGGGCTGAACTGCGCCACCGCAAATCCCACCGGGTCATTGACACTGAGCAGGGCGCCGTTGCTCACCGTTTCGCCAGCCTCATTGCTGACAGCGACGCTGTAGAGACCCTCATCGATCTCGGCAACCGGATCAATGAGCAGGACCTGGGCGGTGGCGCCCTCGATGGCCTCGCCATTGCGCAGCCACTGATACTGGAAGGGCTGCTGTCCGGTGGCCTGGACGGTGAACTCGACCGCGACGCCCGGATTGACGGTGCGCGGCGTCGGCTGAACGGTGATCTGCGGCAGGTCCTTGACCTGCACCAGCACGGTGTTCGGCGCCAGCGTGGTACCGCCGGCATTGGTGACGGCGACACTGTACACTCCCTTGGTGTTGAAGTTGACCACCACCACGCACTGCGGCGTCTTCGCCCCCTGGATGTTGACCCCGTCATCCACCAGCGGCACACCATTGAGATACCATTGGTAGGAAAGCGTGCCAGCACCGGTGGCGGCGACATTGAGAGTGACGCTCTGCCCGGGATCAAAGATGCCCGTGGCAGGCGTGCGGCTCGGGCCGGAGGTCACGAGGGGCGGCGACACCGTCATCGGCAGCGCATCCGCCTCGACGACCATGACGATGCCGTGCGAGTTGAACAGGCTGACATCCCAGAGGTAATTGCCGCCCAGTTCGAACAGGTTCAAATCGGTGCCGGTCTCAGCGCCGGTGCGCAGGGCCGGTCCGACGTTGATGCCACCGGCATAGCCCACGCCACTGAACAGGCGGAAGATGTCGCCGGCCTTCGGAGTGTAGCCGTCATTGGCAAGCGTGATCTGGCTGCCGACACCCCAGTGGATGGTGCCGCCGGCGTGCAGCATGTCGTGCTGGGAGGAGGTGACCAGGTTGTTCAGCGCCGAAGAGAAGCTGTCACCCGCCGTCGTCACACCGCTGCGCCAAGCTGCGTAAAGCGGATCCACGGAGTTGTCAGCCCGCACTGCGCTGAGAGCGCCCGGGTTGTTGTAGGACGGCGCCCGCAGCTGCAGAAGCATTTCGGAGCCGGTGGCAAAAATGGCGTTGCCGTCGACAAACAGCGTGCCCAACTCTCCGCCCGCGAGGTCGCCCGGGCGGAGGGATGCCCCCGCCAGCAGGGTCAGGTCACCACGCACCGTGCCTGTGCCGGCAATGCGGGCGCCCGACTGGACCAGCGTGCCGCCGGCGCCGAAACGTCCGGTCGTGCCAACACCATCGCGACCGACCTGAAGGATGCCGGCGGCAACGGTCGTGCTGCCGGTGTAATCATTGTCGAGGGTCAGGGTGGCCCAGCCCAGGCCGTCCTTGACGAGGCTGAGCGCCGCGCTGGGCTGCAGCACATTGGCACCGGGGGCGAGGAACTCGCTGTTCAGGGTGCCATCGCGGAAAAAGGCGTCCCAGGCAGCCTCATGGGCGGACGGCGTTCCCTGATGAATGCGCAGCGTGCCCGGGGTGGAGGCGGCGTTCTCGATGATTTCGGAGCTGGCATTGAGGGTTGCCGACAGCGTGCCGGCATTGCCGAAGAAGGCGCCGTTGCCCCCCTGGGTGATGAGGGAGCCGATGCTGACACTGCGGCCGCCGGCCTGCAGGATGGAGTTGAAGTTCATCGTCACCTCATTGGCGGCGGTGAGCGCCTTGTTGTGGCCTAGGCGCAGAATCGCGGTCACGTCGTGGTTGTAGACGAGGTTGTTGCTGATCGTCACATCCCCCGTCCAGGCCGAATTGTCGCCATTGAGGACGGCATAGCCATGGGTGCGCCCGGCCGTCAGGTTGTTGACCGCCGTATCCGTGTCATCCGCCTGAACCAGCAGATTGCCGCTGGTCACCAGACCGTCGCGGAAGCTGCCGTTGTAGTTGACGTAGGCATGCTCGCCGCCCACGCTGATGCCGGTGTCACGGACCAGCAGGACCAGGTTGTCGTTCAGGGTCACGTCACCGTGGTAGGTGACTCGATTGCCGTTGGCGATGTTGTCGATGCCGAGGCGCTTGGTCTGCAGCGGGTTGTAAATCACGTCGATGTTGTGGCGGACCTCGAAGATCCAGCTGCCATTGACACCGTCGGGGTTTTGCACCAGCAACTCGGCAATGCCCTGGCGATCGGTGCCGCCGAGCGTGATCTTGCGGCCGCTGAGGTGGCCGGTGCCAAGCACATCGGCCTGGTTGGCGGCGTAGACGCTGCCCTCCCGGATGACCAGGTTGCCGGTCCAGTCCGGGGTGTTTGTGCGGAAATGCAGCTGACCGGCACCGTCCTTGATGATGTCACCGGCACCGCTGATGTAGCCGGAGCTGTTGCCCAGACGCAGCACGGCGTTGTTGGTGACCGTGAAACTTGTCTCCCCGAGGACCTGAATCATGCCATTGAGGTTGAGGGGTCGGCGGTTGCCCAGGTTGAACTGACCGTCGAGAACTCCCGCGGCGGCGAGGTTGGCATTGACGTCAAGCAGGCCGCCGTAGGTGAAGCTGTTGCCCCCTTCGAAGGTGAAGTGCTCCTCAATGGTCCAGTCGCCACCGTTGTTGCCGTTGCCCAGGAAAAGTTGCAGGTTCGTGCCCTGGCGGAAAATCGTGCCATCAGCCAGTGAGCGACTGGTGCCGAACAGCGCCGTGGTGCCGGCATTTGCGTCGCCGGTGTCGACCATGCCGATGAGCGTGCCCTCACGGACATCCAACAGGCCCTGGAAACCGGCATTGGCACCGAGCAGGGTGAGCGTCCCCTGCCCCATCTTGATCAGGTCGCCGCGATAAACATCCTGGGAGGTGAGGCCGGCCTGCGTGCCCGTAAGGGCGTCGCCGATGAAGAGATTGGCGTTGGCGTTGACCACATCAATCAGGCCACCACCGCCCTCCAGCCGCACGCCGCGGTTCTGCAGCGAGGCCGTCCCGCCGGTCCAGCGCAGCGCACCGCCGTTGAAGGTGAGCCGGTCATTTTCCACCGCAAGCGGATTGCTGCCGAGAGCGGAGATGTCGGAAATCTCAAGAACCGCGCCACCGATGATGGTGCGGCCGTCGTAAGTGTTGCCGGCATTGAACCTGACCGTCCCGGTGCTGCCATACTGGCCTTCGCCGGTGCTCACGGGGCCGGTGATGACGGCGTCCACGATGCCGGTGATGGTGCTGGCGACGTTGAGCGTGCCCTGACCATACTGGTGGAAAACGATCTCCGGGGTGGCCGTCGTGAGGCTGATGCCGTTGGCGGTCGCCGTGGCGTTGTTCGACAGCGTGATCGTCGTGCCAGTGAGGGCGGTGATCACCGTCCCGGCCGGGATGCCATCGCCGGAGACCGGCATGCCGACACGAAGACCGGTGGTCGAGGAGACATTGCTGATGACATTGCCGCTGGAAACCGTGTTGCCCGTGTAACTGACGCTGTAGCCGGTGAGCGACCCGCCGGTGATCGCCTTGTTGGCGCTGCCGGTGTTGCTGCTGACCAGGATGCCGCCCGCCACACCGATACCACCCGAAAGCGACAGCGTCCGCCCCGAACCAATCACCACCTGCGTTGCTGAGGCACTGTCGAAACGAAGCGTGCTGATCTCCTGACTGGTGGTGAGCGTGCCGGAAAAGCCGGGGCCGGTCTCGGAGACGTTCATGCCTGCCGTCCAGTTGTTGGGCGAATTCTCGTAATCGCCGGCGGCGCGCTGGTCGGTGAAGGAAGTCACCGCGGTGGCGGCAGCCCCGACAACATTGTAGGCAAAGTCGACCGCCGTGCGGGGCGCGGTGCCAAAGGTCGCCCACGGAATCGCCATCCCCTTCTGCAGGGCGGTGGTGCTGGCATTGAAATTGAGGTTGAAGAGCGGCACGCCGCCGCCGGTGTTCCAAGTGACGAAGTTCAGCGTGGCACCCGACGCACGCGTCAGGGTGGCATTGCCGTTGTTGGCGTTGTTGTGACCGAGGTTGACCGTCATGTTTTGACCGCGGGACTGGGCAATCAGTTCAGTGCCGCCCGCGCGCAGCTGCAGCACGTTGTTGGCAGCGCTGGTGGTGGCATAGTTGACCGCGGTCGCCGCCGTGAGATTGGACTGCACCTGCAGCACTCCGCCGTTCAGGATGGCATCCGCAGCCCCCAGACGCGCCACATTCTGACCGCTGTGATCGAGCACAAGGACACCACCGCCGAGATCGAAGCTCGAGGTCGCGGCCGCCGTGTTGTTGGTGTTGGTGAGAACCACCGTGCCGCGGCCAATCTTGAAGAAGCCAAAGTCGTTGATTGAGGCGGCCGTGCCCGGGTTGCCCTGGATGACCATGTTGATCTCGACGGTGCCGCCGGCGGCGGCATAGGCGCGCACTGGTGCCGGCGTGCCGGTCGCGGCGGGGTTGCTCACCGTCAGAATGCCGGTGGACGCAGGCGTGCCAAAGAGAACCGTGCCGCTGGTGTTGAGACCGCCGACGTATTTGGCACCGTTGCCGGTGGCGCTCCAGGTCGACATGTTGAAGTGCTGCCCGCCGCGGGTGAGGAAAAGCGCCCCCAGGCCCATGGTGAAGCCCTGCTGCGTCACCCCGGTGTTGAGGCTGAAGGTCGTGTTGGTCGAATCGGCACCGGGAATGCGGCTGATGGCCGTGTTGGTCCAAAAGCCCGTGCCATCATTGCCCGGGGCGGTTGGATCATAGGTGACCAGCATGTTGCCGTTGGTCAGCGTCATGCGGCCGACGGCGTTGTGCTGATTTTCCATGTAGAAGTTGGTTTCGAGGGAGCCCGCCAGGGTGATGCGCAAAACCTCGTTCTGGTTGGTGCGCGTGCCCAGCTGGCTTGGCAGCGTTGAGATGGTGTCAGTGATCGGCACGGCCCTGCCGGTGATGGGATCGGCCTTGTCGCCGATGACCCCGCGGAAAATCATGACGTTGTTGGCGGCATCCACCTGGACGATGCGCGACAGCGTGGCGTTGATGTTGTGGGTGATGGCCGTGTTGCCCCCGTAAATGTCCCCCATGATGATGCTGGTCGCCGAGTTGGCAGTGGAGATGCGCGGCAGGTGCACGACCATGCCGGCGAGGTCGACGTTATCGATGGTGACATTGGTGAACCAGCGGGTCGTGTCGTTGTCCACACGCAGAACCTGAATGTCTCCGGCGACCGGTTTGACAAGAACGTTTTCAAAGGCGCTCGCCGAACCGACCTGGATGCCATTGCCACTGTTGAGCGCGCCAAGGCCCTCGAGGACAACGCCGTTGCCGGCGCCGCCGGCCCCCAGGGCCTGGCGACCGTTGCGCAGGAACAGCGTGCCGTTGGAGACCGTGGTCAAGCCGGTGTAGGTGTTGGCTCCGTCCAGCACCACCTGGCCGGCACCGACCTTGGTCAGGCCACCGGAACCGGCGATCGCCGAGCGAATCTCAAAGTTGTTGAAAAAGGCCTGACCGTCGGTGAAGCGGACCGCCCCGTTCTGGTTGTTGATGATCGCCTCGTTCCGGCCGAAATTCAGCGTACCACCCACCGTCAGCGTGCTGAAACCGGTGGCGTTGCCGGCCGTGAAGTAGGCGCTGCTGACCATGCCGGAGCTGATGTTGAGCGTGCCGTCGACATACAGCTGGATGTTGTGGGCACCGACGTAGCTGGTCAGGGTGGTGCCATTGTTGATGCCCGTGCCGCCGCCATTGTTGTCGGCGACCGGACCAAAGCGCAGGGCGTTGATGGTCAGGTTTTCGCGCACGCGGGTGAAGGTCTCGGTGAGATTCACATTCTGTCCGGGGGAGCCGTTGAGCGAGTCAAGCATGCCGTCGGCGGGGGTGAAGTACTCGGAGGCGTACAACGGCCGCAGGCTGTTGCCGTCGTAGGTCATGAAATGCGAACCCGCCATGTTCTGCATGTTCCTGCCCTGGTTGAACAGGTCCGAGGCGTTGGCGTTGTTGAAGCCAAGGTCGCGAACATCCTCCAGGTAGGTGTGCGGAATGATGCCGCCAAACAAACCGACAAAGATCGGACGGTTGGTCGCCTGGGTTCCGGCACCAACCTGGGTCAGACCGGTGGTGCTGTTGAGCTGGACGCGGACGGTGTCCGGTCCGGTCAGCGTGCCGAAGGTCGAGGTTGAATCCAGGTTGCGCAGGGTCAGCACGGCGCCTGGCGAACGGCTGATGCGGCCAAGCGTGAGGGTCATGGCGGTGCCATTCTGGGTCGGCATCAAATCGATGAAGTTGCTGCCGGACAGCACGTTGACCGCCGATCCACCGATGGTGGCGAGCGCCTCGTTGTTGTTGGTCGCGCCGCCGATGATGCGCAGCCAGCCGTTCTCAAAATTCAGATTGGCGGCATCGTTGATGCGATTGTCATGGTTGCCTCCCGAACCTGCGGCACCGAGGAAACTGGTGGCATCCAGAAGGGTCGTGTTGTCGAGCGTGATCATGCCGCGGCGCTGCAGGTTGACGTTGCCCGTGCCGGAAAGCCGGGCCTGCGAGCCGGCGAGGGTCAGCCCCCATTCGGCCCAGCCCTCGGCATCCCCATAAGTCTGGTACTCGACCCCGTTGACCGTCACCGTATTGTCCTGCCAGCGCACCGCCGAAGTCCCGAAGCGCAGAACATTGACATCGCCACTGAAGCTGTTGTTGTTGGTGAGGCGCAACTCGCGAAATCCCGTCTTGGTCAGACCCCCTGTGCCGGTGATCTGGCCGCCGACGATCAGCCTGGCCTGAATGGCGCCGGTCAGGTTGGACTGCTCGACGATGGTGTTGTTGTTGGTCGACTGGTTGGTGACGGCATTGCCGTTCAGCGTCGAGGAGTCAATGCTGAACAGGTTGCGGATGGCGGGTCCGGTCAGACTGATCGGGCCATCCAGGTAGGTGCGGGCGTTCGGAATGGTGCCGCCACCCATGTCGATCGAGTTGTGCCCGCCGTTCTGGGCCGCGGTGACACCGTTCATCGTGATGGCCACCGTGTGGCGCAGGTCCGTGTTGTTCCAGAAGTTGAGGCGCGACCCCATGATCGGGCCGAGGCCCAGGGATTGGTTCGAGGGATCGGCGAAGGAAGGACCCGCGTAGGCAAGGGTGATGCCGCCTGTGATGTTCTCGGCCGTCAGGCCGGCAAAGGCGGTGACCGGACCAAACTCCTTCTCAATGCGCAACATGCCCTCGCCAATGACAAGACCCTGCAGCGGGCTGCTGAATACTGGGTCGCGCAAGGTCACGCCCGCCCCGGCCGCATCATTCAACTGGGAGCCGGTGCGCACGGTGAGAACGCGATTGTTGCCGTCGATGGTCGGCCGGTTGCGCGTCAGGTTGCCATCGAGAGACGATCCCGTGTTGAGGTTCGTGTCGAAGCTGGAAAGCAGCAGTCGTGAACCAACGGCAAAGCCACCGCCACTGATCGTGGCATCTCCATCGAGCACCAGGTGGGAAACAATGCCAGCACCGGTGGAATTGCGCAGCGCGCCGGAGCCATTGAAGCCTGAACCGCTGATGTGGATGATTTCACGCGAGGTTTCGGCGTAGTCCGCCCAGTTGAGGGCCTGGCCTCGCAGGTCGAGCGAGGCCCCATCGGAAACCACCGTCTCGTTGCCGACCCCCACCGCGCCCAGGGAACGCACGTTGCCAAGCCGCAGTTCGCCGGCGGTGACCCGCACCTGCCCCAGCAGGACCGGGTTCACATTGGCAACCGCCGCACCGGCCTGCGCCCCCTCCGAGATGTCCTGAAACTGGTTGGCGCTGAGTGTCAGAAAACCGTCGCCGGTTTTCGTGAAGCCAGCTGAAGTTCGAATCATGTTATTCAGGGTCAGGGCTTGTGACGCGTTCACCTGGAACGTCGCCTCGTCCGAAGTCTCGTTGTTGAGCGTCAGAACACCGGAAAGCGTGGCGGCGGAGTTTGTCGCGCCGTTTGCCACCACCCGGATGGTGGCACCAGGATTGAGCACGAGCCGGTCGGTGTACGTGAGGGAGTTGCCGAACACCTCCAGGATGCCGGGTCCGCTGATGGTCGTGAGGCCGCGCAGATTGCCCAGCGCGTTGGCATTGCCGCTGATCCTGAGCACGCCGCCTTCCACCAGCAGTTCACCGACCCAGTTGGCGCTGTCGGCGGCCAGGGCAAAGGTGGAGGTGTTGGTGGGTGCCAGGTGAATGGTGCCGCCGCCGGCCACCGCACCCGCGGTGTAAATTTGGGCGGCATTGTTCACATTGATTCGAAGGGTGGCTCCCTCGGACAGGCTGATGGGGTTGGAACCGTTGCCGAGGCGCACCGCGGCGGTGGTGAGCACTCCGTCACCCACCTCCAGCACACCCTGCTGGATGTTGACGCGTCCAGTCCCCGTATTGACACCGCCAAGCATCAGGGTGCCGGGCCCCGTCTTGGTGAGCGCCATCGTGCCGTTGTTGGCCAGAACCGAGTTCACCCGCAGCAGGCCCGTGCCGTAGTGGTGGAACACCAAATCGAGGTTGGCCGTGTTCGCGTTGCGGCGAATGGTACCACCTGAAATCACCACGGCATCCGTCACATTCGGCGTCACCAGAATGCCGCCGGCCACAAGGTTGAGGATGGTGCTGGCGCCCAGATTCAGGGCCACCGTCCCGGACGCGTTGGTGTTGAAGCGGACGGTGTTGGTGACAACACTGGTCGCTGTCTGGCTGGTCACCGCCGCAGTGATGTTGGTATGCTGGCCGTTGGCAAAGGTGTCGTTCGAGTAGGCGGCAAAGGCATTGATCAGGGTGCCGGTGCCCACCGTTGCCCAGTCCCTGCCGTTCACCGTGATTGCCGCCGTCGTTCCCGGAGCCAGGATGTTGGCGGTGTTCGTGGTGGTCGTCGTGGCAATGCCGGCCTGGCCAAGATCCAGGGTGCCGTAGACATTGAGCGTGTTGTTGGCGTTGCGGGTGATCGCGCCCATCTGCAGGGTGGCGCTGCCGCCATCGCGGATGATCCGGCTTGCACCGTTGTTGAGCAGCGTCGAGGCGACCACCTGGGTGAAGGCGGTGGCATTGCCGCGCAGCACGAGGGTGCCGCCGCTGTAGGGCACCAGGTCGGTCTGGGCGCCGACGGCGGCGCTTGAACCCAGCCCCGTGGCCACGCCCGTGGCACTCCCCAACGTGGCCCACCCGAGGTGAAGGGCGCTGCCCGTGGCAATCTTCGTGTTATTGTGGGTCGTGTAATCGAGAATCAACCTGCCCCCCGCCACGGTGGTGACCCCCGTGTAGGCATTCGAAGAACCGCTCAGAATCAAATCCCCCTGCCCCGCCTTGAGCAGAGTGCCTGAGCCCAGAGCTCCGGAAAGAGTGTTGGCAAACTGCAGACTGGCGCCCGCATTGACCGCACTGATGAAGGTGGCATTGGTGCCGCCAAAAGTGAGGGTGCCATCGACTCGGTTGTTGCCGGTCAAGGCGCCCACACCGCCCAGCGCAGTGCCGTGGGTGATGGCATTGGCAAGGGTCACCCCGCCGCGCAACTGCAAGCCGGTGCCAGCGGCGCCATTGACGGCCACCGTTCCCGTGCCCAGCGCGCTGGAATGCGTCACGGCCAGTGTGCCCCCGCTGATCGTGGTGCCGCCACTGTACGTGTTGGCACCATTCAAGATCCAAACACCGGCCTCACTCTTGACCAGGGAGGTCACACCCGTGCCATTGTTCTTGATTTGGGGGCTGAATTCGTTTTCGGCGATGCGGGCGCCCCGCAGGGTCAGTGTCTGGCTGGTGTTCGCGGCAAGAAAGGCGATGGCCCCCGTGTTGGTGAACTTCAATGCCGGGGCCGAATCACCAAAAGACTGGCCGTCGGCCCAAATGTTGGCGGCGCCGGCACCGGCGCCCAGGGTAAACAGGCGGTCGGTACTTTGGCTCGCCGTGCCAAGCCAGCGCAAACCACCATTGCCGGTGCCCAGGCTGAACACGAGATTCGAGGCCGCGCTTGTGGATGCACCAATGCCGCTGGCCTGGCCGCCATCGGCAAGGAAGAGCACGTCGATGCGGTGCGCAATGTTGCTGCTGCTGGAGATCGAAGTCGCCCCCGTGTAGGTGTTGAGGTTGGTGAGGGTCTGAATGCGGGCGGTTCCGTCGCCATCCCGCCACAGGCCACCTTCGCCGCTGATGACTCCGTTGTAGGTTTGCGAGGCCGCGGACAGAAGCCGAAGGGTCTGGCCCGCGGCAATCTGCACGGAGGTACCGACACCGCCGGTGACGCCACCAATGGTCTCCGAACCCAGCACACGCAGCGTGGCCGCCCCCACCGAGGAACCTTCCGAGCCGGCATTGGAGAGGTTGACGTTGGCGGCGTCATCGATGGCGCTGCCGCCGGCAATTTCGAGGGTGCCTCGGGTGATCGTGACGGCGCCGGTGAAGGTGTTCGCGCCCGCAATGCGCCAGGTGCCGGCACCTTCCTTGATCAGCGAAACGATCGCGGTTTCGCCGTTGGAAATGGCACCATTGACCGTGTTGGTTCCCGTGTTGCTGCCATCGAGATACCAGGTGCGGTTGTTGCCGACCCCGGTGGTCAGGTTGCCATTGATGACGATGACCTTGGTGCCGTTGTTGACCAGTCGCGCATGACCCGCATTGGTGGTGCTGCTGTGGTCACCGGTGGTGAAGGTGATGTTGCTGCCGAGGGTGGCGGTGCCGGCGCCGGGATCGTTGAAGAGCAGCGTGCCGGCCGAACCCAGGCCGGCCGCTGCGCCCAGGTTGTCCCCGCCGCCGGTGAAGGCGTAGCGGCGGCCATCGAAGTTGTTGGTGCCGAGGTCGATGATGCGGGTGGCATTGAGGTTGCCGAGCACGCTGGTGGTGCCCGTGCCGTTGCCGAGGCTGCCGGCGAGCTCAAGCACGCCGAGATTGACCGTCACGTTGCCGCTAAAATTGTTCAGGGCGTTGGTCAGGGTCCAGCGGCCGGCACCATAGAGGTCGTTGTTGCCGACGTTCGGGTTGACCGAGAGGGACAGCACGCTGCCCCCCTGGTGGATCCTGCCATGGATCGTGTTGCCGGTGGCGTTCTGGCCGTGCAGGATGAGCAGTTTGTCGCCGACGCCATTCGAGGCGATTTCACCGTTGAGCACCAGCGCTCCGCGGCCGCTGCCGGCGATGCGAACGGTCGAGGCGGCGCCATTGAGCAGGATCGTGCGGTTGGTGCTGTGTCCATTGCCGGTGTATTCGAGGCGGGCCTCCTGGGTGCTGCCTGAGAGGCCGAACTGGACGACCGACCCCGCCCCCAGGGCGCTGTCGACACCGGCATTCTGGAAATCATTGACCCGCACCGTCGAGATTTGGGTGTCCGAGCCGATGATCACATCCTTGAGGTAACCGCTGACGCCGTAGACGCCGTTCCAGGCGGCCCCGCCAACGGCGTCGTAATGGACCGTGCCGTTGCCGGTGATGGATCCGAAGCTGCCGCGGGTGCCGTTGTCATTGACCTGCAGCAACACATCGTTGCCGAGCACGACCTGGCCGCCCGTCTGGGTCATCAGCGCGCCGACGCTTTCATTTGTGTTGAACTCCAGCGTTGCGCCACGCAGGACATAAAGGTCCTGATCGTCATTGACGGCATCATTGAACTCACTGTTGATGACCAGCCTGCCAATCTGCAGGTAGGTGTTGGAAGTGCTGGTGAGCGACTGGATCGCCGTGCCATTCTGGTCGCGTGCGGTCTGCACGGTCACAGTGCCGCTGGTGTTGAAAACAAGCGGGTTGTTGCCGGAGAGCACCCCCCAGAGGTCATAATCGCGGGTTCCCTGAAAGGCGACGAAGCCGTTGTTGATGATGTTGAGGCGGTTGGACTCGCCATTGTTGAGGGTGCCGGTGATGATCAGGCGGCCACCGCCCTCCGACTGCAAGACGGCGCGCTGGGTCTCCGGTCCGGCGCTGTGCACTCCCGCGTTGATGATGCCGGACAGGGTGATCGTGCCGAGTCCCTGGCGAAACACGACGGCATTGCGGCCGTTGATGCCGTCGTGGAAGGGGTTCAGGTTGATCGTGTTGGCGACCACCTGGTCACGCGCAAGATGAAACCGCAGGTTGGAAGTCACGCCGGAGTTGATGGCGGACGCCTGAATCGTGACGGCGCCCGTGCCGAGCGAACCGGTGTAGGTGTCGGCACCAATGCGCAATTCGGCGTAGGCGTTGGCAAGCCCGGCCGTGCCGCCCTGCCCCCCGAGGTTGCCGCCGATCTGGGTGGTGCCGGTGTAGCTGTTGTCGCTGGTGAGAAAGACCGTGCCGCGCACAACCTGGAAACCACCCGACCCACTGATGGCGTTGTTGATGACCGTCTGGCCGCTGAGACGCGGGTCATTGTTCACGATGCCGGTGTTGATGATGACTCTGCCGTTGTTGACGACACTGCCCCGGCCGAGTGAGCCGGATGTCGGCGTGGCCGGCAGACCGCCGACGAAGACCTCGCTGCCGACGCCAATAGAAAGACCGTTGATCAGGTTCGCAGCGTTGGACAGCACCAGCCGGCCGGTGCCGCTGACGGCAAGCGTGCTTGTCCTCATTGACCTGACCTGTCCCTCCAGGGTCAGGGAGGCCGCGGCGCCGCCAAGAGCGATGCTGCCGTTGCCATCCAAAATGAGGCGGCCGCCCAGATTGGACGGGCCTGACCCGGTGGTGCTCAGGGTGGCGGCACGCAAAACCACCGTCTCGAGCGTCGCTGCCGTGTTCAGACTCAGGGTGGCGCCGGTGGCGACACTGGTGAGACCGTCCGTCGAACCAAGGGCGCCGGGCGAGGCGGCAATGAGCGTGCCGCGCAGCACCTGGGTGGGGCCGGTGTAGCTGCTGTTGCCGCCAAGAGTCAGACTGCCGGTGCCGTCCTGCCGCACCGTGCCGGGGCCGGTGATTTCATTGTTGAGGCTAAAGGCATCCGGACGGTTGACGACCAGGTACCCGTGGTTGATCACCGGCAGGCTGCCGCCGCCGAGGTTGCCGCGGGCACTGCCGGTACCAACCTGCAGCACGCCGCCGTAGATGGCGGTCTGGCCGGTGTAGGTGTTGGTGCGATCCAGGATGAGGGTGCCCGGACCGACCTTGGTGAGGCGGCTGGGGTTGCCGCTGCTGTCGGCGATGGTGGCCCGGATCGTCAGGGTGCCTCGGCTGTTGTACTGATGGATGATGAGTTCGCGCTCGACACCGTTGCCGACACTGCCTCCAAAAAGCTGCTCGGTCCCGCCATTCTGGTCCTGGATGAGAATCGGATTGGCACCGACATTCGGCGTCACCAGAATGCCACCCGACTGGATCGTTGTGGTCTGGTTGCCGGCAGCACCGCCAAGAGTGAGGATGATCGGATCAGGACTGTTGAAGCGCAGGGAGCCCGTGCTGCCGGAAAACTTGTTGCCCGTGCTGTTGTCGAAAAACGGAAAGGTGACATCCGTGTTGAGTCCCGAGCCAAAGGCCGCCACCGAGCCGGAACTGTAGGAGGCCAGGGATCCGATGGCCGCGCCACCGCTGCCGGGCACCGCCCAGCTGAACTGCGGCATGCCAAGGCCGTCGAGGCTGCGATGCACGGCATAGCCGCCGAGAATGCCGCCGAGGCCGGCCTGACCGGGGCTGGAGGTGACGGCGGAATCGCCATGCACGAGCAGGGAGCCGCCCGTCAAGCTGTTGCGGTTGATGAGGCCGAGATTGAGCAAGGCACCGGCCTGGCCGCGCAGGGTGCGCAGCACCGAGGCGCCGGCATCCAGGGTTGCGCCCGCGGAAATGACCTCGGCGCTGGCGTTGCCCATGAGATAGACATTGCCGCCATTGAGCACCAGGTTGCCGGGGATCAGATTGTTGCCGCCGGCGGTGTAGTCCAGATGCAGGCCACTGCTGCTCTGCACCCGGGTCGAGCCGAGGTACTCCTGATTGGAGCGAATCAGCAGGCTGGCACCGGGAGCGAGGGTGACCCCGCCGTTGCCGCCAAACCCGCCCCCGCCGTCGGGACTGCGGATGACGCCGGTCCAGGCATTGTCATAGATCGAGCCGGCTGGAGCCGAGGCCAGCACCAGTCGCTGGTTGGCAGTGATCTCGACCACACCGGCACCGCTGAGGGAGCCGATCGTCTCGATCTGGGCCACGGACAGGGTGCCGGCGGCGCCGACATGAACGTGAACCGTATCGCCAAGGGCGCCGCGACTGTCATTGAAGGTCACCTGACCTCCGAGAACATTCAGATGACCGCGCTGGACGGCGTTGTTGTTGGCAAGGTCCGTGGCGGCCAGGGTCCAGCCACCGGCACCGCTGGTGGCGGTCACATTGAGGGTGCCGCGTCCGGAGAAGATGCCGTTGTAGGCGCCGGAAGTGCCGCTGGTCGTGTGCAGGGTCAGTTCGCCGCCGCGCAGGAAAACGGTCTTGGTGCCGGAGGTGTTGGTGGCATTGAGGGTGCCCAGCGTCTGGGTGGCGCCATTCAGGTCAAAGGTGACATTGCGGCCCTGACCGGCGGTGCCGGCGGCCAGCAGCAGACGGGTGGTCGACGGCAGGGAGCCGAAACCAGCCGCATCCAGCAGACCCACACCGGCGTGAATGCCATACGCACCGAGGCGCAGGATGCTGTTGCTGTTGTTGACCTCAACGGCCTGCAGGGTGGTCTGGCCCGTGTAAGTGCTGGCCCCGAGCAGCTCAAGGGTGTTGTTGCCGATCTTGATGAGGCCGCCATTGCCGGAGATGGCGCCGCCGTAGGCGAAAACCTGGTCTGCGGTCGAGTTGTCGAGAATAAGGTTGGTGCCGGCGAGGATCAATTCGCCGCCTGTCTGGCCAAGGTAATTGCCGAGCAGGGCGCCGGTGGCACCGTTGGGAAAGACGCGACTGGCGCCGCGGCCGCCGCCGGCGAGGAAACCGACCACTTCATTGCCACCGGAAGTGAGGGTGAGGCTGGCGCCGGGCAGGTTGGAGAAAATGATGCTGCTGCCCAGGCCCTGGCCGACCAGCCGGTTGTTGCCGAGACCGGCGCTTCCTCCCACCACCATGCCGCCCGACTCAATCTGGACACTGCCATTGAAGGCGGCGGCATTGTTGTTGATCCAGGTAAAGACACCCGTGCCCTCCTTGATCAGCGTCGCTGCGGCGCCGCCAAGGATGCTGCCGGTGAAGGTCGTGGTGGCATTGTTGCCGCCAAAAGCCAGTGCCGTGTTGGAGGCGCCGCCGGTAAGCAGGATGGTCGCGGCATTGCTGCCGCCCGCGAGCGAGCCAACACGCTCAAAGGGACCGGTGTTGAGGGCATTCGAGGTGAAATTCAGGGTCGGCGCTCCCGTGGCGCCAAAGACGATCGCGCCGGTGTTGCTCAGCACATCATGAATGATCGTGCGGCCACGGTAATTGATGCCGCCAACCTGAACAATGCCGTCTTGAATGGTGAAGGTGCCGGTGGTCGTGCTGCTGCCCGCCAGCACGGTCTTGCCGGCGTCGCTCTTGATCCAGTTTGAGGCGCCGGTGAACGGCGCATCCAGCAGCTCGACCTCGCCGATCGTCAACGTGACGTTGCTGTTGACCGTGCTGACCGCCTGGTTGATGAGCACCTGATCGGCGCTGAGGATCTGGACGATGTAGGCGCCCGCCGGAATGCCGGACCCGGAAATCGCCATGCCCGGCACGAGGCCGGCCGTGGGGTTGTCACCGATGAGCCGGATCACGCGCGTGTCAGTGTCGATGGCGCCGGAAACGACGACGGAGGCAGCCGCCCATGAAGCGCCGCGCAGGGGCAGCGTCCCGCCGAACATGCTGGCCAGCATGAGGGCGGTCACTGGCAAGCGCATCCGCGTGCGCAGGCAGTTCATGAGCACCGAGGACAGGTTGTTGTCGTGGCGATAAGATTTCATGCGGTGAATGCAGGGGCGGGCTCGAGCCGTTGCGCCATGCCGGAAAATCGCCCCCGAGCCGCACAAATGCGCGCACTCGAAATGAATTTTCCATTGGTTTTCATGGTGTTACGATCCCTTGGTTGAAAATTTTCCGACCCCTCCCTTGAAGATTGAGACCGTCCTGGCCGGAGGATTGCTCAACTTCACCGGACGAAGGTCGCGGCAGATTTATGGCATTTTTTGCAGCAAGACCATGTAATCACAAAGTCATGTCCGGCTCCAAGCACAAAATTGCCTGTCCGGCCGGAAGTCGGCTCCAGGCGGGCTGACCCGCATCGTCTGTTAAGCCCCCCTGGCTGCGCGGGGGGGTGTGGGGGGCGACTTGGCTCAGGCGGCGTCCGGGAGCAGACTGCCGTCATCCTGGAACTGCAGTTCTTTTTCGACCCGCAGATTCTCAACGATGTAGTTCTGACGATCCGGGGTGTTCTTGCCCATGTAGAAGGTGAGCAACTCCTTGATCGTCTTGTGCTCAGGCATCATCACCGGCTCGAGACGCATCTTCGGGCCGATGAAGTGCTTGAACTCGTCAGGACTGATCTCGCCCAGTCCCTTGAAGCGGGTGATTTCGGCGTTTTTACCGCAGCGGTGGATGGCGCGTTGGCGCTCCTCGTCGCTGTAACAGTAATAGGTCTCCTTCTTGTTGCGCACGCGAAACAGCGGCGTCTGCAGGATGTGCAAATGGCCGGCGCGGACGATTTCCGGAAAAAACTGCAGGAAGAAGGTGATCATCAGCAGTCGGATGTGCATGCCGTCGACATCGGCGTCGGTGGCGAGGATGATGCGGTTGTAGCGCAGATCCTCAATGTTCTCATCAATCTGCAGGGCGTTGGCGAGCAGGTAAAACTCCTCGTTCTCGTAGACGATTTTTCGACTCAGCCCGAAGCAGTTGAGGGGCTTGCCGCGCAGGGAAAAGACCGCCTGGGTTTCAACGTCGCGGCTCTTGGTGATGGACCCCGAGGCGCTGTCGCCCTCGGTGATGAACAGGGTGCTGTCCTCGCGGCGCTTGTCCTTGGTGTCGAGATGAACGCGGCAATCGCGCAGCTTCTTGTTGCAGACCTTGGCCTTGCGGGCGCTGTCACGGGCGGCCTTCTGGATGCCGCTGATCTCCTTGCGCTCCTTCTCGTTGGCGGTGATTTTTTCCTGCAGGGCCTTGGCGACGTCGGCATGCTTGTGCAGGTAGTTGTCGAGCTCCTTGACGACGGTGTTGATGATGTGGCTGCGCAGGTTGCGCCCCTCGGGCTCCATGTGGGTGGAGCCCAGCTTGGTCTTGGTCTGGCTCTCAAACACCGGTTCCTGAACCTTGACGGAAACGGCGGCGATCACCGAACCGCGCACATCATTGGGATCATACTGCTTGTTGAAATAGGCGCGGCATTCCTGCACGAGCGCCTCACGGAAGGCGGCGAGGTGGGTGCCTCCCTGGGTGGTGTGCTGACCATTGACGAAGGTGTAATATTCCTCGCCGTAGCCGGTGCCGTGGGTGAAGGCGATCTCGACATCGGTGCCGTCGAGGTGGATGACCGGATAGAGCGGCTCCTCGGTCAGCTTGGCGGCGATGAGGTCGCGCAGGCCATCCTTGGAACGGAAGGTCTCGCCGTTGAGCTTGAGGGTGAGACCTGGGTTGAGCCAGGAATAGAAGCGCAGCATTTCGCGCACATAATCGAGCTTGAAGTGCACGTGGCTGGTGAAACTCTCGGGATCCGGGCGGAAGCGGATGCGGGTGCCGTCGGGCTCGTCGCAGGGGCGCGGATTGCCTGAATCATGCCTCACCAGCCCCTGGCTGAACTCGATGGCGCGGGTTTGCTTTTCGCGCACGGCCTGGATTTCAAAGTAGGAACTGAGGGCGTTGACCGCCTTGATGCCGACGCCGTTGAGACCGACCGAACGCTTGAACACCTCGCTGTCGTACTTGGCGCCGGTGTTGATCTGGGCGGAGCACTCCATCAGCTTGCCGAGGGGAATGCCGCGGCCGTAGTCGCGCACGCTGACCTGATGGTCCTCGCCGATCTCGACCTCGATGACCTTGCCAAACCCCATGACGTGCTCGTCGATGCTGTTGTCGACCACCTCCTTGAGCAGGACATAGATGCCGTCCTCGGGCTGGGAGCCGTCGCCCAGCTTGCCAATGTACATGCCGGGGCGCAGGCGGATGTGCTCGCGCCAGTCGAGGGATTTGATGCTGTCTTCGGTGTAATTGTGGGCGGGGGACGACATGGGGCGGAAACGATAATGCGGTTCAGGGCTTCCAGCGGCGGTACTCGACGACCTGATGGGTGAAGGCGAGGAACAGCAGGGCGAAACTCGTGTAGTAGACCAGCGGCCGGGTGTCGATCAGGCCGGCGGTGAAGGTGCGAATGTGCTCGGTGCTGGCGAAATAATTGATGATGTCGACGAAGCTCTCGGAAACCTTGCGGCCAATGACACTGATGAAAAGTCCGGTCAGGAAGTGCAGCAGGCTGGCGGTGAAGGAGATGACGGCGGCGATGATCTGGTTGGAGGTCAGCGACGAGGCAAAGCAGCCAATCGCCAGGTTGAACAAGCCCATGACAAAGAGCACCAGATAGCTGCCCTGCAGCGCGCCCGCCGGCATCTCGACCTGGCCGGCGGTGATCCAGTCGATCAGCAGGAAGTTCAACGCGCTCGGCACCCAGAGCAGGCAGTAGGTCAGCACCGCAGCCAGATACTTGGACCAGATGACCTGCCAGGTGCGCACCGGCGCGGTGAACAGCGTTTCCAGCGTTCCCATCTTTTTCTCCTCGGCAAACAGACGCATGGTCAGCAGCGGGAACACGAAGAAGTAGGACAACCAGAACCACATCGCGTGGAAGGTCCAGGTGATGATCGAGCCCTCGCTCGGCCCCCGCTCGAGGACGGACAGCGCGGCACGCAGGCAGAAGCCGTTGAGCACCATGGCCAGGGCCAAAACGATGTAGGCCATGGGCGAGACGAAAAACGTCCGCAGTTCCTTTTTCAGCAGCACCCAGAAGATTCTCATGGTCGTTCGGCTCAGATGGATCGTGAGGGTTCGGCGGCGGCGAGTTCGACAAAGACGTCCTCAAGGGTCGGCAGGCGCCGGTGCAGTTCACGCACTTCCCAGCCGCGCTGACGCGCCAGGTTCATGACGTCCTCGCGCACGTCCCTTCCCGGCTCGACGCGCAGGACATGGCGGCACCAGCCAGCCTCCGCGGCTTCCTCGACCACCTTGCGGATGCCGGGCAGGGTCTCGAGTTCGGCGGCGGCAGGGGTGCCGGCACGCAATTCCACAAAGACCTCGGTCAGGGTGCGCAGACGCGAGGTCAGCCGCTCGGGCGTGTCGTCGGCGAGAACACGCCCGTGGTGAATCATGATGACACGATCGCAGAGGTTCTCCACCTCCTGCAGGATGTGCGTGGAAAGCAGGATGGTGTGGGCCGGACGCAGGCTGCGCAGCAGCTCGCGCACCTGGCGGATCTGCACCGGATCGAGACCGTTCGCCGGCTCGTCGAGAATGAGCAGGGGCGGCTGGTGGAGCAGGGCGTCGGCCAGGGCGACGCGCTGGCGGTAGCCCTTGGAGAGGTTGCCGATCAGGCGGCGGCGCACATCGGTCACCGAACAAAGCTCCATGACCTCGCCGACGCGGCGGCGCATGTCGCGGCCGCTGAGTCCTTTCAATTCCCCCCGGAAGCGCAGGTACTCCTTGACCCGCATGTCGGTGTACAACGGGGCCATTTCCGGCATGTACCCCACCGAGCGACGCACCGCGAGCGACTCACGGAAGACATCGTGACCGTTGACCGCGACATGGCCGGAGGTGGGGGGCATGTATCCGGCAAGGATCCGCATGGTTGTCGACTTGCCCGCGCCGTTGGGGCCGAGGAACCCGACGATCTGGCCGGGCTCGACCTGAAAGGAGACGCGGTTGACCGCTACCCGCCCCGCATAGAGCTTGGTCAGGTCGTGGACGGCAATCATGGGCGGGTCGGTGGGCGGGCTGGACGTGGACAAGCCCTCATTTAAACTGTCATTTCACGCCTGACAACCCGGGAACGTGCCGACATCGGAGGAAGCGACCCGCCGCTGCGGCCGGAGCCGGGTCACAGACCGCTTTGGGAAGCAATTTTCCCCTTGCACAGGCGCCCGAGTGCGGCATCTTCCCTGCTCTTATGGCAAAAACCGCTTGGCTTGAGCGCGAAAAGCGCAAACAGAAAACCGTTCAGAAATACGCCCAGCTCCGTGCGGAACTGAAGGCGAAAGGTGACTTTGTCGGCCTTTCCTTGCTGCCCCGTGACGCCAGCCCGACGCGCCTGACCAACCGCTGCCGGGTTTCCGGTCGCCGCCGCGCCTTCATGCGCCGCTTCCAGATGTCCCGCCTGAGCTTCCGCGAAGCCGCCCTCGCGGGTCTGATTCCCGGCGTGACCAAATCGAGCTGGTAGGCCGTGCGCCCGCCTCCGGGATGCCCGCATCCCGGAAGGCGCCGGAAGGTGAGAAGGCCTGTTCATGCCCACCTATTCCTACATCGCCGAAGATCCCGAACAAGGATGCCCCTCCTGCCGGAGGGGTTTTGATTTGCGGCGGCCCATGAGCCGTCCTGCCCTCACCCACTGCCCTCTCTGCCGCCAGCCGGTCAAAAAGCAGGTCAGTGGCTTCAGCACCCCGCGGCTGACGAAGCCGGTCTCAACGAGCGACGCCAAAAAGGCCGGCTTCACCATTCTCGAGAAGCGCTGCGACGGCTCCTACGAGCGCCTTTAGGGGCCAGCCAATCCGCCGCGGCGCCGCCCATGACCGTCCCCCTGCCCCTCCTCCCGTTCGCCCTCGGCGGCTCCCACACCATCGAGCACGAATGGAACCTCAGTGGCAGCGAGGTTGCCTGGTCCGCCGTGCTGGTGCTGTTCTTTGTGCTGCTCAACGCCTTCTTCGTGGCGGCAGAGTTCGCCATTGTGAAGGTGCGCAGCACCCAGCTCGACGCGCTCGCCGATGAAGGCAACGTCGCCGCGACCACCGCGCGCAAGGCCCTGCGCAACCTCGACGGCTACCTCTCGGCAACCCAGCTTGGCATCACCCTGGCCAGCATCGCCCTTGGCATGATCGGCGAGCCCTACGTGGCCCGCCTGATTCAGCCGCTCATGTGGAAGCTGGGCGTCACCAGCGAGACCCTCATCTCCTCGGTCTCCATCGGCATCGGCTTTGGCGTCGTCACCTACCTGCACGTCGTGCTCGGCGAGCTCATGCCGAAGTCGCTGGCCATCCGCAAATCGCTGGCGACGACACTGGTCATCAGCGCACCCCTGCACTTCTTCTACGTGCTGTTTCGCCCCGCCATCTGGATCCTCAACGGAACGGCCAACTGGCTGCTGAAGATTCTTTTCCGCCTTGAACCCGCATCGGAGAGCGAACTGGCCCACTCCGAGGAAGAGCTGCGCCACATCGTCGCCGAGAGTGAAAAATCCGAGGAGGTCACCGCCACGGAAAAGGACATCCTGCTCAATGCGCTCGCCCTCAACGACCGCTGCGTTCGAGATGTGATGACGCCACGCAACCAGGTCGTCTGTCTTGATGCTGGCGACGACTTCTCGGCCAGCCTCGCCACCGCCATTGAGCACAAGCACACGCGCTATCCGCTCGTCGAGGGCCATCTCGACCACAGTCTCGGTCTCATCCACATCAAGGATCTGCTCGGCCTTGTCGGCCGACCGCAGCCGGACCTGCGGTCGATCAAGCGCGACCTGCCCATGGTGCCGGAGATGATGCCGATCGACAAGCTGCTGCGCTTCTTCCTCGACAAGCACGTCCATCTCGCCCTCGCCGTCGATGAGTACGGCGGCACGGTCGGCATCGTTACTCTCGACAACGTCCTGGAGGAGATCGTCGGCGACATCCAGGACGAGTTCGACCAGGAAACCAGCGAGTTCCGCCGACTGAACGACAACGAGTTCGTCGTCGAAGGCATGCTCAACCTCTACGAACTTGCCGAGCAGGCCAGCCTGCACATCGAAAGCGACGATGTCACCACCATCGGCGGCTACGTCACGCATCTTCTCGGGCATCTGCCCAAGGTCGGCGAAAAGGTCGACATCGACGATTACGAGGTCACCACCACGCGCGCCGACTCCCGCCGGGTGCAGCAACTGCACTTCCGTCGCCGGGGCGTCGCCGATGCCGCACCCGCAAACGGCACGGATTGAGCCGCCCGGCTCGGGACGCCCGTTTTGCCCGCCTTGCGCACGTATTTCTTGCAGGAGGGGCGCCCATCGCTAAACCGAGGCCATGCATTCCCACCTGCCGCGCCTCGGCCTGCTCGTCATCGTCTCCGGTCCCTCCGGCACCGGCAAGACGACCCTTTGCCGCCAGGTCTGTGATGGCGAGCGCGCGGTCTTTTCCGTGTCCTGCACCACCCGTCCGCCGCGTGCCGGGGAGGTTGACGGCCGCGACTACTTCTTCCTCGACGAGGCTGACTTCCTGGCGCGCGTGGAACGGGGCGAACTGTTTGAGCACGCGCGCGTGCACGGCCGCTGGTACGGCACCCTGAAGAGCTACGTCTACGACAACCTGCGCCGCGGCCTCGATGTGTTCATGGACATCGATGTCCAGGGGGCCGCACAGGTGCGCGCCTGCACCGATGAACTGGTCGGCCGCTGCCTCACCGACATCTTTGTCATGCCACCCTCGCTGGAGGAACTGCGCCGCCGCCTGGGCAACCGAGCCACCGAGGACGAAGCCTCCCTTGCTCTGCGCCTGCAAAATGCCGAAACCGAACTGTCCCACTGGCGCGAGTACCGCTACAACCTCGTCAGTGGCAGCCGCGAGGAGGACTCGCAGCGCTTCCATGCCATCCTGCAAGCCGAGCGCCTGCGTTCCAGCCTGGTGCAGGATTGACCGCAACCCAGACGGCATGGCCAGCTCACTTCCCGCACCGCCGCACATTGGCGGGCTTGCCTGCCACCCCGGATTCGGGTTAATTTTGATTTGCCATGAATCCACACATCTGTCGCACCCTCAGCACGCTCTGCTTTCAGGCGGGCATGCTCTCCATTCTGCTCTCGGTCTGGATCTGGTGGTTCCTCAACGGTGAGGATCCCGAACAGCAGGCCCATGCCGAGCGCTTCGGCATCTTTGTCGGCCTGTGGGCGCCGACCCTGCTGATTTTGTCCAATCGCTTCGATCGTTATGCCGACAAGGCGCGACCGGTGCCGGGCCTGGAGGAGGAGCCGCCGCAGTCCTGACGCGCATTGCGCATTGAATTCGCCCCGTGATGCGTCACTCTGGCCGCACCATGCACCGGATCCTCGCACTCTGCCTTTTCGCCACGCAACCTCTCGCCGCGCAAACACCCCCGGCCGAACACGGCCACGGTGCCGCCATCCCAGGCATCAAGCACGAATTGTTCGAGGGCGTAAAGGAGGAGGATCTGCTGCGCCCGGGCAAGCAGCCCAAGAGCGTACACGTGACCCTGGTGGCCACCTTCAACGCCGCCAACTACGGCATGAACTTCAATGGCTGGTCGCACGGCAAGGCTGTCCTCACCCTACCCGCCGGCTGGACCGTCCACGTCACCTTCATCAACCCCAGTCCGATCCCGCACAGTGCCATCGTCATTGAGCGAGCCGACACCAAAAAGCTGCAGGTGACGGAACCCTGGTTCGAAGGCGGAGCCACGCCCAAGCACCTGACCGGGCAAACCTTCGCCCGCGCCGACTTCCAATTCACCGCCGATGAGGCGGGCGAGTACGCCCTGGCCTGCGGTTTTCCCGCCCACGCGGTGGCCGGTCACTGGGTCGCCCTGACCGTGAGCGCCGAGGCCGAGACAGCCACATTGCAGTTGGGCGACCGGGAACCGATCGTGGTGAAGTGATCGGCCGGGCCGAAAAAAGCCAGCCCCAACGCAAAGTCAGTTGCACAGAGTGGCAGCCTGCGCCAGAATCGTTGTCCCCAGCCGGGCGGTTCATCCGCCCGGCCAAAAGGTCGGGCCGTAGTTCAGCCTGGTAGAACGCTTGCATGGGGTGCAAGAGGTCGTGAGTTCGAATCTCGCCGGCCCGACCACACCACTCCCTCAACTCAGGGAGTCACCGGTCTTCACCGCCCTTTCGCGATCACGCCGACTTCATGCCCGCTGCAGATCCAAACCCGTCAGGCTGCCCGTGCTGCTGCTGAACTGATCGGTCTCAATCCCAAGCCGCTGCAGCATGCTGACGAAAAGGTTGCACAGGGGCGGCGGTTGATCCGGATCGAAGGCGAGGTGCTGACCATGGCGGAAACCGCCCCCGGCCAGCAGGACCGGCAGGTTCTTGGTCGAGTGGCTGCTGCCATCGCCCAAATTGCTGCCGAGGAAGACCGTGGTGCGGTCGAGCAGGTTCGAATCCGCCTCCTGCGACTGCTTGAGCTTGGCGAGCAGGTCGCTCACGGTCTTCATCGTCTCGCGTTCGACAATTTCCAACTGGGCCAGTTTGCCAGGATCCTTGCCGTGGTGCGAGAGGTCATGATGGCCAAGCGACACCCCCTCGATGGGCGGCACCTGCGTGTTGCCGGCGAGCATGAGGGTGATCAGCCGTGTCGAATCGGTTTGCAACGCGAGGTGGCTGAGGTCGAAGAGCAGGCGCGTGCGGCCAATGAGGTCGGCGGCATTGGCGATGTCCTGCGGCGGCGGCACGCTGACCCTCGGCTTGGGCTTCTTCACCCAGCTCTCGTCATTGACCATGCGCTGCTCCAGTTCGCGCACGCTGGTCAGGTACTCGTCGAGCTTGTCGCGATCCTCGCTGCCGAGGCCGGACAGCAGGGTCTTCGCCTGCGCGCGCACATCGTCGAGAATGCTGCGGCCCTCCTCCAGCCGGCGCATCTGCTGCGCCACCTCGCCGGCCTCGCCCTCAAGAAAGAGCCGGGCGAAAACCTTCGAGGGCGAGTTGTCCGCCGGGATCAGGGCGCCGGTGCGCGTCCAGGAAAGGCCGCCGGAGCCCTCGCCGGAGAGCACCAGGCTGGGAAAACGCGTCTGCCGGCCGATGTGCTCGGCGGCGAACTGGTCAAGCGACACGGCATTGCGAAATCCCGGCCTGCCCGCCCCAGGAGCACCGGTCAGGAAGCTGGCCGAAGCCTGATGCGCAAAACTCGAGCCCATGCCCGCATGCTGCAGGCCTGAGATGACCGTGAAATCGTCGCGATGCTCCTTGAGGAGTTCGAGGTAGGGCGACAGCGCGTAGTCCCTGCCCTTTTGGCCGGGAAAGAAGTGCTCGGGGTAAAAACCCAGCGGCGCACAGATGCAGATCATGCGACGCGGCACCGGCGCGGCCGCGCGCACCACCGAGAATTTGTCCAGCCAGGGCAGGGCCAGGGAGATGCCGGCGGTGCGGAGAAAGTGGCGACGGGTTTGCATGGTGCTGGGATCACTTGCTCTGAAACAGGCCGCTCAGCACGACCTCGTGAATCAACGATTTGAAGCCATGGCTTTTCTCACGGGCGCGGCGAACGATGCCTTCGATTTCCGCTTCGTCGGTGAGGCTTGGCGCGGCGCCGGTGCCGTAGGCGATGAGTTTTTCCGCCAGGTTGCGGGCCAGTTGATCCGGATCTTCGTGCAGGATCCGCTTGTAGTCGTCAATGTTGGCAAATCGGCGGCCATCGGCGGTGACATCACCGGGTTCGACAGCGGGACCGTCCCAGTAGCGCCGGCGGCGTCCATCAATGACGCGCGGTTCACCGGTGGCGCGGTAGTGGGTGCGCCAGCCGCCGATGACATCAAAGCTCTCAAGCGCGAACCCCGGCGGATCGATCTTCCGGTGACAGCTGGCGCAGCTGGCGACATCACGGTGCTTCGCAAGCTGCTCGCGAATCGTTGTCGCACCGCGGATGTCGGGCTCGATGGCCTCGACGTCCGGCGGCGGTTTCGGCGGCGGCGTGCCCAGAATCCGCTCCAGCACCCAGGCACCCCGAACAATCGGCGAGGTGGTCGTGCCATTGGCCGTGACCTTCAGGATGGCGCCCATGGTCAGCAGTCCGCCGCGATGACTGTCCGGCGGCAGCGCCACCCGGCGCATGTCCATGCCCTCAACGCCCGGGATGCGGTAGTGCCTGGCCAGTCGCTCGTTGAGGAAGGTGAAGTCGGAGCTGACAAAGTGGGTCAGCGGCAGGTCGTTGTGCAACACCTCGTCGAAAAACAGGGTGGTCTCCTTGAGCATCGCCGTTTTCAGAATGTCGTCGTACTCGGGATACAGCGTGCGGTCCGGCAGCGTGTCATCGATGGCGCGCAGGCTCAGCCACTGGCCGGTGAAGTGCTCGGTGAAGGCGCGCGCTTTCGGATCCGCCAGCAGGCGCTCGACCTGGCCGCCCAGCACCGCGGGCTCACGCAGCTGGTTGGCGGTCGCCAGCCTGAAAAGCTCCTCGTCCGGCATGGAACTCCACAAGAAGTAGGACAGCCGGCTGGCCAGTTCGAAGTCGTTCAGCCGTGGACCGTGCTCGCGCAGAAACAGAAAATCGGGCGCGACAAGGATGCCCTTGAAACCGAGCCGCATGGCCTGCTCGAAACTGCGGCCGCTTTCCAAGCCGCTGCGCACCCGCGCGAGAAAGGGCTGGATGTCCTCCGGGGTGACAGGCCGGCGGAAGGCGCGACGGGCGAAGTCCGTGAGCAGTCGCTCCGCATCCGCGAGGGGTTGCTTGGAAACCACCTCGTAACGCTCACGCTCGACGCGCTCCTGGGGAAGATCGCCAAACAGGGCGCGATGACTCGGCGGCGGCCAGGCTTCCAGCAGCGGCCCCTCGATGTCCACCCACTGCACGACAAGACCCGGCCCCTGGTAGTTCTCCGCCCCCACCTGCTGCACCTGTGGCGGTGTCGCGGGCAGGCCCTCGGCGAGGATGCGGATGCGGTTTTCCGGCTCCAGGTGTTCGGTGAACTCCACCACCGTCGGCTGATCCTGCGGCACGGCAAAATAGCCCACCAGACGCTCCTCGGTCACTTCCTTGAGGGTGCCGGCCGTGACGCGGAAGGTGACCGGTCGTCCCTCGTTCTGCATGGCGTAGGCGGAGATGCGGAAACGGTATTGGCCGCGCGCATGGCTGCGGAAGTTCCACATCGTCACGCGGATGTTGGCCGACTCCCAGGCGGCGAAGATCGCCACGCCGTCCGGCACGTGGCGGTAGACGCTGCCGTTGGGCCGGACGGTGCGCTCGTCCTTGATGTCGAATCGGCGCTTCAGCAGCCAGGGCTTGGGCCGGCTCGCGATGGCCTCGTCCAGCACCCGCTCGGCGGCATCAAGGTAGTTGCGCAGCAGGTGCGGCGAGGTGTGCAGAAGCTCCGCGGTGTTGTCGAAGCCGTTCGTCGAGGTGTCCGGCGGCAGCAGGTCGGCCAAATCCACCTCGACGCCGAGCAGGTCGCGCATGGTGTTGGCATATTCCGCGCGGTTGAGCCTCCGCAGCACCACGCGCCCTTCCCTTTCGCGCCGCGCCCTCTCCTCCGCATCGACGCCAGCACGAATCCAAGCCACCGCCTCGCGCCACTGCAATTCCGGTGGCCGCGGCTTCTCCTCGGGCGGCATTTCACCACTCTCCAGTTGCTCCAGCACCGACTGCCAGTGCAATCGATTGCCGGTCTCCGCAAAATCCACGGCTGGGCTGCTGAGGTCCAAGCCGCCCTTGGGCTTGCTGCCCGAGTGGCAATCGCGGCAGTGGCGGGTCAGGAATTCGCTCACAGCAGAGGGAAGCTCCGATGGAGCAGACTGCAATCCTGCGGCCATCCCACACCAAGCGATCGCCGCAAAAGGCACCACGGCTCGACGGATGGAGCGGCAAGCATCGACTCTGCTGCGAAACAACGGGATCACGTGCCATCATTACGCTTCAAAAACCCGGTTTTCGCCAAGATCGCACCCCGATTTGAAACGATGCAACCCACCGCAAGCCCCTGGAACTGACTTCCAAGAACGACCACGGATGTGCCACCAACACGCTGCTGTCGGCAGCCTGAATCCATCAGCCGACATCATTGGCGGCAGATGCTTCTCGCCCTGAAAGAGGGTCTCAGTTCAGCTTCCAAAGCCGCTTGTCACTGCGCACAAAGAGGGCGCCGCCGCTGAGCGCGGCCGTGCTCAGGATGGTATCCTTCAGGGCGACGGTGTGGACGATTTCGCCTTCCGGGGCACGGGTGTCGATCACCTGCAGATCGCCGCGCTCGCTGGCGAGGTAAACATACGGACCGGCACCGACCGGCGAACCGCTGAACGGCCCCTTGAGGCGCAGCTTCCAGGCTTCGTCACCATTGGCCGGCGAGGCCTTGATGAGGATGCCGGCACCGTTGAGCACGAAGAGCGAGCCGTCGAGCACGAGCGGGCTGCCGGTGCCCGGCTTGAGGCCCTCGGCGCGCCAGAGTTGCGAGGCGGCACCCTTCTCCGGACGCAGGGCGGTCAGGCCATTCGACGGCACGTAGATGGCATCGCCGGCAATCGCGGAACTGGGGATGGTGGCGGCGCCGTCACTGTAATCCCACAGCACCCTGCCGGTCTTCGGATCGATGCCGGTCAGGCCCTTGCTCGACTGCAGGGCGACCGCGTCCTGCCAGACGACAGCGCTGGTCCAGTTGGCGGCCTTCGGGCGGTCCTGCTTCCAGCGATTCAGGCCGGTGGCGGCATCGAGGCCGACAGCGATCGATTCGCTGTCGTTCTCACTCTGCACGACCAGGGTATCGCCGGCCAGCACGGGCGACGAGGCCATGCCGAGGCTGTTGCTGGCGTTGGCGTAGTCGAAGGTCAGGCCGCGCAGCCAGAGCAGGTTGCCGGCGTGGTCGAGGGCAAAGAGGTCGTTGCTGGAGAACAGGGCAAAGACGCGCGTGGCATCGCCGCACATGGTCGGCGCGGCAACGCTGGTCTTGTTGTGCGCCATGGTGCGGCCGGTGGCCTTGAACACGCGCTCCCAAAGCACCTTGCCGTCGCCGGCATCAAAGCAGAAGACATGCAGGTTCGATTGATCGGGACCGCTGGAGCAGGTGAGGAAGACCTTGCCGCCGAGCACGATCGGGCTGCTCAGGCCGCGACCGGGCAGCTCGCGCTCCCAGGCCACCGCCAGCTTCGGTCCCGGCGCCGGATCGGCCGAGACGGCGCTGCCCTGCGGACCGCGGAACTGCGGCCAGTCGGCCGCCGACGCGGCGGTGCAGCTGAAAACAAGGAGCGAAAGCGCGGCGCGGGCAAGCCAAATATGCATGCGCCCATGTTCTAGACGCAGGCGGACCTGTCAAGCGGCGGCCACCGGTCAGCGACGCTGACTGGCGGGCAGGCTTTTCTCCAGGGCGGCGACGATGCGGGCATGCGCCGCGTCGACCTCGGCGGTCTCCAGGGTACGGTCCGGCGCCCGGTAGGTGAGCGTCCAGGCCGTCGACTTGCGATCGGCGGCGATCTTCACGCCGGCGGCGTCCACGAAGACATCGAAGAGGGCGGCACCGGCCAGCAGCGGCTCCTTCAAGCCCGCGAAGAAGGCCTGCACCTTGGCGTTCGGCAGATCGAGCGGCAGTTCGAAGGCAAGGTCGCGGGTGACCGAGGGGAAGCGCGGCAGCTCCTCAAACTTGGCCGGACCACCGGCGCCCTGGCGCAGGGCACTGAGCAGGAGCTCAGCCACGTAAACCGGGTGACGGGCGTCGAGCTCGCGGGCGCGCGCCGGATGCAGCTGGGCGATCCAGCCGAGCACGCGGTTGCCGGCACGCAGTTCATGGCGGAGCAGGAAGGCGGCACTGTCGTCCTGGCGACGCAGCTCCAGACCAGCGACCCCGGGCAGGGCCTCGATCAGGCCGCGCAGGTCAAAGGCATCGGCGGCGCGCGGCTGCTTCTCGTGCCAGGAGACCTCGGCCACCGGCCCGGCGAGCAGCAGGGCGAGCCGCTCCTCCTCGCGCACCTGGCCATTGGGCATCTTCAGGAACACACGGCCCGCCTCGAACAGCGCCAGATGCTGGGCACCCTGGCGGTGGTTGAGCGCGGCCGTGGCGAGCAGGCCCGGCACCAGGCTCGGCCGCAGATGGGTGTGATCCTCGCTGAGCGGATTTTTCAGCGGTGCCGCCGCGGCCACCGGATCCCCCGCCCCGAGCCCGCCATCGAGCTGGCTGGCCGCAATCAGCCGCAGCGTCTGCACCTCATGCAGGCCGCGCGCAGCCAGCGTCTGACGCAACTGCATGGCATGGTCGTACTGGCGGTCGGTGGCATCGCCCTGGGCCATGACCGCGGCAAATTTCGCCGGCACGCGCTCCAGACCGACGACGCGGGCGATCTCCTCGATCAGATCAACGCCGCGCTGCAGGTCGAGGCGCCAGCTCGGCACCTGCCAGCGGCTCTTGCTGTGGGAGGTCGCTTTTTTCTGCAGCCCAAGCTTTTCCAGAATGGCGTGCGCTTCCTCCAGGGTCAGCGCCGGCATGCCGAGCAGGCGCAGGGCGCGCGCCTCGTCGAGTTCGACTTCCCCGGCCAGTTCCGGCGCGGTCCCGGCCACCTGCAGCTCCGGGTCAGCCGTGCCGCCGGCGAGAGTCAGGATGAGTTGCACGGCCAGGTCGGAGGAGCCGCGCACCTGCTGCGGATCGACGCCGCGCTCAAAGCGGTAGCTGGAGTCCGAACTGAGGCCAAGCCGGCGCGCGCCGCGGCGCACGACCGACGGTGCGAAGTAGGCCGCCTCCAAAAGCAGATCGGTGGTGGTTTCGGTGACCCCGCTGTCAACCCCACCCATGACGCCGGCCAGCGCCACTGGGCGTTTGGCATCGGCAATGACCAGGTCGTCGGGAATCAGCGCGCGCTCGGCCTCATCGAGCGTGCGCAGGGTCTCGCCCTCGGCGGCGCGCCGCACGACGATGCCTCCATCGAGCTTGGCGAGGTCGAAGGCATGCAACGGCTGGCCCATTTCCATGAGCACGTAGTTGGTGACATCGACGACGTTGTTGATCGGGCGCAGACCGACGCTTTCCAGGCGCGCCTTGAGCCAGTCGGGGCTGGGTCCGACCTTGACGCCGCGCACGATGCGGGCGGTGTAGAAGGGGCCGTCCTCCGGCGCCTCCAGCCGGACCTCCTCGGTCTTGGCGGCGCGGGTCGGGGTGGCGGAAGCGGCGTGATCGCGCCCGCCCTTGAGCGGCAGCCCGGTCAGGGCGGCCAGTTCGCGCGCCAGGCCCAGATGACTGAGCAGGTCGGGCCGGTTCGGGGTGATTTCGAGATCGAAGACCGTGTCGCTGCCGACGATCTCCGCGAGCGGCCGGCCGATCTCCAGGCCGGGATCGAGGATCCACAAACCACCCGTGTCCTCGCCCAGGCCGAGTTCCTTGGCCGAGCACATCATGCCGCCGGAGACCACCCCGCGCAGCTTGCCTTCCTTGATCTCAAAACCGCCCGGCAGCACGGCGCCCGGCAGGGCCAGCGGCACCTTGTCGCCCGCCTTGAAATTCTTCGCGCCACAGACGATCTGGCGCAGGCTGCCGCTGCCGTCCTCGACCTGGCAGACGCTGAGTTTGTCGGCATTCGGGTGCGGCTCAAAGGACTCGATGCGGGCGACCACCACCTTGTCGGTGGCCAGGCCGCGCTCTTCGATGCCCTCGACTTCGATGCCGGCAAAGGTGAGCAGATCGGCGAGCTGGGCGGTCGTGTACGATCCGAGGTCAAGGTGGGCGCTGAGCCAGGAAAGGGAGACTTGCATGGGAGGGAACCGGCGAAAATCAGGGGAAACGGAAACGAGGCTCAGGCGAACTGGCGCAGGAAACGGACGTCGTTGTCGATGAGGTGGCGGATGTCGGTGATGCCGTGCAGGATCATCGCCAGGCGGTCGAGGCCCATGCCGAAGGCGAAGCCGGTCACCGTCTCGGGATCGAACAGCAGGTCGCCGCGGGTCTTGCAGACGGCGCTGAACACGGCCGGATCGACCATGCCGCAGCCGGCGATCTCGATCCAGCGATCCTCGCGCCCCTTGGCCTCGAGCTTGACGTCGATCTCGAAGCTCGGCTCGGTGAACGGGAAGAAATGCGGGCGGAAGCGTACCGCCGTCTTCGGGCCGAAGACCTCGCGGAAGAAGAACTCCAGGGTGCCCTTGAGGTCGGCGAGACTGACCTCGTGATCGACGTAGAGCGCCTCGATCTGGTTGAAGACGCTCAGGTGGGTGGCGTCGATCTCGTCGCGGCGATAGGCGGCGCCGGGGGCGATGATGCGCACCGGCAGTTCCTTCACCGTCTCCAGCGTGCGGATCTGCACGCTGGAAGTGTGGGTGCGCATGAGGCGGCCGTCGGGCAGGTAAAAGGTGTCGCTCTCGTTGCGCGCCGGGTGATCGGCCGGGGTGTTGAGGGCGTCGAAGCAGTGCCACTCGGTTTCGATCTCCGGGCCGTCGGCCAGGGTGAACCCCATGCGCCGCAGGGTGCGCACCGCCAGGTCGCGGATCTGGGTGAGCGGATGCAGGCTGCCGCGCTGGATCGGGCGACCCGGCAGGGTCAGGTCGATGCCGGCCACCGAGGCGGCGTCCTTGGCGGCCTGCAGCGCGCCGATTCGGGCTTCCAAGCCGGAGGTGAGCGCCTCGCGCACCTCATTGAGCTTGGCACCAACATCCTTCTTCTGCTCCGGCGGCACCTCGCGCATGCGGGCGCTGAGCGCGGTCAGCCGGCCCTTCTTGCCAAGGTAATCGATGCGAAAGGCCTCCAGCGAAGCTTCATCGTGGAGCGCATCCAAGGCCGCGAGGGCCTCGGTCTTCAGGGAGTCGAGTTCGGAAAGCATGGTCGGAAGCCGGGCGCAGCCGGCGGCAGAGGGGAGTGGCGACGATGCCGCAGATCGGGGGACGCGCAAGTTTGGGCTCGAATGACGGAAAGGTGCGTCCCGCCGGCCCGTAGTTGCCTGCCACCATGATTCGCTCCTGCACCGTCCTCGCGGCCCTCCTGCTGGCCGCCCTGCCCGCCGCCCACGCTCAAAACATCCGCGCCGGCATCATCGGCCTCGACACCTCGCACGTGCTCGCCTTCACCAAGACCCTCAACGCCCAGCCGCAGAAACCCGAGGTCATGGGCGTGCGCATGGTCGCCGCCTATCCGCAGGGCTCCAAGGACATCGAATCCAGTGTCAAGCGCGTGCCGGAGTACACCGAGAAGGTCAAGGAACTCGGCGTGCAGATCGTCGGCAGCATCGATGAACTGCTCGACCTCGTCGACGTGGTCTTTCTCGAAACCAACGACGGCCGCCCGCACCTGGAGCAACTGCGCCCCTGCCTGGCCGCCGGCAAGCCGGTGTTCATCGACAAACCCATCGCCGGCAGCCTGAAAGACGCCGTCGCCATCTTCAAGGAAGCCAAAGCCGCACGCGTCCCGGTGTTCTCCTCCTCCTCCCTGCGCTTTGGCAAGGACAGCCAGGCCGTGCGCGCCGGCTCGATTGGGCGCGTCAAGGAAGCCTCCACCCACAGCCCGGCTTCCCTCGAACCCAGCCACCCCGACCTCTTCTGGTACGGCATCCACGGCGTCGAAAGCCTGTTCACCGTCATGGGCACCGGCTGCGTCTCGGTGAAGCGCGACACCACCGAGGACGGCAAGATCCGCGTCACCGGCACCTGGGAGGGCGGCCGCAAGGGCGTCTTCACCGAGGGCAAGGGCTACGGCGGCAAGGCCATTGGCGAAAAGGGCGAGGCGCCGGTCGGCAGCTACGACGGCTACGATCCCCTGCTCTTCTCCGCCGTGCACTTCTTCCGCACCGGCGTCGCTCCGGTCACCCCCGAGGAAACCCTGGAAATCTACGCCTACATGGAGGCGGCCGACGAGAGCAAGCGCCGCGGCGGCGCCGAGGTCACGCTCAAGGAAGTGCTGGCCAAGGCCGGCGCCGAGTGAGGCCGGTAACGCCGCCGACGCGCGTTTTTGTGTATGCAATAGTTTTCAACAGATGCCCCGGGCCGGCGTCTGTAGCCACTGCCTGCGTCGTTGTTTTATCGAGAACCCACCATGAAACCC
>DAIUCN010000009.1:0-77892 GCA_036846165.1 Prosthecobacter sp.
TTGGTGGCTGACTCTGTCGAGGTTCCGTTTGGCCGCAGAGGTGCTGAGGTGCTGAGGTGCTGAGGTGCTGAGGTGCTGAGGTGGGCCGTTTGGCTCAGGGCACCGGGTTGGGCACGCCAAGGCGCAAAGTCGCCAAGAAGGCCATTATCTCATCCATCCTTCGCGTCTTGGCGTGAGTCTTACTTGGTGAGGCTCTTCAGGCTTGGGCTTGGCCGGAATCGCATGACCGGTCGCTGTAGGCGGGGGCATCGACCCCGCGGATGGGGCACACGGCCGGGCGAGGTTTCATGAGGCAGGTTTCGCACGGAGGACACGGAGCTCACGGAGGTACTCCTCCGGTCTGCCACCTCGTTAGGTCTTCACCGATAACCCAGAAGGTCCGCAGATTTCACAGATGACGCAGAGGGACAGAAGGGGAACCGCAGATGTCGCCGATGAGCGCAGATTGAGGTTTGAGGGGAGCGCGGACACTCTTGTCCGCCTCTTCTGAGGGGCCTGACTTTGGAACCACGAATCGCACGAAGATCACGAAAAGGACAGGGGCGGGCGCCGCTGCGCCGGCGCCGTGGCTTTTGATGTAGGCGGGGGCAGTGACCCCGCAGTTTGGGTGGCATCGTCCTGAAGGGAGCACGTGAGCGTTGGCGGCTGAACGCACACGTTAGCTTGACGGAAATAGCTCTGTGAAGCACATGTCGCTTTGAATGGCTTAACAGAGTGCAACAGTTCTGCTTAGAACTGTGGCCGAGAAAATCATTTGTCCTACTTTGTGGTGCCGAGTCTGATGATTTGTGAGGAGATCAAGACCCTTTATCGAGTGTTTGCTCGTTATCCTCGACCCACTCGGCTCGAAGGATGTCCCTGTTGCACCGATGCAGAGACGTCTCGCCTGCTCGAGACTCGGCCGCTTCACGCGCTGACGGCCGATGAGTTGAGCCATTACGCCTTCAAGGCGATGACCACTTGGGGGGATTTGGACGAGTTTCGATACTTCCTGCCACGAATTTTCGAGCTCACAGCTTTTGATGCATTGCATTGCGATACCGAAGTTGTTTTGGGCAAGTTGGGTTATGCGGGTTGGATAGACTGGCCAGCCGATGAACAGGAAGCCATTTGGGCGTATGTCGAGGCTCTTTGGGTTCAGTGCGTTCGAGCGAATGACATTTGGCAAGCTGATGGGATCATCTGCGGGTTTTCTAGCTCGGCCTCAGATGTCAGCCTCTTGCTCAAGGCGGCAGACGAAGTAGCACCGAATTTCCGTGCGGACTACCTCAACGAGTGCGGACGCGGCGATAAACGGATACTGACCAACGCTTTTTGGGCGCAGAGTCTGCCGAGCTATCAGCAGGTCCTCGATTGGGCTTATTCCAGTACACCCAAATGAAGCTCTTCAAGCTGCCGATATGGGTTGTCGATCGCTGAACCACAACGGGGATGGTGCGCAGTTCATCAGAAAAGGACGACACAGGTGTCGCCTGCACTGAAAGAAAAGGATAAACGTTGACCTTTTCGATCAGCATCAAGCAACTCAAGAATGGGCTTTAGACCACGAGTGCTCCGCAGCCCTCTCGACGTCCCAACCGATCTCTGCGGTGCCATCCGAGGATGGCGCTTCCCCAATCCCGCGTTGTGGCCAACGCACCTACGGGGGCATCTGACTCCATCAGAAATCAAGAATCAAGAATCCCCCACCCCCTCGTGTGAGAGTGGCAGGGCAGGCAAAGTACTCCTGGGCTTCAGCCCGTTCAGGCAGGGCTGGCCGCAGACGGGCTAAAGCCCGGGAGTACTTTGGGCCGCCTTCTTCTTTTTCTTCTTCTTGGGCGGGTTTTCACCCGAGCCCTTGCCGCCCCTGGGCATGCGCTCGAGGGCCTTCATCTCGGTGGCCTGGCCCTCGTCGCCTTGCTCGCGCATCCAGGTGTCGAGTTCGGTGCGCAGGCGGTCGCGGACGCTGGCGAGGGCGGGGTCGGCGATGAGGTTGCGACGGTTCCACGGGTCGGTCTGGGTGTCGTAGAGTTCCTCGGCGGGGCGGTGCTGGTAGTCGTGCACGAGGGCGGTGGCGTGGGCATCGCCGCTGGCGGCGAGGCGCTGCCAGCTTTGGAAGACGGGATCGGCGGTGGCGGCGTTTTGGAAAGCGACATCGGGGGTGAGGTTGCGGATGTAGCGGTAGCGACTGTCGCGCACGCTGCGGATGCCGTAGTGATCGGAGCCTTTGATGATGCCGCGCGTGGTCTGCAGGCCGAAGACGTGGGTTTTGTGCGTTGTGGCCGCGCCGGTCAGCACGGGCAGGAAGCTGCGGCCGTCGAGGAGGTCGGGTCGCGCCAGGCCGGCCGCTTCCAGAAAGGTGGGCACGACATCGACATACTCGACCAGGGCGTCGCTGACGGTACCCGGCGGCACCCGGCCGGGCCAGCGGGCGAGGCAGGCGCTCTGCAGGCCGGCGTCGTAGCAGGTCCACTTGGCAAAGGGAAAGGAGTTGCCCTGCTCGCCGAGCACCAGCACGAGGGTGTTGTCGCCCAGGCCGCTGCGGTCGAGTCGGTCGACGAGGTCGCCGACCTGGCCATCGAAGTAGCTGATCTCGGCGAGGTACTTGGCAAAGTCCGCGCGCGTCTCCGGGGTGTCGGCCAGCACGGGCGGCAGTTGCAGGGAGGCCGGCGGATACACCGAGGCATCGCCCTTGTTCCAGGGCGTGTGTGGTTCGTTCGAGGCGGCGATGAAGAGGAAGGGCTGGCCTGTCTGACGACTCGTCTGCAGCACCTGGTCGAAGACCGCCGGATCGGGGTTGTTTTCGCCGGCGAGCGAGGAGTACTCGAAGGGGAAAATCGATTTGGGGCTGATGTGGGTCTTGCCGGAGAGGTGGGTCGTGTAACCGGCGTCCTGCAGGTAGGTGGCGATGCTTTTGACCCAGTCGTAGGCCATCGTGTGGTTCGGGTAGGCGCCGGATTTCACCGGGTAGAGGCCGGTGTACAGGCAGTGCCGGGTGGGCGAGCACATGGGGGCCGCCTGAAAGCAGCGGGTGAACTTCAGGCCCTCGGCGGCGAGCTTGTTGAGGTGCGGCGTCTTTGCCTGACCGCCATAAACCTCGAGGTCGCGCTGGGTGCAGTCGTCGGCAAGGATGAGAAGGAAGTTGGGCGGGGCAGTCGCCAGGGCAGGAAGGGCGAGCAGGGCGACCAGCAGAAGCGCTTTCATGCCGGTCGTGAACGTTGCCCACGCCGGCACCTTGCGCCGGTCCAAGGGACGCGCTGCGCCGCGTCCCATTTGTTTTGCCAAAGACCCGGAACGGGCGCATGCATGCGGCATGACGATCGAAGCCCTGACCCAGCGCATCTGTGCCTTTCGCGATGCCCGCGACTGGCAGCAATTTCACAATCCCAAGGACATGGCCGTGGCGATCGCCGCCGAGGCGGGTGAGCTGCTGCAGCACTTTGTCTGGAAACAGCCGGAGCAGTTGCCGCAGGTGGTGCAGGCCAAGCGCGCCGAGATCACCGATGAAATCGCCGATGTCGCCATCCTGCTCTTTGAGCTGGCGCACAACCTCGACATCCCGCTCGCCGAGGCGATGCAGGCCAAGCTCGACCGCAACGAGGGTCGCTACCCGGCCGACAAGGCGCGCGGCAACAACCGCAAGTACAACGAGCTGTGATGAGCGAGGAGACGAACGCTCCGGGTGCCGAGTTCGCGGCGGAGGCCCCGGTGCATCGGCGCCGGCCGCGCTACCGCGGCAAGAACCCGCGCCGCTTTGAGGAGAAGTACAAGGAACTCAACGCCGAGCGCTACCCGGAGGAGGTCGCCAAGGTGCTGGCCTCGGGCAAAACGCCGGCCGGTCAGCACGTGCCGATTTTGGTGGACGCGGTGATCGAGTGCCTGCGCCCGCAGCCGGGCGAGCGCGCGGTCGATTGCACGCTCGGGTACGGTGGCCACAGTCGGGCGCTCTGGCAGGCGGTGCAACCCGGCGGGCATCTGCTCGCGCTCGACGCGGATCCGGTCGAGATCGTGCGCACCGAGGCGCGGCTGCGCGCGGCCGGCCTGGGCGAGGACAGCTTCACGACCCGGCGCATGAACTTCGCCGGAATCGCCCGCGCGCTTGCCGAGCAGGGCTGGCAGGACGGTGCCGATGTCATCTTTGCCGACCTCGGTCTGTCGTCGATGCAGATCGACAACCCGGCGCGCGGCTTCACCTTCAAGCAGGACGGTCCGCTCGACATGCGCATGAACCCGCAGCGCGGGGTGTCGGCGGCGCAGTTGCTTGCGACCCTCACCGAGGAGCGACTGGCCGCGCTGCTGGTGGACAACGCCGATGAGATGCATGCCAAGGTCATCGCCGCCCATCTCTGGCGCGAGCAGCAGCGGCAGCCGCTGACGACGACGCGCCAGCTCGCCGAGGGCGTCCGGCAGGCGCTGCCGTCGCGCTGCAAGGCGGAGGAGATCGATGGCGCGGTGCGCCGGGTGTTTCAGGCCCTGCGCATCGCGGTGAACGAGGAGTTTGGCGCGCTCGACACCCTGCTGCGCGCCCTGCCGGCCTGCCTGCGACCGGGCGGGCGGGTGGCCTTCCTGACCTTTCATTCCGGTGAGGATCGACGGGTGAAGAAGGCGTTTCAGGAGGGCGAACGCAGCGGTCTGTATGCGGCGGTGGCGCGCGAGGTGGTGCGGGCCAGTCCCGAGGAGCAGCGCGCGAATCCGCGCTCCGCGCCGGCGAAACTGCGCTGGGCGGTGCGGGCGGCGGGATGACTCAGGGCTTCGGGAAGAAGCGGTGTTCGCCACGTCGGGCGGCCTGGTGCGACTCGTGGGTGTCCTGCGCAACGCCGGGGTCGCCCTGCTCGGCGAGCCAGGCATCGAGCGCGGCACTGAGCCGGGCCTGCACGGCGGCGTGCTCGGGGTGGCCGGCAAGATTGGTCATCTCATGCGGATCAACGGCGCTGTGGTAGAGTTCGAGGGCGGGTCGCTGCATGTAGCGTTTGACGAGCCGGTAGGTGGCGGGTTGATCCCAGGCATTGGCGACCCAGGTGGGCCAGTAGGGGTTGTTGAGCGCGCCGCCGCCCTGGATGCCCATGAGGTGCTTTTCAATGTAGAGTTCGCCGGGTGTCAGGTTGCGGATGAGCCGCCATTCGCCGTCGCTGACGCTGCGCACCGGGTAGGCCGGGCCCTCGGGGATGTTGTTGTGGCAGGCGTAGGCGAAGTCGCGGTGCGTGTCGGTTTCCCCGCGCAGCACGGCGGCAAAGCTGCGGCCGTCGAAGCCCCCGGGCTGGCCGCCGGCGAGTTCGACGAGGGTGGGCGTGACATCGGCATACTGCACGAGCGCGTCGGTGCGCTTGCCGGCGGCGACCTTGCCCGGCCAGCGCGCGAGGAGGGCGGTGTGCACGCCGGTGTCCCAGCAGGTCCACTTGTTGCCGGGGAACTGCGAGCCCTGCTCGCTGGAAAACAGCACCAGCGTGTCCTGCTCGCGACCCGTCTCGGCGAGCGTGCGCAGGATCTCGCCGACCTGGCCGTCCATGTAAGTGATCTCGGCGAGGTAGGCGGCGAAGTCCTGACGCGTCTTCGGCGTGTCGGCGAGGTTGGGCGGCAGCTTCAACTGGCGCGGCGGGTACTGCGAGGCATCTCCCATGACCCAGGGCACGTGCGGTTCGGTGAGGCCGATGACGAGGCAGAACGGCTGCGCCGGATCGCGGGTGATGAAGTCGCGCACGCCGTCGAGCTGGTGCGCCTGGGTGGGGTTGCGCACGCAGTTGCCATCAAAGCCGGGCACCGCTTCAAAGGGGTAGCTGGCCTCGGGCAGGACGTGAACCTTGCCGGCGATGCCGGTGCGGTAGCCGAGCGGGGCGAGGTGGTGCGGCAGGCTGCGCGTGCCGGGGCGACTGGCGCTGTGGTTCCAGGCGCAGCCGTTGCGCAGCGGATACTGGCCGGTGTACAACTCCGCCCGGCAGGGCTGGCACATCGCCGAGGTGACGTAGGCGCGGTTGAAGGTCAGGCCCTGGCTGGCGAGACGGTCAAGGTTCGGCGTCTTGGCATTCTGCCCTCCATAAACCGGCAGGTCGTTGTAGGTGCAGTCGTCGGCGAGGATGACCAGCACGTTGGGTCGCTCCGCCGCAGCGCAGAGCAGGGGGGCGAGCAGGAGGCAAAGCAAAAAGCGCATGCAAGGAAGACGATGCAAGGACGCGCAACTTGCCATGCGCAAACCACGCCCGGCTATCCGGTTTCCACGGCGGGCGATCCTGTGCCCTTCGTGCGATTCGTGGTGCCAAAGCCTGTTTGGAACCGCTGATGAGACGCTGACAGGACGCTGATGGATTCCCCTTCTCCGTGCTCTCCGTGCCCTCCGTGGTTCCATAGGCTCGGGAACCGAGGGGTCACTTCCCCCGCCTACAGCCCGAACCCGATCAACCCTCCACCATCAACTCCCGGCCGCTTCCTTCTGCGAGGTCTTTCAAAGGGGTGGAATATCCAATATTGAACAAGGAAGTCCCAATGACGAAGGTTCCCACCTTCCGGACTTGGGCGTTGGACCTTCCTTGTTCGATATTCCCTCTTCAGGTCACTTCTGCTTCTTCTTTTTGCCCGCCTTGGCTTTGGCCTGGGGATCATAACCTGGATTGGGCTCCGAGGGCAGCAGAGCCTGCACGTCCTGCTGCCAGGCGAGCAGGTCGTCGAGCAGTTCCTCGCGCTTGGCCGTTTCTGTGGCGGCGAGGTTCTCGCGCTCGCCGAGGTCGCGGCCGAGGTGGTAAAGTTCCACCGCGCCATTGCCAGGCAGGCCGGCGCGACCGCCGTCGAGCTGCCATTCCTCGTGGAAGAGGTGCAGTTTCCAGTCGCCCTTGCGGATGACGCTGACCGGCCGGCTGCGGAAGCCGGTGCGGACGTCGAGTTCGCGACCGCGCAGCACCGGCTTGTCGAGGTAACCCGGGAAGTGCCAGAAGATCGCCTGGCGCTTCAGGCCGCCGTCGCCGCGCAGCAGCGGCAGCAGGCTTTCGCCATCGAGGACCTTGCCCTCTGGAACCGACGCGCCGGCGGCGGCGAGGAAGGTGGGGTAGAGATCGAGATTGATGACCGGTACATCGCTGGTGCTGCCGGGCTTAACCACCCCAGGCCAGCGGATCAGGAAGGGCTCGCGGATGCCACCCTCGTAATAACCGCCCTTGCTGCCGCGCAGGGGTTCCTGGGGCGACTGCTGGGTGGCGCCGTTGTCGCTGGTGAAGACGACGAGGGTGTTGTCTTCGAGACCCAGCTTGCGCAGGTGGTCGAGCAGCTGGCCGACACTGGCGTCGAGGTCGTAGGTGCAGGCCGCGTAGAGGGGATCATCATGCTGCGTGCCGGGCACTTTGGCCTGAAACTTGGCGCGCGTTTCGGGTCGGCCCTGCAGGGGCGTGTGGATGGCGTGATGGGCGAGGTAGCAGAAGAAGGGGCGGTCGCGCTGGGCGGTGATGAATTCGCAGGCCTTGCGCGTGAGCGTGAAGACGCCCTTGGGATCCTCGGGTGGTCCGGCCTTGTTCTGCTCGCTGCCCTCCTTCTCGCTGCCCTCGCCGAAGGAATCGAAGCTGACATCGAATCCCTGCTCGCTCGGCAGGGCACCGTCCTTGCCGGCGAGGTGCCATTTGCCGAAGTGACCGGTCGCATAGCCAGCCGCCTTGAGGGCATCGGCCAGCATGACGTTGTCGCGCGGGATGCCGTTGCGGTTCGGTACCGGCACCAGGCGCTGTGAGGCCTTGGGGCCGCGGTCGGTGCTGCCGACGGCATAGACGTGGTGGCGCGGCGTGTAGGTGCCGGAGAGCAGGCAGGCGCGCGAGGGCGCGCAATTGCCCGCCGCCGCGTAACCGCTGGTGAAGGTCATGCCCTCGCGGGCGAGTTGGTCGAGCCGTGGCGTCTCATGGAAATCGCTGCCGCCGAAGCCGGTGTCCTTCCAGCCCAGGTCATCGGCAAAGATCAGCACCAGGTTCGGGCGGTCGGCCGCCGTGACTTGGAGGGCGAAAGCGAGCAGTGGGAGCAGAAGACGGCGCATGCCATCTAGACGAGGCCGGGGCGGGGTTCTTGCCGGACTCAGAACTCCCCACCGAGGGCGAGGTGCAAATCGGCGCGGTTGCGCAGGCGCTGGGCCTGGACGGCGAGCAGGGCGCTGCGGGCGTCGAAGGCGCGCTGGCGGGTGTCGAGCAGTGTCAGGGCGGGGGTCAGGCCCTTTTCATACTGGCCGAGGGCAAGGCGTTCGGCGGTTTCCGCCTCCCGGGCAGCCCGGGCCAGGGCGTCGGCCTGACCGAGCAGGAATTGCTCGGCCGCGAGCGCGGTCTCGACCTCGCGGAAGGCGGTCAGCGCGCCGGAGGCGTAGGTCTGCAGCAGCTCGTCGTAGCGGGCGCGCGACTGACGGACGCCGGCGAGCAGGCCGCCGCCTTGGAAGAAGGGCTGGGTGGTGCTGCCGGCGATGCTCCAGAAGGCGGTCTCCGGCGTCAGCAGGGTGTTGAGGTTCTGGGTCGTGCGACCGTAGTCGCCGGTGAGACGGAAGCTGGGCAGGAAGGCTTTTTTCGCCGCGCTCTCCGAACGCACCGCCGCTTCCAGGCGTCGCTCCGCCGCACGCAGGTCAGGGCGACGCAGCAGCAGTTCCGAGGGCAGGCCGGCGGGCACGGTGCGCTTCAGCGAGGGCAGGCCGCTGAGCCCGGTCTCCTGGCCGGCCGGGTAGCCGCCGAGCAGGACCTCCAGCGCACGCACGGCCTCGTCGGCCGCTGCGCGGCGCTGCTGCAGGGCGGACTCGGCGCGGGCGAGGTCGGCGCGACCGAGCGAGACATCGAGCGCCGCTTGCTCGGGATCGAGGCCGCGGTCGAGCTGCTTTTCCAGAATGCCCAGCTGGACGCGGCGGGTCGACACGTCCTGGGCGGCGAGATGGGCCAGGGAGCGGGCCTCGGCGAGGGTGACCGCGGCACGGACGGTGTTGGCGGCGAGCGAAAGTCGGGCGCTGTGGAAGGTTTCCTCGGCGGCCAGAGCACCTGCCTTGGCGGCGGCGCGTTCATCGGCGACCCGACCCCAGAAGTCGAACTCCCAGGAGACGTTGAGCGGCAGGCGGAAGCGGTTGTTGATGAAGTTCAGGCCGGCGAAGCGCTGGTCGGACGGCGTCTGGTTGCGGGCGGCGGTGAAGCCGCCGGAGACGGTGGGGAAGAGGCTGGCGCCCGCAGCCAGGGTTTGCGCCCTGGCCTGGCGGACGCGGGCGGCCGCAGCCTTCAAGTCGGGATTGGCCTCGATGGCGCGCCGGACCAGGGTGTCGAGCGTGGGCGATTGAAATTCGGCCAGCCAGCCGGTGGCCTGCCCGGGGGTGAGCTTGGGCAGGGTGGCCCACTGCTCGGGAGCGATCGACTGCGTGTCGGTGAGATCGCGTTGCAGGCGCTGGCTGCCCAGGGGCGGCAGCAGGCCGCAGGACAGGCCACCGAGGCAGGGCAGCAGGAGGGCGGCCGCGCGCAGCGGCAGGGTGAAGCGCGTCATGGCCGCCCTTTTAGGCGGGAATGCCGCCGCCGGCAACTGCGGGCTGGGGTCGGTGCGGGCCGGCGCGGTTGCGGACTCGGCTGGCCGGCAGGTCGGTTGAATCGGTAAAACGGCTTGTTTTTGGGAGGTGTTAATCTTGGCGTGATGGTTTTTCGGCTAAAAATGGCATTTTTTGCTGTGCGTTTTTGCCTGAATGACGAAAGTTCGATCAAAAAACCGCATTTTTGCATTGTCATTTCACACAGGGGTGGTATTTTGCTTTCGGAACACCCCTTTTCTTCGAATCATGAGCACATCCCCTATGGACGGCGCCCAAGCGCTGATCAAGACCCTGGCCGATCTCGGCATTGAATATGTTTTCGGCTACTCGGGCGGCGCCGCCCTGCCGATCTTCGACGCCCTCGAGACGGTCAAAACCAACATGAAGTTCATCCTCGTCCGCCACGAGCAGGGCGCGGTGCACATGGCCGACGGCTATGCGCGTGCCACCGGCAAGCCGGCGGTCGTTCTGGTCACCTCGGGTCCCGGCGCCGGCAACACGGTCACCGGCATCATGACGGCGCAGATGGACAGCGTGCCGATGATCATCCTCACCGGCCAGCAGGTCACCTGGATGCTCGGCAAGGACGCCTTCCAGGAGGCGGACATCTTCAACATCACCACCCCGGTCTGCAAGCACAGCTACCTGGTCAAGGAAACCAATGCCCTGCCGCGGGTCGCCAAGGAGGCCTTTCATATCGCCACCACGGGTCGTCCCGGCCCGGTCCTGATCGACATTCCCAAGGACGTCAGCCAGGGGCCGTTCACCGGCACCTTCGACGAGCCGATGGACCTGCCCGGCTACCACCCCGAGGAGGCGTTCAAGATCGACCAGAAGGCGATCCAGGAGGCCGCGCGCCTGCTGTCCCAGGCCAAGCGGCCGGTCATTCTCGCCGGTCAGGGGGCCATGATCGCCCGCGCCGACAAGGAGCTGCTCATGCTCGCCGAGACCCTGCAGTGCCCGGTCACCACGACCCTGCTCGGCAAGGGCGTTTTCCCGGAGACGCACGCGCTGTCGCTGGGCATGATCGGCATGCACGGCACCGCCTACGCCAACAAGGCGATCTGCGAGGCCGACCTCATCTTCAACGTCGGCTCGCGCTTTGACGACCGCATCATCGGCAAGCCGCACATGTTCGGCCGCAACGCCAAGATCATCCACATCGACATCGATGCCGCCGAGCACAACAAGATGATCCGCACGGATGTGCCGATCGCCGGCGACGCCAAGGCGGCCCTGAGCGACCTGCTGCCGCTGGTCGAAAAACTGCCGACCGAGGACTGGCTGGCCCACCTCGACGGCTACAAGAAGAAGTTCCCGCTGAGCTACAAGAAGCAGGGCGGCCTGCGCATGCAGCAGGTCATCGACGAGCTTTACCAGCTTACCCAGGGCAAGGCCATCGTCAGCACCGACGTCGGTCAGCACCAGATGTGGGCGGCGCAGTTCTACAAGAACGACGCCAGCTACCACTGGCTCAGCTCCGGCGGTGCCGGTACGATGGGCTACGGCTTCCCGGCCGCCATCGGCGCCCAGCTGGCCTGCCCGGACAAGACCGTCGTTTCGATCTCCGGCGACGGCGGTTTCCAGATGACCCTGTTTGAACTGGCCACCGCCGCCATTCACAAGCTGCCGATCAAGATCCTCATCCTCAACAACAGCTACCTGGGCATGGTTCGCCAGTGGCAGGAGCTGTTCTTCGACAACCGCGAGAGCGGCGTCGACCTGCTCGGCAACCCGGACTTCGTCAAGCTCGGCGAGGCCTACGGCATCAAGGGCTGGCACATCCGCCGCCCGGCCGATGTCGGCCGCATCCTGCAGCAGGCCCTCGACTACAACGACGGCCCCTGCATCATCGAGGCCGAGTGCATCAAGCACGAGAACGTCTTCCCCATGATCCCCGCCGGCGCCGCCCTCGAGGACATGCTCACCGAGGCCCCGAAACACAAGATGGAAAAGCCGACCGGTTCGACGTGAGGTGGGGGAGAAGGGAAAAGACCTGAATCCGAGCCGGCCGCCCGGCTTCTGAATCTGGCCAATGAGATGGAACGCATGCTTCACACCATGCTCGCCAAGCTCCCGCACTAACTCCGTTTTGCTCCACTCCTTTTTCCTTTTGCCTTACCCCTTTTTCCTTTCTTCATGCTCCTCCACGGCGACGCCTTCGCGGAACTCAGCAAGCTGCCGGATGCCAGTGTCCAGGCCGTGATCGCCGACCCTCCTTATTTCAATGTTCTCGAAGATGAAGCCTGGGACACCCAGTGGCCGACCCCCGAAGACTACCTCACCTGGTGCGAAGCCTGGGTGGGGCAGGCGATGCGGGTGCTGCGCCCGGACGGCCTCTGCTTCCTGTTCGGCCAGCTAGGCAAGCGCGAGCACACCTTCCTGCACTTCATGTCCCGTCTCACCCAGCGCCATCCGTTTCACGATCTCCTCATCTGGGATCGTGCGGTCGGTTACAATGAGCGGCGCGACAGCTTCACGCCGCAGTACGAGATGGTCCTCGTCCTGCGCGGCGCGGGCGAGGTGAAGTTCCGCAAGGATGCCGTGCGCGTGCCCTACGACGCCCGCACGATCGAGCGCTACCTGCGCGACAAGCGCTACAAGAATCCCGAGGCGCGCCGCCGCCACCTGCGCAAGGGTCGCTACGCCACCAACCTGCTGCGCGTGCCCAGCCTCAAGGGCGCGTCCAAGGAGAAGTGCGGCCATCCGACCCAGAAACCGCAGGCGCTCATCGAGAAGCTGGTGCTCTGCGCCACCGATCCCGGCGACACCGTGCTCGATCCCTTTCTCGGCTCCGGCACCACGGCCGCCGCCGCCAAAAAACTCGGCCGCCACTGGATCGGCATCGAACGCGATGCCGCCTATGTGCGGATCGCCGAACAACGCCTCGCTAAAGTCACCCCCGAAAGCCCCGTCCGTCAGGACGATTTCGGTTTTTAAGTCCCTCTTTTTTGAACCACCGCAGCCCCGCACCATCATGAGTGAGAAAATCGCCGCCACCACCGACAAAAAGCCGTCCGCCCAGGCGGACATCGTCAACATCCACACCCTCAGCGTTTACGTCAACAACCAGCCCGGCGTCCTGGGCCGGATCTGCAACGTCTTCAGCCGCCGCGGCTTCAACATCGAGTCGCTCGTCGTCTCGCAGACCCGCGATCCGCGCTTCAGCCGCATGACCATCGGCATCAGCGGTCATCCCGAGGGCCTGCACCAGATCATCCTGCAGGTGAACAAGCTGATCGACGTCATCCACTGCAACGAGCACACCGACCGCGACGCCGTCGCCAAGGAACTCGTCCTCGTCAAGGTCGCCGCCGGCCCGGACCAGCGCACCGAGATCCTGCAGATCGTCGAACACTACGGCGGCAAGACCGTCGACCTCCAGGACGACAGCCTGATCGCCATGATCACCGGCAACACCGACAAGCTCGATGCCGCCGTCCGCCTGCTCGGCAAGTTCGACATCGTCGAGACCGTCCGCACCGGCAAGGTCGTCATGGCGCGCGGCCTGGAAACCACCTGAGGGCTTTTTTTGCGGACAACCCGCCCCTTGCCAGGGCGGGCGGGTTCGCTATGACTGGATGCCCGGCGGGCCGGAATGGCCCCTCGGGCTCACCCTACATGACTGACTCCTTTCCCGCCCATCCGGTCGCCGTGCTCTGCAGCGGCGGCGATTCCCCCGGCATGAATGCCTTCCTCCGAGCCCTGGTGCGGCTCGGCTTGAACCGCCACAAGGTACCCGTCATCGGGGTCAAGGACGGTTACCGCGGCCTGGTCCGCGCCGCCCGTCAGGCACACAGTTCGCCGGTCGAGATGCAGCGGCTCAAGGACGCCGTCGTCAACAACCCCGGCCGCAAGGGCCTCATCGAGAGCCAGCCGCTGGTGCTCATGGATCACGCCTCGGTGAGCGGCATCATGGGCAAGGGCGGCACCGTGCTCGGCTCGGCCCGCTGCAAGGAGTTTCACGACCCACAGGTACGCGCGGAAGTCATCGCCCTGCTCAAGGCCCTCGGCGTGCGCGCCCTGGTCGTCGTCGGCGGCGACGGCTCGCTGACCGGCGCCCGCCTGCTCGCCGAGGAGAGCGACCTGCGCGTCATCGGCGTGCCGGCGACGATCGACAACGACCTGCAGTTCACCGAGCTGTCGCTCGGGGTCGACACTGCCGTGCACACCCTGGTGTGGGCGGTCGATCACTTCATCGACACCGCCCGCAGCCATCGCCGCGTCATGGTGCTGGAAACCATGGGGCGCGAGAGCGGCGACCTGGCGCGCATGGCGGCCCTGGCCTCCGGCGCCGAGATGGTCATCACCCCCGAGGGTGGCCCGCTGGATGCCGCGCAGATCGAAAAACTCGCCAAGCGCATCGAGGACGCCATGATCCGCGGTCGCGGCCATGCGATTGTCCTGCTTGCCGAGGGCGTGAAGTTCGATCCACCGCAGAAGCGCAACGGCGCCTACGTGCTGCGCGACGGCTTCCAGGAGTACTTCGACCGGCCCGGCGGCCCGTTTTCCGACCTGGAGGTGCGCCCCTCCGTGCTCGGTCACCTGCAGCGCGGCGGTCATGCCACGCCGCAGGATTGCATCCTCGCCGCCCGCTTTGCCGAAAAGGCCTGGAAGGCCCTGTTCGATCCGGCGGCCGGCAACGGCATCACCGCCCTGCGCGAAAACCGCGTCGCCCTGGTGCCCTTCGGCTGCCCGGACATGCCCGAGCGCGCCCAGGCGACCCGGGCCATGGATGACCTGCACGAGGACCTCAGCTTCTGGTGAGGCGCTTTGCGTTTCCGCATTTGCAAACCGGCCGGCCCCGGCTTTAGACTGCGCGCCCTGTTGAAGACCAATCCGGAGGCATGAAAATCGCGTTGGATGTGATGGGCGGCGACCACGCCCCGCAAAACCCCATGGGCGGCGTCAAGCTCGCCCTCGAATCGCTGCCGCAGATCGACCGGATCTTTCTGGTCGGTGTGCCGGAGGTCATCGAACGGGAGATGGCTGCCCAGGGCATCGCCAGCCCGAAACTCGAAATCGTGCCGGCCCTGCAGGTGGTCGACATGAGCGACAGCGGCCTCGACGCCGTGCGCCGCAAGAAGGACAGCTCGATCTCGCGCGCCGTCGATCTGGTCAAGGACGGCAAGGCGGACGCCGTGGTCAGCGCCGGACACACCGGCGCGGCAGTCACCGCCAGCCTGATCAAGCTGCGCACCCTGCCGCACATCGAGCGGCCCGCCATCGCCGCCATCATGCCGTCGGTGACGCATTCCTGGGTGCTGATCGATGCCGGCGCCAACCCGGACAGCCTGCCCGAGCACCTCGTTCAGAACGCCCTCATGGGCAGCGCCTACGCCCGCCATGTGCTCGGTCGTGCCGAACCGCGCGTCGGCCTGATGTCGAACGGCACCGAGGAGGAGAAGGGCAACAGCCTGTGCAAGGAGGCCGGCAAACTGCTGCGCAGCACGCCCGGCATCCGCTTCATCGGCAACGTCGAGGGCCATGACCTCTGGCAGGAACCGCCGGACGTGGTGGTCTGCGACGGTTTCACCGGCAACATCATCCTGAAGACTTCCGAGGCCCTGGCCGAGGCGCTCATCTCGATGATCAAGGGCGAGATCCTGGCCTCCAAGATGACCATGATCGGCGGCAAGCTCGCCAAGCCCGCCTTCAAGCGCGTGCACAAGCGCATCAGCGCCGACGAGGCCGGCGGCATGCCGCTGCTCGGCCTCAACGGCATCACCATCATCGCCCACGGCGGCGCCAGCGCCTATGCGATGAAGAACGCCCTGCGCATGGCCTGCGACACCTTTGCGCAGCAGATCAATCCGCACATCGAGGCCGCCGTCTCGCAACACCTTCTCATCCATGCCAACCCCTAGTTCGCAGGCCTTCTGTGCCTCCAGCATCATCGGCACCGGCAGCTACATGCCGGAGAAAGTCCTCACGAACGACGACCTGTCGAAAATCGTCGACACCTCCGATGAATGGATCACCACGCGCACCGGCATCCGCGAACGCCGCATCGCCGCCGAGGGCCAGGCCACCAGTGACATGGCCGCCGAGGCCGCCCGCCGCGCGCTGGCCGACGCCGGCATCACGGCCGAGGAGGTGAACCTCATCGTCGTCGCCACGGTGACGCCCGACATGTTCTTCCCGTCGACCGCCTGCTTCGTGCAGAAGAAGATCGGCGCCAGCAACGCGGTCTGCTTCGACATCAGCGCCGCCTGCTCGGGCTTCCTGTACGCCCTGCAGGTGGCCCGCCACTTCATCAACACCGGCAACCGCACCACCGCCCTGGTTATCGGCGCGGAAAAGCTCAGCAGCCTGATCAACTGGCAGGACCGCAACACCTGCGTGCTCTTTGGCGATGGCGCCGGCGCCGTCGTCATCCGCCGCGCCGAGGAGGGCAAGGAAGCCCCCGGTCGCGTGCTCTCCACCGTCATGGGCAGCGATGGCAACCTCGCCGACCTGCTCAAGGTGCCCGGCGGCGGCAGCGCCTGCCCGATCACCGCGGAAAACGCGCTCAGCCGCCCGAACACCATCCACATGGAGGGTCGCGAGACCTTCAAGCACGCGGTCACCCGCATGTGCCAGGCCAGCGAACAGGCGCTCGAAATGGCGGGGCTGAAAAAGGAGGACATCACCCTCATCATCCCGCACCAGGCGAACCTGCGCATCATCCAGGCCATCGCCGACCGTCTCGGCCTGCCCCACGACAAGGCCTTCATCAACCTCGACAAGTACGGCAACACCAGCGCCGCGACCATCCCGGTGGCGCTCGATGAGGCGAACCGCGCCGGCCGTCTCAAGCGTGGCGACATCCTGCTGCTCGTCGCCTTCGGCGGCGGCTTCACCTGGGCCAGCTCCGTGGTGCGCTGGTAGGGGGCAAATCTCAAATTTCAGATTTCAGATTTCAGATTTCAGATGGGGCTTGCCAGAGGGCGGGGGCTTTGCGGGCATGCATTTCCCTGGCGACTGACAGGTTGCCGGCGCGGTGGACGTTGCCTTTGCCATGCCGCTTCGCTCCCGTCTGCACTGCCTCCTAGCGCTCCTGCTGTTCGCCGGGGCCTCCTGTTCGCACACACCGGCGCACGTGGCGCCCGATCGCCTGGTCGGCATCTTCGGCGGCATGGGGCCGGAGGCCACCGCCAATCTCTATGCCGAGATCGTCCGCCTGACACCGGCCAAGGAGGATCAGGAACATCTGCCGACGGTCATTTACAGTCGCCCGCAGGTGCCCGACCGCACGCGCTGCATTGAGTCGGGCAGCCGCGAAATCGTCCCCTACCTGCGCGAGGGCGTGCGCCGCCTCGAACGCATGGGCGCCTCCTTCATCGTCATTCCCTGCAACACGGTGCATTATTACCATGCCGACATGCAGCGCGCGGTGCGCATCCCGGTGCTGAACATGATCGAGGAGACCGTCGAGGCCGTGCGCCGCGAGCATCCGGACTGCCGGGTGATCGGCCTGCTCGCCTCCAACGGCACGGTGCGCAGCCGGCTCTATGAACAGGCCTTTGAAAAGCGCGGCCTGAAGGTCGTTTATCCGAAGGCCGACTGCCAGCAGAGCTGCGTGATGAACGCCGTGTACAGCATCAAGGCCGGCGGCGACAAACGGCGCCAGGCCGACCTGCTGGCGCGCGCGGCCGAGGATGTGACGCGCAAGGGGGCCCAGGTCATCGTGCTCGGTTGCACCGAAATCCCGCTCGCCTTCGAGGCCTCGCGGGCGCGCCGGCCCGTGGTCAATGCCACCGAGGTACTCGCCCGCGCCGCCATCCGTGAATACCAAGCCAGCCCCCGCTCCCCCCGATGAGACACCTGCTGCTCGCCTGCCTGCTCCTGCCAGCCGCCCTGCAGGCGCGACCGCTCAATGTGGTCTTCATGCTGCTCGACAACGTCGGTCAGGAATGGTTCGGCTGCTACGGCGGCGAGGCCGGGGTGACGCCGTCGATCGACAAACTTGCCGCCACCGGCGTGCGCGTCGAGCACTGCTACACCGCCCCGGTTTGCGGGCCGAGCCGCATCGTCGCACTGACCGGACGTTACCCGCACAGCACCGGCTTTCGCCTGCACCACGACGCGGCGTTGTACAGCGGCGGTGGCCTCGATCCGGAGCGCGAGATCGTCTTCGCCCGCCCCTTTCAAAAAGCCGGCTTCGCCACCGGCCTCGCTGGCAAGTGGCAGGTCAACCATCTCTACGACGAGCCCGATGCGCTGACCCGCCACGGCTTCGATGAACACCTCGTCTGGCCCGGCAGTCTGGATCGCGACAAGATGACGCCGGCGCAGACGGCCGCCTTCTGGGACGCCGTGCGCCGTGAGTCGGTGCCGGACACGGTCGCCTTCATCGAGCACATCGAAAGCCGCTACTGGGATCCGGTCTTCCTGCGCCAGGGCAAACGCGAGCGCCACGAGGGGCGTTTCGGCCCCGATGTCGCCCAGGAGTTTGCCTTCGACTTCCTGCGCCGGCACCGGGACAAGCCGTTTTTGCTCTACCTGCCGATGGTGCTCACCCACGGCAACGCCTACCCGCATCCGGTGACGACCACGCCGCTCAACCGCGACGAGAACCGGCCGCATGAGGCAATGTTCGCCGACATGCTGCGCTATGCCGACCAGCAGGTCGGTGCGCTGGTTGCCGAACTGGAAAGGTTGAGCCTGCGCGACAACACCCTGCTTGTGGTCGCCAGCGACAACGGCACCGAGCGCAGCCTGTCGACCCGGCGCCACGGTCGCACGGTGCAGGGCGGCTTGTACCAGCTCAACGAGGCGGGCGGCAGCGTCGCCCTGCTCGCCAACTGTCCCTCACGCATTCCCGGCGGGCGCGTGCTGACGCTGGCCGATTTTACGGATCTTTATCCGACCTTCTGCGAACTGGCCGGTGTGCCGCTCGATCCGCGGCACAAGCCCGATGGCCGCTCGTTCGCGCGCTTCCTGACCGAGGCCGACGCGCCGCCGCACCGCGACTGGATCCTCAACGAATACCACGAGACCCGGGTCGTGCGTGACACGCGCTACAAGCTGTACAACGACGGCCGTTTCTTCGATGCCAATGCCGACCCTGAGGAAACCCGGGATCTCGCCGGCGAGACGAAGGCGGAGCTCGTCGCCGCGCGCCGCAAGCTGGAGGCCGTGCTCGCCGGTCTGCCGCCCGACAACCCGCCGCCGTTTTTGCTGCGCAGCCAGTCGGGCTTCAAGCTCCGCACCGAGGCCCGCGCCGCCGCCGGCAAACGGTAATCCACTCGGGTTTGGGCGGCCGACTCAGGGCTGCAGCGGCGCCGGTTCGAAGTCGGTCTCGTTGACCCAGCCGGCCTTGGGTTTTTCGCCGCGCATGAACTTTTCGTAAAAGCCGTCGCCGGTGGTCGGGGTGTAGCGATCAAAGATCGCGCCGTTGCCGGCCATGCGCGGATCGCCCTGGGCCTTGAGGGCGCTTTCCAGGCGCTCGCGCAGGGCCGTGACACGGGCGGTGTGCACGGATTCGCCGGCGAGGTTGTGCACGCAGTCGGCATCGACCGTCAGGTCGAACAGTTCCTCGGCCGGGCGCAGGCCGAAGTTGAGTTGCCAGTACTTGTTGCCGCGGTCCTGGCGGCCCAGCTCCAGGATCAGGCTCTTGGTCGGGCTGCCGTCGGTGTCGAGGTAGCCGGTCTCCGGGTTGCCGGCGGGCCAGCGCGTCGGTTCGTAGTTTTTCAGGAACAGCGTGTCGCGGGTGACGATGCCGCGGATCGGGTAGCCTTCATTGTTTGGCCGGCCGACATCGGTGCGCTCCTTGCCGATGAGCACGTGGTCGCGTGCGGCGACCACCTGGCCGGCGCGTTCGCTCTCCCAGATCTCGCGCCAGCTGCGACCCGTGATCGGCTGCATGCCGCTGTCGGTCTGGGCGATGCCGGCGACATCGAGAATCGTTGCGGCGAGATCGGTGAAGTCGACGAAGTCCTCGATGACACGACCGGGGTTTTTCACGCCGGCCGGCCAGAACAGGGCGAGCGGCACGTGGTTGGAGTCGTGGTAGGCGTAACCCTTCACGCGCGGGAAGGGCATGCCGTGGTCGGCAGTGACGATGATGAGGGTGTTGTCCAACTGGCCGCGTTTTTCGAGCTCGGCGAGCATGCGACCGAGGTGGCGGTCCATGTGCTCGACCTCGTAGGCGTAGTCGAGCATGTCATGGCGCACCGTCTCGTGGTCGGGCCAGTAGCCCGGCACGCGGTCGATGTCGGTCAGCTTCTTGCCGCCCTTTGTCACGCCCGACTGGAATTCGTAGCCGCGATGCGGCTCGGTGCAGCCGTACCAGAAGCACCAGGGTCCGTCCTTGGGCGCGGCGTCGAGGAAGTCGACGAAGTTGGCCGCGTAATCGTTGTTGCCGATCGCCGAGGTCGGCGGCTTGGCCTTGTGCTTGTTGTAGGGCTTGCCGGTGATGAGGCGCGGCTTGCCGTTGGCGTCGTTGGCGATGCCTGGTCCCCAGCCCTTGCCGGTGATGCCCATGTGCCAGCCCTGGTCCATGAGCACCTCCGGCCAGCTCTTCAGCTTGGGCGGAAACACCGCCATGTGGTTGCCGGCCTCCTCGTTCTGCCAGAGGTGGCGCCCCGTCAGCACGATGGCCCGCGAGGGCGCGCACTTCGCCATCGGCGTGTAGGCGTTCTTGAACAGCAGCCCCTCGCGCGCAAGCCGGTCGAAGGCCGGGGTCTTCACCCAGGGCGTGCCATAGACCCCCGCATGCGGTCCCCAGTCGTCGGCGATGGCAAACAGGACGTTCGGCGGCCGAGCCTCCTTGGCGGCGGCAAGCAGGGGCAGGGCGACGAGGGCAAGCAGCTGGCGTTTCATGAAACTCCGGAAACGCCGGGGGCGGGCGGTCCTTTCGTCGAAGGCGGCTCGGTCCGGGGAGCTGGGGGTTTCTTGGGAAAACCGCTGACATCATTCGAAAAATCTTGTTTTCACCCCGGGGAAATCTTATTCCTTGGAATCGGATTTCTCATGAAAATTTTGTGCAAACGCCCAGATTTTGCGGCCGTGCTTCTGTTGGTTTTGCCAATGGTCTTTTGCGGCTGCGAGCAAAAAAACCAATTGAAGGCCGAAATCGACTCGCTGCGATTGCAGATTGAGGAGAAACAGCAGTTGTCTGCTCTTGCTCAGGAGGAGTTTCACCAGGTGCAGAAGCAGGTTACGGCGGTCGGATCGCGTCAAATGGACCCTGTGCAACTGCGCAAGCAGATCGAGTCGAACAAGACCGACATTGAGGCGCTCAAGGCGGAATTGGCGGCAGAGCAGGCCAATCTGGAACGCAAGACGGAGGTTCTGAATCGCTATCGCTCGAAATACTACGGCAAAAACTGAATTTATTCCCTGCCATGGACGCAAAAATCATTGCCTATCTGTTGGTCATCGCCTCAATGTTCGGGCTGTTCTACGGGGTGAACCACACATTGGTTGTGGATGATCTGCTGTCCGACGTCAACGGACTGAAACAGGACTTGAAGGGGGTGGAGGAGAATCTGCGGATACGGCAGTTGAATCTTGAGCAGCGCAAGGAATTGCTGGCATTGCAGGTGGCAGGTGAAACGCTCAAGTCGGAGATCGATGGACTGCAGAAAAAAGTGGCCGAACTGAAAAAGGACCAAGCTGACGTGGAGAAGGCTTATGTTGAGTCCGTACTGCGTGTGCGCGCGGATTCGCTGGGCCTGAAGCTGCCCGAGTTGGCGCTAGCCGGAGGTCGGGTCTTGCGCCTTGCCAGGATCCAGAAGGTGGAGACTGAGGCAGTCACCTTCGGGCATGCCGAGGGGGTGCTTCGTGTCAAACCGGACGAATTGCCGGCGGACTTGAAAGCCAGACTGGGCTACGTGCTGGAGATGCCCGTTCAAATTCCCTCAACATGACCCCTTGCACCTGCGCATCGTCCGATTGCCCGCCTCCCCATCGTGCGCGACGCGGGTGGTACCCCTTGCTGGGGGTGCTGCTTGTGGTGTTGGACTGTTCCTGCCAGCGTTCGGAGATTGCCGTGCAGGTGGATGAGGCCAGGGCCGCCCTGAAAGATCAGCAGTCGCATCTGGAACTCCTGCGCAAGGAACAGGGCAAGGCTGGTTCGCCGATCGCCCTGCCAGCCAGCCAAAATTGGCACCTGCAGGAATTGCAAAAGCGGTTGTCGGACGGCAAGGCTCTTGAAGCCGGTCTGGCCGGGCAGAAGGCGGCCTTGGAACAGGCCCTGCAGGAGCTTGAAACCGTTCGTGCGGATTACCTCAGACAGCACGGGGGAGGTAAGTCATGAATGGTCGGATGGTGGCTTATCTGCTCGCCTTTGTGGCCGTGGCCTTTGGCACGGTTGCCTGGCAGCAGGCACGCCAGGACAAAGAAGCTCGGGTGCAACTGGCCCTGCTGAACACCCAGGCGGAGATTGTCGCCCGTCATGTCGAGCAGGCCGAGCGACTGAAGCGCGAGCGGGCGGAGGTCGCCCTGCTGGAGGAGGAGGCGGCTGCTCTGGATCAGCGCGTGCGCGGCCTGCGCCAGGACATCGAACGGCTGCGTGGAAATTTTGCCAAACTGCGACAGGATTTGGATCGTGACATCACCGAAGTGCGGTTGGCGTCTGTGGGCATGGCGCTTGGGGATCTGGTTCTGCCAACGGGGGGGAGCCTTCGCGAATGCCGGATCCAGCGTGTAGAAGACTCCGGGCTTCTGGTTGGACACGCTCTCGGCGTGGCCAAGGTCGCCCACCAGGATCTTCCGCAGAAGGTCCGCGACCGTTTGCGCTTTGGTCTTGACTATGTGATTCAGGATCCCCTGCCGGTGGTGCCCGCGGCCAATGCCTCAGCGTCAAACACAGCGCCGGTGATGCCGCGCGGGGCGGGGGATGCTGTGCCGGAAACGCCGGTTCCTTCGCAGGAGACAGCGGCTCAGGTTGAACAGCGCAAGTCACAGCAGCGGCGGCTGGAGGGGCGTTTGGCCGTGGCGCAGATGAAAAAGGAACTCGAAACGATCGAGGAGAACCTGAAGCAGGTGGAATATGAACTTGCCTTCCAAAACCCGTCCGCCAGCCGGCGCTACTACGCAGGCGTGCGAAAGACCGCTCTGGAGCAGCAGAGGTCAGCGCTGCAGCGCCGGCTGAATGCGGCCGAAATCGAACTGCTGCGGCTCGAGGCGGGCGGTGCGCCGTGAGTTGGAAATAAAGAAAAAGGAGGGTCTTTGGCAACGGGCGCGGCTGGAAATGAAGGGAGCCAAGGAGAAGGGCAGGTGCGACCTTCTAGCGCTGTGCCGAGTTCAGCGCCATGGTGCGGGGCCTATTCCCCGTTCAAAGCCCTGCCGCTCTTTACCCAATGCAGCGAAGCGCCTTTTTCCATCGAGACGCGGGCAGCTGACTCAAGCGTTCAAGAACCGGCAGCTTTGCCGCCACGCCTGTGGAAGGCTTTCTCTGCCCGCCTGCCTGTCATTCGAAAGTGACTTCCTTTGCATGGCGAGAGAGCCGCACCTTTGCAGCCTCAGCGCTCAGGCATTTCTCGCCGCCAACGATCAGGTTCTGAAACCGCACGCCGAAGACCTCATGGCCTGGCTCCAAGCCTTCGATTAAGGAGGCGTTTTCCGCAGGGTTTTCAAAGGTGTTGTCCCGGATGAGAAGATCGCGGACATGACCTTTGCCCTTCTCATTCTTCACCTTGATCTCAAGCAGCATGCGCTTGCTGTCGCCCCCGATGAATTGGAAGTGGTTGTTGATCCACCTCGCGTCTTCAACGCTGGCACCCGAGTTGCAGTAAAGGGCGATGCCGCGGTCGGCCCGAATGATGTCGTTGCCTTCAAAAAGAACATTGAAAAGCCGCTTCTCATGGACCTCGGTGCCGATCTTGAGCGCGGATTTCACCGTATAAATCACATTGCCCGTGAATCTGATGTCACTCATGTCACGGCGCACTCCATGGCGCAACTTCACCGCGATGGCGTCGTCATTGCAACTGATGAAGCTGTTCTCAATCCGCACCCGGGAGGAGTTGTCGGGATCGAAGCCGTCCGTGTTCGGTTCCCACGGAAACTCCGGATCGTCCTGGATGGTGTTCGAGATCAGTTTCACCCCGCTGAAGCGAACGTTTTCGGACTCGATGAGATGCGCCGCCCAGGTGCCCGAGTCACGCAGGACCACGTTCTCGACGACGATGTCGCGCGCCCGGACGGAACGGATCAGTTTGCAGCGGCTGGCCGAGCTGTTTTCCTCCGCAATCCGAAGCGCGCGCCCCTGCGCGTCAATCACCCCGCCGCCCTGCAGGCGCGCGCCTTCGCAATCCAGAAAATAAAGCAGTTGGGTGCCGAATTCGCCCGCGGGATGGTTCCCCGCTTCGCCAGTGCCCTTAAGAATCGCACCCGGCATGAGATGCAGTGTGAGGTGGCTGGGCACGCGCAGTTCACCGGTGCGGTAGATGCCAGGCGGGACCAGCAGGACCCCCTTCCTCGCAGCGACCGCGTCCATGGCCCGCTGGATGGCGGCGGTTTGAACCTCGGCGGCGGAGCTGGTGACGCCGAATGTTGTGAGATCAATCGCAGCAAGGGGCGGTGCGGCGCTTTCAGGCGCCTCGGCGAAGAGAAAGAAGCGCGGAAGATCGTTGATCTGGAGGTGGAGCTTTGACGGCTTTTTCAGATCAAATGACACAGTCCGGTCATGAATCGTGACCCCGATTTCGGCGCGATGGGGGCTGAGGTCACAGGCGCGGACGGTCTCGCTGGCAGTGATTTCAACCTTCGCCTCGCCCGAGAAGGCGAACTGGGCGTAGCCCACCTTCATTGCGGTGGTGCAGGACGGAACAGCAATGCCGTTCACCGCCACCATGAAGTGCGGATTTGGATCGTCGCCGGGCGGCAATGAAAACGGGATGACAGTGGCATGGGAGATCTGCAGAGCCTGCGCCAGAAGCGCGAGGACGAGGTGGCCTTGGAATCGAGCATGCTTCACGAAGCCACATCACCGATAAAAGTGCTCCAATCAAGAAACAGAGAAAGGAGAAAGAAAAAGGGTCAGTGATTCCCTGCGCTTGGCACGCAGCATTCGCATCCAGGCCGCGGGAGCCTACTGCCATGTCATGGCGCGCGGCAACCGCAGGGAGGCCATCTTCCATGATGACGACGACCGTCGCTTCTTCCTGCACACCCTCGGCCAGGCCTGCGAACGCACCGGTTGGCGCGTCCAAGCCTGGGTGCTGATGGGCAACCCCTACCACCTCTTCCGACTGAAAGCGGCTGGGATGAAGGCGGCGGACGGTGGTGTCGCAGGAGTGGTTGGCAGAGAAGTTGCGGATGCGCTCGGCGGCGAACGTCAGCCAGCAGATGCGGCGATTGGACAAGAAGCGCGCATAGGGCAGGGTGTCGGAGGCGCTGAAAGGCTTTTTGGAGAAAGTGGACGAGGGCCAGGCATAAGGCGATTTTTTGTATGGACGCCAGCGTGTGATGCCCTTCAGCGGAAAACCGCCCTGCATCCCGTGCACTCGCGTGCGTGCTTCCCCGTGATGTTGCCGCATCGGCGGCAAGCGTAGTGAACACTCGCTTGATCCAAGACTAGAGCGCCTACGATCAAAATCACTCCCAGGACTGGAATGATGGCGAGCAGTGTCAGGCCCGCGAGTATCATGAGGCAGCCCATTCCACCATGGGCGGTTGTCCGCTTTTTCTTCGCGAATTCAAGGGGTGCGGTCGCCGCCTCTCCAGCCGCCTGTTTTCGGCTGAGTTCCCCCTGTGTGTAAGGCCCCTCTGGGGGATCTTTCCCCGAATGTGCCAACCCGTAGGTCATCGCACGAGTTGAGCGTCTCAGGGGGCTGTCGTCAATCCCTCGTCACGAGCTGCCGTCGCGACACAGCAACGCCGCCGGAGGCGAGCCCTTGGCCCGGTCCGGCGGCGTGCTGGGTGCGGTGATCAGCCAAGTTCGGCGACGGCCTGGTCGAAGGCTTCGCCGAGGACGGCGAGGCCTTCCTCGAGGGCGTCCTGCGGGATGGTGAGCGGCGGGCAGATCTTCACGGTCTGGCCCCAGGCGCCGACCGGTGCGAAGAAGAGCAGGCCCTTCTGGTAGCAGAGTTCGATGACGCGGTGGGCGAGGTCGTGGCAGGGCTGCTTGGTGCCGCGCTTGACGGTCTGCAGGCCGCCGACCAGGCCGGCGACGGTGACGTGGCCGATGACTTCCGGATGGCGGGCCTGGATGGCCTTGCAGCCGGCGAGCAGGACCGGGTCGAGGCGGGCGGCATTGCCGGTGAGGTCCTCGCGCAGGATCTTGCGGATGTTGGCCAACGCGGCGGCGCAGCAGACCGGGTTGCCGGTGTGGGTGCTGGTCATCGAGCCGGGCGGGAACTGGTCCATGATGTCGGCACGGCCGATGACGGCCGAGAGTGGCAGCGACGAGGAGATGCCCTTGCCGCAGCAGATGAGGTCGGGCACGACGCCGTAGTGCTCGAAGGCCCAGAACTTGCCGGTGCGGCCGAAGCCCGACTGCACTTCGTCGAAGGTGAGCACGACGTCGTGCTCGGTGCACCAGGCGCGCAGCTTCTGGATGTACTCCACCGGCGCGAAGTCGGGGCCGACGCCCTGATAGCTCTCCATGATGACGCCGGCGATCTGCGAGGGCTTCATGCCGCTCTTTTCGATGGCCTGCAGGAAGCTGTCGAAGCTGCTGTTGTCTTCCCAGTAGCCGTCGGGGAAGGGGGCGTTGATGATGGCCGGGTCGAGGTTGACGATCCAGGTCTTCTGGCCGGCCATGCCGCCGGCCTGCTGGCTGGCGAGGGTGCGGCCGTGGTAACCGCGCTCGAAGCCGATGATGCCGATCTTTTCGCGGCCGCCCTTGGCGATGCCATGGGCGCGGCTGAGCTTGATCGCGCACTCGGTGGCCTCGCTGCCGGTGCTGAGCAGGAAGACTTTCTTCAGCGGGTCGGGCGAGACGCTGGCGATGAGCTCGGCGAGCTCGGGGCGTTCCTCGCTCGGGAAGACGTAGTTGTGGATGAGGCCGCTGTTGACCTGATCGATGATCGCCTGGCGCACTTCGGGGACGCCGTGGCCGCAGTTGGTGACCAGCACGCCGCTGCTCCAGTCGAGCCAGCGGTTGCCGTACTTGTCGAAGACGTAGATGTCCTCGGCGCGCTCCCAGACGATGGGCGGCATGCCGCGCATCGACAGCGGTTCGAACTGGCGGCTTTTCTCGATGTGCGGCAGCGAGTCCGGATGGGGCACCGGAGTGCAGATGGTGCGGTGCTTCGTCGCGACGTGCGGGACGGTTTGCGAGGTGGTGTCGAATTCTTTGCCCATGGCGTGTGAGGTTGGCGGGTTGGCCGTGATCCTGGCCGAGGCCGGGCCGGCGCGCTACTCGCCATCTCACGGCACACGGTATTTTTGTGCTGCCGGCATTCAGGGGGCCGCCCCGAGGGAACGCGCCTGGGTGGCGACCGCTTCATCACAGGCTTGCAGGGCTGTCTGCAGCGCCGTGCGGTCGCCGCCGTGGCGGTCGATCAGCCTGCGGGCGATGGCGAAGGCGGAGCTGAAACGGCCGTCGCCATCGGCATCGAGCCAGACCGGATTGGTGGCACCGAGCACGCGCGGGGTGAAGTTCTTGGAACTCGGCTGGTAGGGGCGGGGGATTTGCCAGAAGGCTTCGGTGACGCCCGGGCCGGTGGCGAGGGCGACCAGGTGCACGTCGTGGGCCGGTCGCGGCAGTTCCCAGGTGACGCGGGCTTTTTCGCCGGCGCGGCCTGGGTCGTCGAGGGCCTGCTCGCGCACGAGGAGGCCGTTGGCGTAGAGTTCGACCCGGTCGGCACGGGTCCAGGCCGGGCCGTGCACGCGGACCTCGACACGCACGCGCTCGCCGAGACCGCTGGCGAGGTCGCCGACGCTGAAACGGTCGTCGATGCGCAGGTGGGTGAGCAGGCCGAGGCTGGCGAGCAGGCGGCCTTCGCGGTAGCTGCGCCAGACCTGGGCGAGGTCTGGGCGGGCGGGATCGCGGTCGTCGGCGGCGACGTAGGTGCGGCCCTGGCCGAGCAGGAAGCGGTTGACGTCGTGGCTGTCGCTGGAGCCGACGGCGGCGAGGCGGTGGCCGCGGTTGAGCAGCGCGAACCAGTCGCGGAAGAGCAGGTGCACGTCCGACTGCATGGCGGCCGAGGTGAGGACTTCGATCCCATCGACGGCGGCCAGCGCCTCGGCGTCGCGGTGGCGGCCGGTGGCCGGGTTGAATTGCAGGCCGCCGAGCGGGGTGAAGCCGCTGTGGACATCGCGCGGGTGGTTGAGGATGACGACCTGCACGCCGGGCGTCGCGCGGATGGCTGGCAGCAGTTCCGACCATTTTTCCAGGCGATGGTCCGGCAGTGGCGCACCGGGGGCGATCGGGAAGGCGTTGAAGTGGCCGTGCTTGGTGGTCACTTCGTTGCCCATGACCGGGGTGAAATGCGTGGCCAAACCGAGGGCTGCGGTGGCGGGTGCGTGATCGGCGGCATGGTTGTGATCGGTGGCGATCGCCAGCTCAATGCCTTCGCCGGCAATGGTCAGCACACGCTCGTTGAGTTCGGCGTCGCCATGGCCGCTGTGGGTGCGGGTGTGGATGTGGCTGTCGGCGGCCAGCCAGCCGGTGGTGTCGACCTCGCGCTGGAGCTGGAGCGACACCTCTTCTCGTGCGCCTTGGGTGAGGCTCAGCTCGCGGCGGGCGACACCCCATTCGAAGCCGCGCCCGGCGTGCAGCAGGTAATCGCCCGGCGGCACCGACAGCGTCGCACGGCCGTCGCGGGTGTAAACCACGCCGGTGCGCGTGGTGACCGCGTCGGCCGGAGTCGCGCGCAGCGGCTGCAGGGTGCCGTCGGGCCGGGTCAGGGTGAGCCGGCAGGGCAGGGCAGAGCCGGCGGCATCGGTCACCGTCACCTGCAGTTCCGCGCCGGACAGGAAGTCTTGGACGGGGCGGTCGTCGAGGATCACCGGGCCGAGTTCGATGTCATCGAGCAGGCCGGGCGGAGGTTCGATGACGAATTCGTTGTCGCCTTCGCGCAAGCGGCCGGCCGGCAGGGCCAGCAGGCACTCCTGCGGCGTTTCCGAGGGCGTCAGCGTGCCGAGGCGTTCGCCGTTGAGGCGGACGGTCCAGGTCAGCTTCACGTTCGACTGGCGCAGGCGCAGGGTCTGTTCGCCGGGGTTGCTGCGGGCCTGAAAGCGGACGGAGAAACGTTCGCCATCGACCGGCCGATCCTTGAACTCCTCCCACTCGTAGGCGCCGGGTCGACCCAGGTGCAGGGCGCGCGCCGCGAGCACGGTTTCGGCTGCGGGCAGCGGGGCGGTGCAAAGGACGAGGAGCAGGCAGAGGCGCGGCAGGTGCATGAGTGGAAACCAACGCGTTCCGGAGGCTTCAGCTTGCCCTTGCACGGCGCGCATCTCGGGGCGAATTCATGGGCTGACATGAAAGCCCTTGTTCTCACCGCCCCCTGCGAGTTCAACTATGACATTGCCTTCCCGGATCCTGTGCCGGGTCCCGGCGAGGTGCTCGTCAAGGTGAGGGCCTGCGGCATTTGCGGCAGCGACATCCATGGCATGGACGGCCGCAGCGGCCGCCGGCAGATGCCGATCGTCATGGGGCACGAGGCGGCCGGCGAAATCGTGGCCCTCGGCGAGGGGGTCACGGACTGGCAGGTCGGCGAGCGCGTCACCTTCGATTCGACCGAGTACTGCGGCGAGTGCGAGGAATGCCTTTCCGGCTACGTCAATCTCTGCCCGCATCGCAAGGTGCTGGGGGTGTCGCCGGGCGAGTATCGTCGCCACGGCTGTTTTGCTGAAAAGATCGCCCTGCCGGTGCGCATCCTGTACCGCATCCCCGAGGCGCTGTCTTATGAGAAGGCGGCCTTTGCCGAACCGGTCGCCATTGCCCTGCACGCGGTCAACCTGGCCGACGGCATTGAGGTGGGCGAGGCCTTTGCCGCGTCCTGCGACGACGAGGGCTGCAGCGGCTGCGAGAGCCACGGCGATCACGATGGCGAGGGCTGCGACGAAGCGTCCAAGGGGGGCACGGCGGTGGTGGTCGGCGCCGGCCTGATCGGCCTGCTGGTGATTCAGGCGCTGAAGGCGCGCGGCTGGGAGCGGGTCATTGCCGTGGACCTCGACGACAAGCGTCTGGCCCTGGCGAAGGAACTCGGTGCCGCCGAAGCCTTCAACGCCCGCGAGGAGGGCCTGGCGGCGCGTCTGCGTGAGATCTGTGACGGCGATGGTGCCGATGCCAGCTTTGAAGTCGTGGGTGCCGCGGCGCCGCTCGACCTCGCCATCCGCTGCGTGCGCAAGGGCGGCCAGGTGATCCTGGTCGGCAACCTGCAGCCGAACACGCCCTTCCCGCTCCAGGAGGTGGTGACCCGCCAGCTCACCCTGCGCGGTTCCTGCTCCTGCGCCGGCGAATACCCGGAGGCGATCCGCCGCATTCAGGATGGCAGCATCCGCGTCGAACCCCTGCTGAGCGCGGTCGCCCCGCTCGCCGAGGGTGCCGGCTGGTTCCAGCGCCTGTACGACAACCAGGAGGGCCTGCTCAAGGTCGTGCTGACCCCGGACGCCTGAACCGCGGCAAAATGCCGGCTTGTCAGAGCACGGCCAGCGCGTCTTAATGCGCGCCATGCACCGCCGCCGCTTTCTGCAGTCCGTCGCCGCCGCCAGTCTCGTCCCGGCCGCCCGCGCGGCCGACGCGATCCGCGTGATCGACACCCACACGCATTTTTACGATCCGTCGCGGCCGCAGGGCGTGCCCTGGCCGCCGAAGAACTCGCCGCTGTACCGCACCGTGTTGCCGGCCGACTGGCTGGTGGTGGCGGCGCCGCAGGGCGTGCGCGAGACGGTGGTGGTCGAGGCCAGTCCCTGGGTCGAGGACAACCAGTGGGTGCTGGATCTGGCGGTGAAGGAAAAAAGCATTGTCGGTCTGGTCGGTAACCTCGACCCGAACGACGCCGCCTTTGCGGCGAACCTGCAGCGCTTCAGCGCCAACCCGCTGTTCCGCGGCGTGCGCTGGCGCGCCGATCTGGTGCGCATCGACCAGAACCGCGAGCGCGTGCTCGCCGGGGCGCGCCAGCTTGCCGAGCGCGGCCTCAGCCTGGATCTGAACGGCCCTGCGGCGGCGCTGGCCCATGCCGAGCGGCTGGCGGCCGAGGTGCCGGACCTGCGCCTCATCATCAACCACCTCGGAGCCCCCGGTGATCCGCGCGCGTTGCGGCCGGAATGGCCCGACGCGATTCGTGCAATTGCGCGTCGGCCCAACGTCTTCATGAAGGTGTCCGCCCTGGTTGAGCAGGTGCCCGGGGCCAAGGGCGATGCCCCGCGCGACCCCGAGTATTACCGGCCAATCCTCGATCTTCTCTGGGACAGTTTTGGCGAGGACCGCCTCATCTACGGCAGCAACTGGCCGGTGTCCGACCGCGGCGCGCCCTATGACGTCGTCTTCGGCATCGTCCGCGACGCCTTCGCCGCCCGCGGCCGCGAGGCCTCGGAAAAGTACTTCTGGCGCAATGCCAGGACCGCCTACCGCTGGATCGATCGTGCCTGACCGGCGCGGTTGCCGCAGAAAGGCTTGTTTTTGGCGCGCGCCGCCGCGTATTGTTTGCCGCCCCCTTCACGGACTCCATGAAATCCCCCCTCTTCCTGCTGGCCTGCCTGGCCCTCGTGCTGCCGACCGCCCCCGTCTCCGGTCAGGCCATTGACCTGAGTTCCGGCGACTGGGAGGGCGTGGTCAACATCGACGCCTCGGTCCTGCTGCCCGATTACCGCGAACCTTGGAATGCCGGCCAGCCCTCGGGTGGTTCTGGCACCGGCTTCCTGATCGGCAAGAATCGTTTCCTGACCAACGCCCATGTCGTCAGCAACGCCACCAAGCTGGTCATCCGCAGCTCCAACGACCCGCGGCCGCATCCGGCGCGCATTGTGCACATCGCCCACGACTGCGACCTTGCCATTCTTGAGGCCGAGGATGGCGCGCCGTTCGAAAAGCTCAAACCGCTTGAACTTGGCGGCATCCCCAAGCTCAACACCGAGGTCATCGCCATCGGTTATCCGATCGGTGGCGACCGCATTTCGGTGACGCGCGGCGTCGTCTCGCGCATCGACTTCCGGCCTTACAGCCACACCCAGGTCGACTCCCACCTGGCCATCCAGGTCGATGCCGCGATCAACCCCGGCAATTCGGGCGGTCCAGTGCTGCAGGACGGCCGCGTGGTGGGCGTCGCCTTCCAGGGCTTCAGTGGACGGGTGGCGCAGAATGTCGGCTACATCATCCCGGTGCCGGTGGTGTCGCGCTTCCTCAAGGACGTTGAGGACGGCCGCTACGATCATTACGTCGACTTCGCGGTCAGCGATTTCCCGATCGAGAACCTCGCCCAGCGCCGTGCCTTTGGCCTGCAGGACAACACGGGTGTCATGATTGCGGATGTTGAGCCGGCGGGCAGCGCCGGCGGCATTCTCCAGCGCGGTGACGTGCTGCTGTCGATCGACGGCAACCCGGTCTTCAACAACGGCCTCATTCGCATGGAAGGCGAACTGGTCAACATGAACGAAGTGGTCGAGCGCAAGTTCGCCGGCGACGTGCTCAAACTGGCGTTTTTGCGAGGAAACCAGCGCCAGGAGGTGGATGTCGAACTCAAGCGTTTCGATCCCTACGTCAAACTCGGTGAGCAGTACAACCAGCGGCCGCGCTACCTGGTCTACGCCGGGTTGGTGTTCCAGCCGATGGACAAGAACCTGATGGACGCCCATCAGATTCAGGATTCTGCGGCGAGCTACCTGTTTGACAATTACCTGACCGAAAAACTCTACGTCGAGCGGCCCGAGCCGGTCATTCTCACGAGCATTCTTGCCGACGAGGTCAACACCCATCTCACCCCCTACGCGCACAGCGTGGTCGACGAGATCAACGGCGTCAAGATCCGCAACCTCAAGGACGTGCGCGCTGCCCTGTCACGCGAGGATGGCGAGAAGCCGTTTGTCGTCATCAAGCTGCTCGAAAAGGGGCGGCCGCTGGTGCTGCGCCGCGATCTCGCCGAGACCGCGCACCCGCGCATCATGCAGACCTACAGCATCCGCGATGACGCCTACCTCGGTCTTGAATAAGAAGCTGCGCCCCGCCGCCATGAACTCCCCGCTTTTTTCCGCCCTTACCGTCCTGCTGCTCGCCGTCTCCGCTGCGGCGCAATCGCCCCTGGTGCTGCGTCCACCGGAACCCGGTGTGCAGACCGGCTCCCTGCTCAAGGCCAACGTCACCTACCAGGGCCACAACCAGCGCATCCCCTGGCAGAAGGAGTCGCCCGGCAGTCGCCGCGGTCTCGGCGTCGTGCTGGAGGGCAACCGCGTCCTGGTCACCGGCCAGATGGTCGCCGATGCCACCTACATCGAGCTCGAACTGCCCGAGAGCGGCCAGAAGATTCCGGCACGGGTCGAGGCGGTCGATTATGAGGCCAACCTGGCCCTGCTGGCGCCGGCCGCCAACGGCAAGGAGGCGGCCTTCTTTGCCGGCCTGCGGCCGATGGCCCTCGACACCTCGGCACGCATTGGCGACGCCCTGCATGTCTGGCAGACCGGCCGCGTCGGCGAACTCATCGTCACGCCCATGCTGGTCAGCAAGGTGATGAACCAGGGCTACGTCGTCGACAACGCCAGCTTCCTGGTCTACGAGGCACAGGGCATCATCCGCAGCGAGGCCAACAGCTTCACGCTGCCTGTGGTCAAGGGCGGCAAGCTCGCCGGGCTGCTGCTGCGCTACGACTCCAAGAACCAGGTGGCCACCGTGCTGCCCGGGCCCATCATCGAGCACTTCCTCAAGGACGTGGCCCAGGCGCCCTACGACGGCTTCCCGTCGCTCGGCGTCGAGTTTCAGACGACCCTCGACGAGCAGTTCCGCGAATACCTCGGCCTGAAGCCGGACCAGCCGGGTGTGTACATCAGCAAGGTCATCAAGGGCGCCTCGGCCGAGCGCGCCGGCGTTCGCGAGGGCGACATCCTGCTCGCGATCAATGGTGAGCGCATTGACGCGCGCGGCGACTACCAGGACAAGCAGTACGGCGCGCTCAGCATCAGCCATGTCGTGCGCGGACGCGCCTTCATCGGCGAGGAGGTGGAAATCCTTGTCCTGCGCGAGGGCAGGGAGGTCGTGTTGAAGGGCAAGCTCACCCGCAAGCTGCCCGAGGATTACCTGGTGTTGCCCTACCAGTTCGATGAGGGGCCGCGCTATGTGCTGCATGGCGGTCTGCTCTTCCAGGAATTGACCCGTCCCTACCTGAATTCCTTTGGTCGCGAACAACTCGGCGGTCCGCTGCTGCGACTCGCGCGCGCCGCCGCCAATCCCGAGGACCTCGAGGCGGAGGGGCGGCGCCGTGTCGTCTTCCTCAGCGCCGTGCTGCCGACCCCGGCCACCCAGGGCTACGAACGCCAGAGCGGCCAGGTCGTGGTCGCCGTCAATGGCGTCAAGATCAAGGCGCTGGAGGATCTCGCCGTCGCCCTGGAAAAGCCCGTCGACGGCATTCACCGCATTGAACTGCGCGAGTTCCCGCACCTGCTCCATCTCGACGCCGAGCGTGCCGCGCAGGACAATGCCCAGCTCATGAACGGCATGTTTCGCATCGGCAGCCTGCGCCGCCTGTGAGCATGACGGGTCCGCGATTGTGTTCCTGACTGACTCCCCGCATGAATCCCACCTTTGAAGAGCTGGCCGGCATGATCGACCACTCGCTGCTGCATCCGTCGCTCACCGATGCCGAGGCTGAGGCCGGCTGCCGGTTGGCCGCGGACTACGGCGTTGCCTCCGTGTGCGTGAAACCTTATTTCGTCGCCCGTGCGGTTGAGTTACTGCGAGGCACCCCGGTGCGGGTGGGCTGCGTGATCGGCTTTCCCGCCGGCAACAGCAGCACCGCCGTCAAAGTGTTCGAGACCGAGACCGCCTGTCGCGACGGTGCGGTGGAGATCGACATGGTCATCAACATCGGCAAGGCGTTGGGTGGCGAGTGGGACTACGTCGAGAATGAGATCCGCGCGGTCGCCGAGGCGGCGCACCGGCATGGGGCCAAGCTGAAGGTCATCTTCGAGAACGATTACCTGCCCGAGGATGCCACCAAGATTCACCTCTGCGAAATCTGCGGCCGCGCCGGTGCCGACTGGGTGAAAACCTCCAGCGGCTATGGTTTCGTCAAGCAGCCGGCGGGCGGCTACGACTATCGTGGCGCCACTGAGCCCGACCTGCGGTTGATGCGCAAGCACAGCCCGGCCCACGTACAGGTCAAGGCCGCCGGTGGGGTGCGCGATCTCGACGGTTTGTTGAGGGTGCGTGAGCTTGGCTGCACCCGCCTCGGTGCCAGCGCCACGAAGGCCATCCTTGAGGAGTTCAGGCGCCGGGCCGATGCCGGTGACACAATGGTGCGCGCGGCCCGGATCGGCTCTGGAGGTTACTGAGACAGGCGAACCAGGCGCAAGCGTGCAAAGCGGCGATCCTCGGCGGCGCTGACGCGCACCTGCACAATGTGGATCGTGCCGCCAATGCCCTCGTCCAGATCCACTTCGGCGCCTTCAGCGGTGACCGGCGCCGCGCCGGCAGTGCTGCTGGCCAGGGAGGTCCAGGTTTTCAAGTCGGCGCTGGTTTCGAGAAGATACACCAGATCCACGGCCTCCGAGTCGCGGCGAAAACGGTAGACTTGATCAAGGCCCCCCAAGGCCCCCTCCTCCCGGGAGACCTCGACGAGGGGCACGGCGTCGGCGATGCCGGGTTCCAGCCCGTAGGCGTATTCGAAGCCCTCGTTGATCCCGTCGCCGTCCTGATCACTGGTTTCATCGAAAAACTGTCCGGGCAGGCGGCCGGGGAAATGCAGCTCGATCCAGCTTTGCCAGCGGGTGGGGGGCGGCAATTCCGCGTAAGTCAGGGTCAGGCGCGGGCGCTGACTGGCGGTGGTCCATTCACGACTGGCAAAGCGCATGGCCGAATACTCCGTGGTTTCATCACCGCGCACGAACCATCCAAAATTGCTGGCTGGTGCGTTCAGCCAAGCCTGGACATCGGCCAGCAGGCCGGGGCTGTTCCAGACATAGGTCTGCCCGGCTCCTGCCACCGAGGTGCTGGCTGATGGCGTGGCGATGAAGCTCCCGCCGGGCGTGCTCCAGAGGCTGCCGCTGTAAAAGCGGTGGTTCCAGGTGGCATCCAGCGTGGTCGGACTCACGCCGGTGCCGCCTTTGCGGCCGGCGTTGGAGGTGCCCTCGCCCCAGTCGGCGGTGGCGCGGTGCAGTGCGACCGGAAAGCTCATGCCGAAGCTGCCGACGGCATCGAGGTACAGGCTCAGACTGGCGGAGAGGGCGGTCGTGCCTGGCGGGAAGGCCGTGAGGTTGAAGGCCACCAGTCCGCGCCGCAGTGATCCGGGCGGTGTGTCATCGTTGGGCACGCCAATCTTGCCGGTGAAGAAGGTCTCCCCCTTGGCGCTGCTGTTGTTGCTCTCCTGGTAAATCGTGTTGTCCTTGACAGCGGTGAAGGTCATCGAGGCCACTTGCTGGGGCACGATTTGGTAAATGGCACCCGAAGGCAGGCCATCTTCGCCGTTCTGCGTTGCCCCGCGCGCCGCCTTGGTTGCCACATAAAGCTCGCCTTCCTCGTCCCGGCCCATGGCCAGGATGCGCGTGGCCAGCGGGTTGCCACCTGTCAGGGAAAGCTGGGTGACTGGACCAAAAACGCCCGGTGAGGTTTCCTCGATCCCCAGAACGACGCCGCTGGCCGCGTTGCTGTTGGCGCTGTAGTCGGCAAACACGTACTTGCCCTGCAGCGCGGGGAAGGCTGCGCCGCGGTAAACATAGCCGCCGGTGATCGAGATGCCCAACTCCGGCAGTCCGGTGCTGGTGCCTTCGCCGGGGTGGGCGTAGGCGGCGATGGGGGGCGTTGGCGCCACGCCACTGGGGTTGGGCGCCAGCGGGAAGAGGTCAAAGTCGCCCTCCCAGCGGCGCCAGCCATAGTTTTTGCCAGATTCGATCAGGCTGATTTCCTCGACCTTGCCCTGGCCGACATCGGCACAGAACAGGCGGTTCGTGGCACCTTCGCCGACATCGTCGAAGCTGAAACGCCAGGGATTGCGCAGCCCCCAGGCGAAGATTTCCCTGCGTACCCCCGGAGTGTCGATCAGGGGGTTGTCAGGGGGAATGCCATAGGCTCCACCCGGGCCGTTGTTGCCGAGGGGATCGAGACGCAGGATCTTGCCAAGCAGGTTGGACAGATCCTGGGAATTGCCCAGGGCGTCGGCCGGTCGGCTGCCGCTGCCACCGGTGTGGCCATTGTTGTCGTCGTTGGAGCTGCCGCCATCCCCCGTGCTCAGGTAAAGCCAGCCGTCAGGGCCAAAGTCCAACTGGCCGCCGTTGTGGTTCGACTGCGGTTGGGCAAAGCTCAGCAGAACGCGTTCCGAGGCGGGATCGGCGGTGTTGGGATCGGTGACCGAAACCTGGTATTCCGCCAGCACGCTCATGTGGTTGGGTTGGATCGTCCAAGCTGGCGGCACCGGGTCGCTGCCCGCAACAAAGGCCCGGCTGTAATAGACGTAAAAGCGTCGGTGCCCCGGCTGCCCCGGTTGGGCATACTGCGGGTGGAAGGCCAGGCCGAGCAGACCGCGTTCATCGGGGCTGGCCGGGTTGAGGGGCAGGACCCGGGTGCGCAGATCCAAAAAAGGAACCGGCAGCAGCATGCCATGCTGCAGAATGCGGATCATGCCGGACTGTTCGCAGACGAACAGGCGCTTCGAGCCATCGCCCGCGTGGGCAAAGCCGACCGGGGACAGCAGTTGTTTGAGCACCAACGGCTTCAGGTGCAGTGTCGGAAACACGGCCGGCAGCTCGGTGGCCAACAGGGCCAGCAAGGCGACGGCGAAGGCGGGTTTCATGAAGGAAGGCTGATTTCAACAAATTTCCCCGAAGCGAACAAGCTGCTTTTCTTCTGTCAGAAAGAAAAGCGGGTGCGGAGCTCGCAGTCCGGAAGATGGCATTGACGAGCAGCCGCACTTTTTGTTAAAAGCGCAATAATTGCCTCGGTCCTGACTCCTGGCTGTCGCCTTGGCCCAACCGCCACTCCATCTTCCTGCCATGCATCGTCTTCCATGCAACCCCCGGTCCTTTTCCGGACGGGCCTGTGCCGCTGCGCTCGGCCTGCTGGCTGTTCTGCCGGCAACGGCCGCCACGGATTTCTTTAGCACCGGCCCCGGGCAGGGGGCGGCGGACGGCATGTGCGATGTCTGGCAGCAGTTGCATGGCGCCTGGGGGCTGAACCCTGCGGAGGATGAGGATCGCGACGGCTGCTCCAACCTGACCGAGTCGATTGCCGGCACGAACCCGTTTGATCCTGCTGACTGCACCCAGGTGGGAAACGTCGCCAGTTCGGGAGCGGATTTGATCTTCCAGTTCAAACCGCAGCGCGGCAAGAAGTATCAGGTGCTGCAGTCGGATGTGCCGGCGGGTGGCACCTGGAGTCTGGTGCCTGGTTCGGCCAAGGTGAGCAGCCTGGAAAGCGGCACTGACAGCATTGCCATCACCCGTCCGGGGGGGGGGCGGAAGTTTTACAAGCTGGAAGTGCTCGATCACGACAGCGACGGGGATGGCGTGCCGGACTGGGCTGAGCACAAGAGCGGCACCAACCCGGCTCTTGCCAACAGTCCGGAGAATGCCTCGGGTGGGGTAGCCAGTGACTATGACACCCTGCGCAGCCTTCTTTCCCTGACGGCGGCACCCCTGGCCGGTTTTGAAAAGGGCTACGAGGCGGACGATCGCGGAGCGGGTGTGCCGGCGCCGGTGGCCGCGCGCATCGGTTTGACCCGAAGTTATGGCACGATGCCGTTGACGGTCGGCGTCACCAGCCTGGCGGGTGCGCCGGATTCAACCAAGAGCGACGCCTCTCCGGCCGACTTCAGCATTGTCGGCCTGAGTGGCGGCAAGGTCACGATTCCCGCCAACGCCGGCACCCCCGGCAATCCCCATGCCGTGCTGGTGCAGCCGGTGCCGGATGCGGCCAACGAGGTGCCGGAGCACGTCAAGCTGGCCTTTGCCCCCCCTGTCGCGGCGCTTTCGGCGGCGGTCACCGAGGCGACCGTGGCCATCGCCGATGCCAAGCCCGGGATCGAGGCCAACCGCACGCTGTTTGTCGCCTACCTGGGGCGGGAGGCCGGCGTGGTGACCAATGCCACCGGCCTGGCCACGGCGCTGGTCGAGGGCGACAACGATGGTGCCAGCATCAGCCTCACCTTCAGCAACCTGACCTCGCCGCAGAACACCGCCTACCTGAGGGTGGAGAACGACGACATCATCAATATCGGCCTTGGCCAGGTCTCGGGGCGCGGCTGGAACATCCGCGCTGCCAGTGTCAAGCTCACCGACCAGGCCATGCTGACCGCCCTGCACCAGGGCCAGCTCTACATCAGCATCACCACCGCCGACAATCCCACCGGGGAGATCCGCGGGTACTTCAACAAGGCGGTGGGTTCCACGACCTTCACCTACAACACCGCCCAGCACGGCGCCCCGCTGCTTGGTAGTGGCGCCTGGATCGCCCCGACGGGAGCAGCCCTGGAGCGCGACATCTGGCGGTTCCTTGACCAGTGCACCTACGGCGGCACCCAAGAGCATTACAACGAAGTTCTCGCCGCGGTGAACGCGGCGGTAAGCGGAGGCGGCACCTACCTCGACGGCTACGAGGCCTGGCTTGACAAGCAGATGGATGCGGGTCAGACCCCCAACCCCAGCCTGATGCAGCTCGTCATCGCCGCGGACAACGAGGAGTTCGTCCTGCGTGGCAACAAGCCGCTGTGGACCGGCAACGATCCGAAGTTTGCCGGTGAATCCTACACCGCCACGCGCGACAGCTTCGGCTTTGTCACCACGATCAGCAGCACCGCCAACGGCACCTTCAACAACAACCATCCCTTCCACAACAATCGCCGTCGCGAGATGTGGACGCTGGCCATGCAGGCCAAGGCCCAGGTGCGCCAGCGCATGGCCCAGGCGCTTAGCGAGATCCTCGTCATCTCCGAGATCGATGCGACCGTGCAGAGCCGCCACTACGGCGCCGCCAACTACTGGGACATGCTCGCCAACAACGCCTTCGGCAAGTACCGCACGATCCTTGAGAACGTCACTTACAGCCCGATGATGGGCATCTACCTCAGTCACATCCGCAACCGCGCCCAGTATGTCTCCGGCGGTGTCACCATCTTCCCGGATGAAAACTACGCCCGCGAGATCATGCAGCTGTTCTCGATCGGGCTGGTCCTGCGCCATCCGGATGGCAGCCTCGTGCTCGACGCCGGCGGCCTGCCCATCCCGACCTACGACAATGACGACATCGCCGAGTTGGCGCGGGTGATGACCGGGCTGTGCCATGGGGCCCGGCATCACAACAACATCACCATTCAGCGCTTCAACGGCCTGACCTTCTCGGGCTCGACGCCACGAGTCAGTCCGCAGATTGAAATGCAGGTTTCGCAGGGCGCGGTTGCCGGAACCAGCTTCACCAACTTCAATGAAGGCGGTGGTGAGGGCTGGTATCAGGCCCCGTGGATCTATCCGATGGTGGTTTTGGGCAGAACCAACACCATCACCTCGTCCAATCGTCCCTGGCACGACTTTGGCGCCAAAACGTTGCTCGCCGGCAAGGTGGGGCAGACCAACATTGCCGGCCTGACGGACACCCAGCTCAATGCGCTGAGTGCCGCGCAAAGTCAGACCCGCGCCGCCGAGGATCTGACGGCCGCCCACAACATGCTCGCCGGCAATCCCGCTTCGGCCAGCTACAACGGTCATCCGAACACCCCGGTGAACATCTCACGCTGGCTGATCCAGCGCTACACCACCTCGAACCCGAGCGCCGGCTACCTGTATCGAGTCAGCGAGGTCTACCGCAGCACGAACGGCAACCTCGGCGCGGTGCTGAAGGCAATCCTGCTCGACTATGAGGCGCGCAGCCTGCAGCTTGCCGACACCTCCATCTCGCACGGTCGCATGAAGGAGCCGCTCGTGCATTTCATGTCGGTCATGCGCGGCCTCAAGGCCCGCAGCGGCATGCCGCTGACCGCGTTGCGCGACCTTCAGCACGGCTTCAGCGACACCGACGCCCAGACCCTCAACGGCTGGCCGAACTACTCCAAGACCCTGACCCAGGCCGAGGTTGACAGGTATGTGCCCAATGCCACGCGTTTCCGGTTTCCCGACCAAACCACATCGCTGGGTCAGTCGACGTTGCGCGCACCCAGTGTTTTCAATTGGTTCCTGCCGGACTACACCGTGCCCGGGCCGATGGCTGAGGCCGGCTTGTTTGCGCCGGAGATGCAGATCGCCTCGGAGACCAATCTGGTGAATCGCATCAACCGCCTGTGGACCTTCACCTGGATGAACCTGGATGGCATGACCCTGCAGCCCGGTGTGGACGTGGATGATGTCACTCAGGTCGCCAGCAATGCCGCCGTGCAGGTGAAGGTTGGCAGCACCAACACCAGCACCAGCAGTTTCAGCAGCAGCCTCGCCCTGACCTTCACCAACGCCAACTGGAACACCCCGCAAACCGTGCATGTGGCTGCGGTCGACGACCAGTTGCGCGAGGGTACCCACGGTACGGTGATTTCGCACATCGCCGCCAGCACCGATCCGGCCTACAACGCGCCGCCGTTGCCGGACCTCGCCGTTGCCATCAATGACAACGAGGGCTCGATCGGTTCGGTCATTGTAGAGGAAAGCAGTGGCACAACCCTGGTGGGCGAGACAGCGGTGGCCGGAACCATGACGGATACCTACACCGTCCGTCTTGGCAGTGCGCCGAGTTCAGCGGTGACCCTCACCGCCCGCGGCAATGCCCAGCTCAGTCTGGCGCCTGCGACGCTCGTTTTCGACAGCGGCAACTGGAGCACGCCGCAGACCGTCACCGTCAGTGCCGTCAACGACGCCTTCACCGGTGAACTCGTTCACCTCGGTTACATCGGCCACGCCGTGACCAGCGCCGACCCCAACTACGCGGGTATCGGTGCGCAGGGGGTTGTCGCTTTTGTCGGCGACAATGAGCAGGCTGGCAGCAATGGCATCACCTTCCGTCACACCGGCGGCGACACGGGGGCCAACACCACGGTCATTGAGGGCGGCGCCGCCGATCGCTTCGTGGTCGCTCTCAATCGTGCGCCCACGGGTACGGTGACGGTCACGGTCGGCACCAATGCCCGCGTGAACTGTTCGCCGGCCACTCTCAGCTTCACGGCGACCGATTGGAACCTGCCGCAGGCGGTGACGGTCACGGCTGTCGATGACGCCATCGCCAATGGCAGTGCCAGCATCAACCTGGCGCTGACATCGGCTGGCGGCGGTTACACCTCCACGGCCAGCGTGCCAATCACCGTCCTCGACAATGACGGTGCCAGTGCCGGCGGCATCGTCATCACCCAGTCGGGGGGGAGCACCGGCGTGTCCGAGGCTTCGCCCTACGCCAGCACCAACACGGACAGCTACACCTTGAGCCTGTCGAGCCAGCCGACCGCCAACGTCACCGTGACCGTGTTCCCCAAGCGCCACCTGGCGCCGATGGCCGACCACGCCAAACTCATGGGTTACTTCGCCAGCGACATTCCGAGCAGCACCAGCAACATGCAGGCGGATCGCATCATCTTTGACTACACCGACGTCATCAATCTTTACACCGCCACCTTTGTGAGTTCCGGCGGCGTCACAGGCAGCAATGCCAACAATCTGGATGACCACTTCAACGCGGTTTTGGCGGTGGTGGACCGTTTTGACCGCATGTGGTGCGGCGGCCAGCTCAAGGCGCAGTGGCCGAACCTGACGCTCGCGGACCTGTCGAACACGGCCCTTGTCCATCCGCGCAAGTCCATCGTCGCCGGCGTGCTCTACGGCTACGCCACCACCCGCGGCAGTACGGAGGCGAGTTATGCCGCCGAAGTCCGCGACCGCTGCCGCATCGCCGCCTATCTTGTCAGCATTTGTCCGCAGTCCTTCACCCTCAAGTGATCCGCCTGGTTCTGAATTCCGTCTTTTCCGCACAGCCATGAACCTTTTCCTTCGCAAGACCCTGGATCGCAGCAAACCCAACCGGCGTGATTTCCTGGTGCAGTCCGGCTGCGCCGGTCTTGGCATCACCAGCGCGGTCAACACACTGGCGCACATGCAGCTCATGGGCACCGCGGCCGCCCAGGGGGCCGGCAGCGATTACAAGGCGCTGGTCTGCATCTTCCTCAATGGCGGCTACGACTCGAACAACCTCCTGATTCCGCTGGCCGGCAGCGCCCGCACGCATTACGACAGCGGTCGTGGCATCCCCACTTATGCCGGCGGTTCGGGCGGCATCGCGATCCCGCTTGCCGACATCACGAGCGCGGGCACCCAGATCACGCCGGCCAATCCGGTGAGCGATTACGAGCACGCCAGTGGGTACATCGGCGCCGACGGCAATGGCAACCGGCTGGCCGTTCATCCCGGTGCCGGCTCGCTGAAAACGCTCTTCGAGGCCGGTGAACTTGCCTTCATCAGCAACGTTGGCGTGCTCACCCAGCCGAATGTCACCCGCGCGAACTTTGGCAGCCTGCCTGCCTCCCAGAAGCCGCCGCAGCTTTTTTCCCACTCCGACCAGCAGGTGCAATGGCAGTCATCCATCCCGGACAAGCCCTTTCAGAGCGGCTGGGGTGGCCGGCTGGCGGATCTGCTCGACGGCATCCACAACACCGACCCGGACGCGCTTTCGATGATGGTGTCGGTCAATGGCTTCAACAGCTTTCAGGTTGGTGTGAGCCAGCAGCCCTACATCATGGGCACCGGTGGAGTCACCCCCTTCAGCGGCTACAGCGGCGGCAGCCCGAGCCGCAATTACGGCACCGGCCTCGTCTATGCCAATGCCAATCAGCAGCCCTACAAGCAGTACGACGTCTACAAGTGGCCGGGTGTCAGCGGCTCGAACTACCAGAACAACAACGCCGGCTGGCGACTTGCCGCCCTGGAACAGCTGATCGACATGAGCCATGCCAGCCTGTTCGACGAGGCCTACACCAAGATCGCGAGGAACGCGCGCGTTGCCGAAGGGGTCGTCGGCGAAGCCCTGGCGCTCACCGATGCGGGCAACAGCACGACCACGCTCGACAGCCACTTCACCAACGCCTTCAACGGTACCGGCATCAACGGCCTGACGAATGGGTTCGCCGCACAGTTGCGCATGGCCGCCCGACTCATCGTCGGCAACACGGCCCTCAGCAACAAACGCCAGATTTTCTTTGTCCAGCTCGGCGGCTGGGACACCCACACCTCGCAGATCCCGGTTCTGAGCGGTGCTGCGCGCACGGACCAGGGCTACTACACCCTGATGCTTCAGCTCACCTGCGCGATGAAGGCCTTCCGCGATTCGCTCGTTGCCAACGGCATGTGGGACAAGACGCTCGCCTTCACGGCTTCCGACTTCACCCGCACGTTCACACCCAACAAGACGGACGAAACAGGCGGTTCCGATCACGGCTGGGGCGGTCACATGATGGTCATGGGAGGGGCGGTCAATGGCAAACGCGTGTTCGGCAGCTACCCCGATCTGACTGTCAACGGCGGCATTGATGTTCAGGGCAATCGTGGACGCTGGATTCCGACAACCTCGGTCGATCAGTACGCCGCCGTCATCGCCAAGTGGTTCGGGGTCGACAACAGTCAGCTCGCCGCGATCTTCCCCAATCTGTCGCGCTTCAACGACCCCTTCAATCCGGCGAGTCGCCTGCAGTTCGTCAATTTTTCCGCCTGAAGGTACCACGGTAAACGTTCCGAAGGCATGCCCGAACTTCCGAAGCGCCCCGGCCCCTACCTCGTCGCCCTGCTGCTGGCCGTGCTCTGCATTCTGGCCGCTTGGATGTACAGCGCCGTGACGTCGCCGAAGGTGCGTCGTGCCGCCGCTGAAATGGGGCGTGAGGCGGTCGCGCCGGGTCAGCCTCCGGAGCCGGGGGATCCGCACCCAGCGCCTGCCAGCGCGCCCCCCGCCGCCATGGATCCGCACCTGCGTGAGCTCGGATTCAGCCTGAACTCACCCGATCATGAGCCGCAGCAGGATCTGGAGATTCTCCATGAACTGCTTGCCCTGCACCAGCGCGCCGCAGGTTCCCATCCCTCGGGCGACAATGCCGACATCGCCGCCGCCCTGGTTGGCCAAGGGCCCGAGGGGGTCTTCCTGCCGCGCACGGCCCCGGCGCTGCGCGACGGCCAGCTCATCGACCGCTGGGGCACACCCTACTGGTTTCATCCCGTGGCCGCCAACGTCACCGAGATCCGTTCTGCCGGTCCTGACCGACAGTTGTTCACCGGCGACGACCTGGTCGTCAATCCGAGTCCGCCCGGCTTGGGGGCGACACCCGGTGCCGTTGCTCCGTGAGCGCGCCACGGACATGGCGGTGAATTCGTCGTTGCCACGCTGCCGGATGTGTTTCAAGCTCGCGGCTCCATGAACCAGCCCAGCACGACTCCGGCCTCCCTCGCCCCCTGGTGGAAAGAACTCACCGGTTACCATTGGTTTGTTTTCACGATGGCCTCGCTGGCCTGGCTGTTTGACTGCCTCGACCAGCAGCTCTTCCTGGTCGCGCGCCCCGCAGCAATGGCCTCGCTGCTCAAGGAGGGCATGGATCCGAAATTCTACGGCGGTTTGTCGACGACCTTCTTCGTCGCCGGCTGGGCCATTGGTGGCCTCATCTTCGGCGCCGTCGGTGACCGCATCGGCCGTGCCAAGACGCTTGCCCTGACCGTGCTCATCTACTCGGTCTGCACCGGTCTCTCGGCCTTCTCCGTCGGCTTCTGGGACTTTGCGGCCTACCGCCTGATCACCGGCTTCGGGGTCGGCGGCGTCTTCGGCCTGGCGGTCGCCCTGGTGGCCGACTCCCTGCCGGACCGCGCCCGTCCGCACGCGCTCGGCCTGCTGCAGGCGCTGTCGGCGGTCGGCAACATCACCGCGGCCAGCATCGCCATCATCGTCGGCTACCTGCAGATTCAGGCGATTGAGAGCGGTGTCGAGGCGAAGACGGAAATGTGGCGCACGATGTTCCTCATCGGCGCCCTGCCAGCCTTCATGGTCGTCTTCATCCAGATCAAGCTCAAGGAGCCGGAGAAGTGGGTGAAGGCGCGCGCCGAGGGCAAGATCACCGGCGTCAAGTTTGGCAGCTACAGCTCCCTGCTCGGCAAGCCGCGCTGGCGCAAGAACGCCATGGTCGGCATGACCCTGTGCATCTCGGGGGTCATCGGCCTCTGGGGCATCGGTTTCTTCAGCCCCGAGCTCATCAACGACGTCATCGGCAAGGCTCTGGTCGCCGACAAGGTGCCTGAGGCACTGCTCCCGGGGTGGAAGATGGTCTGGACCGGCATCAACATGATCATGCAGAACATCGGTTCCTTCTTCGGCATGATGGTCTTCACCTGGGCCGCCAGCAAGTACGGCCGCAAGCCGGTGTTCGCGGTCGCCTATGTCTGCGCCATGGCCAGCACGATCCTGGTCTTCCGCTACCTCGACGACCGCAGCGACATCTTCTGGATGGTGCCGCTCATGGGCTTCTTCCAGCTCTCGCTGTTTGCCGGCTACGCGATCTACCTGCCGGAGCTCTTCCCGACCAGCCTGCGCAGCACGGGCACCAGCTTCTGCTACAACGTCGGCCGCTTCATCGCCGCCGCCGGTCCCTTCCTGCAGGGCAGCCTGACCGCCATCTTCGCCGCCCATGCGGCGACCGCCGACGAGAAGCTCGACGCCTTCCGCGATGCCTGCACATGGATGAGCCTGATCTTCCTGCTTGGTCTGATCATCCTGCCCTTCGCCCCGGAAACCAAGGGTCGCGACCTGCCGGAGGAGTGAGCATGACGCCGGCCGAACTTGCCGCCCTGAACCCCGCGCCTGCCGGCCTGAGCCGGGAGGCGCTGGCGCTCTGGCATGCAAAGCAGGGGCGCTGGGACGCTGCCCACGACATCGCCCAGGAGATTCACACGCCGCTCGGCTCGTGGATTCACGCCCTGCTCCATGTCATGGAAGGCGACCAGTGGAATGCCGACTACTGGTTCGCCAAGGCCGGCAAACCCTCGCGCGGCCCGCAGCAGATCGACGCGCTCTGGGACGAGATTGCCCGCGCGGTGCTCTGAAGATCAGGCCGCCGCGCCGATCCAGGTGCGCAGGTCGAAGTCGTCGGCGATCCGGTCCGCCTGCCAGCGGCCGTCGGCGTTGAGCCTGAAGCTGCCGATCCACTTCTGGTGCCAGGACTGCGGCTCGATCAGGCTCAGGTGGTGCTTGCCCTCGACCTCGTAGAGGTGGTAGGTCTCGCCGATCACCGGTTCAAAGCCGAAGCGCGCCTCGTAGATGAGCTTGTTCCAGTTGAAGGCGTCGATCACCGCCAGGTAGCGCTCGCGCAGTTCGACGAGTTCCTGCTGCAATTCGCGTTCAACCCGTGAGATGCCGCGGCTTTTGAAGCTGGTCAGGTCCTGCGGCACGATCCTGGCCGCCAGCCGCGAGGCGGGGTAGGGCAGGTAGTTGGCGCGGGGTTCGACCTGGGCGAGGTCGCGATCGATCGGGTCGGGTTCCATGGGAGCAGAGGAATACGGCCGTCGTCTGCCGGCGGTTGGGCTGTTGCCATGATAAAAATACGGGAAGCCGTCACCCCGGCGCAGGACACCCCCCACGATGAGCCGTTTTCTCCCACATGAAGCTGCCGCTCATCTCCGGCCTCGCCTGCGCGGCCGGCCTGCTCTCCGCCCAGGATGGCATCGCCACCAAGACCACCTACGCCAAGGCCTATGGTCCGACCAACAACGCGGTCATGGTCGATCCGGCCAAGGATCTGCCGCGCTACCCGGCGGTCGAGCCAAAGGACGCCGTGGCCAGCTGGAAGGTGAAGCCAGGCTTCAAGCTGGAGTTGGCGGCCCATGAGCCGCAGGTGCGCGACCCGATCGCCCTCTGCTTCGATGAGCGTGGTCGCCTGTTCGTGTGCGAGATGATCGACTACTCGGAGATGCGCGACGTGACACCGCACCTGGGACGCGTCTCGGTGCTGGAGGACAAGGATGGCGATGGCTTTTACGAGTCCGCCAGCGTCTTCGCCGACAACCTGCCGTGGCCCACCGGCCTGATCTGGGCGAACGGCGGGTTGTACGTCGGTGCCACACCCGACATCTGGCGTTTCGAGGACAAGGATGGCGACGGCCGGGCCGAGGTGCGCGAGAAGGTGTTCACCGGCTTTGGCACCGGCCTGAAGATCCTCAATGTCCAGGGCCTGATGAACAGCTTTCAATGGGGGCAGGACGGCCGTGTCCACGTGCTCGCCGGGGGCGGCAATCGCGGCGTCGTCAGCAGTCCCAAGCGCCCCGACCTGCCCGGTCGTGAGCTCGGCGGCAAGGACTTTTGGTTTGATCCGGTCAGCCTTGATTTCGGCCTCGAAGGTGGCGGTGCCCAGTATGGCATGAGCTTTGACGACTACGGCCGCAAGTTCGGCTGCTCGAATTCGGTGCACCTGCAGGCCTGGCTGTACGACGATGTCTATGCCGGCCGCAACCCGGTGCAGCCGCTGCCGCCGGCGCGCAGCAGCATCGCCGTCGATGGCGGCGCCGCCGAGGTCTTCCGGCTCAGTCCCGACGAGCCCTGGCGCATCATCCGCACCCGCTGGCGCATCGCCGGCGTGGTCAAGGGCGCGGTCGAGGGCGGTGGCCGGGTCAGCGGCTACTTCACCGGCGCCACCGGCACGACGATCTACCGCGGCGACGCCTACGGGCCGGACTTCGTCAACAACAGCTTCACCGGCGACGCCGGCGGTCAGCTCATCCACCGCAAGCAGATTCGCTACGCCACCGATGGCATCACGCTTGAGGGCGAGCGCCCTGCCGATGAGCGTGGCTTTGAGTTCGCCGCCAGCAACGACACCTGGGTGCGCGTGGTCAACTTTGCCAACGCCCCCGATGGCTGCCTGTACGTCTGCGACATGTACCGCGAGGTCATCGAGCATCCCTGGAGCGTGCCCGATGAAATCAAGAAGCATCTCGACCTCAACAGCGGCAATGACCGCGGTCGCATCTGGCGGCTGGTGCCCGAGGGGCGGCGACCGGAGCGCATCGGCCAAAAGGTGGATCTGGCCGGCGCCGACAGCGGTGCATTGCTGCGCACGCTGGGGCATGCCAACGGCTGGCATCGCGACACCGCCCACCGGCTGCTCAGCGAGCGGATGGCGACCGGTGCCGCACTGCCGGCCGAGATCGAGGCCCCCGCCAGCCCGGCCGGTCGCCTGCACTGGCTGGCCCTGCGTGAGGCGGCGGGCCGTCTCGATGACAAGGTCCTGCGTGCTGCGCTCGCCGATGGCGATGCCCAGGTGCGTGAACGTGCCTGCCGCCTGCTGGAGCGTCGTCTGCAGGAGGGCCAGTCGGCGGCGCTGCGGCCGCAACTCATCGCCCTCGCCGATGCCGATCCCTCGCCGCGCGTGCGCTTCCAGGCCCTCCTCAGCCTCGGCGGCCTTGCCGGTGTCGAGGCGGATGCGGACGTGGCCCGGGTGTTTGCCCGCGCCTCGGCCGATGCCAACCCGACCCTGCGCGCCGCCGCTGTCGGTGCCGAGCCGGCGCTGGTGGCGGCGGCCCTGCGCCAGCGACTGCCAAACGGCCTGGCGGATGTCGACACGCTGGCGCCGCTGATCGAAACCGCGGCGGCACGCAAGGATGCGGAGGACGGTCGCCGTCTTGCCGATTGGATTGCCGGCGCCCCCGCGGCCAGCCAAGGCCCGCTGCTGCGCGCCTTCGTGGCCGGTCTGCGCCGCGCCGGCACGACCCTGGCCAAGGTGGATGCCGAGGGTCGGCTGGCCGCGGTCTTTGAACGCGCTGCGAAAACTGCGGCCGATGCCGCCGCGACGGAAGCGGCGCGCCTGGCTGCCCTGGACTTGCTCGCGTTGGCCAGCCGTGACCAGGCCGCGCCGGCCTTGGAGACCTGCCTGCGCGCCGACCAGGCCGAAGCCGTGCAGAGCGCCGCCGTGCGCTCCTACAACGCCTTGGCCAGCGATGCCACCCATGCCCCGGTGCTCGCCGCTTGGGCGGGCCTGAAGCCGGGTGCGCGCACGGTGGCACTGGCCCTGCTGCTGGCACGCGAGAAGGGAATCGCTGCCTTCCTGGACGCGGTCGAGGCAGGCAGTCTGCCGCCGCAGGAGCTGGCCGCCTCACAGGTGCAGGATTTGCTCAAGCACAAAAATGCCGCCCTGGTGAGCCGCGCGAAGACCGTGCTCAAGGCGGTCATTCCGCCCTCGCGTGAGGAAGTGGCGGCCACCTATGCGCCGTCGATCGGTCTGAAGGGCGATGCCCGCGCCGGGCAGAACCATTACATCGGCCGCTGCATGGCCTGTCACCGCGCCCAGGGCCTGGGCATGGAGGTCGGTCCGGATCTGGTGACGGTGAAGACCAAGGGCCGTGAGGCCCTGCTCGTCGCCATCCTCGATCCGCACAAGGAGGTCGCCTCGCAGTTCATCGCCTACACCTTCCAGACCAAGGACGGCCAAACCCTCAGCGGTTTGATCGCCGAGGACGAGGCCGACCGCGTCACGCTCAAGATGATGGGTGGCGCCGTGGCCAGCTTGGCGCGCGCCAACATCCAGGGCAGTTCCTCCGCCGGCCTCAGCCTGATGCCCGAGGGTCTGGAAGCAGGCATGAGCGTGCAGGACATGGCCGACCTGCTCACCTTCATCGAAGAACTGCCCTGACAGCTGCGCGCACCCCGCAGGACCAGGCTGCGCCGGGTGACGAAACTTGTGGGGAAGGCGGGCCGGGGCTTGCGACTTCCCTTTGAAGTCGGCGGTCACCCGCGCCATCATCAGCCCATGAACCTGCCCATCCGCCCCCGCCGCAACCGCCGCACGCCCGCCGTCCGCGACCTGGTGCGCGAGACGGTGCTGACGCCGGCGAACTTCATCTACCCGCTCTTCCTCCAGGAGGGCACGGAGAACACGTCGATCGACGCCATGCCGGGCTGCCAGCGCTGGTGCTTGGAGGATCTCGTCCGCGAGGCCGGTGAGGCGCATGCCCTCGGCATCCCCGCCGTCGTGCTCTTCCCTCGCATCCCGGATGAATTGAAAACGAAGGGCGCCGAGGAGTGCCACAACGACGACGGCCTGGTGCCGCGCGCGATCCGCGCGCTCAAGGCCGCGCATCCGACCCTGGCGGTGATCACCGACGTCGCCCTCGATCCCTACAACAGCGACGGCCACGACGGCCTGGTGGCCGATGACGGCCGCATCCTCAACGATGAAACCGTCGACGTGCTCTGCCGGCAGGCGCTCTGCCACGCCCGTGCCGGGGCCGACATCGTCGCGCCGAGTGACATGATGGACGGTCGCGTCGCCGCCCTGCGCACCGCGCTCGATGGCGCCGGCTTCACCGAGGTCGCCATCCTCAGCTACACGGCGAAGTACGCCAGCGCCTACTACGGCCCCTTCCGCGGCGCGCTCGATTCGGCGCCAAAGGCGGGCGACAAAAAAACCTACCAGATGGATCCCGCCAACGCCCGCGAGGCCCTGCGCGAGGCGGCGCTCGATGAGGCGGAGGGTGCCGACATGCTCATGGTCAAACCGGCCGGCGCCTACCTCGACATCATTGCCGCCCTGCGCGCCGCCACGACCCTGCCGATCGCCGCCTACCAGGTCAGCGGCGAGTACCTCATGATCCAGGCCGGGGCCGCCGCCGGCTGGCTCGATGGCGACAAGGTCATGCTGGAGTCCCTGCTCGGCATCCGCCGCGCAGGCGCCGACATGATCCTCACCTACTTCGCCAAACGCGCCGCCGTTCTGCTCTGATCCGCGTCTTCCGCTCCCATGTCGATCACTTCCGACGCTCTCATCCAGGCCGCGCGCGACCTTGCCGACGCCCTGCGCACGCTGGAATTCAGTCCGCCCACCGCCCACGTCTACTGCCCGCTCGACTACGCGCGCGCGCCGCACGAGGCCTACCTGAGCCGCTATGGCGCCAGCCCGAAGCGCGTGCTCTTCGTCGGCATGAACCCCGGGCCCTTCGGCATGACCCAGACCGGCGTGCCCTTTGGCGAGATCGCCGCCGTGCGCGACTGGCTCGGCATCGACGAACCCGTGGGCCGGCCCGGGCACGAGCATCCGAAGCGCCGGGTCACCGGCTTTGCCTGCAAAAACTCCGAGGTCAGCGGCCGCCGCCTCTGGGGGCTGTTCCGCGAGCGCTTCGGCCGAGCCGACGCCTTTTTCCGCGAGCACTTCGTCGCCAACTACTGCCCGCTCGTCTTCATGGAGGCGGGCGGTCGCAACCGCACGCCCGACAAGCTGCCGGCCGCTGAGACCGAGGCCATGGAGGCGCACTGCGATGCCCACCTGCGCCGCGTCATCCAGGCCCTGCAGCCGGAATGGGTGATCGGCGTCGGCGCCTTCGCCGAAGCGCGGGCCGAGCGCGCCCGCGAGGTCCTCGGCGGCGGGTTCCGCACCGGCCGCGTCCTGCATCCCAGCCCCGCCAGTCCGCTGGCGAACCGCGACTGGCCCGGCGCTGCCACGCGCCAGCTGGAAGCACTTGGAGTGTGGTGAGGTCGAGTCGATTCTCAAGAGCGGCGCTTTTTTGCCGGGGTTGAACTGCCTCGATGCCTGCAGGTGGCGAAAAACGCCGTTCCGAAGTCGCGGGGAAGAAGTTCGGCGGAATGGCAACTTTTTCGGGCGGATCCAGTTAAAAGACGCTGCTCCAAAGCCGTTCCTTTGGCGCCGATCACGCATGCCCCCCCTGCTTGTTGCACTCCTTGTTTTGCTGCTTGTCTCGCTGGCCGAGTGGGTTCATGGACGACGCATCCAGGTGGTGGCAAGGCTGGCCTTTGGACCGAGGGCCCGGAGTCTGCCCTGGACTCGAGCCGTGCCTGGCCTGAAGGCCGTCGGCCTGTCCGCCTTTGCCTGGGGACTGACGACCCTGTGGCTTTTGAAGCTTGAAGCGCCCGATGCCGCCCCTGCCAGGGAGCGTCAGGACGCGGAGGCGACCCGGCTTGTGTTTGTTGCAGACCTTTCGCCCAGCATGTTTCTGCCGGATGCAGGCCCGGAGGGCGCGCTGACCCGCCATGCGCGCATGCGCGAGGTGGTGGAGGCCATCCTGCAGCGGGTCAGCGGCAACCTGCGTTTTGGCGTGATCGCGTTTTACACCGACGCACTGCCGGTGGTGATGGAAGCGCGTGATCCGGAGCTGGTGCGCAATGTCTTCAACGGACTGCCGCTCACGTACGCCATGCCGGAAGGCAAGACCGATCTCGGCACGGCGGTGAATCGCACGATGGAACTCGTGGCGGACCAGCCCAGGGACAGCACGCGGGTGATTCTGCTCACGGATGGTGATTCGACCCCGCTGGCCCCCATCCTGCCCCGCCCGGCATCTGTGCGTGAGCTGCTGGTGCTTGGCGTCGGCAACCCGCGCAAGGGCAGTTACATTGACGGGCATCAATCACGCCAGGAGGCGGGCACCCTGCGCAGCGTTGCGGGTGCGCTTGGCGGGGTTTATCACGATGTCAATGAAACCCAGCTTGCGACGGACGCGCTCGGGGATCTGGTGGTGCCGCTGGCCCTGCCGCAGCGGGGATTGACGCTGGCACAATGGGCCGTGCTGGCGATGCTGCTGGGTGCCCTGCTGAATGCCCTGATTCCGGTGGCGCTGGAGTTTTTCGGCACGGGCTGGAGGCTGCCCAAGATCGCCCAGAGATCGGTAGTTCCGGATGGAAAGGGGGTGCTGGCGCGATGAGGAAGTTCTTCACCCTGCTCTGGCTGCTCTGTCCCGTAGCGGCTGTACAATATCACTTCAATGAAGGTCAGGACGAACTGCTGCGCGTTCAGGCCCGCCGGCACGTTGAACGCATCCGCGAGATGGAACGCCTGCCGGAGCCGGATTGGCCGGCCATCCTGGAGGCCTATGACGAGCTGAGTGCGATGCTGCCGAAAAACGAGGCCCCGCTGGTGCAGCATCAGATCCGGCTGGCCCGCACCAAGGCGCAGCTGGAAACTTTGGATGTCGCGGGTGCGATTGAGCAGCTGACGGACCTGCTGCGCGAGTCCGCGCAAACGCATGGCGAGACGGCCAAGATCACCCGCGCCGTGCGTGAGACGCTGGGCAAGGCGCATTACTACGCAACCTCACTTTTGAAGACCAGCGGCGCTGCCGAAGAGGAATGGCGGCCCTTTGCCGAGCGCACCCGGCAGATCTTCCGCTTCCTGGCGGAGCACCAGGAGCCCGGAGCGCTGCAAAAGTATGAAGACCGCGTGGCGGCGGAGTTTGCCAAGACCCTGGAGAAATGATAAGGATCGAACCCCACACGCCGAACACGCTTGCTCTGGCCACGCTGCTGCTGGCGGGTGTTGTGACGGCGCAGGACAAGCCCTCCGCTGCGGCTGTGAATGGCGTTCAAGGCGTGAAACAGGAGGCCGTGCAAAGCGTGAAGAACGCAGCGCCACCCACCGTCGTGCCAGTGACTCCGCCGCCGCCGACGGGTGTGACCCAGCCCATGCCGCCACCCCCACCTGCCGGTGCCACGCCACCACCGCCCCCGCCTGCCATGCAGGGTGTCCAAAAAGTGGACGGCCTCCAGGCCCCTGCCACAAATACGGTCCAAGGCGTGCCGCCGCCGCCCGCTGCCGCCATCAGCACCATCCGCGCGGTGCAGGGGGTGCAGGGCATTGTGGCGCCGAAGCAGCTCAATCTCGAAGCCGCGCTGCTGATGAAGGAAGGCGGCCAGGCCACGCCCGCAGGCGGTGGTGTGGAAGGTGGTCAGGGCAAGGCCACTGCGGCGGCAGCGGCCCTGCTGAATGGCCCCAACGGACGCGCCCCCGCACCGCCCGCACCAGCCGGTGATGGCCGGGCGGCCCTCCAGGAGTTCGAAAAGCTCGACAAACCCGGTTCCTAGATCTTTCCATGCAACGACTTCGTCTCTTCGCCCTTTTTTTGCTGGTCCTTTGCCGGGTCGCCCAAGCCCAGGCTCCGGCGAGTCTGGATGCCAGCGCCACGCCGGAACCGGATCCCCGGCTCATCAAGGAGTATGAGTCGCTGCTCAATCAGCGCTTCAATCGCGAGCCCGGCGAGATGTTGCGCCACCTGGAGCGCGTTGGCACCGCCGATCCCGCCGGCCTGGCCGTGAGGGATCGGTTCCACCTGCGGTTTGTCACCGGCGACTGGGCCCAGGTGGGCTGGGAACTGCGGCAGATGCCGACCGACTTCGCGGTCAGGATCTACAACAAGATGCTCGCCGATCTCGTCGAGAATCGAAGGCCGGCTCTGCGTCTTGATGACGTCGTCGGACTCTCCGAAGCCGCGCCCGGCGAGCTCGGCAACGAGCATGTACGGCGCATCGGCCAGCTTCTCAGCATCGTGGTGCCCGCCAATGAGAGCTTTTGGCTGGCCGACCGTTTTCAAAAGGGCACGGGCCAGTTTGGTGGCAGTGATCCCGCCAAGCGCCTGCTTGCCGCACGCGTGCTGATCGCCGGCAATTTTCGTGACCTCGCGCGTGAGTTTCTGCCCGGCAGTGAAGAGATCGCCCGCATCGCCGATGAAGGCGTGCGCAACGAGCTGACGGCCTTTATTGCCACGCAGGAGGAGCGCGAGAACCAGCAGCGTGGCGAGGCACAGCGCCTGTGGGAGGAAAACATTCGTGAGCTGCAACTGGTCCAGGAGGGCCGCAGCCGGGAATCGGAAAAGCAAAGGGCCATCAGCAACCTCACCCGCATCATCGCCCAGGTGCCGCCGGGCACGCTGGGGGCGGACTTCAAGCAGCTCCTCAGGGACCACCCCGAGACCACCATGAAGCTGCTCACCGCAGTCACGCGCAAGATGCAGTACGAGCGCGGCAGCGACATCCCGACGCGCACGTCGAACCTCGTGGTGCAGGCCAATCTGGCGGGCCTGCTCAGCGAGCAGGTCAACGCCGGCGAACAGCCGTGGGCACAGCTCCTGGAACTGATGGCCGATGTGTGGGCGGGCGAAGCGGAGAACACCTTCACCCAAAGGTCCGCCACCTCCAATCCCCAGCGCTTTGTGCTGCCCGAGGACCTGATGCCGCAGGCGCCGGCGGGGAAATGGTTTGCCGCGCTCTCCGCCAGTTCGAAGGATCGCCTGGATGTTGCCCTGTCGCGACTCATCCTCACCGGCGCCAACTTTGACCAGGCGGCGGAGCGCATCGTCGAGATCAGCCGGCGCAGCGCCCGTGCCGGAGCAGCGCTGGCCGAGGATTTCCTGGTGGCCTGGGCGAAGTCGCACAACCCGCAGATCCCCGAGGCGCTGCGCCGCAAATACAGCCTGCCTGAAGACGCCCGCATCCCCGTCACTCCCATCATGATGGAGAAGAATGTGGAGAGCCTGGCGCGCATGATGGCGCTGTTCCGCCAAGCCGGCATCGCTCCGGCCGATTACAGCAAGGTCGTCGAGGCCTTCGATCTCGCCTACAGCAGCGCGGAGACCTATCGAACCGGCCACATCGAGAAGGTCTTCGGGCCGATGAACCAAATGGAGGAGCCATTGTTCTTCCTGATCCTTTCGCGCATGAGCCGGAACCTCGGCGAGCGCTGGCGCAAGATGGATGTACAGGCGGCGGGCATGACGCAGCGCGACGAGCAGCAGACGCTCGACCTCGTGCGCGACGGCTATGCCACCGCCCTGAAGCTGATCGAAGACTGGATTGCCGGGCATGGTGACAGCCATCGCGCGCTCACCCTGGCGGGCACGCTGCTGGTCGAGTGGGGCGACTTTGAATTTTTCCAGGAACTGGTGGCGAGCGACAACCAGGTGCGCCTGGCTGCTTACAAGGAAAAGAACCTGCAAGCGCAGAACTACTTCAATCGCGGAGCCGCCGCCTATGGCCGGCAGGTGCCCAAGCTCTCGCCAGATGACTATACGGTGGACGCCTACCTCGGCTGGTTCCATGGCCTGCTCGGCATCAGCTCCAACGGCCAGATCAACCTCAGCAAAGCGATGAACGCCGCCGCTTTGAACCGCATTCGCGAGCACCTTCTGGCGCTGCCGGAAAAGGCCGCCAAGGCGCACATCAGCAAGTTCGCCAAGATCGTGAACGACCGCCTCGCCAACGAGCAGGATCCGCTGCATGAGGATCTCAAATACCGCTACCTGGCCAGCTCGCTCATCATCACCAAAGACGACCCCTTCACGCTCGGCGCGCAAAAGCAGACGGCCTATCTCGACGAGCTGCTGAGCGAAGTTCGGTTGCAGACCCGCGTGGACGGTCCAAGCACCGTTGGGCGCGACCAGGACTTCGGCATCATCGTCAGCATCGTCCATACCGAGGCCATGGGACGCGCGGCCCGCTTCGGCCAATACCTCACCAACGACCCCAGCGCCGGGCTGGTGAAGCCGCAGCAACGGCGGCCCTCGCCATTGGTGAAAAAGATGCGCTCGGCGCAAGGCCCGCGCGATGAGCTGGAGCTGAACCTGACCGAGGCGCTCTCGCCTTTCTTTGACATCAAGAGCATCACCTTTGCCACGCCCGAGGTGAAGCCGCGCCCCACCTCGCAGGCAGGCTGGGATGAAACCATCCTCGCCTACCTGCATGTGCGGACCAGAGACGCTAGCGTGGACAAGATTCCGCCGGTGCGGCTCGACCTGAAGTTTGTGGACCTCAGCGGCCCCGTCACCATTCCCGCCGAGTCCGCCGAGACGCTCATCAAAGTCGCCACCGAAAAAGCCGAACCGCGCCCCGCCAGCAACATCGAGATCACCCAGACGCTCGACAACCGCCAGCTCAACATCAACGGCTCGCTCACCCTCGAAGTGAAAGCCACCGGCAGTGGCCTGGTCCCGGAGCTGGAGGATCTGCTCGACCTCAAGTCCGCCAGCAGCGTTGCGATCAAGCACATCCAAGCGCACGAGGGCTTGCAGATCACCGAACTCAACACCTGGGCGGATGAAGTCGCGCCGCGCTCCGAGCGCGTCTGGACGATCTCGCTGGATGGTGATCAGGTGCGCGCCTCCGAAACCCCGGTGACCTTCCTGTTTCCCCGGCCCAAGGTGAAGGATACCAGCGTCAGCTACAGCAGCTACAACGACATGAACCTCACCGCCCTGAGCGAGCCCGCCGTGCAGGTCGGCAGGGCCATGACCATCGAGGAAGCGGCCGTCGTCGTCTCCCAAAGCTCCTACCTCTGGCCCTCGGCCGTCGTCGGCGCCGCGCTGCTGCTGGCTGTGATCCTCGGTCTGCTTCTGCGCGGCAGGGGCAAGACCGAACGTCCCCTGCGCGCCCGCGATGTCTTCACCATGCCGAAGGAGGTGGACGGCTTCGCGGTCGCCGCCCTTCTGCGCCGTCTCGGTGACAGCCCGCTTGTGAAATTGAAAGACGGCCAGCAGAGCGATCTGCTCGCCGATCTCAAACGCATCGAGGCCGCCTGCTTCGGCGCCAGCCAGGGCGCAATGTCCGAGAGCGACCTCCGCGCCATCGCGAGCAAGTGGCTGCGCAGTGCCACCTGATGTTCCCTTTGATTCCCAGCCCCCCTGCATGTCTTCCTCACCCAATCCCCAAAGTCCTCAGCAGTTTGTCAACGGCGTGCGCGAGCGCGTCGCCAAGATCGTCGTCGGCCAGGATGTCGTCGTGGAGCGCGTCATGATCGCGCTGCTCACCGGCGGCCATTTGCTGCTGCAAGGCCTGCCGGGCCTGGCGAAGACACTGCTCGTCAATACCATCGCCAAGGCCATCAATCTCGATTTCAAGCGCATCCAGTTCACCATCGACATGCTGCCCTCCGACATCATCGGGTCGGAGATCATCGAGCAAAAGAGCGGCGAGTTCCGCATCCATCGCGGCCCGGTTTTCACCAACCTGCTGCTGGCGGATGAGATCAACCGCGCCGCCCCCAAGGTGCAGGGGGCCATGCTCGAGGCCATGCAGGAGCGCAAAGTCACCATCGGTGGCCAGGCGCTGAAGCTGCCCACGCCCTTCCTCGTCATCGCCACCCAGAATCCGGTGGAGCAATCCGGCACCTTTGAGCTGCCCGAGGCGCAGCTCGACCGCTTCATGCTGCTGCACCGTCTCGGTTATCCCTCGCGCGAGGACGAGCAGCAGATCCTGCAGCGCCAGCTCGGCATGGGACTGCGCAAGGAGGACGGCGGCGCGGTGCCGCGCTCCGCCTTCGACATGATCGAGGACGCACCCGGGGCGTCCGTCAGCGATCTCGTCACCTCCATGGAGGCGGTGCAGGCGGTGCATGTCAGCGAGGTCTTTGTGAAGCACTGCGTCGAACTGGTGCGCCGCACCCGCGAGCATCCGCTGCTGGACTTTGGCTGCAGCCCGCGCGCGGGGCTCGCCCTGATCAACTCCGCCCGTGCCCGCGCCATCATGCACGACCGCGATTACGTCACGCCCGAGGATCTCTTCGACCTGGCCGAGGATGTCATCCTTCACCGCATCCGTGTCACCTATGAGGCCTCCGCCGCGGGCCACACGGGCAAACAAGTGCTGGAAGGCATCCTCGCCGGTCTGGGTTGAACTCAACGATCATGCAAGACCCGGTCCAGCTCGATGCCGATCCCGTGGATGCGCGGCAGTTTGAGGTCACGGTCAAGCAGTTGGCCAACAGCCTCAACTTTGGCCAGGAGGAGTCGGTGTTTCACGGCGGTGGCCTCGAGTATGCGCAGTCGCGCCTCTACGTGGCCGGCGATCCGGTGAAGTTCATTGACTGGAAGGTCTCGGCGCGGGTGGGCAAGCTTTTCATCAAGGAGTACCAGGAGCCGAAGCAGATCCCCCTCTACCTGCTGCTGGACACCTCTGCCTCCATGTGTGTCAGCTCGCAGACGCTCAGCAAGTATGCCTGGGCCGTGCGCATTGCCACCGGCATCGCCCTGGCCGCGCAGACGAACATGACCCCGGTGGGCCTGCTCGGCTGCGGTGCGCGCGAGCTGCACGTGCGGCCCACACTTTCGCGCAATCAGGTCATGGAATGGTCGCACAAGCTGCGGCGGCACGACTTCCACGAGGAGACCTCGCTCGCCCGCCGCGCCCGCGAGGTGGCGCCCTCCCTGCGGCGCCGCACCACCGTCATCGTGCTGAGCGACCTGCATGATCCCGAGGCTTTTGCGGCGCTGCAGGTGCTGGCGCAGGAGCATGACTGCCTTGTCCTGCATCTCCAGGATCCCGCCGAGCTGAACCTCAAAGGTGCCGGCCTTTTTCGCGGTCGCGAGGCCGAGTCCGGCCGCGGTTTCGTCGGTCACGGGCGACGCGCTTTCATCAAGAGCGAGGAATGGAAAGCCGAGCTCACCCGCTTTGGCATGGACTACCTGCATCTGCGCACCGACCAGCCCATCCTCGGCAGGCTGCGTCACTTTTTGAACCGCCGTGGCTTGGGAGGCAGCTCGGGCCGATGAACAAGCGCAAGCTCACGCCCTGGCTTTGGCTGCTCGCGCTCATGGCGGGAGCCGTCGTGGTTTATCTTGCTGTGCGACCCGAGGATGACGCACTGCGGGTGCCGCTTGGAGTCGAGCAAGCCGCGATTGTAACTTACAGCGGCCCCTTGCTTGATGTGGCACCCTACAAGTGGGGCGTGGCTGTGAACGTCCGCATCGCGGGGGTCAAGGAGCTGCCCGACCGCCGCGTCTATGACCTGCGCTACATCGTCAACCGCGCGGGCACCTTTGATCTGAAGGACTACCTGGTCACAGCCGACGGCAGTGTGCTGGAGGGCTTGCCCTCATTCCAATTCGAAGGCGACGCCAAGCTTTCGAAGGACCTCGACACGCGCATCCAGGAGACCGAGGCGCTGCGCATCGATGTGGGCGGACGCTACTATGAGACAATGGCGATGCTGACGCTGCTGTGGATCGGCTGGCTTCTGCTGCTGATTTTTTGGAAACGCCCAGCACCGCCTGCCGCACCCGACTTCGGCCCGCAACCGCCCACCTTTGCCGAGATGATGGCTGCCTTTCTCGCGCAGCTCGAAGCGGACACGCTCAGTGCCGAGGCGAAGGCCACGATGGAGATGGCCCTGCTGCGGCGCTGGCGCGAGGAACTCGCTCTCGCCACCGAGCCGATGCGCCACTCGCTCGGCCAGATCGCCAGCCATGACCGCACCGGCGAGGTTTGGAAAAAGCTCCAGCACTGGCTGCATCATCCCAGCCCGTCCGTCAGCGCTTCTGAAATCGCCGCCCTGCTGAAACCTTATGCCGTGAAATCTGCCCCATGATTTTCCAGCATCCGCAACTGCTTGGCCTGCTGGCGCTGCCAGTCATTCTCGCTTTCTGGGAATGGACGCGGCGCGGTCAGCCTGTGGCCATGCCTTTTGATCATGGCCATCAGGGGCGAGGCCGTTTTTTGCAGTTTCTGGTGCTGTGTGCCAACTGCCTGCCGGCGGCGCTGCTGGCTCTGGCGATCCTTTTCCTTGCCCGTCCGATGACCCACACGCCGCCGGAGGTGGAGCGGCAGCTCAACAACGTGCAGTTCGTGCTCGATACCTCCGGCAGCATGGCCGAAGCCCATGGTCCGCAGACTCGCGGCCGGCATCGGCGCTTCGACTCCGCCATGGCTGCCATTGAGCAGTTCATCAGTCACCGGCAGGGCGACGCCTTCGGGCTGACCATCTTTGGCCGCAGCTTCATTCACTGGCTGCCCCTCACGCTCGACACCCAGTCCATCCCGCTTTCAAGGCGTTTCATTGAACCCCGCCACTCCCGGCTCGATCCACCCTCAACAGGCAGCCGCGGCCTGCCGGACGAGCTCTGGGGCGGGACCTTCATCGGCAGAGCCCTGCATGGTGCCGCCGACCTGCTGGCCCAGCGTCCGGAAGGCGATCGCATGATCATCCTGATGACCGACGGCGAAAGCAACGACATCCTGCCGCCGCTCGACGCTGCCGTCATCGAGCATCTGCGCGCAGAAAGGATTCTGCTTTTCACCATCATGCTCACTGGCGACAAGATCTCCCAGCCGCTGATCCACATCACCGGGGCCACGGGCGGTGAAGTGTTCAACGCCGTCACTCCCGAGGCGCTCGCCAACGTCTTCCAAAGGATTGATGAAATGAAAAAAGTCGTCGTGCTGGAAAAGCGTCCCCAAGTGGTCGATTTCTACGATCCCTTGTTCATGCCAGCATTCGGTCTGTTCGCCGCGAGTGTGCTGGTGCTGTTCGGGCTGCGATTCACCCCATGGTGATGGCCATTCGTGGCCGATGGGGATCCGTCCGTCTTTTGCCGGACTTTGGGGCGTCCCCTGAAGATTGGCGGAAGGTTGCCGGATTGGATGGAGGCAAGGACGAGTTGCTCCTGCTCTTGCTGGGCGCGCTTTTTGGCCGCGCGCAACGCCTCACGTCGGGCTGCCGTTCCTTGTGTATGGGGTGAGCGCACGCCCAGCCATTCGAGATGACTGCGGAAAGTCAGCAGGCTGATGCGCTGACCGAAGTGGTTCGTGAGCAGTTGCCGGACCTCCTGCTGAGTCCAGGATTTTTTCCGGCGCCTGCCCTTGGGCATGAGTTGTTCCTTGAGCCAGTCCAAGTGTTCGAGGGTCATTGGTACCAAGGGTTGGCGTTTGAGGCCACCATGAAGCGCCTGCCGACTGACTCCAAATTTCAAACTCAGTTCCTTGAGGGAGGCGCCATCCGCATGACGCTTTCGAATCTCCGCCCAAGTTTTTGAATCCAGTTTCTTGGGGCTCGGCTTGGGCTGGGTGGATCTCTCGGCAACTGGCGTTTGAGCAATCAGGCTTTGCGCGTTGGCGGGTTTCCGGCCGAGCAATTTGAGATAGTGGTTTAACTGACGGCGGGACAGTTGGGCGCCATGGGTGGCCGTCTGCTGGTAGAGATCGTCCACGGTTTTTTTGGAGATGCCGTATTCCCTGGCCAGCACGCTGGCTGCTTCGCCAGCGGCTCGGCGACGGAGGAGTTCGCGACTCTCCTCAGGATTCAGTTTTCTACGGCGGTCGGTTGTCATGCACGGAAATACCATGGGGCACAGGTGGGAGCAAGGATGGGGCGTCCATGCCGTGCTCTTGTCAGACGCCCCCCCGATGCGCTCTTGCCAGCCGGCCAACGCGGCCTAGTTTTCCTGCCCCCATGAAATCCTTCCGTCTCAACCGCCTTTTCAATGCCAAGTCCGGCCGCTGCTTCGACGTCGCCGTCGACCACGGCTTTTTCAACCAGCCCGGCTTCCTGCAGGGCATTGAGGACATGCGCAAGGTGGTCAAAACCCTCGTCGATGCGGCGCCCGACGCCATCCAGCTCACCCTCGGCCAGGCGCGCCATCTGCAGGAGATCCCGGGCCGCTTCAAGCCGTCGCTGGTGCTGCGCACCGATGTGGCAAACATTTACGGCAAGGAACTGCCGGCCTCGCGCTTCAGCCTCATGATCGAGGAGACAATGCTGCAGGCCGTGCGCTACGACGCCGTCTGCGTTTGCGTCAACCTCTTCCAGATCCCCGGCGCACCGGAGGTGCACGAGCAGTGCGTCGAGAACATCCTGCGCCTGAAGCCGCAGGCCGACTACTACGGCATGCCGATGATGATCGAACCGCTGGTCTTTCAGCCGAATGAAAAGGCCGGTGGTTACATGGTCAATGGCGATCTCACCGCCATCATGCATCTGGTCCGCCAGGCGGTCGAACTCGGTGCCGACATCATCAAGGCCGATCCCACCGACGATGTCAGTCTTTACCATCAGGTGGTGGAAACCGCCGCCGGCATCCCCGTGCTGGTGCGCGGCGGCGGACGCGTCAGCGACCGCGAAATCCTTGAGCGCACCCAGGGCCTGCTCGCCCAGGGCGCGGCGGGCATTGTGTACGGTCGCAACGTGATCCAGCACCCGAATCCGCAGGGGATCACCCGTGCCTTGATGGCGATGGTCCACGATGGCGCCAGCGTGGATGAGGCCTTGGGCCTGATGGGAGTTTGACGCCACTTCAGCCTTGTCTTGCAGGCGGCGATCCGGGTTCGGGTCGCCGCTTTTTGCATCTGGATTGCAAGACGGGGCCAGCAGAGGAAATTTTTTTTGTGGTGCGAGCTGTGGCCGTCAGGCCTTCAATTATTTTACTAGAACCAATCGATCAACCATAAAATCCAGACAAAAGGTTCAAGCCATTCAGAAAACAGATTAGCTATACAGAGTAAAATTTTGGAAAAACGATTTTAATTCGTGCGCCGAAGTATCAAATTGGAGCGCTAGCCAATCTGGGCAAAACCGAGCCTGCGCGTGAAGTTGCGGCTTGCTGGATTGAATTTGCCGGGATTGTGAGGCCTTTCGGCAAAGGAGCCAACAACGGCGGTGGTGATCCAGCGTGACGGATGATTCATGGCGTGGTGGATGTGGGATTATTTAGTAAGACGGTGAAAATTATCCAAAGTTAGTCGAATAAGAAATAATTACCTCGGTTGAGGTTATCGTCGCGGGTGTCTGAAGGGGTTTCTGTCGGGGAGGTCAAGAAAATGTCACTATCATTCCGGCGTGAATCATTTAGTGCATCGTGCCGGCTGGATATAAGTCCAACGGTGAAACAAACGATCCCACACCCCTCCCATGAAACTCATTCGAGCAGTCTCCTGCCTCCTCTCCGATCCTGATCGCCGCCTCCGAATGCTCGTTTGCAGCGGGTTGTGGTTGGGGCTGGGTGGCGTCGATGCCGCCGTGCTCACGGTGGGAACGTCCGGTCAAATGCATGCCACGATTCAGGCTGCGGTGACGGCGGCAAGTCCAGGCGACATCATTCAGGTGGCGCCGGGCACTTACACGGAGAATGTGACGATCAACAAAAACCTCGTGCTGGAGTCCGCCGGGGGGCGGGCGGTCACGACGATTGCCGGCATCAGTGGGGTCGGTGCCATTGCCGCCGTGCGCGTGACCAGTGGCACCACGGGCGTGGTCATCGGCGGCGCGGGCAAGGGGTTCACCATCCTCGGTGTCGACAACGGCAGCCCAGGCATTGAGAACGCCGCGATCTATTTTCAGGGCAACCACAGCAATGCACAGATTCTGGGCAACCAGATTGTCGCTCAAGGGGATCATGCCCTGGTCTCGGAGTTTGGGGCGACGATCAGTGGCTGGATCATCGACGGCAACATCTTCTCTGGACAAACCTTTCTCGGGCCAACCCCGGCGGGCAGTGGTTTTGCCACCCAGTTCACCGAGGCCAATGTTCCTCGCCAGATGGTGATCTTGGGCAATGGGGGTGGCAATTTGGCGACAGCCAAGGCCACCAACATCACCTTCACGAACAACCAGATCATCGGCACGGCGGGAGGGCTGAACAGCCTGGATCAGGAGCAGGGCAACCAATTGGTCACGCTCGACATCGCGGCTTCGACCATTTCCGGCAACACCTTCGCCGGAACAACCAACCGTTTCGGTGGCTCCCTGCGTGTGCGCAGACCGGACACGGTGATCAGCGGCAACACCTTTGTCAGCACGGGAATGGGCCTGAACACCAGTCAGCTGTATCTGGAGAACAACAGCACGCCTGTGGAAGACATCGTGCCGGCAAACAGCTTCGACAAAGGGGTGTTTCGCACCGGCGGGACGACGGTGGGCCTCAGTGTTCAGGGCGCGATCAACAGCGCTCCGGCCAGTGCCGTGCTGCATGTCCTGCGCGGCACTTATGCGGAGAGCGTGGATGCCACGGCCAAGGCCGTTGAACTTGTCATCGGCGGTGTCGCCACGGCGCTTGTCAGCTTCGACAGTCTGACGCTGAATGGCGACGATGTCCTGTCGTTCCAGATCAATGGCACAGCGGCGGGCCTGACGTATGACCAGCTCGCCGCGGACAGTGTTATGCTCGGCAATGCCGCTCTGGTGGTCGGCGGCACGCGGGTTGCCGCCGCCAACAACAGCTTCATGCTGATTCGCAACACCGGTGAAGACCTCATCGGCGGAGAGTTTGCCAGTTACGCCGAGGACAGTGGGTTGGAACTCAACGGCCGGGTCCTGACCGTGAGTTACATCGGCGGCACCGGCAATGACTTCGTCCTGCTCATGGAACTGCCCCTGGTGGTCAGCAGCCCTCAATCGCGGCTTGTTTTTGCCGGTGATCCGGTGGTTTTCACGGTGGTCGGAGACAGCACTGATCCGATCGCCTACCAGTGGTTGAAAGACCGTGTTGATATCGAGGGAGCGATAACGGACACGCTGGAAATCGAGGCGGCGACGGCTGAGGATGCCGGCAAGTACAGCTGCCGGGTGAGCAATTCGGTCGGGTCGAGGGTTTCTGAGGCGGCGGTTCTTGGGGTCGTCACACCGGTCGTTGGCAGCGCTGAGTTCAATGAATTGGCGACGCTGAGGCTGTCCGTGGAGGTGCCGGCCCTGCCCACGGGTGCGAAGACGGCTTTCCAGTGGAAAAAGGATGGCGAGCCGCTGATCACCGGGCCGGTGACGAGCACGGGTCAGTCGATCAAGGGGGCCACCACCCGCACTCTGGCCCTGACCCGGAGTCTGCCTGGGGACGCAGGGGTTTACACCTGCGAGGCCACGCTGGAGGAGGGGCAGACCCGATTGGCGGCGACCTACACGGTGCAGGTCCATCCGCGACCGGTGATCACGCCGGCCGGGCCGTTCAGCTGGGGGGTGGGCGTGCCGGTGTCAGAGGTGATCTCGGCCAGCAACGGGCCGGTCACCTTCCGGGCTTCGCGCTTGCCAACGGGGGTGGTGCTCGACACCTCAACGGGTCTGTTGTCCGGACGGCCGACCCGTTCGACGGTGGGGCTGAGCCTGTTCAAGGTCACCGCCACGAACGCGGCCGGTGTCAGCGATGCGGTGGAATTTGCCTATGAAGTCGCCGGGCTGGACGAGAACATCGGAGGCGTTTTTTATGGGTTGGTGGCGCGCAGTTCCGATCTTGGATTGAACGGTCTGGGGGGATCCGTCAGGCTGGCGGTCACACAGACGGGCGCCTTCACGGGCAGTTTGGTCGTGGATCTGCGCACCTACGCGTTCAAAGGCCTGCTCGCCGCTGCTTCGCCGGGCGGCGATGCCAGCGCCAGTGTCGTGATTCCGCGGGCTGCCCCCGACGAGCCGCTGACCTTGGATTTCTTGCTCGAGGCAGCGACGGGGCAGTTGTCCGGCACTCTCTCCGCCGAAGCGGAGTCCGTGAACGTTCTGGCCTGGCGCAATCCCTGGAATGCCGGCAACCCGGCCACAGCCTACGCCGGCCTGTATACGGCGGCACTGGAGCTGCCGTCGGAACTGCAGGGTGATGCGGCCTATCCCCAGGGCAACGGCTACGCTTCGCTGACCGTCACGGCCGGCACCGGCTTGGTCAAGTATGTCGGTCGTCTGGCCGATGGCACCTCCGTGACGATCAACACGGCGCTGGGCGGCAGCGGTCAGGTGCCGCTGTTCCGAACCTTGTACAGCAGTGGCGATCCCGCCCTCGCCGGTTCTCTACACGGTTGGGCATTTGCCAGTGCGGACGCCGAGCCTTTTGCCAACAACGGACTGCATCTGCTCGACGGCACGCTGACCTGGGTGAAGGGTGCCAACGAAGCCAGCACGGCGCCCAGGGCGTATCGGGCAGGCATTCCCCTGCATGAACAAACCCTCACGGGCGGCCGTTATCACCCCCCCGCGGGGGGCGAGATCGTGCTGGCCCTGGAACCCGGTGCCGACAATGCGCGCCTGGTTTTTGCCGAGGGTGGCTTGGAATCGTCGGTTTTGGGCGGGGCGGAGGCCTCGTTCAGCCAAAGCTTGACGCTGGCCGCGCCCGCCACGGTCACGCTGTCCACCGATCCGATTTTGAATCCCGCAAAGGTGAAGATCAGTCTCCTGGCCTCGTCGACCGGGCTGTTCAGCGGCGTGTTTGCCCTCAGGGATCCCGATCCGACCGATCTCGTTGAGCCGATTGCCGCCGTGGCTCGCAAGGCCAGTTTCTTGGGCGTGCTTGTGCCCCGATTGGGGGCGGGTGCCGGCTACTTCCTGCTCGATGAATTGCCACCCTACCCGGGATACACTCCGCAGCGCTCCGGACAGGTGGTGCTGTCCGGTGTTCCACCACCCTGAGGGGTCGGTTTGCGTGCCGATGAATCGGCGGCCACCCCTTGGCCATCCTCATGCGCAGGACTGGGGCAGTCCGAGACCTTTGTCCCAGTCCTGGCATGCCGGATGCTCACTTTTCCAAACAGGAAGTTCGTGTCTCATGAAACGGTTCCGATGTCTGCTATGCGCGCCGCTGTGGCTTGCCGTTTCACCCTGCAAGGCCGCGGTGCAGACCTGGACGGATGTTCAGAACCGGCACATCGAGGCCGAAAGTCTGGGACGCAAGGGTGGAGTCATCTACCTGCGAACCGCCGATGGCCGGGTGCATGCGGTGCCGGTGGACCGCCTGAGTCCGGCCGATGCCGAACGCGCGATGCGGGAGCCGGAGCAGGCGGCCACTGACACGGGGGTGGCCGTGCCGGTGCCTCTGCGGCCCGAACAATCGGCGGAACGCATCGATCGTTTGCTGGAGGCCCATCTCGCCTCGCGCAAGCTGACGCCGAATCCACCGATGAGCGACGAGCAGTTCGTCCGGCGCGCCTACCTCGACGTGGTCGGGCGCATCCCGAAGCTGGCGGAAGCCCGCGCCTTTCTTGCGGACAAGGCGCGCGACAAGCGAAGTGCCCTGATCGATCGACTTCTGGCCTCGCCCGGGCATCACAGTCACCTCTTCAACTTTTATGCCAACCTGCTGCGGTTGAAAACGCGCGCAGGGGAATATGTCAGCGGGGCGACCTACAATCGCTGGGTGCGCGACGGTGTTGCCGCCAACAAGCCTTATGACCAGATCGTGCGTGAGATGCTCACGGCCAGTGGCAGTGCCCGCAGCAATCCTGCTGCCGGCTACCTGCTGCGCGATGCCGGCATGCCGCTCGACAACCTGTCGATCACGGTTCAGTGCTTCCTGGGCATCGACCTGTCGTGTGCCCAGTGCCACGATCATCCGTTCGCCGACTGGACGCAGAAGGAATTTTATCATCTGGCGGCCTTCATGGGCAAAACCCGCACGGTGCCCCATTCCAACATCATGCGCGCGGAGGCCCAGGCCCTGGGCAAGCCGTTTGTCGACCGCAAGAAGCTCGTCGACTCCGTCTTCGACAACCGCGAGTATGACGGCGTCATGCATGCGGCCCTGCATCGCTTCATGCAGGCTGCCGAGCATCGCGTGGCCGAGGATCCCAAGCTCGTGCTGACGCTGCCGCACGACTACAAATACAAGGATGGCAAGCCTGGCGACGCCGTGGAGCCGCGGGTGATCTATGGAACGGCTCCAGACCTGGCGCGCTTTGAGAGCCCGCGCGAGGCGTTTGCCCACTGGCTGACTGCCGATGACAATCCGCGGTTTGCCATCACCCTGGCCAACCGCCTCTGGGCAAGGGCCTTTGGGCGTGGGCTGCTGGAGCCGCTGCAGGACCTCGGAGATTTTTCCACCGCCGATGTGCCCGGCCTGCTGGAGGTGCTGGGTGAGGAAATGCGACGGGTGCGCTACGACGTGCGCGCCTTTGAGGCCATCCTGTATCGCACGCGCGCCTGGCAGCGGCAGGCCTCGACAACTTCACCGGCCATGGGGGGAGGCTACGATTTCCCGGGGCCGCTGCTGCGCCGCTTGTCCGCCGCGCAGATCTGGGATTCGATTCTCACCCTCGTGCTGGATGATCCGGACTATTACCAGGCGAAGCGGGACTACACGGAGTGGGAGCAAATTCATGACATCGACCGCCATGCCATCAATGGCAAGGAACTGAGGCAACGCTTCGAGCAACTGACGGACCTGCAACAGCGCGATGGTGGCGCCTTTGGTTGGCTCAAGGAGGATCTATCCCTGCGGCGTCCCGATGAGCTGCTTTGGTTCGACAAACGCATTGAAGCCTGGCGACTGCAGGGCGAGGTGCTCATTCGCGCCGCCGATCTCCAGCAGCCGGCCCCTCCCCAGCATCTGCTCAGCCTGCTCGGACAGAGCGACCGCGAGCTGAGCAATGGCGATACGACCATCGGTTCGGTGCCGATCGTGCTCGCGCTGGCCAACGGCAGTGGCAGCCGGGTCATCACCCGTGCCGGGTCGCGCATTCTTGACGCACTGGAAGAGTTTCAGGCGGATGGCCCCAAGGTGGAGACCCTCTTTCTCAGCATTCTCAGCCGCATGCCCACCGCCGAGGAGCGTTCCATTGCCTACAAGGCGATTCGGCGCGACGGCAAGCCAGGCTTTGAGAATGTGGTCTGGAGCCTGCTCAACACCCGCGAGTTCCTGTTCATTCAGTAGGCGCCTGCGAGATCGGGCCACCTCACTTCTTCTTCCACAGGTCCACCGCCACGGCGTTCTGCTGATGGGCGCCGGGGGTGCTGCGGCCGTTGGCGACCATTTCCTCAAGCTTCATTTGCAGGCAGGAAACGATGTCCTGATGGTCGGCCTGGACGTTGCGGGTTTCGCCGGCGTCGGTTTCAAGGTCGAAGAGCTGGATGGGCGGTGCGTCCCTGGCTTCCTTGCCGGGGCGGGGCTCACTCCAGCCGCCGGAGCCGGGGCAGAGGGCCAGCTTCCACTTGCCTTCGCGAATGGCGAAGAAGCCGCCGATGCTGTGGTGGACGACGCTGCGGCGGACAATGCCCTCGCTGGCGCCGGTGAGGGCGGGCAGGAAGCTGAAGCTGTCCTCGGCCGCGTCCTCGGGCAGTTTGGTGCCGGTGATGGCGGCGGCGGTGGCCATGAAATCGGTCAGACAGGTGAGCTGGTTCGTGGTCTGGCCGCCCTTGACCTTGGCCGGCCAGCGCACCAGAAAGGGCACGCGGTGGCCGCCCTCATAGATGTCGGCCTTGTGACCGCGGAACTGGCCGCTGGGGTTGTGACCCTTGGCGAGCAGTTCGTCGTAGCGGGCGCTCGGTGAGCAGCCGTTGTCGCTGGTGAAGACGATGAAGGTGTTGTCGCTCAGGCCATGCTGGTCGAGCGCCTGCAGCAGGCGGCCGACCTCGTGATCCTGCTCCATGACAAAGTCGGCGTAGGCGTTGAGGCCGCTCTTGCCGCGCCATTCCGGGTTGGGCAGGATGGGGGTGTGCGGGCTGGCGTAGGGCAGGTACAGGAAGAAGGGTTTGCCGGCCTTGGCGTCGGCGGCGCGTTCGCCAAAGTAGGCGATGGCCTTGTCGGTCAGGGTCGGCAGCACCTCGTAACCGGTAAAGCCGGGCGCCGCGGGGCCCTGGCGCGACAGGCGGCCCTTGTCGTCGCCATGAAACATGAGCAGGCCGCGGTCCTCGGTCGGCTGGGCGGTGACACGGCCATTCTCGATGAAGGCGTAGGGCACCATGTCGAGCGAGGCGCTGATGCCGAAGGAATAGTCAAAACCGACCGCGTTTGGGCCGTTGCTGGCGGGTTTGCTGAAGTCGGCACTGAAGGCCTGCTCACGGGTTTCGATGCCGAGTTCGCTGATCTCCTTGCCCGGAGGCAGGGTCCAGTCCATGCCGAGGTGCCATTTGCCAATGCAGGCGGTGTGGTAGCCCTGCTTGCGGAGCATTTCCGCCACGGTCAGGCGTCCCTGTTCGATGAGGCGCGGGCTGAGGCCGCCGAGCACGCCCTTCTGCAGCTTGCTGCGCCAGTTGTAGCGGCCGGTCATGACCCCGTAACGCGTGGGCGTGCAGACCGAGGAGGAGGTGTGGGCGTCGGTGAAGATGACGCCCTCGCGGGCGAGCCGGTCCAAGTTCGGCGTCACGATCTTGCCCTGAGGGTTCAGGCAGGCGAGGTCGCCGTAGCCGAGGTCGTCGCAGAGGATGAAGAGGAAGTTGGGTTTGTCGGCGGCAGCGGCCGTCAGGGCAAGGCTGCCGAGAAGAAGGAGGAGCGCGGCTTTCATGGCGATGCGAGGGGTCAGCGGGAAGCGGGGGTGGGTTCGAAGGCGAGGCCGGTTTGGGCGTCGGCACGGGCGAAACGCAGGCGGGCGGTGTTGCCGACACCCTTTTCGGCCTTGTTGAGGGCGACCAGAAATCGTTCCGCGCCGAGGTGGATGAGGCCGACCGAGGCATCGAATTCCCAGCGGCCGGCCAGCTTCAGATCGGCGTCGGCGCGCAGCAGGATCTTGGGTGTGCCGTAGCAGCCGAACCACCAGGATTGGCCGTCGAACTCGGCGGTTTGAATGCCCAGATGGGTGTGGCCGCTGGCGAGCACGTGGCGGCGCTGGAATTTCAGGCTGAGGTCGTACTCGTAGAGGTAGTTTTCGTTCACGTCGTCGGGCAGGCCGCCGACGATGAGGAAGCGGCGGCCATCGCAAGCCATGCCGCCGGCACCGTGGACGAGTTCCGGCACGGCCACGCGGCGTTCTTCCTCGAGCGTCGCCGCATCATAAATGTACACCCAGGAATCGGCCTCGCCGGCGGGGCGGTTGAACTTGCCGAGGTTGACCGCGACATAGATTTTGCCGGCGTGATGACAGAGGTCGCCCTGGTGGTCGTCGGCCGGCACGCGGCACAGCAGTTTGCCGGTCAGGTCGGTTTTCACCAGGGCATCGGTCCACGACCAGTACAGCGCGTCGCGGCCGTTGCTGCAGACGCCCTGGACGTGGCGTGGGTAGGCGCCTTCGCAGGCGGCTTCCTGCCAGGCTGGGGCTTCGGCACAGAGCGCACCGGCGGCGAGGCAGAGAAGGACGGGCAGAAAGCGCAACATGACGGGGGAAGGCTAACGCCTGCGATGCGGTGCAGATTGCAGGCGCTGACGGCGTTTTTTGGGTCGGTCCAGCCACAGGACGGGCCGATGCAACTTGACTTGCCGCCGGCATGTGGCAGTTTAAAAAAGTCTCACTGACTGGGGGCGTCCTGGTTTCGACGGGTAGTCTGCGGTCGGGGTGGCATGCCGAGGATGATTCGTTGGCCTCGTTAATCACCGGATCAAAACATAACTGCAAACTCTTCTGAGCTTGCCCTCGCGGCCTAAGCCCCGCGACGTCTCCAAGGTGAAGTCTGGTAACCTTGAAGCCGCAACCACCAGGCTGGCTGGCTGACCGGGCGACCGGGTCGAAAGCGAGATTCAACAGGACGCTGGGTGAACGGGATTCCGCAGGCTGAAGCCCCTCATCGAGATCAAAGAACCTGATAAGCATGTAGAAGCTCCGGCTTATGGCCATTCGGACAGGGGTTCAACTCCCCTCGCCTCCACCATTTTCCGACCCGCGCGGCCCGTTGATTTTCAACGGGCCGCGTTCTTTTGTTGGGCCTTCCCGGCAGGCGCCTGAGCAGCTGGACGGGTCGCAGGTGCAGGTGCGGTTGGCGCAGGCTGCACGGTTGGCGATGTCGGTTTGGCTTCGGCCGGTTTCGATTCGATGGGGCTTGGCTCGGCTGGCTTGACCTCGGTCGAGGGGGCTGCGGGTTGGGCCGCAGCGGCGGCGGGTGCGGGTTCCGGGGCTTCAGGCTCGTAAACGCAGGCGACGCGGAAGCCGAGGTCGTTTTGGCGACTGTCGGCGGCCAGCCAGCTGCGGCGGGCGCTGCGGCAGCCGCGCGCGAGATTGCTCCAGGCGCCACCGCGGATGACGCGGTCGCCCTCGTCCGCGCGCAGCGGATCGGCGCCGCCGGGCAGGGTTTCGCCATGGCTGTCGAGGCACCATTCCCAGACGTTGCCGAGCATGTCGTGGAAACCCCAGGCGTTCGAGGCCTTGAGACCGACGGGCTGGGTGGTCTGGCCGGCGTTGTCGTGATACCAGGCGATCTCGGCCAGGCCCTTGTCGGCGCCCTTTTCCGAGGTGAGGTTCCTGCCGTTGGGCAGGGCGGTGGGGGTGCCGGCGCGGCAGGCGTATTCCCACTGGGCTTCGGTGGGCAGGGTGAACTTCCAGCTCTCGGGCAGCAGGGCTTCCTCGCGCGCCTTGGCGGTGAGCTTGGCGCAGAAGTCGAGCGCCTCCTGCCAGCTGACGTTTTCCACCGGGTTCACGGCACCGCGGAACTCGCTGGGGTTGTCCTCCATCATCAGCAGCCACTGGGCCTGGGTGACCTCGGTGCGCGAAAGCAGGAAGCCGCGGCTGATTTCGGCCTCGACGCCCGCTTCGTTGGCGCTGCGGCCGGCTTCGTCGGGCGGGCTGCCCATGCGGAAGCGGCCCGGCTGCACCGGCAGCATTTTCAGGCCGGCGAGCAGCATCTTCGGCGGGTTTTCGATGGCCTTCATGCTCTGCTGGAACTGCAGCAGGCGACGTCCGGCTTCGGCCTTGGCCTCCATCTCGGCTTCGGCGGCGCGTGCGGCCATTTCGAACTTCTGCCACTCCTCCTTGGCGCGCTGGCGGGCGGCGTTGATGGCGGCATCGGCCGTCGCGGCGCTGGCATCGGCGAGACGTTGAATCTCCGGATCGACCGCGATGTCGCCCTCCGGCAGCGGCTGCAGCAGGTCGGGCAGGCGCTTCTGCAGCCAGGCCGCAAGTTCACGACCGCCCTGATTGGCCTGGGTCAGCTCCAGCGGCTCGCCAGTAGGTGCCGGCAGCAGCCACCAAGCTTCGTTGCCGGGCTTGGCCTCGGCGGGTTGCACGGCCACCCAGGCGCTGCCCTCGGCGGGTGCCGGCAGTTCGAAGCGGCCGTCGTCACCCGTGCGCGTGGCCGGGGTGCCGAGACTGCTGAGCAGGCGCTCCTCGACCGGGGCGGGAAAAACGACCGGGTGGCGTTGGCCGACCTCGTCGATCAGGCGATCGAGTGCGGCGGTCTGCTCGACGATGACCTTTTGTGCCGCCGGTTTGTGGTCGCGCAGGGTGCCGTCGGCCGCAACCGCGTTGGCGCGCGCTTCCAAGGCGCGGCGGGCGCGCTCGAGGATGTCCAGGTGGGCGCGGCGCAGGGTCTGGTTGCGGGCGGCGGTGGCGGCCTCGCTGCGAAAGCTTTCCAGGGCCGGGCGGGCGGCCTTTTCCAGAGTGGCGTCGTCAAGCAGGTGCACCGTATGCACGGGCACCTTGCCCTCGGCGGCGATGCGGCCGCGCAGGACCGGTTTGGAGCAGCCGGCGGCAAGGCAGGCCAGCAGGCAGGAGGCGAACAGGCGCAGGCTCATGGGGTAACGGCAGGGAACGCGCGAATTGCCCGCTTTCAACCCAAATCCGGCTGCGGCTCAATCGGTCAGCGGCCGCACCTGCACGCGATCTCCGGCGGCGACCCGCGCGCCCGGCTCCAAGCGCAGCAGGGCGCCCGATTGGCTGAGGCCGAACAGGGCGTGGCTCATCTGCAAGCCACGCATGTGGAAGGTGCCGTCGGTCAAGGTGCCGCGCAGGTAGTGCGGACGGTCGCCGTCGTTGTGCAGGTCCTGACCGCAGGTGGCCGGCAGCAGGAGGGGTGGTTCGTGACGCAGGCCGAGCAGGCGCTGCAGGGCGGGGCGGACAAAGAGTTCAAAGGTGACAAAGGCCGAGACCGGGTTGCCGGGCAGGCCGAAAAAAGCGACGTGGCGATCGCCGCGCTGCTGCTGGGCGAAGAGGAAGGGTTTGCCGGGTTTGACGCGCACCCGCCACAGCTCCGTCGTCACGCCGAGCGCGCGCAGGGCCGGCTTGACGTGGTCGTGGTCGCCGACCGAAACGCCGCCGCTGATGAGCACGACCTCGCGTTCCGCGGCGAGGCGGTCGAGGGCGGCGAGGGTGGAGTCAAGATCATCCGGGCAGTGCATGGCGGTTGTGTCGCGCAGGCCGGCGCCGCGCAGCAGGGCCTGAAGCATGACGGCGTTGCTGTTGTAGATCTGGCCGGCGGCGAGGGCTTCGCCGGGGGCGCGCAATTCGTCGCCCGTGCTCAACACCGCGGCGCGCGGCGGTTGGTGTACGGGCACGACGGCGAGGCCCTGCGAGGCAAGCAGGCCAAGCTTGCCGGCGGTCAGGCGGTCGCCAGGTTCGAGCAGGACTTGTCCGGCACACAGTTCGGCGCCGGCGCGGCGGACGTTTTCGCCCGGCTGCACCGGTTCTCGACAGAGCAGGCCCTCGGGGTTTGTGTCGGCATCCTCCTGCATGAGCACGGCGTCGGCACCCGCGGGCAGGGGCGCGCCGGTGAAAAGACGCACGGCCTCTCCCGGGCCGCAGCGCAGACCGAGGTCGATGCCGGCCGGCTGGCAGCCGGTGATGGGTAGGCGACGGCCGGCGGCGCTGTCGGCGGCGCGCAGGGCGTAGCCGTCGACCATGGAATTGTCGAAACCCGGCAGCGGCACGCTGGCGGTGAGCCGGCGGGCGACGCCGAGGCCGGCGGCTTCAAGCAAAGGCAGGTCGATCACCGGGCCGGGCTGGACGGCGGTGAGCACTCGCTGCAGGGCATCGTCTTCGGAAATCATGAACCGGGGGAGGGCAGGTAGCCGGGTGGCAGGCCGGGCAGGGAAGGCAGGCCACCGGGCATGGGTGGCGCAGCGGGAGTCGCGGGCGTTGCCGGTGCGTCCGGCGTGGCGGGAGTGGTCGGGGAAGCCGCTGCGCCGGAGTTGCGGCGGTAGACCACCAGTTGGCGCAACTGGGGGTGGCCGTCGCGGATGTCGGCCGTCAGGTGTCGGCCCTTGCGTTCCGGCGCCAGTACCAGCTTCGACTCGCTGCCGTCCGCGCCCACCGCGGTCAGTTCGGCCCCGGCCGGCAACACGGGAATCACCTCGCAGTGGATGAGCACGAAATCCTGCTCGGGATTGACGAGTTCAATGGTGCCGACGAAGACCTCGGCCGGTGCTTCAGGCAAGGTGGTGGCGGCCGGTTTCGCCTTGCCGAAGCGCAGCGAGGCGCAACTGGTCACCAGCGGCAGCAGCAGGCAGAGAAGGAGACAGCGCATGCGCCACTGCTAGCCCGGGTTTGCCGGCCCGCAATGGCGGCGCGTCAGGGCAGTGGAGTTTTGCCAAAATCCGTTCGCCTCGCCGGCACCGCGCGCTAGCATGGCGGCGTGAGTTACCAGGTCTTCGCCCGCAAGTATCGCCCCCGGACTTTTGCCGACGTGCTCGGTCAGGAGCACGTCGTGCGCACCCTGCGCAACGCCATCGCCCAGAACCGCCTGGCGCATGCCTACCTGTTCGTGGGTCCGCGCGGCACCGGCAAAACCTCGACGGCACGCATTTTCGCCAAGGCGCTCAACTGCCCGGAGGGGCCAAAGATCGACTTTGATCCCGATGATCCGGTCTGTGTCGAGATCGCCGAGGGCCGCAGCCTTGACGTGCTGGAGATCGACGGTGCCAGCAACAACGGCGTCGACCAGGTGCGCGACCTGCGCGAGAGCGTCAAGTACGCGCCCTCACGCTGCCGCTTCAAGATCTACTACATCGACGAGGTGCACATGCTCTCGACGGCGGCCTTCAACGCCCTGCTGAAGACACTCGAGGAGCCGCCGCCGCACGTGAAGTTCATCTTCGCCACGACCGAGGCGAACAAGATCCTGCCGACCATCATCAGCCGCTGCCAGCGCTTTGACCTGCGGCGCATCCCGCTCGGCATCATTGCCGACCACCTGCTGCACATTGCCAGCCTGGAGGGGGTCGACCTTGATCCCAAGGCGGCCTACGCGATCGGCAAGGGCGCCGACGGCGGCATGCGCGATGCCCAGTCGATGCTCGACCAGCTGGTCGCCTTCTGCGGCAACACGATCCGCGAGAACGATGTGCTGGAGATCTTCGGCTTCACCGCCGCGCAGACGGTCAGTCGCATGGCGCGCCACATCCTTGACAGCGACACCGTCGGCGCGCTGCGCCTGGTGCATGAGACCTCCGAGGCCGGCAAGGACCTGGGCCGCCTGCTCACCGAACTCATCCAGCACTTCCGCACCCTGCTGGTCAGCCAGGCCGATCCCGAGGCGGCCACCGGCGACCTCGAACCCGAGGTGGCGGAACAGGTCGCCGAACAGTCCCAGATGGCGAGCACCGAGGCCCTGCTGCGCATTGTCGACGGCCTCGCCGAGGTCGATGCGCGCATGCGCTGGGCGACCAACAAGCGCCTGCATCTTGAACTCGGCGTCATCCAGGCCGTGCAGCACCTCAATGAGGTCAGCCTGAGCGATGTCATCGCGGCGCTCGATGGCGATGCACCGGTGCCGGCCGCTGTGCGCCCGCCGGTGCGCGCCGCCGCCCCTGCACGCCCGGCACCGACACCTGCGCCGCAAGCCGCGCACGCCCCGCGTGCGGCCGAGGCGGTTGCCGCCGCGCCGCCGCCCCAGCCCGCTGCCGTGGCGGCCGAGGCGCCGGTCGCAGAACCGGCCGTCGAGGCGATGCCGGTGGCGCCTGCGCCTGAACCCACACCGCCACCTCCGGTGCTGGAGCCGGTGCCGGCCGCGGTTGCCCCACGCGTGGAACCCCCGGCACCCGCAGCGACCCCGGCCCTGACCCATGAGGAGTTTCGCCTGGAACTGATCGAGCGTGTGCGCGCCAAGCGACCGCTCATCGTCCAGTGGCTCGAATGCACGACCGTGCTTGGACGCGCCCGCGGCGTCGTCAAGCTGGGCTTCCCTTCCGAGGAAAGCCATGCGCGCGACAGTCTGGCGCGCGACAACCAGCGCAGCTTCCTGGAGGCGCTCGCCAGCGAGATCCTCGGCGAGCCGATGCGCTTTGACCTGGTGGTCGATGCCTCGCTCAAGCCGCCACCCGCCCTGGAGCTGTTCGGCAGTCTGCCGGAGCCCGTCCGCGCCGCGCCGGCACCGGTCGCCAAGCCCGCC
>DAIUCN010000010.1:0-77369 GCA_036846165.1 Prosthecobacter sp.
ATCCGGAAGGCCGCATGAACTGCAAATCTGTGTCCAATCTACTGCGGGCGGTACACAAGTTTCCTGGTCAATGCCGGGCGGTCGCTGTACGAGGTGCAAAAGCTCCTCGGACACCACGATCCCAAGGTGACGATGCGCTACGCGCACCTGTCGCCGCAGGCGATGCTCGAGGCTGTTAATGTGGTGGGGAATGTCGTGGGGCGGCGGCCACTGGTGACGAATCAGGCTGCGGTGGCGGCCACGGTGTAATCAGCGCAACTCGTACCAAACACCTCGGCCGCTACCTTGCTGGCTGAGGTGTCCGCGCTCCACCAAGTTGCGGAAGTGCGCCTTCAGCGTATTGCGGCTGGCGCCGGTAAGCTTGATGACATCGCCGATGGTGACGCGCCCATGCTCGCGAGCAAATTCCACAATCTGCAGTGACAACTCCGGCAGGCTGGCCAACACCAGCCTCTCACGCTCGACCTTCTTCTCCAGCCGCCGTACCTGTTCAGCCAGGGAACGCAGGAAGAACACCAGCCATGGCTGCCAGTTCGGGGCCTCGGTACGAATCGTGCCCTGCGTCTGGCGCAGCGCCAGATAGTACGCTTCCTTGTTGAGCTCGATCACACTCTCCATCGAGCTATACGGCACGTAGGCATAACCCGCCTGCAAGAGCATCAGCGTGGTCAGGGCTCGACTGATCCGCCCGTTGCCATCCTGGAAGGGATGAATCTCCAGAAACACCACCACGAAGATCGCGGCGACCAGCAGGGGATGCAGCAGTTTGGACTCGCGCTGCGCATTGACCCAACTGACCAGCTCGGTCATCAAACGAGGCGTATCGAACGGCGATGCCGTCTGAAACACAATCCCGATCTGCTCTCCGTGCTCATTGAAGGCAGCCACGCTATTGGTGTTGGTCTTGTACTGACCACGGTGCCACGTATCCTTGTCGCTGTGCTGGAGCAGGATCTGGTGTAGCTGCTTGATGTAGTTCTCGGTGAAGGGGATGTCCTGCCAAGCACTGAACACCACATCCATGACCTCCGCGTAACCCGCCACCTCCTGCTCGTCACGCGTATCGAAACGCTTGATCTCCAGGTTGGCCAGCAGTTGCTCAACCTCGCGGTCGGTCAGCTTGCTGCCCTCGATCCGTGTCGAGGAGCCGATGCTCTCAATGGTAGCCACGCGGCGTAAGGCGGACAAACGCTCAGGTGCGAGGGTTCCTAAAGCACGCCAGGCGCCCTTGAACTCATCGATTTTGGCGATCAAGGCCAGCATCTCTGGCGTGATCTGGATAGTGTCGGTTCGGAGCATGAACCAATAGTACACCCAATAACACCCATTTCCCAGGCAGCACACCCAATAAGACACCCATTTACACCCAAAAACGCAAAAATCCCCCGACCCCACCGCCGGCAAAGGCAGTGAGATCGGGGGATCGTCATTTCAGGTTGTCGTACTCGGCAGCAACGGTCACCTAGCCGGCCCTCGCCACTTATCGAAGCTGCGCGCGCCCGTATAGCCCAGGTAGCCGGCACCGAAGAGCCACCACAGGCTCTCGGGCACCGCGCCCAGCAGCTTGTTCAGGTTCTCCGCTGCCTGGAAGACGTGCGTCGGCCACCAGATGCCGATGATGCTGCCCACGACACACAGCAGGATCACGCCGTAGATCACGTACAGAAACGTCGGCCGTGCCCGGCTGGTCCAGGGATCGGCTGAGTTGGCCTCGGCCAGGATCGCCGAGAGGCTGGTCTGCATCTCCTGAAGCGCCAATTGCCCCTCGGCCTGCAGCAGCGCGAGCTTGGCCTTCTCCCGCTCGGCCGGGTCCGGCACCAAGCGGTCGATCAGACGACTGCCAGCTTCGAGCAGACCAGGCGCCAAGGTGGTGAGTATCGGGGTCATACCGTGCCCTCCACGAATTCCGCCATTCGGTTCATCCAGCCAGAGGCAAAGGCCGACTGCTTCGGGTCGCTGGTGATCAGCCGACCAAGGTGGCGCAGGCGCTGTCCCAGCACCTTGCCGTAGAGCACACCTTGGTCAGCCGCAGCCAGTGCGGCGCGGGTCTTGGGGCCGATGACGCCGTCGGCCGTGACACCGAGTGCCGACTGCAGCCACTGTACCGCTCGCTTTGGCCCGGAATGCACACCGGCATCGACCAACAGGTGCAGCAGCGCCGCATCGGTGATGGTCTCGAACCCGGGGCCGGTGATGTACTGCTGGCGGTAGATGGCACGGGCCTCCATTTCCGTCAACGCCCTCACCTCTGCGGCGGAGGCCAGGCGACCGAGCTTGCGCCAGCTGCCCAGCGTCTGTGCGGTGATGCCGAAGTTCGTTGGCCCGCCCCGGTCGGCAGGATGGTTCACGTAGCCGCCCTCGCGGCGAAGGATGTCATCCAGAATCTGTTCGATGGTGTTCATGACCGCTCCTTGCTGGTGGAATTGCCCAAGCGCGTCTGCGCCCAGCGCTCCAGTTGATAGATGGCCTGGCTGCCCATGTGGCCGGAGATACCGACCAGCGCAGCGGTGACCAGGGGATTGAACTGCGCGGCCTCGCACAGCCAGAAGGTGATGAGCCCGGCAAACGCCGAGGTGGCGATCTCGCCGATGAGCTCCACCACGTTGAAAGCCCGGGTCTCGCCCGACTTCACCTTGCGATAGAAATTCACCAGGCCACCCCAGGCGGCCAGACCCGTCACCCACAGGTAGGTGATCAGGCCGTAGGTCGAAGGATCTTTGTCTGGCACGGAGCCTCCTTACTCGGTTGCAGTGATGGGAACGGGGGCGGCGGTGAAGCGTTCGCACTCGACTTGCGTCGTGTAGCCCTGGGTGCCCAGGCGGTGCTCGACGCGCTTGATGCGCCAGTCGGTGGGGACGCCTGGGCGCAGATTGATGGACAGCCGGCCTTCGGCTGCCAGCCTCGGATCGCCCGGCAGGCTGAAACTGAGTTCGCCCTGCCCACGCTCCCCGGTATTCTTGCGGGTAGCCGCTGCAGCCTTGGCTTCCGCTTCGGTGGCGTGGACGTATCGGATTTCCTCGAAGGGCGGTGATCCGGTGGTGACTTCCTGGCGTTCGCCCTTCTCGAAGTCCCACCAATAAGCCTTGGTGCCGCCGATGCTGACCTGTGGGGGCGACTGGCCGTTTTCCCCTTGAGCACTGCCGGTGCCAGCGGGCTTGCGCGCACTGTGCTGGTAGCGCCACTGCGCCAGTTGCTCAGGTTCCAGCCGCAGCGTCGGCAGCGTCTGACCGGTGATGGTCTTGGCTGCGCCCTGGCGGGCGAGCACCAGGAAGCCGGCGACGGGTTTGGCCACCGCATCGTGCTTCGCGGCTAGACGCGTGAGCAGCGCCATGTCCGACTCGGCCGTCTGGTCCAGATGCGGGACGGCGATGGCGCCCAGCGCCGGATCGATCTTGGCCTGATAGCGGTGTTCGGCGGCGATGGCGCTGACCAAGGCCCCGAGCGTTGTCGCCTCCCAGGAACGTGTCTTGGGACTGCGAAACGGCCCAACCATGTCGGCCGCCTTGGCTGAGACCGACAGCGTGGCTGGGGGCGAGCGGATCTCAATCTCATCGACGATGAACTTGCCCATCGCCACCCAGGCGCGGCCGGCATAAGACAGCGAGACTTCGAGCACCGTGCCGATCTTGGGAAGTTGGGCGATGGCGCCATCGGCGCGGCGGCAGTCGTCCAGGGTCAGGCGCAAGGCGTCGGAGGACAGACCGGCTTCGTCGGTGACGACGAGTTCGAGCAGCCGGTCGGCCACGGCGCGGGTGATGTCGGTGCGGTCGGCGAGGATCAGGAAGGTGGGTTGCATCGTGCGTCTCCCCTACGACCAGATCCGCACCAGCGGCAGCACGGGCTGGTCGTGGAGTGCGGGCATCAACACCGGCGTGCCTCCCGGCAAACGCAGCATCTGCACCACCGGCAGTCGTGCCAGTTGGCGGTTGGCCTCGATCACCAGTGGCAGCACGTCGAGGCGGCCGTAGTGCCGCCAGACCAGGGCATCGAGCATCTCGCCTTCGCGGGCGCTCAACATTTGTCCTTGAATCGCCGGGCCTTGAACGGTCAACGGTGTGCTCATGAGAGTTTCTCCTGCAAAGCCAGGGCGGCTCGCTGGGCTGCATCCAGCGCGGGGATCGTGCGTTGGGCCAGGTCATACACCGCAGCCGAAGTGGCTGCGCTGCCGTTGGCAAGCGGCAGCAGCACCGCTCGCAAGGTTTCCAGCGCCGCCCGCACGCTGGCCACCTGGGTGTCCAGACCGGTGCTGCCGCGCAACGCGGCCTCCGATACGGCCATCGTTGTCAGCCAGGTATCCAAGGCCTGGCGCACGGGGTCATCGGCATCGGGGAGCACCTGCAGCCATTCGCTGTGCAAGCCGCGCACCGCTGAGCCCACCGCATCGATGAGTGACCCCAGCGCGTTTTGGATCGCGATCAGGGCGGCCAGATCGGCGAAGCCACCCGCGCCCGTGAAGGGGGCGAGCTGGGCGATGTCATCGAGCAAGCCGGTGATCGTGCCGACTGGGTCATTGACCAAGTCATCGATCAGGGGCATCAACACTGCGAATGGACTCCAGCCGCCCGAGTAGTCAGTAACGGTCTCGTCCTCGCCGTAGGCCTTGAGCTTCATGTCGAACCCCACCCGGCGTGGCTGGCCGTCGTCCATCAGCACGCTACGGGTGTCGCCCACCTCGACGATCACCCACGCGCCCCACACCCGGCCCAGGCCATCGACCAGTTGCAGCGGCTCACCCCGGTCGGCCAACTCGCGCATCTCCTCGACTTGCGAAAGTCCTGCATCGAACCCCGGAAACAGCAGGCCCTGCAGCCGGATCTCCACTGCCTCACGGCCAGTGAACTGCAGCGCGGGTTCGCGCCCGATGCGCGCCTGCTCAGGCCAGCGCCAGGACTGGCTCATGGCCAGGCTCTGGTAGGTCGCGTGCCCCATCTCGAAACGAAACGGCCCCAGGGCCAACATTACGCGTTCGGCCATGGCAAACCTCCACAACAGGAAATGGAACTCAGGACAGACGATCAGTCGTGCAGCGCCGCGCTGGAGCCGCGCAGGGCGTCCCGGATCAGGCTGCGCAGCCGACTGTCGAGCAGATCGGCCAAGGCCTGCGGGTCGCTGCCCGGCGGTGCATGGATGGTGATCTGCGGGGCGAAGTGGATCGAGGGCGCGACGGGAGCCGGGGGGCTGCCATGTGCCGCCAACCCCGCCGATGGCCTTCCCACTGGCGCGGGCGGCAACTCAGAAGGCACCGCGCGCAGCGGATGGGGGAGAACGGGATCGTCGCCTACGTTTGCCGCATCACGCCGAATCGGCACACCCCAGGCCGGGGGTACCGCCAAGCCCACCGCCGGCCGATCCGGTGATGCCAACCGCAGTCCGGGTGACGACACCTCGGGCGTGGCCAATGAAAGCGGCACGGCCTGCAGCGACTGCGCCAGCTGCCCGACTTCATTCACCACCGCCGGCCCGGCCGCCGCCACCCCTCGCGCCAGGCCGAGCGACAACGCACTGCCCAGCGTGGCAAACACCCGCGACGGACTGTGGATGCCGAGCATCGCCTTGAAACGGTCGCGCACCCCGGCTGCGACTTCCCCAACGGCTGCAACCGCCTGCTGCGCGGCATTGCGCACGCCTTGGGCCAGGCCTTGCAGCATCGCACTGCCCAAGCTCATGAACTGGCCGGGCAGATCACGCAACGCTGTCAGCATCGAACCGATCACCGACTGCAGTGCCTGCAAGGGCGCGAAAGAGCCCAAGGCCGCAGTCAGTTGCTGCCAGGCCGACTGGGCACCGCTGACCACGCCGGCCCACAGGCTACCGAAGAAGCCCGAGAGCGGCTGCCAGGCAGCTTGCATCGCCCCCAGCGGTGAGAACGACACCAGCCACCGGAAGCCCTCCATCACCCAGCCCACCAGCGTACCGACCGCACGGATCGGGAACGTCAATGCCGTAAAAGCCGTGCTCAACACGCTGCCGATCACCGAACCGAGGGACTGGCCCGATGTCGAGAGGCTGTCGAATTCATCCTTGGAAAGCGTCACCGGCGCGAGCAACTCGCCCACCCAGCCAACCAGGCCGCTGGCCGCATCCGCAATGAATCCGAAGACCGACGCCACCGCCTGCCCAATCGGTGCGAGCGGGGCCAGTGCCGTGGAGAGACTCGTGATAGCCGGCTGCAGCGCCGAACCGATGCCTTGAAACACGCCACCGACGTAAGCGGCAATGGGGTCCCAGTATTTGCGGATCACCAAGGCCAATCCTGCGACCGCCACCCCAATTCCCGCCACGACCCAGGTGATCGGGTTCGCCAAGAGCGCTGCCGTCGTTGCACCAATGGCCGGCAGCATGCCCCAGAAAGCCAGCGCCGCCGACTTGATGGGCGCAATGATGCCCAGCGCACCACCTTGAATCCGCGCCCAGGCCAGGGACAACAACCCGCTGCTGGCACCGGTCGCTGCCGCCTGCACTTGCAACAACGCCAAACCGGCCCGCGCCGATTGAAACGCCACCTGCGCACCCAGGATCGGCCCCTTCACGAAGGTCCAGGCATAGCCCAATGCGATGGTGGCCACCTTCAAGCCCAGCACGGCACCGACGGTGCCCACCACCCCTTGCGTGACGACAGGGAAGCGCTCGGCCAGATTGGCCAGGCTGTCGACCGGCCCCATCAGCGAGCCCACCAGGCTGTTCAAGGCCGGCAGCAGCGCATTGCCCACCGTGATGCCGAGCCGGCTCATCTGGTTCTTGAGCAATTGCAGATTGTTGGCCGTCGTGGCCGAGCGCGCCTCGTACTCCTTTTGCATCGAGCCCGCGTAGGCCGTTTGATCGGCCACCAGGCCCACCGCCTTCTCGTAGGTTTCCATCGACCCCACCAGCTTGGCGATGTCGTCGGCGTACTCCATGCCAAACAAATCCGACAGGGTGCCCATCAGGTCCGGGGCCTTCTTCACTTGCTGCAGAAAGGTGGTCAGCGCGCCTTGGGCGTCACGCTGGATCATCTTCTTCATGACCTCAGCGGACAGCCCGATGTCCTGCAACCCCTGCTGGAACTTCTCGTTCTGCTTGTCGGCGGTCGCCAACTTCATCAACAGCGCATTGATGCCGGTGGCGGCGACTTCGGGTGGCGTCTTGAGCGCCAGGAAGGTGGCACCCAAGGCATTCAGTTGCGCCCCGGACAGTCCAAACAGCTTCGCCGTCGAGCCCGCCCGGTTGGCGATGTTCAAAAGATCGGATGCCTTGGCATCCATATTGTTGGACAGGTGGTTGATGGCGTCCCCGAGCTTCACCACCTCGTCCTGGGTCAGCCCGAAGATCGAGCGCAGGCCCGTCATGGCCGCCCCGGCCTGCTGACCCGACAGATCAAAGGCCACGCCCATCTTGGCGGCGTCCTCGGCAAAGCGCAGCAACTCCTCGCGGGCGATGCCTGCTTGCCCTGCGGCCGCGACGATGGCGCCGATGCCGTCAGCGGCCATCGGAATGCGGGTCGACATCAAGAGCACATCCTTGCTCATCTGCCCGAACTGATCCGGCGTCTCGAAGTTCACCACCTTCTTCACATCCGCCATCACCGACTCGAACTGGACGGCTGGCTGCACCAGGCCATACAGCGCACCGCCCAGGGCCACCGCATCCATCATCTGGGCACGGTAGGCGCTGCGGTTCTCCAGATTCCTGGCCTGCGCCTGTTGCGCCCGGCTCAAGGCCTCGGTGCGGGTGCGCAGGGTTTCGAGCTGACTGCCGAGGCGCGCAGACTCGGCACCCATGGCGCGGGTGTTGACGCCCGCGCGCTGCAACGACCCTGAAAGTTCATCGACGGCTGTCCGCTGACGACGGTAGGCCTCCTCGGCACGCGTCGCTGCTGCACGGGCACGTTCGAGCTCGCGGGCCTGCTTGGCACTGGGCTCACCGCCCTGGTTGGCAATGTTCGCTTCCAGCCCGGAGACCTTCTGCTGCGCGGCGCGCATGGCCAGCGCCGCATCCTTGGCCTGGCTGCGGAGAGTCTCCAGTTGTTTGATGCCCGACTGCTTGTTGCCCAGTTCGGCCATCGTGCTGCCGAGCTGGTTCAGCTGCGCCTGGGCACCGCGCACCGCCGAGCCCAGGGAGGCCGCCAGGGTGGCACCGATGCTGATCTGGACGGGATGCGCAGTGGCCATGGCGTACCTCGGGAAACGACAAAATCAGGATGTGGCCGTGGCGGACGACAACCGCCGCGCCCATGACAAGGCCTCGACCAACTCACTCACCTCCAGGGTGAGCAGTTCGGATCGAGGCCAGTGGGTGTAGAGGGCGAGCTCAATGACTAGTGCCGTGAGCTCGCCCGGATTCACTGCAAAAAACCGCCCAGCACCTTCTGCAGTTGGGCGTAGTCCTTCATGTCCAGCTGGTGGATGGCGGCCGGCGGCAACTCGGCCAGGTTGGCGATCAGCCGGATCTCGCGCTCAGCGTCGGTGCCGGCCGCCTTCTGCGCGGCCAAGTGGTCACCGACGGTGGGGCGACGCAAGGCGATCTCCTGGATCGGCAGACCGTCGTGCTCGATGGGGAAGTTCAGGGTGATGCGTTCAGGGGTGTGCATGGTTCAGTCTCCTCACAGTCCAATGGCCGTGCGAATGGCCTCCATCTGATCGACGCCGCCGACCTTGCGCACCAGGTTCACGGCATCGATCTCGACGAGCTCTTCTTCGTTGATGGCGAGCTTGTAGTAGCGCGCCGCGACCATCACGGTCAGCGTGCTCTTGTCGCCGGGCTTCCAGGTGCCGGGGTCCAGCTCCTTCCAGCCGCCGCGCAGATTCACCACCACCGGCTGCGCGGTTTGGCCCTGCGCCTGGATGGCACCGCGCAGAGTGAGCTGGGCTTCCGAGACATCCAGCAGCCCGAAGAGCTTGAAGAGTTCTGGATCAAAGTCCGAGATCGTGAGCTGCGCTTCGAGCTTCTCCATGCCGAGGTCCAGCTCCACCGGCAGATCCATGCCACCAGCGCGGTGCTCCTCGGTCTTCAGCGTGAGCTTCGGTAACTGGATCTCGTCGACACGGCCGGCATAGCCGCGCCCGTCGACAAAGAGGTTCATGTTCTTCAACACGCGAGGCAGTTCGATGGCCATTACAGAATCTCCTCCAGGTAGTCACCGACCAGGTGCGAGCGGAACACGATGTGCTCGGCCGGGTACGGGGCGGTGAAGTCAAAGTCGAAATACACCCGTCCGTCCGCGATCGACTCCGGGGTATTGAGTTCGGGGTCGGCCCAGCAGCGCCCGCCGAGGATGGCCGAGCGGGCCTTCAATTGCCGCAGGTAGGCGTTGGTCATCTCCACCACCTCGTCGATGTAGGTGCGGGTGATGTTGCGATCCACCGCCCACAGGTGGGCGCGCACCAGCGACTCGTTGATCATGTCGGCGGTGCGCCGAACACTGAGGAAAGCCCAGCGGCTGTCGGTGGCGCAGCTGCGGTTGCCCCACAGGCGAATGCCGTCCTGCGCGATGAAAGTGGTGACCGAGAACTCGTTCAGGTAGTTGGCCTGGGTGTCCGGGTCATTGATCACCCAGGAGATGGGCCGCGCGGTGCGCAAGACGCCCAGCACCACCTGGTTCGACGGACTGAACCAGAAGCCCCGGTTCTCATCGGACTGGGCGATCAGCCCGGCGACGCGCGCCGAAGGCGGCTCAGCCACTTCCGAACCATCCTTTTTGCGCACCACCAGCCACGGATCGACCAGGTAGGCCCGATCCGAACCAAACTGGCTGCGGTAGTCGATGGCGGCCTCGTCGTTGGTGTTGGGGCCATCGAGCACGGCCACCGCGCGGGTCTTGTTCGCCACCGACAGCAAGGCATCGGCCACCGGCTTGAACTGCGAGAAGCCCGGCGCGATCAGGATGCGCGACTTCATCTCGGCGCGGGTCTGCATCAGCGCGGCGATCCCCGAGAGCTGGCCGGTCTCGGCGTCGTGCCCCCCGATGACGTGGCTGATCGTGGCTTCCAGCGTGTCGCCCTCGGGCACCCGCACCACATAGATGAAGGGAGTGGCCTGATCGTAGATGCCGGTGATCGCCCAGGGCAGCGTCCCGGATGCCCCCAGGTGCGCGGTCAGGCGCCGGTTGGTCACCAGCACCGGGACGTTGAGCGGAAACGGTTCATCCATGCCGCCCACCAGGGGCTTGGAGCCCAGGGTCGAGGCCAGGATTCCGGCGCCGGTTCCATCCCCGACTTCGGCGGTGATCAAGGCCGATACCGCCTCGTCAGCGTTGAGGGCCGTCACCACTTCCAGCGCAGTGCTGGCACGCTGGCCGGTGGCATCGCTCGCGAGCGTCACCAGGATCAGCGTCATCCCCGGCGTGCGGGTGTCGAGCGTGATCGCCAGCGGCTGGCCCGGGGTGGTGGCCGGGCGCAGTTCCAGGCGCAGGCTGTTGCCCACGATGCCAGCCTGTTGGGCGCGCACCGTGAAACTGGCATCGCCCGTGCCGACCGTGAGGGTGGCGTGGCGTGCCGGGGCCGCATCGGGCGCGGTGCCCACCAGGCCAATGACCGAGGACTTGACGGTGCGCACGGTGCGCCCGCCGTCCTCGATCTCGATGAGTTCAATCCCGTGCAGGAATCGGTCTGCCATAGCGGTTCTCCAGAAACAAAAAATCCGCCCATGGGCGGAATAAATCGGGGGGAATGGTGGAGTGGGGGAGCGAGAAGTTGAGCGTTCAGATGGCCGGCTTGCCCTCATCGGACTCGATGGCCTTCTCGCAGTGGTTCGGATCGAGCCGGTCCAGCAGCCGACACAGCACACAAGCCCAGCGCTGGCCTTCACGCGCGGCCTTGCCGGCACGGCTACTGAGCGTCTCGTCCTCGTGCCCGCCGAAAGCGGCATTAGCCAGCTGGTCGTGTGCGACCGCCAGGGTCCAGGCCCGTCGGCTCCCGACCAAGGCGGCAGCCAACATCCACAGTGACGCGATTACAGCGGCGATCTGGCATAGCCCCCACAGCCCGAGCATCGACAGGCGGTGCAGGATGACTGCCCTCATGGCGTTGCCTCCTCGCCCTGCGCTTGCGGCCAGCCGGTCTGGATGTCGTAGTTCGCCAAGGCGGCAAGATCGGTGCCATCGGCCAGCAAGCGGATTGCATCCTTGTGCGCCCAGGCGGCGGCGTAATGCGCCGACACCCACTGCATCACGGCCAGGCCAAACTGCACGGCCTCAGGCCCGGTGAGCGTGTGGGTCACATCCTCGGCATCTCGAAACGCCACCGTACCGTCACTTCCGGCTGCCACCAGTGCCGTGCCGGCGGTGGCCACCGCATTGATGTTCACGCTGTCGCGCTCGTGGCGCAGTTGTACGGTGCCGGTTGTGCCATCCGGAAAGGTGTGCGGTTTGCCTCGGGCGATCCGGGCATCGCGCTCGGCATCGACGGCAGCGAGCCGCTCGCGTAGCTGCTGCACCTGCTGGAGCGTTTCGCGGGCCGACTGCGCGGCCTTCTCTTCGGCACTGGGCACCAGCGTCCAGCCACTGCCGTGCTCCCCATCCCACTTTGCGGCCTTGCCGCGTGGAATCTTGGGCGGTGCGGTAAAGGTCCAACCCGCCGGTGCCGGCTGACCCGGCGCGACCTCGGCCGTTTCACCCAAGAAACCGTGGTCGATCTGGTAAATCGTTCGCATCGTTGATCTCCTTGTTCGGGGCCATTACTGGAGCCATTACTGGGCGCGCACGTAATAGCGGTAGCCACCCCGGCTGCTGCTGTCGGTGCTGTAGAGCCAACCGGTCTGGTTGCCGTAGGCGCCGACCGCACCGAACTCGCCGGTACTGGTGGGCAGCCGAAACTCGGTGGCGAGGTTGTAGCTGTAGAGGCTCGCGCTACTGGCCACGTTGACGTAGTAACTGCTCGAATGCTGAGTGAAGTGCAGCCAGCGACCGCCCGAGAGCGGTAACAGCCAGTAGCCGTAAATCGAAGCGCCGTAATTCGAGAAGTAGTTGTTGGCGTAAAGGCGCCCACTCACCAGATCGAACAGCGCAAAGTCGAAGTAGTAGCTGTTGTTGCTCGACTCGGCGATCAACCAGACGAAGCGGTCTCCGGTGTAATTGAAGCGCCGCAGCACGATGCTGGTGCTCCAGCGTGACGGTCGGCTGTTGCGCTTGAAGCTCACGAAGTCCCGGGTCTGCACCAGCGTCAGCGTGCCAAGTCCCGAGTAGAAACCGAAACTGCCGGTGCCCGGATGCACCCACATCCGGGCGAGCGTGCCCGTGGCCCCGAGGATCTGGCTGGCGGTAGCCACCTGCTCCCAACTGCTGAAGTCCGCCGTGCGGAACACGGCATTGCCGCTCGCTGCGTAGTAAAAGCCCGCCACGAAGTGAACGCTGCCGGCGATCAGGGTGTGGCCACTGGGCTGATTGACCGCAGTCAGTGTCCCGTCCTCGGCAATCAAGAGCAGCTGATTGCCGTAGTGGAGAATGCCGATGCCGTTCTCCACATAGGAGGGCTGGCCAGTGTCCTGGCGATTGAAGCTGCCGTTCGAGCGCTGCTGCACGGCGTGATCACCCCAGCTTGTGGCCCCCTCAAAGACCTTGTTCCAGGTCACGCCGGCATCCGTCGTGCGATAGAGCGCATTCCAACTGCTGCCGTTGTCGACCAGCAGATAGAGGCTGTTGCCGACCCGCAGGGCGCCCCGGGCTTGCGTGATGCGCGTGTCGAGCGTGACGGTGAGATTGACCTCGCGGGTGATCGCCGAAGCGCCATCTTGCACATACTTGAACAGGATCTGGGCGGCCGCAGACTTCTTGTCGATGAAGGCCACCCCTTGGGGCAGGCCCACCACGATGCTGGCCCAGGTGACGTCGAACTGATCGCCGGCGCCGGTCACGAAATTCGTCCAAGCGCCAAAGGTCGCGGCCGTGGTGAACTGGCAGCGCACCACGGCGGGGCTCGGGGCCGTGTCGTAATTGACCCAGCCCACGGTGCGGGCTGAATCCGAGATCGCCGGCCAATACGGGCCTTGGAAGCCCAGTGCGCCGATCTGGGCGTTGGCCCAGTTCTGGCCCCCGTTGTTCGAATACTGAATACCGTTGGAGCCTGAACGCACGATCACGACACGTTCGCCGTTGACGGCCGCTGCACGGTTGCTGCCATAGCCGGGCGATTCGCCGGAGAGCACCGTATTGCCGACTGAAGGCGTTGGCAGATTGTTGGGTGACTGCCCCAGCACCTCGAAAAGCTCCGGGTAGTCCGCAATCAGAACCGTGCCGCCCTCGGCCGGCAGGTAGCGGCTGGTGTCCATATTGGGGTGGATCAGCGCGATGCCGCCAATCGGGATCTCGCCGGGGAAACGCCAGGCGCCATCGCCGCGCAGGAAGCGCCGGTCTTCGCCCGCCTGCGGGGCCGGCACCATCCCGAGCGAGCCGGCTGCGTTGGGAGTTGCGCCCCCGAACGCCGCGTAGCGCTGCACCTCCTGACTGAGTTCATTGAACTTGATGTCCCCCTGCTGGGCGACCCGATCCACTTGGGTGTCACCGGTGGCGACGACCTCGGCGGATTTCAGATCGGCGGTGGCGATCAGTTCGGCTTTTTGCTGCTGGCCGGTGTCGATCACATCGAACACCGTGGCCTGGCCGCCGACCGCCTCGACGGCCTTGGCCAGCATCACGATGTCCTCGGGCGTGGCACTGGGTGCCAGGGTGTCGATGCGCGTCTGGATCGCATCGATCTGGGCCTGGAGTTGCGTTGAAATGGGCATGGAAAAAATCCTCTCAAAGATCGAGATTGAGCAACTGGTTCAACTGCAGGCGGCGGATGCGGCGCAGCACGTCAGCGCTGACTTCATCGAGCGCGTCGGCGACCGCCGTGGTGGTGGCCACCAGCGCCGCATCGACCTCGCTGCGCGTCTGCGCCATGGCCGCCTGCACCTCGGTTCGCTGCTGGCCGAACCCGGCATCCAGGGTGGTGAAGGCCTCGCGCAGGCGCAGCACATCGTCCGAGAGCAGGTGATCCGGGTGCGGCAGCGGCAGATTCAGTACCGGAGTACGTTCAAAATCCATCGCTCACCTCCATCAGGTGACGATCACGCGTAGGTTGCGCACGAAGGGTCGGTGCTGCGGATTGCCTGCCAAGACCAGCTTCACGCGCGAGGTGCGATCCGCCCCGACGCCGACGAGGCTGTTGGCCTTGTAGGTGCGTTCCACCCAGCCGTTGCCCACCTCCACACCCTTGTCCAAGGTCAGCGGAACGAAGCTGCCCGGCGTACCGGACTCGGCCTGCACCGAGACACTCGAGGTCCCAGGTGTCAGGGCATCGAACGTCACCGCCACGTTGAAGGTGGCCGCAGCCGGAATCGCCCGCGACAGGTAGTCGCCAGCGGCCTCCAGCGTGCCGAACACCAGCTGGGTGCCCGGATACAGGATCGGACTGGCGGTTTCGGTACCGGTCAGCCGGGCCGACACGGCCAAGTTGCCGGAAAGCTTCTCGCTCAAGGCCAGACCCCGGTCTTCCGACAAGGTGACAATCCGCCCCAGGGCATCGGTCGCCAGAAACTGCACGTCGGTACCAGCGGCCGGACGCTCGACGCCGGCGAGCGCCATCACATCGGACAGATTGGTCACCGTGTACTGACCCAAACTGACCGTCTTGGAAGTTTGCGTGAAGCGGCAACCCAAGAGCCGGAAGGTCAGGTCCTGCGTCTGGTGCGGTGTCCAGGTGATGCCGTTGGAGGACGAGAGCAGCACACCGATCTGGTAGGGCTGTGCCGTCACCCAGCCAGTGCGCGGGTCGTATTTACCCAGTTCAGCCACCGACACCGCGTGGTTGGCGTCATCGGTGAGCACCACCAGGGCGTACTCGCGGTTCGCGTCGAGCGCCACCGGGTCGAGGGTGATTCGGGTCGGGTTGCCATCGGTCTTGATGTCCGCAGCCGCCAGGCGACCTTCAGTCAGCACGGTGGTCGTCGGGAGGCCGACCTGCGTTTCGCGGATCTGCACGATCACCGGCGCGGTGCCGCCCTTGGTGGTGAACCACAGTTCCAGCCCGCCGATGGTCCGGCGCTCGGGCAGCGTGAAGGTTTGCGCCAGTGGGTCCCAGCGGCGCACCACCGTGGTCAGGATGCGCCGACGGGTTTCGGTGACGATCTGACCCCGACCGACGTAGGTCGCCGAGCCGTAACTGCCACCGGCCCCGAGAAACTCCACCAGCTTCGCCCCAGCCGGGATGGCTTGCGGAATCTGGAAAGTACCGGTCAAGAGACCCGCAGCATTGGCCGCCGTGCCCGCAGGCTGGCTGATCCCGATGCCATCGAAGCGCAGTTGTGCCAACGCCTCGCTGGGACCGAAGCCTTCCACCCGATAGTCGACATTGAGGCTTCGCAGGAATTGGGCTTCCTCACTTGAGGAGGCCAGCACCTGTTCCGAGCGGCGGGTCTCGACCACTTGTTCGAACACTCCACTGCCGATGACCAGCCGCTCGGTCACGTCCGAGGCCCAGGTGGTGTGGGTGACGGTGAACTGGTCGACGGCCGGGTTCAAGGTGACCCGGGCCGGCACCGGCTCGAAGGCCTGGTAGGGGTTGATCTTCATCGACCCGGTACGGGCCAACTGTTCCACCACTGGCGTGAGCGTGTAGTCGAGCGTGATGAGGGCGTTGCCGTTGTCCTTGGCGTGCTGCGCCGAGGCCGTGATCGGCAGGGCCAGGACACCCGCCACCACCGCGCCGGTCTGCGCAACACCCTGGTCGCGCAGATCGTCATCCAGAAAGTTGTCGACGAACAGTCCCTTCTTGGCGGCGGGCTCACGGATGTTGGCATCGACCCGCAGGCGTTCGAGCGCCATCAGGTCATAGAGGTCGGCAATCTGGCGCTGCATCGCAGTCAATTCCGAGACTTTGATGGTGCGAATCGCCACATTCCTGACCTCGGGCGTCGCGCCACTGCGCCAGTCATAGGCGATCTCGGCCAGCGCCAGGCGCGAGGCTGGAACGGTGGGGGCGACGGGGTTTCTCACCTGCGAAATCCCCTTGATGCGCTCGACCTGGCCATCGGCGGTGAGCGCCAGCACATCCACGCGCGGCAGCTTCCACTGGTAGTCGATGTACATCGTGGAACCCTGCACCACGCCCGTCACCTTGAAGCCAGTGTCGGTCAATTCGGTCGGGGTGATGCTGGCGATGTACTGGTAGGTGACCTGGTAGCTCGATCCGGGGGCGGGTTCGGCCCCGCCCGGGCTCCAGTCGATCTCATCGCCCACGACCCGGTAGTCGGTGCCCTGGGTGTAGGTGGTGGTGCCTTGCTTGACCTCCAGCACGGCGACCACCGTCGGCTCGGTCAGCACATCGCGGCTGCCGGTGAAGGCGCCATGGACCACCGTCTCGGTCTTCTGCTGGGTGACCTTGATGTCGAGCACCTGGGCGAGCGGGGGCCGGTTGATGGTCACCACCATGGAGCCATCGCCGCTGTCATTGAACACCTGCGGTTCCGAGGACACCCGTTGCAGATCCGGATCGATGGGCAGACGCAGGCGCTGCGATTGGCTGCGCTCGACTTTGAAACCGTCGATGTTGGCGCGCCCCTCGGCCACCGAGAAGATGTGCTCTTGGGCATCGGTACTGAGGAATCGGACGCCCAGCCCTTCGGTGACATAGTGGCCATTGGCGTCATAGTCGTAGCGCGCCAGGCTCGCAATCACGCCATCGAGCACCGGCGGCTGGCGGCGGTTCTCGAGGAGGCCGTTGTCCAGCGCATAGACGGCATGGAAGTCACCGGGCTGGCCATCACTGGTGCCTGCACCTTCCCAGCCCCAGGCGAGGGTCTCCTGCAATCGCCCGGCTCCGGGCTCCTGGTAGTTGCGCACGCCGACGGCCGGCTCGCGCAGGTTGGGGTCTTCGAGTTCGGTGACGGTGCGGGTGGTAAAGCGCACGCCGACGGCCACACGCCCATCGACCGGCACTGTGAACGCGGTGGCAGGCACCTCGCGCACGGCGCCTCGCAGATAGACGCGACCCGCCTCCAGGGTGACCAGACCCGTGTCGGCATCGATCTGCAAGTTGGCCCCGCTGACGATGTCGCCGTCCTTCAACAGCGCATCGGCCACGCTTTGCAGGCGGTGGATCAGGGTGGTCTGGATCTCATTCAATTCCCGCGATTGCAGACCATCGCCGGCGCGGAACAAGAGCTGGGTGTAGTGCTTGGCCGGGTCAAACAGGTTGTAGTAACGCTCGATCATGGATGGCCTCGCGGATTAGAAAGTGACGACGAATTCGAAGGTCTCGCGCGTTGAGGGCTGGCGCACGATGGGCACCGAGTTCTGCAGCACGAGCAAAATGCCCGGATCGGTGATCTGGGCTGGAATGAAGAACTTCTGCCCGATGGGCAATTGCGGATCGGTCTGGGTGGCAACGAAGAGGCCTTGCTCGCGCACGATGGAGGTCGCGGCATCCTCGAAGTCGAAACGCACCCGGATGAAAAGGTGGTTCGTGGGCTCGGTGACCAGCCGGTAGCGTCCGGTCGGCACCACGATCTCGCCCTCGGGATCGGCGGCAACGAAATGCACCTCGTCCACCACCCGGCGGCCGACTTCGCGCAGCAGCGCCGTCTGGCCAATCGACTCGGGTGGGTGCGAGATCTTGAAGTGGACCGTGACGTCACCGCCTTCGGGGATGGCGCTGGCCGGCAGACGGCGGATCACGCCCTCACGGGCATTAGCGCTGTAGTCGATGTCGAGCGCGTACTCGGTCTGGTCATTCAGCGAGGTGACGCGGATGTCGGCCAGGTGCGTAAAGCCCAGCTCGATCACCCCAGCCTCGTCAAAAGGCGTGCTGATCGCCTTGGTGGTGTCCCACAGCGGATCACCTTCGCCCAGGGCGAGATGCAGGGTTTGTTCTTTGATCGCGGCGGCAAGCGCAGCGCGACCGCTGGCAGTCAGGATGGCCATCGGGTGCTCCAGGAAATGAAGAGGGTCAAGAAATCAGGACTGCGTGCTGTGGGCGCTGCCGATCAGCTCGCGGGTGTCGGTCCAGGTTGAACGTGGCCAGCGCACGCCGGTCCAGGTTTGGCCTTGCCAGATGGCGCGGGTACTGAGGACCGACACGCGTGCAGGCAACACCTGTGAAGCGCTGCCGGCTTCAGCACTGCGGGTCAGCAGACGCAACAGGCTTGGTTGTGCCGCTTCAAAGACATAGGGCAGTGGCGGCGTCAGTACCGATGTGCAAATTTGCATCTCGGTGAGTGGCCGCCATTCGATCTCGGCCAGATCACCCAAGGTGAGGTCACCCAGTCGGGCAACAGGCCGAGTGCGATAGATGGCCCGACGTGGGGTGCGGCTGTTCACATCGCCCAGCGTCACCTCGGAGAGCACCACTTGCGCCTGCTGGTACAGGCGCGCACGCCAACCCGCTGCATCGGGCAGCGGCGCATTGCTGGGGCTGTGCTGCCGCACCAGAAAGCCCCGGTCGAGGCTGGGCACCGATTCGCCCAAGGCCCACATCCCCAGCGCCTGATCGGCGCGGGCCTGGACCCGGTGGGTGGATTGCCGATCATGCTGGCCGTACATCGCCAGGGTCGGCACGACCAGGTCACCCGGATGGCTGCGCGCGCATCGCTCCAGCACCGCTACGCGGATCAGCCGGTGTGGCGTGGCGGACAAGGGATTGCCATCGCCCAAGGTGATAGTCTGGCCCACCTCCTGCCACACGAATCTGGGCAGGTTGGCGTTGATGTCGCCCAAAGTGGTGCTGTCGGAGAGCACCACCATCGCCCGGCAGAACTTGCGCTCAGGCACCATCCCAACCGGGTCGGGCACCCCCAGTGCATTGGCCAGCGTAAACAGGTGCGAATGCAGGATCTCTTCATTGGGCGTGTGGCCCGGATCGCCCAAGGCCGAGAAGCTCAGCAGGTAGCGATCCATCAAGCGCGCCACCGCAAAGCGCACCGCTTCTCGCACGGGAACCACACCGAAATCCAAGGGTGGAGTTGCCAATTGGCAACTCCTACCAAACGACAACTTGGTCTGCCCATCCCGCCAGAACACGCCGCTGTGGTCCGACAGCAGCGCTTCGCCCAACCGACTCTCATCGAGCACCAGTCGGCGCAAGTCCCAGCCGTGATGAATGCGTGACAGGCGGGATCGGGCCGGCGCCGACAGCCGGGCGATGGCGATCAGGTTGGCGATGAGGGCATCGTCATCCAACACTCGGCCCGGATCGAACTGGAACTCGGCAAAGTGAATGCCGGGGGTTTCTTGCTCAACCGTGGCGGTCGCACCGATCCAGGATAGCGCTGTGGTAAGTGCCGCTGGCGTGCCCCGCAGGCGTTGCCAGCGGATGCCCTCGGCAATCGCCCGGCGAGGATCGGGCAGGTAGGGTAAGAGCTCCCCGAGTCCGTACTCCCAGATCAGCCACGGCAGCAGACTGTCGGCGGGGTCGGTCTTGAACCCCTTGAGGGACTCAGTCTCGCCCCCCAGCCGGGTCAGCAGATCGGTCGAGAGCGACAGCGAGCGCTCCAGCGCCGTGGCGTTGGGCGGCAGCAGATGATCCGATGTCATGCGCCCTCCTGGGTAGAGAAACCCCAGGGCGGTGCGCTTACCGGTCTCTGCCCGCGAAGGTCAGCTGGACGTCGGTCAAGCGCACCGCCTGGGTGCTGTGAATGCGGATGTCGGCGTCCGGACTGATCAGCTCGACCTTGTGGATGCCGGCTTGCTGCAGTTGCCCGATCAGCCAGGAACGGGTGAGGTCCCAGCCGAGCACAGCGGCCTGGGCGAGCTCGCGGGTCAGACGCGGTGCCAGTCCGTCGAACACCACCATCGGCGTGTCGGGGTAGAGCCAGATCTGGGCGGAGACCGTCACCGGCACCAGGCTGACTGGCACCACTTCCACGGTGTCGGTCAGCACCCGCACGTCGTCGCGCAGCACCGTCGCACGCACCGTCTCCAGCAAGGCCTCGGGGACGGTGTCGCTGTGGCCCGTGGGCAGCACGCTGATGCGCACCCGACCGGGGCCGGGGCTGTCGACGGCGACATCGGCCACTTCAGGAGAGGCTGAAAGTGCCCAGTAGCGGTAGTGCGCAGCACCGCCTGCATTCGCAAAGCCCATGATCCGGGCGCGGATGCGCCGACGCAGCGGCTCGTCCTGTTCTTGCGGCAATCGGGTCACGCCATAGAAGGCCCCCAGGTGCTCCAGGTCGTTGCCCACCGCAAAGGCCAGCAGATTGGCCCGCGCGGCTTCGTTGATGCGGGCGCGCAGCAGCAACTCGCGGTAAGCCGCCACCTCGATCAGCTTGATCGCCGGGTCGGAGGCCAGCAGCGCGCTGTACTGCGGGTAGCGCAGCCGGAAGTCGCGCAGCAGCGCATCGAACACGGTCTCGAAGCGTAGCGTCTCCAGCACCTGCGGCGTGGGCAGGCCGGCGAGCTCTGGCGCCAGGGAGGGTGTGAAATTCATGGACGTCCTCCAGTGCCAATGCTCAGTCCGGACAAGGTCACCGTCTGGCCCTCGAAGCCCTGCAGCCGCACTTCACCCTCCAGGGTCAGTTCCACCCAGCCGGCGCGGGCGTCGGTCAGGCGCACGCGAGTGAGTTTGAAGCGGGGCTCCCAGCGCCGTAGCGACTCGGCGGTAGCGGCGTAGAGTTCCACCGCCAATCGCGGGGTGATGGGCTGATCGATCAGATCCGGCAAGCGCGAGCCATAGTCGCGGCGCATCACTCGGGTGTTCAGGGGCGTGGAGAGGATGTCGGCGATGCTCTGGCGCAGGTGGTCGAGGCCAGAGAGGGGCTGGCCGGTGTGGGCGTTGAAGCCATTCATCGCAAAGCACCCCCTTCATCCCATTCGGATAAATGCGCAAATTTGCGCAATTACGTCGCGCTCGAGTCTCAGCTGTTGCCTACCCACCCGCAAAGACGTTCTGGCTCCCACTGGCCGCTACCGAACCGCAGCTGACCGGATCACCGATGCGGCACAACTGCAGGTCGTTGCAGTAGACCGTGCTGCTGCCGGCGGCGAGTTTCCCGTCGTGACAGGACTTGCCGCAGCAGTGCGTGGCCCAGGCATCGCTTTGCCGGTGCGCCGCGATGCCATTGACGAAGACGTTGGGCGAGCCCTGAATATTGGGCCGGGGCGGCCAACACGCGTGCCCCGAGCACTCACTGGCGAACTTGGTGACGGCGGGCATCAACAGCCTCCTTCAATGCATCACGCCCGGGTGTCCAGTCGGCACGCACGCGCAGGATGAACTCGGCGCTGTCCGCCATGTGTGACCCTTGCGCAAAGTACGCGGTGACCCGGAAGGTCCAGTCGAGCGAGGGAGCCTTGCGCGGCGTAAAGCAGATGATCTCGTCGGCCTCTGCAGGAATCTCCGGGAAGTCCCAACAAAAACCGGTTTGCCGACCGCCGTCAGCCAGTGGGGCCTGGTACTCGATCTCCACCGGTGGATACAGGCCCGTGATGACCTGCGGCACGGCGATCACCAACCCGGCCTCGTCCTGGCTGAGCTGCAGGCCGATGATCTTGGACCGAGGACCGACGATCTCGACGTCGTAGTGGCTGGCCGGTGTGCCGTTCTCGTCGACGGCCACAATGGGCGCGGCGACGAAGGTGGCGTTGGCCACCACCTCCAGCCAGGGGATGATTGCCGGGTCAGGTGTCCAGGTTGCCATCCATCACCTCAGTTCAGATCGATGCGCGGGCCAGTGATTTTTATGCCTGCATCGCTCATCTCGATCTTGCTCGGCCCCACTTCCAGCACGATCTTGCCGCCACCAGGTACCGACAAACGCCAATGGTGCAGCTGCCGGTCATAGGCGAGGGATGCACCGTCTTTCCATTCGGTGCGACTGATGTCGGCGTTGTCGGCTGGAGGGGGATAGGCTGCGCGGTAGAGCGAGCCGACCACCACGGCTTGGTTGAGATCGCCGCCGGGGGCCACCAGCACCACCTGTTCGCCGGGCTCCGGGGCGTGCCAGGTCCGATCCGGTCCGGCGCGCACGGTGGCGAACGGCAGCCAGGCCGTGAGGATGGGACCCGCCTGCACCCGCACCCGGGCCTTCTTCGCATCGAGTTCGGCCACTTGCCCCAGCATCACCAGATTGCTCAGCCGCCGCTCGGCCTCGGTCATGTCCTGGTGCAGATGGCGTTCGCTCATGGCGTGGCTCCAGTTGGGTGCAGATGGCGTTCGCTCATGGCGTGGCTCCAGTTGGGTCGAGCAGGGGGGCGTAATCCGGTTCATGGGGTAGCCCGATGCGCGGCACCCAGCTGTAGAGCACCTGTAGCGGCAGTTCGCCTTCGGGGGTTTCCGCGGGCCGGGTCCAGTAGCTGACCTCGAACGACAGGCGAGCGGCCAGCACCGGCGTATCACCCTCACCGCCTTGATCCACCTCGGTGCGGGTGAGGCGCGTGCCTTCGACCAGCAGTCCCAAGGTCTCATCGGCATCGAGGATGGCTTCCACCGCCTGCGCCAGCACATCGGCCTCTTCGGCAGCGGCGTCGCCACTGGCGATGATCTCGACGGAGAGTTCGAGCTTGCGGTAACGCAGCCCCGGATCGGCATTGGGCTGATCCTCGATACGCTCGTCGCGGGTGTAGATCAGGATGGCCGGTAACTTGCCGGCAAAGAGCGGTGTACTGCGGTGGATGCTGATGCGCGAAGCGGTGATGCGCGCATCCACCTTCGGCAAATTTGCCGAAAGTAACGCCGCCACCGCCTCACGGATCAGGGTGCGTGGATGCTTCATGGCCACTGCCTCCCTTGTGCAGCATCAGTTTCAGAAAGCCATGGCCATCGGGTCGCACCTCGACGATCAGGTAGAGCACACCTTGCACGGTGACGGCATCACCTTCCGTCGGCGTGGCGGGCAGGTCGGCCTGCCGCACCTCCAGCACCGGCTGCACGCTGGACACCGGCACGCCCGTGCTGGCATCTACCTCCTGGTGCGCCGCCGAGAACACGCCCCGGCCCGGCAGCGCCTCGGCTTGCCCCTCAATATGAAACACCACCGGCTCACCAAAGGTGGTGAGCACGATGGCGGACATGGCTTGGGTCAGGTCACCAAAAACCGTCATGGCGATCACCAGCCATTGCTCGAATGCAGCCGCACCGTGAGCGCCGGGCGCTTCACGATGGGGAGCGGATTGGACTGGGTGTAGATGTCGATGCCGGTCCCGTTGGGCCGTGCGAGCTGGTAGGCGTAGAGCTCTTGGCCGTAGGTGCCGACGGCTTCCATCAGGTTCGCGGGCGCAAAGTAGGTGCGGAAGGTATCGAAGGTGCCCAGCGGAAACGCGATGCCCTCCTTCTCAGGGATGAGCCGCACGGTGTCACCCGTGGAAAGCGTGACGGTGCCGAAATACTCCTCGAACAAGATGGAGCCAAAGCGAAAACCCCGGCGCACATCGTCCTTCAAGGGGTTGGTGCCGGCTGTGCCCTGGTAGAAGGTGTAGGCCTTCTCGACCGAGGCGTGGGTGACGAGCTTGTCGAAGAACTCGGGACTGACCAGGGCGTGGATGCTGGTCATCATCTCGCCTTTGAGGTTCTCCTCGATCTGGCGAGCCACTTGCGTGCAACGGATGACCAGATCCTTGTCTTCGGCAAACTTGAAGTCGACCGACTTCTTGGTCAGACCAAAGGCGGTGTGCCAGTCGTAGAGGACATTGCCCGCACCATCCTTGGTCACGCCCAACAAGGCATTCACGCGCATGTACTCCAGCGTCTGCGCATGCTTGGCGCGCATCCGGGCGAGCTTGCGGGTCATCACGGTGACCAGCGGGTCTTCACTGGCCGCGAGGCCCAGCCCCCGGATGCCGGTCACTTCCTCGGGCAGCACCACATCGTTGTGCGGGATGTGCGGCACCGAGAAAGAACGCACTTCACGCTTGTCGGTGGTACCCACGGTGGCTGGCGCACCCACCGCTACCGCCGGCAACAGGCGCAGTTCGCCTTCAATGGACTCGATGGTGACGTTGCGCTGCGAGATGGGCTCGGGCGCGAACAGCCCCAGCTGGCCGACCCGGCCATAGGGGTTGGGCAGCAGTTGGATGGCGGCAGACATCTCGGCCAGCGTGAAGCCGCCGGCGTCGAAAGGATTGACGATCACGGTCATATCAAGACTCCTGGGAAGTGAGATCAAGCGACCGGACGCACGACGATGCCGTGGGCAGCCAGTTGCTGGTGTTTGAGGGATTGGGCGGCGGCGTCCGCCACGGAGGCATCAAAGGCCAAGGCACGGTCGGCGACGATGACTTGGCCGCGCGCAAGCACGACGGCTTGGGTGTCGGTGTCGCTGGCGGCCACCGGGTTCAGCAGCACGGCCGAGGCGATCTCAGCGCCCTCCAGGCCGGCTGTCGAAGCAGCCGGCGACAAGACATAGACGCCCGTGGCGGTGATGCGACCGAGCACGGCACCCAGCGGATAACCGGCGCCAGCCTTCAGGGTCACGGTCTCGCGGGTGTAGTCCGGATCAGACTCGCGCTTGATGAGGTCACCCAGCGTCGACGGGGAAATCAAAGGTGTGCTCATTTACGGGCTCCATAGGCTTGGGCCGCTTTAACCAAGGGGCTGTCAGCGACGGATTGGGGTTTCGAGGTGGGTTGCGCCGGTGCTTGGGCCACGATGTCTTGCGCCACATCGCGTTCGGCCGCCTGCTTCAGTACCGACTGGCGCAGCGCGTCCGGGGTGACGCCACGGGCCAGGGCCTGCGCCGGATCGACGGTGACCCCGAGGCGCTTGGCCTGGGCGGCGATCTCGGTCAGCTCGGCGAGTTGGCGGCGCAGACGTTGCTCGACTTGGGCGGTGATGGCCGCTTCATCGAGCGGCGGGGTTTGCGGTGGCTGCACCGGGGCCGGGGCTGCGTTCGGAGTGGTGTTCTCTTGGGTGTTGTCCACCGGCGAGACAGTGCTTTGGTCATTCATGTAGATCTCCTGCTGGGAAAGTTGGGATCGAGGGATGGTGCGTGCCGCCGACAGCGCGGCGGCCTGGTTGCGCAAGCTGCGTCCAGCACTCATGGCCAGCTGGCGTTGCAGGGCCGTGATTGCCTCGGCGCGGGTGCCGATCTGATCGGCCAGCCCCGCCTGGAGAGCGGCCTCGCCGCGATAGACACGGGCTTCGGTGGCGCGGATGACCTCTGAGGTCAGGCGGCGGAACCCAGCGACCAGCGCGATGAACTGGTCATGCAGCTGATCGATATCGGCCTGGATGTCGGCGGCGACTGGTGCCGGCAGCGGTGCGTGCGGATGGCCGTCAATCTTGTGGGCGCCGGCGTGCAGGAAGGTGTAGTTCAGACCGGCCTTGGCATCGGCCACCGACTCGTCGATGTGCACCGCCACCACGCCAATCGAGCCCACCTCGGCGGTGCGGGTGAGCCAGATCCGGTCGGCGGCAGCGGTAATCGCGTAAGCGGCTGAGAGCGCGGCTTCATCGGCAATGGCCCACAGGAGTTTGCCGGAGGTCTGGGCCAGCTGCCGCAGACGCTGCGCCAGATCGAACACGCCGCCCGCCTCGCCACCGCTGGAGTCGATCTCCAGCAACACCGCGCGGACCTGCGGGTCGGAAAAAGCCGCTTCGGCCATGGCCTCGATGTCGTGATAACTGGTGAGGCCACTGGCGGCGCCGATATACGAAGCCCGCCGCACCAGCGTGCCGAGAACCGGGAGGATGGCGATGCCGTCCTGAACGTGGAGGCCACCGGTCATGCCGGCATCGGCCGTGGCTGGCGGTGGTGTGGCCAGCGTGTCGCCCGCGAGCTTCCGGGCCACGACCCCGAGAATGACTTCGAGTTTCGGGCGCGCAACGAGCAGCGGCGTCCCGTACAGGCGGGACGCCAGGTAAGGCAAATCGGTCATGGGAATTCCTCAGTTCGAGGGCGGCGGCACGGGCTCACGCCCAAAACGCAGCCCCAGGCTGTCCTCACGCCGGTGATCTCCAGCGATCTCGGCATCCACCATCGCGGCATCAAACCCTCGCTCGGCAATCGCCTGGGTGCGCGACTTGAGTCCCGCCTCAATGGCGTTGATCTCGGCTCGGATGTCTTTCAAGGGATCGACCCAGTCCCAACGGGGCGGTAGCCAACTGCAGTCCAGGTAGTCGGCGCGGCGTTGCTCGTAGTCCGGCAGGTCCAACGCCCCCGAGAGCACCGCCGTGTCCATCCAACGCGCCCACACCGCCCGGCACAACTGAAACACCAGCACCGAGTGCTGGAAGGCTTCGATGCGGCGGCGAAACTCCAGGAGTGCTGCGCGTGTGTTCGAATAGTTGGCCTTCAACATATCGGCCGACAGGTTGGCGTAGGGCAGCCCCAGGGCGGCAGCGACCTGCAAGAGCGTCCGGTACTGGAAGCTCTCGTAGTTGCCCCCGACATCGGCCGGGGTAGAGAAGGTGATGTCCTCGCCGTCGTCCAGGATCTGGAGTTGCCCGGGTTCGAGCGGCAGTAACGGCTCACCCCGGTCATCGGTCTCGCCACCGTTGTCGAAATCCCGCTCGGGCCGGCGCACGAAGCCGACGAACATCGCTGCGACCTTCTTGCGATCCAGCTCCGCGTCGTCGTACTGGTCGAGCAAGAACAGCTTCACCAGCGCCGGAGAGAAACGTGACACGCCTCTGAGTTGCCCAGCGTCGACCGGATCAACGATGTGCAGTACCGACTCAGCCGGCACCCGCACGGTTTCCCCGGCCAACCCCGGATCGGTGATGTCGCCCGGGTGGCGGCGCAGGAAGTGGTAGGCCACACGCCGACCGATGCGGTCGAACTCGATGCCCTGGCGGATGCGGTGACCGTTCTCCAGCAGCTGGTTGTGATTGAGCGGCAGCATCTCAGCCGGGAGCATCTGCAACTGCAGCGGCACGCTCAAACCATCCTCGGGCCGACGTGGCCGGATGCGAAAGAACACTTCCCCGGCGATGAACAGTTCCCGGGCGGCCCGCCGCTGCTGACCATAGAAGTCGGTCAGCCCTTCGGCATCGGACTCATCGGTCCAACGTAGCCACAGCCGTTGCACCCGGTCCTTGAGCACTGCATCGACAATGCCCGAGGAGGGCTTGATGCCCGTGCCCACCGCATTGCCGGCCCAGGACTCGACCGCATTGGCGGCGTAGCCGTTGTTGCGGATGAGGTAGCGGGCACGCGCGGTCATGTCGGCGCCAGCGGCCTGGATCAGCGTGTTGACGTGCGCGCGGCTGGCGGTGAAGGTCTTGAGGCGGCGGGCGGATAGGCCGCCCTCAAAGCCGCCGATCATGGCACCCACTTTGCGCCGCAGGTTCTGGAATGCCTTCATCACAGCCCCTTCTCGGCGTAAGTGCGGATGCGACGAGCACGCGGGCGGCCTTCCGCTTTGGCGATCTCGCGATCCAGGTCTCCAAGGGCCGACTGCAGTTCGGCGTCCGACTTGTAGGTCACCCACTTGTCGCCGGCCTTCACGGTGAGCACCCCATTGAAGCGGGCGGCCTGCAGGGCTTCCCGCTGGGCCTTGAGTTGTTCGAGGGTCATGGGTACCTGCCTTGCAAACGTGCATGCAATGCCTTAGACTTGTGCAGTAAATAGCACAACTCAAAAGGAGCCATCGTCATGCGCGTGGTGAATTTCTCTGAGGCACGAAACAGCCTCAAAAACGTGATCGATCAGGTCATCGACGATGCCGACTACACGGTCATCGCACGCCGGGATGCCCCCGATGCGGTGGTGATGTCGCTGGACACCTTCAACGGACTGATGGAAACCGTCCATCTGCTCAAATCGCCTGCGAATGCAGCACACCTGGCCCGCTCCATCGAGCAGTACCGCCAGGGGCAGGTCAAGCAGCAGGATCTGGTTGATGCCGATTGAAGAAAAACTGCTGAAACTGACCTGGACCCTGGCCGCCTGGGACGATTACGAATACTGGCAAGGCCAGGACAAGAAGACCCTCAAGCGCATCAATGCCTTGATCAAGGACTGCCTGCGCCACCCCTTCGAGGGCATTGGCAAACCCGAACCCCTCAAGGAAAACCTCTCGGGCTTCTGGTCGCGCCGCATCGACGACACCCACCGGCTGGTCTACTGCGTGGATGAGCAGGCCCTGGTGGTGATCGCCTGTCGTTACCACTACCAGTAACCGGCACCCTCACACATAGTTCGACGCAATCGCCATGCGCCGACGGCGCGGGCTGGCGGTCATCGGGGCCGAAACAGGTGTGCTCTTGCCTTGGCGACTGGTGGGCACCGGCGGTAGCGCCGCGACCCGTTTGTTCAGGTTCAGCCCCATCGACAGCAGACCGTGCAGCGCGGCGTAGGCGTACACACGACAGTCCAGCGCTTCGTTGCGCCGACCATCGGGCTTCCACCAGAAGCGCTGCGGGAAACCCTTCACATAGCGAGTGCGAATCCGCTCGGCAGTCAGCTGCTCGAAATACTGCGCGTCACGATCCAGCGGGAAATGCATCGCCCCAGCGCCGGCCTCGGACTTCTTCAGGCGGGCGTAGATGGCTTCCTTGGCCGCATCGACGCCCACCGTGAACAGATTGACCTTGCCCTTGTTGGCCTTGCTCGGGCGCTTGGGCCAGATGGGCCGTTTGCCGGAGCCTCCCTTGATCGCCCAGATGCGTTTCCTCTCCCGGCCCTTGCAGAAGGCGTAGGCCGCCAGCGTGTGGTGGCCGCCGGTGTCGAGGCAGGCCGCTTCGATGGTCAGGCCGTTGGCCAGCGTTTCGTGCTCGAAGCGGTTGGTGAGATACGCATCCAGCTGCGACCAGGTGTCCGGCGCCGAGGGATCGCCCCACAGCACCTTGTAGTCGATGGACCAGGACTCTTCGTCCCGGCCCCAGCCGACCACTTCGAGCTCCAGCCGGTCGTCCTGCACGTCGATGCCGCAGGTGAGCAGTGCGACCTCGGCAGGGATCGCCGGGCCATAGCCTTCGCGGCGTTCCATCAGACCTTCGGCATCCAAGGTCTCGCCCTCGCGGTCTTCCCAGGTCTCGGCCAGTTTGGTGTTCACCCACACCTTCAATCTGACGGGGTCGTCCTTGGCTGCGTGGTGTTCCTGGGCGATCTCGCCCCACGTCAGCCACGGGCTGTACAGGCTCGAGAGGTGGAAGCCCACCGTCTTGCCATCGCCCTCGGCCCGTGCTGTCCAGCGGCCATTGGCCAGCAGTGCCGGTTTGCGGTACTCGGGATGGATGCCATCGCAGTGTGGGCAGTGCCAGGAAGCCTCCGCCATCTTGCCGGCCGGCCACTTGATGTCACGCCAGAGGATCTGGCTGTGCGCGCCGCAGTGATCGCAGGGCACCTCGAACACCCGCTGATCTGACTCCAGATAGGCCGCCTCGATGCGCGAGAAGCCTTTGAGCGTCGGGGTTGAGCAGAGATAGACCTTGCGATTGACGAAGGTCGCCGCCCGCTGCACGGCGAGCGCCACCGGATCGCCCTCGCCATCGGCATCGCCTGGGTAACCATCCACCTCATCGAGAAACAGGTAACGCACCGGCATCGAGCGCAGGCCCACGGCACTGTTGGCGCCGGTCATGATCAGCACGCCACCGGGGAATTCCTTCATCAGCTGGGTGTTGCCCGAATCGCGGCTTCGTGGGTCCTTCACCCGGCTGGCGAGTTCAGGGCTGGCTTCGATCAGCGCATCGACGCGCTGCTTGGAGACCCGCTTGGCGCCTTCCACCGTCGGCTGCACCAGCAGCATCGGCCCTGGGGCGTGGTGAATCACGTAGCCCAGCCAGTTCAATCCCGCTTCTGTCCCCCCGAGTTGAGCCCCTTTCATCAGCACCACCCGCTCGGCACGGGAGGTCACTGACAGGGTCGCCATGATCTCGGCCAGGTAGGGGGTTCGGGTGGATGACCAACGCCCCGGCTCGGCGGAAGCCACCGACGAGAGCATCCGGTGGCGATTGGCCCAGTCATCAACGGTGAGGACGGGGTCAGGCGCGAGCCCTCGTTTCCAGGCGGACTGCACGACCAATGCCGCCGCCGATTCAGCAGTGTCGAACACAAGCCACTCCGATGCGAAATAGATGGACCGAACGCTTGGCTTCAATCGGCAACAGCGCGTTCATACATATGTCATCAATGCCCACGGAGCACACCATGAACACCGCCAACACCACCCGCCTGAACTGGATTGACCAGCTGCCCGAAGTGGGCAGCCCCATCCTGCGCCAGCGCGACGACCTCCTCGCCTTGCTCGCACAGATCGACGCCCTGCAGGAGATCGCCGAGCGTCGGCGCCAGGCCCTTGAGGAAGAAATCGCCACGCTGTGGCTGCCTGCCGAGATCGAACTGGCCAAGCGCCACATCGCCGCCTGACAACCCCCTGGAGACCATCGTGAACACCCACACCACCCAGAGCCTCGACACCCTCGGCCACAAGCTCGGCGAAGCCGCCTTGACCTCGCTGGTGCGCCTCTACCCGGAGGTGCGCCAGGCCACGACCGCGCAGATGGATGCCGCCTGCGCCGCGATGCGCGCCCAGAGCGCCCAAGTCATCGACTGGATGCTTGAGGACGTGCGCATCGCGCCCTGGGCCGCCGAGAACGCGTTTCGTTGCGCAGCATTGGATCTGGCGCAGGCCGGCATCCAGGTGCTCAAAGCCAGCCGAGATTGAGCGGCACGCCAGGCGCAGAAAGATCAAACCGGCGCTTGGCTTCTCTGACGACAAGCGCGTTCATACAGACATCGCAACAACACCCGCCAAGGAGAACCACGATGCGCAAATCCGCCACCAAGACCGCCACTAGAGCCGCGCAGCAACTCGACCTGCTGCTCGCCCGGATCGCCCAGGAGCATCTCTTCATCGAGACCCTGGAGACCCGCAACCATGACCGCCTGGACTTCCACGACGTCGGCGTCTGGTGCGTCAAGAGCGCGCTGATGGCCGCCTACCAGGCTGGCTTGGCCGCAGGACAAAACGCCACCGCAAAAGCCGCTGATCAACCGACCAGCCAGCAAGCCGCCTGACCTTCAACCCCTGACGAGGAGCACGACCATGTCCGCACAAACCACCCCGATCACCGAACGCCAACTCGACCTCATCACCCGCGCGCATTGCGATGCAGGCGGCCTGATCGAGCCGCTGCTCGACCTCAAGGGCGGGGCCAAACTCAAGATGATCGCCAGCCTCGCGCAGCGGGGGTTGATCGAGCAGCAAGGCGGCCAGTGGCGCCTGAGCCCAGCAGCCATCGCCATCATCAAGGGCGAGGCGCAGCCGGAAGATGTGCTGCCGCCGACGGTGGCCACCAGCGTTGCCACGCCGCCCCTGGCCGACGACCCGGAGCTGGAAGCAGCGGTCGCCGCCGCCGAAGCCAGCTGGCAACAGGATCAACCCGATGTCGCCCCCAAGCGTGGCCGCGACAATAGCAAGCAGGCGCTGGTGATCGAGATGTTGAAGCGCCCGGAGGGCGCCACCATCGCGCAGATCTGCGAGGCCACGGGCTGGCAGGCGCACACGGTGCGCGGCACTTTTGCCGGCGCGCTCAAGAAGAAACTGGGTCTGGCCATCGTCTCCGAGAAGATCGAAGGCCCTGCTGGCACGCCGGGTGCAGGACAGCGCCTCTACCGCATCGCAGAGGAAGCCACTGCGTGAGCACGCAGCCCGACGAGCCGATCCCGGCAGACCTGTTGCCAGCCTTGCCGGTGACCTGCCGGGAGATGCAGATTGAGCTTGGCTCGTGTGGCGAGAAGCGCGTTCATTCATACAGGTGTCGCAACGATCAACCGAAAGGAGAGCACACCATGAACACCCCCCGCGAATTTCAAGCCCTGCACGCCGAACACCGCGCCCGCGAGGCCCTGGCGCAAGCCCGATCCACCCTGGAACGAGCCTTGCGCGAACTGGATCGCTACACCAGCCGCTTCGAGGAGGCCGAGTCGCTGCGCGACAAGGCCGATGTGATGAACTGGACCTTGAACGAACTCGCCTGCAACATCACCCCGAACCTGCGCCTGGACCTGATCGCCAGCGCCCAGGCGGAACTGGTGCGCGCCGACACGATGGAATGAGGGCCCCGAGCCAAGCGCAAAAAGATCGAACAGGCGCTTGGCTTCCATCGCCCGAAGCGCGTTACTACAGGTGTCGCAACGATCAACCACCAGGAGCCAGAGATGAACACCACCACCCAGATTCCCGCCCCGACCGTCACCGATTGGGGGTTCTTTGGAACCATGGCCGAGCAGGCCGAAGCCGCCTGGCCCCTGGCGATGACTGCCATCTCGGACGCCACCTGCCAGCCACTCGAGTCGGTCCGCACCTTCCTCGACAGCCGCCACGGTCGCTACTTTGCCGACGATGTGCAAAACGGGCTGTACCAGGGACAAGCCCTGCAGGACGCGATCAACGCCGCCACCCAGCGTTGGATGGGGTGGACGATTGGCCGCAGCACCAGCAAACAGTACGGCATCCCCAAGGGCCTGCCCTACCTCACCGGCTTCGTGATCCACTGCGAGATCGTCGAAGAGTCCCTGGCCGCCTGATCAGCCCATGCCGCGTAGCCCCTCGAACGCGCGGCGCAGCAGGTAGCTTCGAATCCAGGAGACGATGGTGAAGATCAGTCCGATCACCAAGTTCTCCTGCAGCGTGGCGTGCAGACCGAAGAGGGGAAACACCAGCCATTGAGTCGCCACCGCCACGCCATAGCCAACCAGCACATTGGTCACGGCCTCAACCAGCGACATCCAGCGCGACTGCTTCATAGCGCTTCCTCGGCATTCACATCACTGGCTTCGGCAGCATCGGCTGTGCAGACCAGGTCATCGAACCGGACTCCATCGGCTTCGCGGACTGCCTGTGCCCCGGCGTATTCCTGCCAGCGGCGAACAATCACATCGACGTACTTGGGATCGAGTTCGATCAGCCGCGCCTGGCGCCCCGACTTCTCAGCGGCGATCAGCGTCGTGCCCGAGCCGCCAAAGGGGTCGAGCACCACATCGCCGGGCCGGCTGGAGTTACGAATCGCCCGCTCGACCAGTTCCACGGGCTTCATCGTCGGGTGCAGGTCGTTGACGCGCGGCTTGTTGAAGTGCCACACATCCCCCTGGTCGCGGTCGCCACACCAATGGCGAGTCGCGCCCTCGGGCCAGCCGTACAGGATCGGTTCGTACTGGCGCTGATAGTCCGAGCGCCCCAGCGTGAAGGTGTTCTTGGCCCAAATGATGAAGGTCGACCACCTGCCGCCGGCAGCCCGAAAGGCGGACTGCAGGGTGTCGAGTTCCGATGAGGACATGGCAATGTAGATCGCCCCCTGGCAGTGCGCGATCATCGGGGTGAGCGCCGCCTTGAGGAAGGGTTCGAAGTCCTCGCCCAAGTTGTCATTCAAGATCGGGCGGTTCGTGCCACGCATCTTGTCCTTGGCGCTGTTGGCATAGTTGACCCCATAGGGCGGATCAGTGAAGGTCATCGTTGCCTTCTCGCCGGCCATCAGCAGCGTGTAGCTCGCAGCATTGGTGCTGTCGCCACACAGCAGCCGGTGCTGGCCCATGATCCAGACATCGCCAGGCTTGGACACCGGCGTGACCGGCACCTCGGGCGCGGCATCCTCGTCGGTATTACCTTCGGTCGTGGTCTCCTCGCCGGCCATGATCTCCAGCAACTCGTCGGCATCGAAGCCGGTAAGCGCGAGATCGAAGTCATCGAGCTTGAGTTCTTCGAGCTCGAGGCGCAGCAGGTCTTCGTCCCAGTCCGCCCAGGTGGCCGAGCGGTTGGCGAGGATGCGAAACGCCTTGATCTGCGCTGGCGTCAGGTCATCGGCCAGGATCACCGGCACCGTCTCCAGCCCCAGTCGCAAAGCAGCCTTGAGACGCAGATGGCCGTCGACCACCTCGCCCGTGCTCCTGGCGATGATCGGGATGCGAAACCCGAACTCGGTAATGGCCGCCGCCATCTGATCGACGACGTGATCGTTCTTCCTGGGGTTTCTGGCGTAGGGGATCAACCGACTGGTCGGCCAGTGTTCGAGTTTGAGGTCACTCAGCTGCATCAGCCGTCTCCAATCGTTCTGCTGCGACCTCGGCAAAGGTCTGCCCGGTGGCGGCAAGCGTCACCGGGATGTCGGGGTGGTTCTGTTGGAAGCGCTTGACCGCCACATCGGTGTAGGACGGGGCGAGCTCGATGGCGCGGGCCTGGCGGCCAGTTCTTTGCGCGGCCAGGATCGTGGTGCCGGAGCCGCCGAAGGGCTCGAAGACGATGTCGCCCGGGTCCGAGTACGCCAGCAAGATGTGCTCGGGCAGGGCCACCGGAAACACCGCCGGATGGTCGATGTCCCGGCCGATCTTGCCCTTGTGACGCATCACCCGGATCACGCTGTCCGGGATGCGGAAGTCCTGCGTGGGCTGCCCGGCATGGGTCCAGCCACCGACTTCGCCATCCTTGCCGCGCATCGCCGTGGAACTGCCATCGGCGCGCAGGTGGCCGTCCTGGCCAGCGTGCTTGCACGGCACGATCTTGTGGGGCTTACGGCTTTGGCGGTTGAAGTGGAAGACGAACTCGAAGCTGGGGGCGAGACGTCCGGCCCAGTCGCCGGGCAGCCCGGGGCCCTGGTCCCAGACATACCAGGCAAAGCGCCGCCAGCCCTGCTGGCGCATCCAGGCAAGCCAGCCGTCCCAGTACGGGATCACTTCGTTGTCGCGGTGGATCAGACCGAGATTGACCAGCACCTGGCCATCCATGGCCATCGGCAGGTTGGCAAAGACGCCGCGCATCAGCGCATCCCAGTCGGCGATGCCTTGCGTGTAGTCACGTTGCTGGCCGTAGGGTGGGCTGGTGAAGCACAGGCTCGCCTGGTCGCCCGCCATCAGCGCCGCGACCACGGCCGGGTCTGTGGAGTCGCCGCAGATCAGGCGGTGCGATCCGAGTTGCCAGACGTCGCCCGGCTGACTGACCGGAGTGGTTGGCGCATCCGGGATGTCCTCGTCAGTGGGTTCGCCAATTGACGGAGCCTCCTCGCTGTCAGCGGTGTCCTCGATGTCACTCAGCAGGCCGGCCAGTTCGTCGTCGCTGAAGCCCGTGAGCGCCAGGTCGAAACCGGCAGCAGACAGCTCAGCCAACTCGGCCGCCAGCAACTCCTCATCCCACCCTGCCTGCAGCGCCAGTTGGTTATCCGCCAGGATGTAGGCGCGGCGCTGAGTAGGTGTCAGGTGATCGAGCACGACCACCGGTACGACATCGAGCGCGAGTTTCTTCGCAGCCGCCAGGCGACCATGCCCGGCCATGATGTCGCCGTCACCCGAGACCAGTAGCGGCGCGGTAAAACCGTACTCGACGATGCTGCTGGCAATCTGTGCCACCTGTGCATCAGAGTGGGTGCGCGCATTTTTGGCGTAGGGCTTGAGTCGATCCAGCGGCCACAGCTCGATGCGGCTGGCCATGGCAGGCGTGAAGGGAGTCGTCATGGATGACCCTCGACGAAAGTGTTGAAACATTCGTCAGGGGGATCTGACGAAGCAATCAGCGCAGGCGCTGCGTGATCTCGCGGGCAATGACGGGAATCAATGCATCAAGGTGCTGGCGCAGGGTGTCGCGCACCAGGACTTCGAGAAGCTCGGGCGACAGGTCCGCCGCTGCGGGCTCCTCGACGGGATCGGGGCGCAGGCCCGCTGTGAAGGCTTTGCCGACCACATCCCCCACATCGGCGTAGGTCGGTTCGCTGGGGTTCCACATCGGGTGTTTCTTCATCGGGCCAGATCCTCCAGGGCTTCGCGAATGGCGACATCCAAGATGTCGGTGACACCGCGCACGTCCGGGTCGGCCACCACCAGGGCGACGATCTCGGGGGCGACCTTGCGCGGGATTTGCTGCATCCGATCTCGCAGTTGCCGGGCCAGCTGGAAATACTTGATGTCGACCTCGTCCTTGCTGATCAGCTTGCCGGTGCGCTCTTCGAATTCGAGCTTGGCCAGGCGCGCCGAGTAGGTCTCGCGCACCGCCCGGGCCTTGTGGTAATCGACACCCCGGGCATCGTCGCTGGCCTGGGGCTGCGGCGGCGGTGCCGCGGGCTGGGAAGCGTGCTGGGCAACAGGTGGTGGTCGGGCGGTGGTCACCCTCGGGGTGGTCGGCTGGGCGGTTCGCGTGTGCCGATCCCACTGGGTATCGGCCTTGATTGGATCGATGCGGCCATCGGGTTCGGGATGGATGCGGCCACTGGCAATCGCCTTCTGGACGGCGGACAGGGCCACGCCGCGATGCCGGGCGTAGGCACGCAAGCTCATGCTCATCGGAATCTCCAAGCATTCGATGGCAGCCGGGGTGACCACCGACCACCTGACCACCTATTTTTTGAGTCTGACGCTAGGCAAGCGTCGCGCTGCGCGCGGCCCCCGCTTTTTAGATCGCCCGGGAGGACCCGTCAGATGTGTCAGATGCGTCAGGTCGCACGGGTGAGTTCCTCGCGCAGTGCCCGCTCCATCTGCCGCTGGTACACCCGCAGGGCCACGCTGCGCACGGTGTCGGCCATGCCGAAACGCGGCTCGACCTTCTGCTGGCGGCGCAGCAGGTACAAGGCCAGGATGCGCTTCTCACCCCGGCGCTCGAACACGGCACCGGCACGGTAGAACACGTTCTTCTTCGCCATCATCTGGCCCGGCCACTGGCTCTTGGGGATGACGCGGCTCTGGGCGGTCTGTGCCATCGGGCCGACGGGAATCGCCAGCTTGCCTGTCTTGGTGCCACCGGCCTCTTGCAGCGCCATGAACCGATCCCGCGACCAGACCTCGGCCATCAGCGTGCGCGGCTTGGCCGGTGTGACGCCGATGCCCCGGCTGATCCACGGCCGGCGCAGGTTGAAGCGCTCGGGCAGACCGTCGCGCACCGCATCGCGGGCATCGAACGCCGTGCGGGTCAGGGCCTTGGCGGCGGCATCCGGGATGCGCTTGGCGGCAACGTCCGAGAGGTGCTCGGTCGCCTTGGCTACGTCGGCGGTGAGGTCAAGTTTCAGCATCGGCGTCTTTCTTGCGGCGTGGGGTGGCTGGGGCGTCGGGCAGGGTAACCGGGTCAGCGGTGATGCCGGCCTGGCGTTCCAGGATCTGTTCGGCGGTGGCTGCATCGACCTCGACAGTCAGGCCTGGAACGAACGAGCGCGTGCCGCCGGCGCCGGTGATGACCACCGGGCGGGTGATGAGAAGTTTCATGGGGGAGTCTCCAGCGCTGGGTAGACAGGCGAACGCCAGGCCCAGAAACGACAACGCCCACGCGGGGTTTCCGGTGGGCGCAGTTATTAGCAGTACGGGATTACTGTACTTTGTGGGGGGCCAGCATTCAAGTAGGTTTGTTGTCGACCCGCAAAATTTTCACGCGTGAATGGCCGAGAGCGCGTCGGGGTTGGCTTCGACGATCTTGAGCAAGGCGCGAGCTGGCCCGGCAGGACGCACTCGGCGCTGCTCCCAGTTCTGAAGCGTCTTGGGCTTTACGCCAATCAGGTAGGCAAACCGACTCTGCGATAGCCCCGTGCGCTCGCGGATCGCCTTGACGTCAGGCTCGGGAAACTCCTGCACACGCACACCGGCCACAGCCTCACCACGCATATGGCGGCCCATGTCACGTACGCTGCTCAGCAACTCATCGAACTGTTTGTCATTCATCTCGTATCTCCGCTTGCATCACTTCCGCCAACCGCCGCAGCTGATCCGGCGTCAGGTTCGCACTGACATTCTTCGCGTAGGCGTAGATCAGATAGCACTGCTCCTTGCTGACCCAGTGGTAGTAGATCACCCGGGCACCGCCACGCTTGCCTCGACCAGGCAGCGGAACACGCAGCTTGCGCAAACCCCGACCACCGGGGATCAAGTCACCGGCGGCAGGGTTTTCCAGCAAGGTGTTCTGCAACTCGGCCATATCCTCATCCGAGAACAGTTCGGCTGCACAGCGGACGAAGATCGGGAGTTCCACAAAAACCATGGTCACATTATCCGCTAGAAGCGGACACCTGTGCAAATGGCTTTCGACTGCCCGAGCGCTCATAGCCGTAGTACCGGGCCAGCACGCCAAGGGCTGCTACCAGATAGCCCTTGGCCTCATCCCGATCCTGCCGTCGACCGTTCCAGCCATCGCGCAATGCCCAATCGCGGATCGACATTTGCAGTCCGGCCACGTACCACAGTGCCGATCCTGCCGGACTACCACTGCCGCCGACTGCCTCCAGTGCCTCCCGGACCGCACGGGCAGCGCCGGCATTGCGCTCGATCATCATCTGCCCGGGCGTAGTCCCTCCCGGCAGGCCGTCGAGCCGGCTACTGGCCACGCCGCTGGCAAAGGCCCGGGCGAAGTCCTGCGAGAACTGCTGGCCGGCATCGTGCATGGCCTCGGTGATGCTGCCGTTCCTGAGCATCAGCGCCAGCGTGTCCACCGTGCGGTAATGGTCGACCGGCTTCTGGTCATCGTCCTCCTCCCGCACGTAGCGGATCACGCTGCCATCCGGGCGGATGTGCTCCTCGCCGATACGCGGCTTCTTCTCGGCACGGGCCTTGGCGCGTTGTGTCTTCTTGGTCATGACCGTCCCTCCCCGAGTTGCCCGAGGGTCGCCAGGGCACCATCGCGGCTGCGCTGAAGCGTCACTGACTTCCCGGTAGTCGCCACCACCGTCCAGGTCTCACCATCGCCCCGGTCAATGACATCGCCCTCGGCCCAAGGTGTGCTCTTGCAGGAAGCGACGGTGCGCGCGCCGTAGAGCTTGGTGGCGATGTCGTTCAGAAACGCCCGGTCCCAGTCGTCGTAAATTTCGTCGAGCGGCACGACCACGATGCCTTGCTTGTGCCAGGCGGCGGCGCGCATCGCCCGGATCTCTTCGGCGTTGGCCGGTGACTGCGGTGCCATCCTGCCCAATGGGCAGGGAATCGAGGGTGTGCTCATGCGCATGCCACACCTCCCTGGGCCATCGCCCAGTCCAACAGCGCCAGCGCATCGGCGTGGTTGTCGTCGACCGGATCGAAGCCGCGCGCCTTGGCCGCCTCAATCATCTCGGCCTTGCCGGCATTGCCCTTGCCGGTGGCGTGCTTCTTGATCGTGCTCACCGGCACGCCCTGATACGGGATCTGGTGGTGTTCGCACCATGCGGTCAGATGGGCCATAAAGCCGCCATAGGCATGGGCCGCATCGACGCCCGCGTGTTTCCTCACTTCTTCGAACACCACCCAGTCGAGCCCATCGGCGCACTGCTTGATGTCGGTGAGCCAGCGCTTGAAGCGCAGGTATCTCATCCCGCCGCCTTCAAACCGCTGCGGCTTGAAGGATTCGCTGCCGCCGTTGATGAGTCCGTCGCGGCTGATCAGTGACCAGCCAGTGGTGGTGCCCAGATCAAGGGCCAAAATCGTTGTCGTCATGTTCGTCAGTCCTGTGTTTTGGGCGGTCTGACGGATCGGACAGGTCTGCCGGTTACCCTCTTCACGCGTGCGCGCGTGTAGGCGTAAATCAGTGAGTCTGTCCGATCCGTCAGAACCGCGTCGATTCATGGTTTGGGTCAGTTGTCGGCATAGGGCGTGAAGCGGTCCTTCGGGGTCTCCTTGAGGCCCACCCCCTGGAATCCCCGCAGTCCCATGCCGTTGCGCCACTTCTCCAGGCCTCGGGTGAGCAGCAGATCGGCGAAGCGCTTTTGCGAGCCCACGAACTCCCCGGCCGCCTCCGCCCACTGCTTCCAGTCGCTGAACAGCTCAGCGGTCAGCGCCTTGGCATTGGGGTGGCGCACGCAGCGCTCCTCGAGCCAGCGGCCCAGCGCGTCTTCTGCCTCGAAGTACTCGTCCGTCGCATCCAGCACCGATTGAGGCTGGCGCAGCCCCTCGCGCTGCCAGGCCAGACACCCCTCGACGCCCCAGCTGAAGATGCCGTTGGCTTCCGCCAGCAACTTGGCCTGCAACTGCTTGTCGCGCTTTTCCGGGGGCACGGTGATCGTGAAGGGGATCAGGTGCAGGCGCCGGCGCATGGCCTCGTCGATGTTGCGGATGGCCGGCTTGTGGTTGCCCGCGATCACCAACTTGAACTGCGGCACATAGGTGAAGAAGTCCTGGCGCATGAAGCGGGCGGACACCCGGTCGCCGCCGGTGATTTCCTTGATCTTTGACTCGTTCCAGCGCCGCCCCTGTTCGGTCTCGGTCGCGCCTACATAGCGCGAACCGCGCAGCCCCGCCAGATCGGTCGGGTGCCGGTCACCGCGTGTTTCCATGAAGGTGTCCATGGGCGCATTGGCCGCGTAGTCCCCGAGCAGGGTAAAGAGCGTGTTCACGAACACCGACTTGCCGTTAGCGCCGGTGCCGTAGAGGAAGAACAAGGCGTGCTCACTGGTCGCCCCGGTCAGGCAGTAGCCGAACATCCGCTGCAGGTAGGCCTGCAGCTCGGCATCGCCACCGGTGACCTGCTCCAGAAACCGCATCCAGGTCGGGCAGCTGCTGCCCGGCGCCAGGGTCGCCGCAGCGATCTTGGTCATCCGGTCGGCGCGGTCGTGCGGGCGCATCCGGCCTGTGCGCAGATCGACGACACCCCCTGGCGTGTTGATCAGCCAGATATCCGCATCCCACTCATCGGTGGTCGCCGCGTGCCGGCGGTCGGTGCGGGCCAGACGTTCCACCCCACCCACGGTGCTGCTGGCGGCGAGCTTGGCCGCGACCTTGCTGCTGTCTGCGCGCACGGCCGCGTGGCGACAGACGTGACGGATCAGGTCGGTCGCCGCCAGCGTCTCCTCGGCCCGCCAGCGCTGCCCATCCCACATCAGCCATTTGCCCCAGGCCGCGATATAGCGCCAGTCGCGCTGGTAGCGGCGGGTGAAGCTCACCGCGAGCGCATCCTCGGTGCCCCAGACCGTGGCATCGCTGTCGTGGTCGGTTTGCCCGTCGTACTCCGGCAGATCGGGCTCGTCACCCAGAGGCTGCACCGTGATGCGCGGGCCGGTGGCAATAAAACCCGTGACATCGAAGCCCTCGGCCAAAGCATCGGCCGCATCCCAGCCTTCCGGCTTCGCATCGGGGGGCAGAAGAATCGCGCAGGAGGTAGCACCCGCAATGAGCACTGCTTGCGAAGCGGCCTCGGCATAGCCAAAGCCCGGCTTGTCCCGATCCGGCCAGATGAGCACGGCTTTACCGGAGAGCGGTGACCAGTCGGTCTTGTCGACCGGCGCATTGGCACCGTGCATTGCCGTTGTGGCCACAATGCCTGCCTCGATCAAAGCCTGCGCGCACTTCTCGCCCTCGACCAGGATCACCTGCTCGGCAGCAACGATGCCTGGCTGGTTGTAAAGCGGGCGCGGCTCGGGTGGGGCCATCTTGCGGCGCTTGGCATCCCAGGGTCGGAACTCCTTGCGGCCCGGTGCCGGGTCGTAGCGATACACGCAGGCGATCAGGTTGCCGCCTGCATCCAGGTAGTCCCACTTGGCCGTGGCCGGACCCAGCTCGTCGACCGGTGCTTCCGCCTTCTTGCGCTTGGGGGGATGGCTGGCGGCCCGCCCGACCAGTTGCCCGGCGATCTCAAGCACCCGGGCAAAGTCCGCCTGGGTGTCGAGCCCGTGGTGGGCGGCGATCAGATCGAAGATGTCACCGCCTTCACCCGTGGCGTGGTCGTGCCAGAGGCCAGCGGTTTCCCCCTTGAGCGACACCTCGAGGCTGTCGCCGGGGCTCCCCAGTACATCGCCGACCAGGTACTTCTGGCCACGCTTCTTGCCGGCAGGCAGTAGCGTCAGCAACACCGACTCGAGCCGTGCCAGCAGATCGGCACGGATGGCGTCGCGTTGTTGGTTGAGATCACCGCCAGCGGGGAAGGCCACCGGCGGCACCGAATTGAAATCAAGCATGGATCAGCCCTCCCTGTGGCGGATGGTTGTGGGTATGGCAGGTGATGGAATGCACGGGCGCGCTGCTGGCGCTGACCACTGGCTCGGTGGGTGCGGTTGGCACCAGCACCTTGATCGGCACCTTCTGCCAGTGCGCCTTCTCGTCGGCGAGGTAGCCTGCCTTGCGGGCGACGAAGCGCACGAAGTCCGGATGCAGGCCGACGAGGTCACACCAGAGCGTGAGGTCGTCCCCGAGCAGAAAGCGCCGGGCCTCGCGCCGCATCCGCCGGTTGGTCAAACTCAGGCTGTCGTGGATGGCGCGGGCGAGCACCGCCACCACCAGCCGGGATTCAGGGCAAACCAGGAAGGCGTGACGATTGAGCACCTTCTCGATGGCCTGCAGCCCGACCAGGGGTTTGGGCGGCGTCCAGCGATCCACCCACTCGGTGCGGTAGGTCTTGCGTGCGCTGGCGCGCTTGGAAGCTGTGCTCATCACACACCTCCCCAGCAGCGCTGCGCATAGCTGCAGAACTTGCACTCGAAGTGGCTGGCCTCGGCGAAGCCGCGCGGCAAGAGCTCTCCGGCTTCAGTCGCCTGGATCACCCGCACCGCGCGGTCGGACATCTTCTGCGCCAGCGCGGCATCGAAGGGCACCAGTTCGAACCACAGCTCCTGCGTGTCCTTGTTGATGGCGGTGAAGAGCGCCGGGTTATGGCTGATGCCTTCGACCGTGCCTTCCATGTAGGCCTGGTAGGTCGCCATCTGCGCGGCATAGACTGGCTTGGTGACCGCCACGCCAGACTTGGCGCAGGCCTTCCAGTGCTTGTCGGCCATGGTCTTGCACTCGAAGAGCATCGGGAACGACAGGCCCAGCTCTGGTGGTGCCGCCGTGATGATCCCGTCGACGTGCCCCTTGATCCGGCCACCCGCCACCGAGAAGCCAAACTGGCCGCCGTTGGCCTTCTGGTTGTGCAACTCAAACCCCGCCATGCGCAACCAGCGCACGGCCAGGTCTTCCAGCGCATGGCCGACCTCGAACACCCGCAGGATGCGGCCAGAAAATCCCCGGCCGGGATCGACCGGCGCACCGGCGTACTCGTACTGCAACGCACGTTCACAGGCCACGCCCAGACGGGAAGCACCAAGGTAGTCACGCGGGGTCTGCCCGGCACGTTCAACATCCAGCGCCGCATCGATGAAGCCCGTTACCCGCTCGTGGAAGGCGGGGCGATGATTGAAGTCCAACATCACTTCGCCCTCCCACGCCGGGTGGCCTTGGCCGCCACTGCCTCCCCGGTCTCCCACGGCAGGTCGTCCTCCAGATCGGCGAAGGGATTCGCCGGATCGAAGGTGATCGTTGCCGAGGCTGGCTCCAACGTGGCCACTGGCTGCGGAGCCTGCGTCTCATAGGGCGCCATCCCCCGCACCGGCGGATATTTCGCTTGGCTGTGGTGAGCCGCCATGGCCTCCGTCCAGCCGGTCACAATCGCCTCGATCACCTGCAAGGCCTCGGCCTCGCTGTAGTGACCCAGGGGTTTGTCAAAGCCGATCTCGCCGGCGGCTTCGCCGAAGCACTTCAGGCAGGCGCGCATCGCCGCGCGCTCGAATTCGGTCGGATCAACCATGAGCACGTCCTCCTGCCTGGGATCGGTTCGAAGCCACTGGCCGTAGAGCGCGTGAAACGCGTCCTGGCATTGGCGGCTGCAAAAGACCCAGTCCATCGGGTACCGACGGGCTTCGCCCACCCGGAAGCGGTTGTCGCTGTGGCCGAGGCCACGGGCCTGCCGGCGGCAAGCCCAACATTGCCCGGCCATTCATTGCCCTCCCTCCAGCGCACCGATGAAGAGGGTCATCTGCAGCGGCTGGCTGCCAAACGCCGTGGCGCAGCGCGTGTCGAAGTCCCGGTAGGTCATCGACGAGCGCGCGATCATGGTCACCGCGTGGATCTGCTTTTCCAGGAGGGCGAGACCGCCTTCGGAGAGCCACTGGTGCGCCTTGTCGGAGAGGCGCTTGCGGTTCCTGATCTCCTCGATGATTTCGCGGGGCATGATCACGTCGTACACCCAGCGCAGGGTGATCTGGCCGATCACTGCCGGCGGGTTTTGCTGATGGCCCTGGTAGTGCCAGCCGAACAGGCGAAACAGCGCCCGGTAGTAGTCGGGGCTGAAGCGCCGCTCCCAGCTGGCCACCCGCTCACGCAGCAGGCGCGATATCAAGACCTGCAGCGCATCGGGCGCGCGGTGGTACTGGTAGCCGGTGGCCTCGTCGATCAAGGCGACTTCGCCAGACTTGGCCAGCGCCTTCAGGATGCGCTGGCAGTTGGGCACCAGGTGCTGGCGCTTGCGGTGCAGACGGCCTTCAAGGGCGGCGTCGATCACGCCCGAGGCGACCTCGCTGATCACCCCGGCCGGGAAAAAGGCGGTGGTCTGGCCTGATGGCAAGCGGATACTGCAGGCGTTTTCCTGCAAGACCTCCGCTGCACCGGGGGCGACATCGGACAGCAGGCTTTTGAGTTGGCTGCCGCGCCGGGATTCGTGCAGGCCGATGGCGGTGGCCAACTGGCGCTGCACATAGCCCCGGGTGCCGTCTTCCAGCACCACGGCTTCCACCGCCAGGTCACCAAAACGCACCACGCCGTAATGGCTGGTCGTGAGAATAGGTGTGCTCATCATCGTCACGCCCTCCCTTATTGCGCCCAGGCGGGTTTGCCGCTGGGGACGGTGGATGGGGCAGGACGTGCGGCAGCAGCCGGTGGCGTGTAGCTGGGTGCAGCGACCGCTGCCGGCGCACCGGAGTTGCCACCGGGATTGCCCTTGGGCATCACGCCCATGACCAGGGCGTAGTCCTTGTGGTCTGGCTCGATGGCGGCCTTGATGGTGTTGCGGTCCTCGCCCCGGCCATCCTTCTCGATATCAATGCGGGCGGCAAACTCCAGGCCATCGAGGTCGGCAAAGCCGCTGATGCGACGGGCCGCCTGCGCCTGCGGGCTGTTGTCGGCCGGATGGACATTGCGCGCGGAGTTGAGCGCCGCCCGGATGAAGGTCCGGCCCATGTTCCCCCAGGTCGGCCCCTTGGGCGAATGCAGGCCGACGTTCCACCAGATCTTGCGTTTGGCAAACGGGCCTTCCATCACCACACCTTCGCAAGCGAGGTAGACCGCGCCGGTCTCGAAACTCTGGGTGGCCCAGCCGCCGGTCCAGCCCTGTGCCGGGTCATCAAAGCCACCCGGCTTGATGGTCAGGCGCAGCTTGGCCGCCGTGTTGCGCGGGATGAGGTCGAAGGACTGCTGCTGTTCAGCGTCGTTAAAGTCGAAATAGGTCATGGCGGCTTACTCCTGGGATGCGTGGAATTCGGGGGTGGTGTTCGGAAAAGCGGTGGCGTGCGCAGCAACGGCATCGCGGCCGAGACACTTAGCGATGAGCTTTCCGAGGTGGGGTTCTTCGATGGGGTCGAGCCGACCGCTGCGGTCCTTGCTCGGGAAGCCCCAGGCGTTGTCCGCGCCGGTCACGAAGGCGCGGTATGGCGTACCGTCGTCGGCCTTCAAGATGGCCAGCGTGATGACTTCATCGAGCACGCCCGGCAGTTCGGCCGAGGTCTTGGCGCCTTCGAGCTGCAGCTGGTAGATGCGGCGGTTGAAGTCGTCCAACTTCTCTTCGAGGATGCAGACGTAGATGACGTGCTTGTCCCTCACGTGCTGCAAGTGCGTGAGCGCGCCGATCATCTCGGTGCCCAAGAGGCCATAGGCGCCCCGGGTGTCGGGCTTGCCGGTTTTTTCAGAGAAGGCGGCCGGCTGCGTCTTGCACCAGGCCAGACACATCCGCGAGAGCACGGTCAAGGAATCGACGAAGTAGGTGTCGTACTTGGCCAGCTGCGCCGGATCGCCGTACTTCTGGTAGACGTGGTCGAAGTGGGCCTGCGAGAAGGCCTGCTCAGGTGAGGCGCTCGGGCTCGGCCCGGCGAGAAACACCACCAGGTCCTTGAACTCCGGCCAGGTGCGCGGGCGCAGGGTGTCGCCGGCCCAGTCGAGGATCGAGAGATCGCCGGCCTCGGTGTCCACCAGCAAAGTGCGCTCGGCATCGAGCGTGCGGATCTGGGAGGTCTTGCCGGCACCCGGTACGCCGACGAGGGCGACCTTGGCGCAGCGTTTTTCTGACAAGCGCTGGTCAGCGCTGATGATCGGGAGTGCCATCACTTGCCCTCTCCAACGAGTGCCAGGCGGAAGGCCGGCTTGGCGGGTTTGAGGGTGCGGGCAGCCTCAAAGGGACGGCGCAGGGTTTCGGGCCAGGCGGCGAACTTGCGCTCGGAGACCGAATACTTCACGTCGATGTATTCCGCCGGGTCGTCGCCGTTGCTGGCGATGCGCTGCGCGATGGCGGCCAGTTCATCCTGATCCCAGGACACCGATTTCTTGATCTCGACCGTGATGGCCAGATCACCGTCGGTCAGGTGCGTGGTGCCGGTGTCCTTGCCCGCGCCCAGCAGTTGCGCGCGGGCGGCGTCGCCGTAGAGGTCATCGAGCGCAGCGGTCAGCTGCTCACGGGCGTGGCCAATGCCACGATCCATTTCGGCGAGCAGGACGGAAAGTTCCTGCAGTGCCGGCTTGGGCAGCGCCTTGATGCGCTCGCGGGTCAGGTCTTCGAGTTGGAGGGGGAGGCTGCCGATGTCGAGGACGGGGGCAGTTGGCTGCTGGGTGGCCGAAGCCGTGGCCGCGAGGGCCGTCGAACGGGTTTGCATTTCGCAACTCCTTGGTGGTTAAGGAGTTACCCATTCTTCGCATCCATTTCCGGAAGGTGTCCGGACGATTTCCTGAAAACTTTCCGGAAAGACCACCGGGCAGCTCCCCTGGCCCGTTTGAATCCTTTCATCCGCTGGCGTAGAATTCGGCTCAGGCACCCGCCCGAGTTGTGAGCGACTCAAAAAAGGTCATCCCGCTGCACCCTGAAGTTTTCATCCGACCATTGGGATTCCCACTGTGCTGGATGCGTAATCGCTCAACGTCCCGCGCAGAATTTGGAGAATTTCAATGAAGTCCGACTTCAGTTCCCTCGCGTTTGTCGCCCGCCAGTCCCTCGTAGCGTCCGGTGTTTCCATTTCGCTGGGCCACACGCAGCAGTTGCTTGCTGCCAGCCTCGGGTATGGCAGCCTGGCAGCCATCCAAGCATCGACCGAAGAGGAACCCGGTATTGCCGGGGCAGACTTTGTCATCCTGGATTTCGCAGGCCTGTCCGCCCGCGCAGCATCCTTGGGCTATGGTGCAGCGTCAGATCAGATTACCGAAGCGATTGCCGCAGCCATCAAGAGTGATCCTGAACCGCCAGCCGTTTTCCTGACCACGCTGGACTTCATCGAAGATGTCGTGGTCCGGTTCGCCAATGACACGGTGATGAATCACGATGCCGTGTCCGACGCGGCCGCCAATACGAACGCTTACTTCGAAGGTGCCTACCTCGAGGCGACCGAGCCCGATGAGGCGCTGAAGGATTGCCGCGAATTTTGGGAGATCCCAGTCGAAGGCAACGTCGGTATGGATCAAGACCCCGACAAGCCGTTCAGCGGCGACAACATCCTGGTCAAAGGCGTTGTGCGGATCTGGAAGGCTGGGCGAGTCTGCCTCATGAACGATATGGAGCTCGACATCGGTGCTGGCGTCGACGACAGCTACTACGACCTTGACGAGGCAGACGCGTAACGCGTTTGATTCAGAGCAGACCAGAAACGCACCCATTCCCAGGCGCCTGTCGGCCCCTGGGAACGCTCGCCTCGCGCCATCCACCTCCGTGGCGGATGGCGCCCATTGATCTCAGCTCGTCCAAGTCGTCAGGTCTGCCGTTCAGCCCAGGCTTGGCATGGCACTACGCCGACCGGGATGCTCGCAGCCTGAGTTTTCCGTGGCCAACGCGCTCAATCCACTGCGACCAATCCCGGCCTTTGAAGGCGTCATCAATGCCCTTGCTGGCTGTGAATGTCCGGCGCTTGACCTCTGCCCATGACAACGGTGCGCCGTGGCGCGATTTCCAGAAAAACTCGACGATTTGCGACTGGATGCCAGAGAAGTACACCGTCTCTTGAAGATGCTGCAGTCGCAACCCACCCGTCTTGGCATCGAACCACTCCTCCGGCTCGTCGGCCGGATCTGCGGGCAGCCCGACCAGAATCCGCTCCAGCACCGGCAGATCGAACTGCTCCACGCCGTCCTCCACAATCAGCAGATCCGTGACGGCGCGCACCTGGTGCCCGTTGGGAAAAGCAAGCTTCGGATCTTTCAGTGCCAGCACCACACCACCCGTGCCGAACGCCGGGTCGGACAAGGCCGAGGTGACCTGCTCGGCTGGCGCGTCCTTGAGCCGTCGCCCGAAGAACACCGGCGCGAAGGCGTGGCGGTTGCCGACACGGAGGTCGCCCAGATACCAGAGGTGATGCTCGACCAGGCAACGCCGGCGACTGGCAAACCGGGGCTCAATGCCCAGCAGGGTGGCCAGGTAGTCAAAGAAGGGCTCGCGCTGGAAGCGGTAGCGGGTGACTTCGTACAAGGAACCGCTCAGGATCACTTTGCGCCGGAATGGGTGCGGGTAGTTGTAGCGGCCTGCGGCTTCGTCGACCGTGACCTCGACCTCTTCAAAGATGTCGTCCATCACCTCGACATCGATGTGGCTGAAGTAACCAATGGCGGCGATCCAACCCCTGTCCAGCAGCAAGCGGCCAAAGCTCAGCAGTTCTCTGCCGAACAGCGTGCTGTCCATTCTGTCCAATCGCTCCAGCCGTTGCAGTGTCTCTGTCAGCATCGGCAGCCTCCTCAGAACTCGGTGACGATGTGCCAGCGTTTCAACAGGCGCATCACCAACTGGCGTTCATCCTCGGTCTTGGCGTTGTCGTTCAGCCCGTTGGGCGCGGTGATCTGCACGACGATGTTGTGGGCGCGACGGTCCTTTTGCTTGGCAATGCGCAGCACCAGCTTGACCTGCACCAATTCGTACCCGCTCAAATCCGCCAGACGGTGGTCTTCGCTGGCCACGACATAGACGTCACGGCGGTCGCGCCAGTCGCGATGGATGGTCAAACCGCTCGAAATATGATGGGTGCCACCATCCACGCCCAGTTGATCGAAGCACTTGGCCACCTTGATCTGGTTGATGCTGATGCGCTCGATGCCATCGCCGTGCTCGGTTTGCAGGAGGTTGAACACCTCGGCGCTGCCGAAGGCCTTCAGGCTGAACTCGCGCAGCGGCATCTCGGCGATTTCAGTGTCGCTGGCCAACACCACGTCGCGCAGCACGCGGGCCAAATCACGACGCGCATTCTTGTCATCGCAGAACACCGACAGCGCACCGGTGCTCGGCTCGTAGGAGAAGGTGATGCGCTGCAGGGCCTGATCGTGGCGCGTGGTCACCTCGCCGTCGATGATCTTGTCCCAGTGGGTTTCCTTGCCGTTGAAGCCGACCACGATGGTGTGCAACCAAACCGGTGCCGACTCGTCTTCGCCGCCACGGTCCTCGGCCTGGGTCAGATCTCGGCGCTGAAAATGCTCGATGACCAAATCGTGCAGCGGTGCCTGCGGGTAGATGGCGGCAATCGCCGTCTTGAGCTTGTCCTTCAGCGTGTCGTCCAAGGTGATATCCACCGCCTTCGGCCCCCGGAAGTGGCTGGCGTAGGCTTCGGATTTCCACTGCTTGTTCTGCTGGCGGGTAGTTTCCGCCTGTTCGAAGCGGCGGTCACTGTCATCCGCCAGGCGGCACAGGTACAGGTAGAGCGCACGGCCGTGCTTGTCGCCGGCGGCCGCCACCGCCTGTTGCTCCGTCTCATCTTCTTCGTTCAGCAGCGACTTGACGGCCTCGCACCCAAAGTCATCCGACAGCAGCAGGACGCGCTGCGCGGCTTCCTCCAGCCGCTGACGGATGGCACCGGACAGGCCCGCGACCACGGTGAACAGGCTCTGCTTGTAGCTGGTGCAGACCTTGTGCTCCCACTCGATGCCAGGTAGCTCCTCAGGGTGCAGGTGCTGCAGCCACTGCGCCACCAGCGCGCGATGCTTGATCTTGCGCACCAGGGTCACGTAGTGCCCCATATCGGGCAGGATCTCCGGCCCGCCATCGGTGGCCCGAGGCTTGCTCGGTTTGTCGCCACCCGTAGCAGTCGCCTCTGCGGCGAGGGCCCTCGGATCTGACTCACGGGTATCCATCACGTCGACTTCTGCCATTCTTGTTCTCCTTTACGAGTGGCGTTTAATTAAACCGTTGCGCGAACTGTTAATCGCAGCGCTCAAAAAATGCCGGCATCTGGCCGGCGTATCAGGCAGTTATTCAGCTGCTCATCCTTGTCCTTTGCTGGGCAGAAGCCCGTAGCGCTCCATCCGCACCCGGATGAACTTCGGGTTCACACCGAAGGTGGCCGCCAGTTCGCGTTGGAGGCTTTCCATACCGACGAAGCCGAAGGTACCTTGCTCGACCAGCCGGGGCGTGGCGGCGTGCAGTTCGTCAGACAGGCCACCGGCGCGCTCAATGCCGACATCGAAGTCCGGCGCACGGGCCACAGCCAGCTCAACCAGGCGGTCGCGCGGCACCAGCAGCGAGCCCATGAACTCGTTGGCGCGGAACTCGGCGATGCGGATTTCTTTCTCGAGGGCGGTGTTTTGCGGCAGGGTTGTGCCGCCCAGGTGTTCAGCATCCGGCGTGGCCGTGCGATAGGCGCGGCGCTGACTGGTATCCGGTTCGTCGAAGAGTCCCGGCCCTTGCTTGGCAGCAACCAACCAGGCCGGCGCGTCGAAGATGGCGTGGCCCAGCTCGTGGGCGAAGGTGGACAGCCCCAGCTCGGGCGTGAGTTGCTCGCCGACCGGTGAGACCAGCACGGACACGGCATCTTCGCCACAGTCCGGATCGAACTCGCACAGGCCCAGCACGGGTTGGCCATCCTCATCGGTGACGGGATGATCCAGGCTAACCCACAGCTGGTACGGCAGACCGTTGATGGTCAGGTCGGAGATGGCCGCCAGTTGCTCCAGCGTCAATGCATCCGCGCCAGGAGCCAAAAGCTGTGCTCTGACCTCGCGGGCCACTGTCTCGATCTCAGACTTGTTCAGATAGTAGGGCTTGCGACGAGCACAACAGTCATACCGCAGGGAAAGCGCTGGCATTCGTCACCGCCTTAACCCAGGTTTTTGCGATACAGGCGAACGACTGTACTGACGTCTTTCTGCATATCCGGGGGCAGACGGCTGGCCTCGATGAATGCCTCATCGGGGTTGAGCCCCAGCGCCTCAGCGGCTTTGGTGATCAGCTCATCCTTGGGCGCCTTCTCCAGCTCGCGCTCGATGCGCGACCAGTAGGCCGGCGAGATGCCCAGGCTGCGCGCGAACTCGTTCATCGGCACATTGGCCTGCTCGCGTTTTTCTCGAATGAAGGTGCCAAAGCCCATGATCGTTAACCGTTGCGTGATTTATTAACGACGATTGTAGGAGAAGTAAAGATTTGCCGTCAACTGTTTTGTTAACTACTAATCAGATCTTCCCTTCACTGTCTCAAGCAACTCCCCATAAAGCGCGTCAATTTGGTTGCAGATCCTCTGCAGACGTGCATCCTCCCCCTCTGAGCGAATTCCGCTATCCAGGAGAATGTCGCGTATCCGCTCAAGGGTCTGTATCGTTTTTTCGAGCTCTGATTTGTTCACCGAAACCTCTCTAATCTTGAAAACTTATAAACAAATTGGTGTGCTTTAGCCGCTCCCGGCTCAGGTGCTTGGAGCCTTCAGCCCCTCCACCCATGCCAACTGCCTGGGTAGACACACCGTCTGTAAGTCGTAGTTCGCCTGCGCAAACGCCCGAGCATTCCGCCCAAGGCGCTCCCGGGCAGCCGGATCATCGAGCAGCGCACAGACCTCGCTCGCGAGTCCCGACACGTCGAAGAAATCCACCAACCGCCCGGTCTCGTCGTGCTTGATAGCCTCGTGCAGCGGCTGGGTGTCGCTCGCCACGATGGCGCAGCCGGCGCTCATGGCTTCCAGGAGGCTCCAGGAGAGGACGAAGGGGTAGGTGAAATAGACATGCACCGTCGAGAGCTGCAGGAGCGGAATGAAGTACTGGTAGGGGATGTTCCCCAGGAAATGCACCCGCGCCCAGTCGGCATCGGGAATCTGGGGGCGGACTTCGCTGGCGAAGATATCCTTCCACTTCTGCCCGTTCTCGGGCCGGGCACCGTAGCTTACGTCATCGCCGCCGACGATCAGCACCCGGGCGTTGGGCCGGCGCTTGAGGATCTCCGGCAAGGCCCGCATGAAGACGTGGTAGCCGCGGTAGGGTTCCAGGTTGCGGTTCACGAAGGTGATCACCTCGTCCTGTTTCGTCAGGGTGAGATTGCCGTTCAAGGTGAGGCTGACCTTCGGGTTCGGGGCCACCGCCTGGGTATCGATGCCGTCATGCACCACGGTGATCCTGTCCCGGAAGGGCGCAGGGAAAGTGCTGGCCTGCCAGTGGGTGGGGCTGATGCCGGCATCCGCCACTTCGAAGTGCAGGAGGTTGTTGAGGTTCTTCAGGCGCAGCCGGCAGGCGTCTGCAGCGTCCTGGCTCGGGAATTCCGGGTCAAACCCGGTGTCCGCGCCCTGCGGGTGGTAGAAGAACTCGCAGTAGATGGCGAGCTTCGCTTGCGGCCAGACCTCCTTCACGAACAGGCTCTCGCCCCAGCCGTGGTGCGCGATGATCACGTCCGGCGTAAAGCCCTGGGCCTTCATCTGCAAGGCCGCCCGGAAGCAGGCTTCGCCCCGGATGGTCTTGGTCTCGAAGTCGGACACCCACGGATGCACATTCGGCGTCGTGCTACGCGCCGCCGAGTAGGGCACCAGCTTGACGCCCTGCCATTCTTGCACGCCGACCTTCTGCATGGTCATGGCGACCACGTAGTGACCCTGCTGAACTAGCGCAGGGGCCAGGAACTTGAACTGGCCAGGAAAGTTCTGGTGGATGAAGAGGAGGTTCATCTCTTCTTCATACAGCGCCAACATCGATCAGGAACGGCAAGCGTTGACGAACGAACTGATCGATTGAACTTTGCAGTAATTTCAGTTTTTCAGCCTCATCTACGAGCGGCTTCCCATCTTTTGCCAGTGCTCGATTCAGGGTGTTGAGACCGCGCAAAATATAAGCCGGCCAATCCTCCTGGCTCAAACCCTCATTTCGTGCCTTCACCATCAGCCAATCGGTTTCAGAAAGACTACAGGCCATCCCCGTTTTCGGGAGCGTGGCATAACGATAAGGTGCGCCCTCGGTCACCAAGGTAGCCATTGCCCGATTGATGTGTTTGCCGTTGCCGCAATCTCCACCATCGCTCAAAGGCATCAACCAACCTCCATGAAGGAGCATGCTCACGGTCTGTACAACGCTGCTACGATATTTGTCGTCAGCTTTACGTCCAATCAATTCAGCAATACTGGCGCCATCGCTCTTGTCCGCGACAGCATCCAGCATATCGCCATAAAAACTGGAGTCCCCATTCAACTCGACACTACCGCCCTTGATCTTGAAAGGCTGGTCAGACTCGGGGCGGGCGACCCAAGGATTGACCACAAACCGGCACTCCCCTAACAAACGGGAGTGTGCTTGGGGCCAGGGTCTTGAAGCACCTTTCACATAAAGGTCGCGGCGGAAGGACTGATTGATCGCATAGTCACGCAATTGCTCCTTCATCAAGGTGGTGGTCTGTTGTGCCAGCCATTCACGTATGGCGCCGGGCAAAAGCCCATCAAAAGCTTCTGTCAGGGTTGCGGTGCCCAAGTAGTCCAGCTTGACGGAGGAGAGTTGATCCATCATCTGGCTGACAAAGACCGGCTGCCAGTGCTGGTTGTTGTACTCCTGCACGAGATAAGCCGTATCGAGCGTTCCCATGCCTTCCAGGCGCTTTTGCAACGCAGGAAGCGTGGAGAAAAGACCTGGCGCGTTCTTTGCCAGATGCTCCATATGGGCTTTCGTGCTGTTGAGCGCGAGCATTCCGGTCTGGCTACGCTGCTCCAACAACACAAGATGCTGAAACGGCACCATGCCCAGCCATCCGGGGAATGTGTTGTAGCTGTTGTAGAACACACCGCCGGGGCGAAGCACATGTCCGATCAAGCGGAACAGCGCCTCCTTCACGGCTGGTGCCACCCAGGTACTGATTCCGTGGCAGACGGCGTAATCGAAGGGCTCGGTCAACAACGGATGGGCACTCGCATCGGCGGCGAGTTCAATGAAATCGCCTTCGATCAGCGTGATGTTGTCCAACCCCAGCGTATCGGCCAGCTTGCGTGCATGGGCGATGTGCTCGGGCAAGAAGTCGATGCCGACGAACTCGCACTGCGGGTGTGCCGCAGCAGCCAGTACCAGATTCACCCCCTGGCCACACCCCGCATCCAGGTAACGGAATCGTCCAGTGGCAGCCACATGCCCCTGGATCAATGCCGCCCAATACAGGCGCGACGGCATGGTTTCGGCGTAATAGCCGTAGGTATAACCGTTGTCGGCAAAGTAGCCATGTTTCCAATGAGTCATACGGGTTCCAAATCAAGCAAAAAGCCCCGTGACCAAAGGCCACAGGGCTTGAAAATGCATAGCGCGTTCAAGCGGCACGGAGCCGCCTGAACATGCTTGCCTTAGGCGAAGTTGGCAGCCACAAGGGTACCCAGCCCGGCGTTCGCGGAGACCGTTCCGACCAGTTCCACCGTAGCAAAATCGGCGCTGGTGTTAGCCGAAGTCGCATAGAACACGTTGAACGTGGTCGCGGCCGCAGAGCTCGCGGTCAGGAAGACGTAGGTCGTAGTACCTGCGCTCGTCGCGTCGATGTTTGCGTACTCGCCACCGTTAAGCGCAGCAAGCAGGCCGGCCGCTGTGGTGATGTCCTGCCCGTCTTCCAGGTCGATCAGGCGAACAATGGTCTTGTCGGCGATGGTAGCCGACGTTTCTGGGTTTGCCGTATCGAGAGCACGAAGACCTGCCGGCTTGCCGTTGAACGCGTTGAAGTTCAGCACGTCGCCGCCGTTTGCCAATGCGCCGGTACGGAAGCCCGTGATGGTGTCCACGCCGTTTGCCGCTGCAGTTGCTTCGAACCGAACAGTGTCAGTGGCTGCCGTGGTTTCGGTCAGGATGATGGTGTCGTTGTCAGCACCACCGCGGATGTCATCCGCGCCCTCACCACCGGTGATGGTGTCTGCGCCCGTACCACCCAGCAGCGTGTCGTTGCCGGCACCGCCGTTGATGATGTCCGCGCCGGAGCCGCCGTCGATCGAGTCGTTGCCAGCGCCGCCGTCGAGCGAATCCGCACCAGCACCGCCTTCGATGGTGTCGTTGCCAGCGCCACCGGAGATGGTGTCGTTGCCCGCACCACCGACGAGCGAGTCGTTACCCGCACCGCCCGTGATCACGTCATTGCCGGAACCGCCCGTCAGGGTGTTAGCAGCCGTTGCCGAACCGGTCATGGTCAGGTTGACCGTGGAATTGGCTGCAGACACGGAAACGGTGCCGGTTGCCGCAGCCGCGTTCACCGTGGTGAGGCTGTCGTTGGCGCCGACGATCGCTTCCGTAATCTTGGTGTTTTGCGCACCGGTGATGGTCAGGGTGACCAGATCGTCGGCATTCAGCGTGGTAATGACGAAATTCCGCCCGGCAGTGGTAGCCGCACCCGCTGCAATCGTCAGACGCTCCTCGTTATCGACCGTCAGAGCAGTGATGGTGGCGTTGGCGTCAGTACCCGCAGCGATCGTCAACGAGTCGTTGGCGGTGTCGAGCAGGCGCGAGAAGCTGACACCAGCGCTGCTGCTGTTCGTGATCAGACGCAGTTCGGCAACAGCAGCCGCAGCGTTGGTCACGGCAGCCGTCTTGTCGGCAGCGCCGAGCGCATCGATGCGGGTGAACGTCGTGTTGGACTGGAACTGCACCATGTCCTGCGCGATGCCGGCAGTGTTGGCCAGTTCGAGAACTTCGAAGCCCGACACACCTACCGAGTTAGCCGCAGTGACTGCCGCCGAGATGCGGAGGGTATCGGTGCCCGTACCGCCAACAACCACATCGCCAGCGGACAGCGTGTCGCCCATTACAACCCGGTCGTCGCCAGCACCGCCGTTGACGCTCACATCACCTGTGCCGCCGCTGACGTCGATGACGTCGTTGCCTTCGCCACCCAGAATCGTGTCGTTGCCACCACCGCCGACGATAGAATCGTTGCCGGTGCCGCCGTCGAGCGAGTCAGCCGCGCTGCCGCCCGTGATAGTGTCATGGCCACCACCGCCGAGGATGGTGGTCGAGGCCGCTGCCTGACCGACCAGCGTGTCGCCGCCAGTAGAATTGGTGACGTCGTTGAAGTTGTTGGAGCCGGTGATCAGCGTAGTGCCAACAGCAGGAGCGCTCATCGTCAGCACTGCGCCGCCAGTAAGGCCGGAGGCGTTAATCGTGCCGGCCGTAATCGCGCCGGTCGTGATGTCATTGCTGCCGACGAAGCGCACGGTATTGGTGCCCGCGCCGATCGTGTCGATGGTTTGCGCCTTCGCGGCGCCGGTGCCGCTGCCATCAATGGTCAGGGTTTCGACGCCGGTGGCGGTGATGGCCCGGCCGTCAAACACGTTGGTTGCGGCTGCAGTGTTAGCAATGGTGACGCTGTCGCTGGTGCCGGTGCCGGCCGATGCAACTGCGATCGTGCCGCCTGCAGCGGCAGCCAAGTTCAGCGTGGAGGCGACGGCGGAATCAAAGGTGACCGTCTTGCCGCCAGTGCCGGCGTTGAGGTTCACCGTGTCGATGCCAGCCTGGATCTTGGAGGTCGTCAGGTGACCCGCAAGTGCGTCGGAAACCGTAATGATCTCGAAGCCCGAGATCGACTGCACCGCACCGGCAGCAGTATTGTCGATAGTCGTTAGAAGCGTAGACGTAGCGACCAGGGTGTCGCGACCGGCACCGCCATCCAAGGTGTCATTGTTGGCTTTGGTGGAGGTGTTGGCGACGAGGTTAGCCGCAAAGATCACCGTATCGTTGCCCGCACCAAGGCTGATCGATTCCGCCACAGCGCCTGCGCCCGCGGTAATGGTGTCGGCACCAGAGCCGGCGGTGACCGTGTTGGCGCCCTTGCCCAGTGTCACGTTCAATGCGCCGCTGAGGCCAGAGGCATCGACGGTGGTGACGGCGTCGTCGAGAGCATCCCGAACGGTGAGGTTTTGGGTGCCCGAGATGTTGAGGGTGGCTGCGCCGTTCAGGACGAGGTCGCCCAGCGTGGAGGCGGCGCCGGTCGTCACAACGTTGACCGTTTCGATCCCGGAATAGATGGTGACGGTGGAGTCCCCGCCCGCGGTGCTCGTAACGTTGTTCAGGGTGATGGTCGCGCTGTCCGCCGTGCCAGCCGTGGCAGCGGCGTTGTAGGTGACCGAGGCGTTCAGGTTAGAGGCATTGACGAGGCTGAGATTGGCACCGGCAGCAACGTTGGTGAAGGCGACCGTGTCGGAGGCCGTCGAGGTGCTTGAACCCGAAACGCGAAGCGTCGTCGCGCCGGTCACGTTGGCGGCGTTAAAGGTCAGCGTTTTCGCGTTTGCATGGCCGTCGTTGAAGTTGATATTGATGTTCTCGATGCCTTCGGTGGTGAAACCAGCCAGGGTTACGTCGGCATTACCAAGAACTTCGGTGACGACCAGCGTGTCGTTGCCGTTGCCACCGACGAGCGTATCGCCAACGCCCAGGTTACCGCTGACGGCGATGAAGGTATCGTTGCCCGCGCCACCCGTGAAGGCCGCACCGGCATCCACACCAGCAGTGAGCGTGAAGGTTTGGCCTGTCGTCGCACCCTTGATCGGATCACCCGCGTCGGCGATGTTGGCCTGAACATCCGCCGCCACCTGCAACGCCGTTTTGACGGTGGCTGGAGCCGAGGTCACATTCTTCAGCCAGTTGCGCGCGACTTCGGCATCTGTATTACCCGAATAGGTCGCAGCAAACGCCGTACCGGTCCCAAAGTCGGAACTGCTCATCGCGCCGCCATCCACAGCCTCGGTAAAGCGACTGGCCACCGTGACCTTGTTCTGGATAGCCACGGCATCGTCGCCTCGCGCACCGTTGAGGATGTCCAGCGCGATGTTACCCGCTGTGAACGTTCCGTTCAGGAAACCGTTCTTGTAGAACGCCTTGCCGGCAGCATCCGGGTCACGGTTGAACAGCGCTTGATAGACGCTGCCGATGAAAGCATCGATGGTGTTGGCATTGATCGTGCCGTACAGAGCCTGCGACTCCGCAGACGTAGCGAAGGCATTGATGATGCCAACCAAGCTGCCGCCAGCGGCGTCCAGGCGCTGAGCCCAGTACAGCAGGCCAGCGGGGTCAGCGGGGCGTTGGTAGTACGCGATATACAACTTTTGGACGGTGTTGAGGTAGGCAGAGGCTGCCATGGTGGACTCCTTTGAGGTAGGACTGTTTACCCGCCGCCACACCTTCGCCAGGCAACGGACGGTCCTCGACAGTATAGCGGCTGCGCGACGAGTAACCAACCGCAGCCCTCATCCCAACGGGATCGACCTAACGACAGCGACTTTGTGTTGCAAATCCGCACCCCACATCTGGACCAACCCGATCCGCTGGGCCTGCCACCCTACGCGGAAGAAATCCATGGCGTGCACGCGGGGCGGGTTACACTGCGTGCTTTCGCGAACACGGGAAACTGGATGTTAGCGACGGAATGGCAACCGAGCATGAGGCGGGCGTGGCGCTACCGCGGGCTGGTGGCCGGCGCGGTTTGGCGCGAGCTGCGGGCTCAGTCGATGGGCTCGCTGTTAGGCCTGGCGTGGCTGGTATTGCAGCCAGCAGCGATGGTGGCACTGTACACGCTGGTGTTTGCCAAGGTGATGGGGGCACGGCTGCCGGGGACGAGCACGGGTGGATTTGACTACAGCGTGTACCTATGCGCCGGGCTGCTGCCGTGGCAGTGGTGGGCCGACGGCGTGCAGCGGCTGCAGGGGGTTTTCGTGCGCCACGCAAACCTGCTGAAGAAGGCAGCCTTTCCGCGCCTGACCCTGGTGGCGGTGGAGCTGGGCGTGAGCACGGTGCAGTTTGCGCTGGTGGCGGGGGTATTCCTGCTATTTTGGCTGACCAGCGGTACGCCGAAAGGATGGGCTGCGCTGGCGGCTCTGCCGGCGCTGGCGGTGCAGCTGGCGCTCATGGCGGGACTGGGGGTGCTTCTGGGGGTGCTGCACGTATTCTTCCGCGACGTGGGGCAAGCACTGGGCGTGGGGTTGGTGTTCTGGTTCTGGCTGACGCCGATCGTGTACCCGCTGCAGGTGTTGCCGGCGTGGGCACAGGGCTGGGTGCTGCTGAACCCGATGACCACGCTGGTGCAGTTTTATCAAGCTGCGCTTTACGACGGGCGTTGGCCAGCGGCCAACGAGTGGTGGCGGCTAGTAGCTGTGGCGACACTCGCTCTAGGTTTGCTGGCACTTGCATGGAAACTGTATCGGTCACGAGCGGCCGAGATGGTGGACGAGCTGTGAGCGCCCCCGCCCACGCAATCGAGCTGGCAGGTGCCGGCAAGGCCTACCGGCGCTACCCATCCCCCTGGGCACGGCTGGCGGAGTGGATGTGGCCGCGGCGGCCGCGGCACACCTCGCACTGGGTGCTGCGCGGACTGACGCTGCAGGTGCCGCGCGGGCAGGCTCTGGGCATCGTGGGGCGCAACGGCGCGGGTAAAAGCACGCTGCTGAAGCTGATCACCGGCACCACCGCGCCCACCGAAGGCACCATCCGGGTGCATGGGCGGGTGGCGGCGCTGTTGGAGCTGGGCATGGGCTTCCACCCTGACTTCACCGGGGAGCAGAACGTTCTGATGGCCGGGCAGCTGATGGGGCTGACAGCGGCGGAGCTGCGCACGCAGCTGCCCGCGATCACGGCGTTTTCGGGTATCGGCGAATACCTTTACGCGCCGCTGCGGACGTATTCCAGCGGAATGCAAATGCGGCTGGCGTTCAGCTTGGCCACGGCTGTGCGGCCGGACGTTTTGATCGTGGACGAGGCGTTGGCGGTGGGGGACTTGGCGTTCCAGCACCAGTGCTACGCGCGGCTGCGGGAGTTTCGCCGCGCGGGCACGACGCTGCTGTTCGTGTCGCACGATCCCGGGGCGGTGAAGAGCCTGTGCGAGCGCGCGGTGCTGCTGGATGGCGGGCAGGTGGTGGCCGATGGTGCGCCGGATCAGGTGCTGGACATGTACAACGCACTGATCGCGCGGCTGGAGAACGAGGCGGGCGCGGCAGATTTCGAGCTGGATGCGGCCACTGGCGGGGTGCGTAGCGGCGACGGGCGCGCGCGGCTGCTGGGCGTGACGGTCGAAAACCCAGTGGGGCCGGTGCAAGTGCTGCGCGTGGGAGAACCGCTGCGGCTGCGCATTCGCGCGGTGAAGCGCCAGGCGCTTCAGGATCTGACGGTGGGCTTTCTGGTACGCGACCGGCTGGGCAACGAGGTGTTCGGCACCAACACGTGGCACGCGCCGCTGCCGGGGCTGGCGCAGCTGCCGCCGGGGCGGCCGTTCACGGTGTGCTGGGATGTGCCGGCGCTGCATCTGGGCCCGGGGAGCTACTCCGTGACGGTGGCGCTGCACGGGGACATGACGCACCTGGACGAGAACTACGACTGGTGGGATCAGGCGGCGCACTTCCAGGTGGTCCGCGGGCCGGAGCCGCTGTTCGAAGGGGTGTGCCACTGGCCGGGGGTGCGGCCGCGCCTGGAGCTCGAGGATGGGGGAAAAACCCCTGCTCATGAGGAGGAGACCACGCATGGCGGCATCAGAAATCCGCGGTCATGAGGAGGACTGGCGGCAGCGGCTGCTGAGGCGCATCGAGGTCGAAATGTCCACGATCGAAATGCCGACCGAGCCCTTGGCAAACCCCGCTGCGAACGAAGTCGACAAGGACGTCGAGGGATCTTGGATACCCAGTCCTTCCGGCCGGGACGGCACATGGCACCGACGGGACTTCGCTGCAGTCGATCCGCAGGAATTTGTGCGCACGGCCTACAGGACGCTGCTTGGACGGGAAGCCGACCCCGACGGGCAAGCCGCGTATGAGGCTTGGCGCGGGGCTTGGCTGGGACGTGCGGCCTTGCTGCAGCAGCTGGCCGACAGTCCGGAGGGGCGCCAGCGGGACGTGCGGCTGGTGGGTTGTCGACTGGCCTATTGGCTGTGGAGAGTTTCGCGGGGACCGCTACGGGGCTTGTTCAACAGGCTTCTGCTCTCATGGGATGCGGAAGCATGGACGCAAGGCCTGTACCGGCAGCTTCGAAAGTACGTGGACGGCGCCACCGAACGACTGGCGCGGGAGGTTCAAACTTGGCGGGCGGTAGACCTCGGGACGACCCTGTTGGAACACCAACGGGCCCTGAACGACTTACGTCAGGAGGTGGAGGCCCTGAGAGCCTTGGCGGAGGAGCTGAAGGTCGCCAGAACCGACCAGCAGCCGCAAAGAGCAGCGCCGCGAGCCGACGACGATGAGCTTGAAGAGAAGTTCTATGTGGCCTTCGAGGATGCCTGCCGCGGCGATACCCTGCAGCTGTGGGTGAAGCTGGAGCCTTACCTGGCGGAGCTGCCGCCGGCGCCGGCGCGGGTGGTGGATCTGGGCTGCGGGCGAGGGGAATGGCTGCAGCTGCTGCAGGGGCGCGGGTACACGGTGCTGGGCGTGGAGCCCAGCGGCGCGATGGTGCAACGGTGCCGTGAGGCCCGGATCCCTGTCGTGCAGGGGGAGGGACTGAGCTGGCTGCACGCGCAGGGGGAGGCCAGCGTAGACGTTCTGACGGCCTTCCAGGTCGCGGAACACCTCCCATTCGGGGAGCTGCTGGCCTGGCTGCGTGAAGCGGCCCGGGTGCTCAAGCCCGGTGGCAAGCTGATCCTGGAGACGCCCAACCCGGAAAACGTCCTGGTTGGCAGTCATACCTTCTACCACGATCCGACGCACCGCAACCCGCTAACGCCAACGCTGCTGCAGTTCGCGTTTGGTTACTGCGGGCTTAGGGTAGACCGGGTGCTGCGCGTCAACCCGTACCCGCCGGAAGCCAAGGTGCCTGGCGACGATCCGCTGACCGCGCGCGTCAACGGACACCTGTGCGGGCCACAGGACTTTGCCGTGATCGGGGTGCGGCCGTGAGGGTGCTGGTGACCGCGACGCATGTGCCTTTCGCCCGCGGCGGGGCCGAGGCGCACATGCACAACCTCGCGCTGGCCCTGCGCGCGGCCGGGCACCAGGCGGAGCTGTTGCGGGTTCCCTTCACCTTTGCGCCCGAGGAGACGGTGCGGGCGGCCATGACGTTCTGCCAAGCACTGGATCTGGAACGGCTGGCCGGGCTGGCACCCCAGCGGGTCATCAGCCTGCAGTTTCCGGCATACGGGGTACGGCATCCACGCCATGTGGTGTGGCTGATGCACCAGCATCGCGCCGTGTACGAACTGTACGAGCGCGACGGCCCGGCCACCCCGGCGTTGCGGCGGCTGCGCGAGGACATCCACGCGTTCGACACCGAGGCATTGGGACGGGCCTGGCGGCGGTTTGCAAATTCCCGCTGCGTCGCCCAGCGGCTGGCCCAGTTCAACGGTCTGCAGGCCGAGCCGCTTTATCACCCGCCGCCGGACGCGGAGAAGTTTTTCTGCGGGGAGGACTGGGGTTATGTGTATGGTCCGAGCCGGCTGGAAGGGCTGAAACGGCAGGATCTGCTGCTGCAGGCCGCGCAGCTGGTGAAGGCTCCGGTGCGTTTCGTGCTGACCGGTGACGGCGGGATGCGTCAGCAGCTCGCGCGCATGGTGGAGGAGCTCGGGCTGCAGGACCGGGTATGGCTGCGCGGGCACTGCAGCCGCGCCGAGCAGCTGGCGTGGTACGCCCATGCGCTGGCGGTGTTCTTCGGACCTTTCGATGAGGACTACGGCTACGTGACGCTGGAAGCCATGTGCGCGGCCAAACCGGTGATCACTTGCAGCGATTCCGGCGGGCCACTGGAGTTCGTGCAGCACCGCGAGACGGGACTGGTCTGCGAACCGCAGCCGCAGGCGGTGGCCGACGCCATCGAGCAACTGTGGGCGGACCGCGCGCGCGCGCGCGCGATGGGGCGAGAAGGGCGGCTGGCGTGGGAGGCGTCGGATATTTCGTGGGATCGCGTGGTGCAGCGACTGCTGGAGGACTGACAGGGCATGCGCATCGCGATCGTGGCGCCGAGTCCGCGCCCCTTCGTCTTCGGCGGCGCAGAGCGGCTGTGGCTGGATCTGGCCACGGTGCTGAACCGGCTGACCCCTCACGAGGTGGATCTGATCAAGATGGCCTCGCCCGAGGGCGATCTGCAGCAGGTGGTAGAGAGTTACCGGCGTTTCCACGAGATGGACCTGGGGGACTTCGATGCGGTGGTGGTAACGAAGTACCCGGCATGGATGGTTCGGCACCCGCACAAGGTGGTCTACATGCAGCACAAGCTGCGGGGCTTGTACGACACCTACCCGACGCGCTTGTCGCTCGACTGGCGCCCTCTCCTTTCCGGATCATCGGACCGGGCCCTGGCGCAGCTGCTGGACCGGGCAAAGCCCGATGGCGCGACGGCGCAACGATTGGATGACAGCTTTGCCATGGAACTCCTGCAGGCCGTGGAGGAGGCCTTGGGGCGCTGGCCGGCTGGCGACCCACGGCGGGCGTTCCCAGGCCCGGTGGCACGGGCGGTGGTACACGCGCTGGATGGGTGGGCCCTGGCACCCGCACGGGTGCGCCGGTATGCGGCGATTTCGCGCACGGTGGCACGGCGGACGGGATATTTCCCGCCCGGCGTGGAGGTACACGTAGCCCATCATCCCAGCGGGCTGGCACTGTCAGCGCGTCAGGCGGAAAAAGCAGACGCAGGCGATGCGGTGCGAGACAGAAAGGTGCGATTCCTGGCCGTCAGCCGGCTGGATCGGGCCAAGCGGCTGGACTGGGTGATCCGCGCCTTCGCCAAGGTGGGTGGACATACCGCCCTGACCATCGTCGGCGACGGGCCGCAGGCAGAGGAGCTGCGGACGTTGGCGGCCAAAGTGCCGGGCGTGACGATGGCCGGACGGCTCAGCGACGAAGAACTCGCGCGCAGCTACGCAACCCACGACGTAGCAGTGTTCGTGCCGTACGACGAGGACATGGGGCTGGTGACGCTAGAAGCGATGGGCAGCGAATGCCCGGTGATCACGACGCGCGACAGCGGCGGAGTCTGCGAGCTGGTAGAGCACGGCGTCACGGGCTGGCTGGTGGAACCGGATATCGATGCGCTGGCAGAGGCCATGAGGCAAGCTGCCGCCACGGGATTGGAGCAGCTGCGCGAAATGGGATCTGCGGCCCAGAAGCACGCCCAAAAAGTGGATTGGCAAGGCGTGGTGGGCGCGCTGGGGCTGGGCCAGCCGGATGCCAAGTCGAGCCGGGAAGGGAACCGCGGTGGGAGGCAACACCCCCGACCCCGGGTGGTGGTGCTGGCGCCGCATGGCCTGGGCGAGCCGCGCGGGGGGGGCGCCAACAGGATTTTTCATCTGTACCGCGAACTGGCAAGGCTCGGCTGGAGCGTAGTGGTGCTGTGCCTCGCACAGCCTGCCGGCACGTGGCAGGTCGAGAAGGACATGACCGTGGTGAACGTGCCGGCCGAGCCCGATTGGCACGCTGCGGCCCGGCTTTGGCGGGAGGGACTGGGCGTCCCCGCGGACGACGTGGCCATGCTGGCGCACCCGGAGCTGCTGACAGCCTACCGTGAAACGGCCGCATCTTGGCTGCGGGATGCACAGGTGGCGGTGCTGAGCCATCCATGGGCACTGCATCTGCTGCCGCAGCCGTGGACGGTGCCACTGGTGTACGACGCCCACAACGTGGAAACCTGCATGAAGGCGGCCATGTGGAGCACCCGCGGCCGGGTAGAGATGGTGGAGCGAGCGGTGGTGCTGACACGGGAAGCGGAACAAATGCTGATACGCCGGGCGGCGCTGGTGGCAGCCGTCAGCGCCGAGGATGCGCAGGCGCTGCGGGAGCTGGTCGGCATGCCGGAGGGCCAGGGCCGGGTGATTGAGGTGCCCAATGGCGTGGAGCCGTGGCCCCTGAGGTTGCCTGATGGGTCACTGCGATTGCGCGTACGCGCGCGCCTTTGGCCCTCAGAGGTGAACAAACCGCAGGATGCCGCGCTGGCGCTGTTCATCGGTGCTCGGCACGCCCCCAACGAGGAGGGACTGGTTCGGCTGGCGGAGGGATGGCATGGAGAGCGCGGGCGTGTGCGGGTGGCGATCGCTGGCTCCGTGTGCCAGGCAAACGAGGTCAAGGCCGCTGCCTCCGCCGCAGGCTGGCGGCTGCTGGGCCGCGTGGATGACGTGATGTTGCGTCAATGGCTCATCGCAGCCGACTTCGGACTCAACCCGATGCTTTCCGGTGGCGGCACCAACCTGAAGGTTCTGCAATACGCGATGGCAGGTGCCACGGTAGTGAGCACGGTGCATGGCCTGCGCGGCTTCCCACCTCAGCGCCCCCGGCCTTGGGCGTCGCTTTGTGGCGTGGAAGACTTTCAAGCGGAATTGGAGAAACTTTTGGACCATGACGCAATACGCGAGCGACTGCGACGCGAAGCGCGCACCGTGGCGCTGCGTTTCACGTGGTCGACCTGCGCCAGCCGGCTGGCCGAGGCTCTGGAGGGACTCGGCCTGCAACGGGTCGATGAAACGGGTACCGTCGTCCATGAGTGACCGGATCTGGCTGGACGCCGCCCCGCTGTTGCCCCCCCGCACGGGGATCGGCCGGTATTGCGCGGGACTGCTGCAGGGCATGGCGGCGCTGAAGGCCGAGAATGCCTTGCCGGTGCTGGAACTGCTGCACGCGGATGGCAGCCTACAAGCGGTGGAGACGGCACTGACTGGTGGTGAACAAGGCGGACCCGCAGCACCCGCACCGTCGATGGCATCTTGGCGCTGGCGGATGTTGGCGATGTTGCGCCGTACAGGCCGGCATGTGCCGGGGCTGCATGCGCTCAACGACCGCTGGCGCGATCTTCGGCTGGCGCACCGGCTGCGTCGGCAGGCCGGCCTGGATCGGGTGGTGCTGCACGGGACCAATTTCATCCCGCCGGTGGCGCCTGGCCGGTGGCCCGGCGGGTTGGCGCTGACGGTACACGACATGTCGTGCTTCGACGTACCGGAAACGCATCCGCTGGAGCGGGTACACCGCATGCATCGGCGGCTGCCGGCGGCGGTCGATGCCGCGGATGTGGTGTTCTGCGTGTCGCACCATGCCGCACAACGGCTTCGGCACCACCTGGGGGTGCCAGCGGAGAAGATTCGGGTCACCCCTCTGGGGGTGGATGCCGTCTTCCTTGACGAGCTCCTGCATCGGCGGCCGGAGGTTCCGGCGCGGCACGGTCTGGAGGCGGGGCGGTACTGGCTGTCGGTGGCAACGCTGGAGCCGCGCAAGAACCTTAAGATGGTGATCCGCGCGTTCGCCCGCGTACCCCGGAAGCTGCGGATGCGCACGCCGCTGGCGCTGGTGGGGGCTGTCGGCTGGAAAACCGCTGCGCTGCAACGCCTGATGGAGCCCCTGGTTCGGGAGGGTTCGGTGCGGGTGCTGGGCTACCTGCCCGATGCCGAGCTGCCGGCGCTGTACGCCCACGCTACGGCGGTGCTCTACCTGTCACGCTACGAGGGCTTCGGGCTGCCGGTGGCCGAGGCGATGGCGTGCGGCGCGCTGGTGATCGCGTCGAACGCGACGTCGATTCCCGAGGTGCTCGGGGATGCTGGTCTGAGCCTCGACCCGGACGACGAGGATGGGCTGGTGACGCATTTTCTGACTCTGGCCGACGGACCGCAGGATCCGGCCTGCGAGGCCCTGCGCTCGCGGGCCCGCACGCGGGCTTGGTCCACCTTCACTTGGACTCGTTGCGCCGAGGCCACGCTGGCGGGATATCCGCTGCGCAACTGATTGCCTTCGCCATGCAGACGCTCTTCCTGGCTTTGTTCGTGTCGTACGTGGTGGCGATGGCGATCGTGCGTCTGCAGCGGCTGCACCTGCCCTACACCGGGGACGAGCACAGCTCGGCGATACAGAAGTTCCACCATGGCGTGGTACCGCGGGTGGGCGGGGTGGCGGTGGCGCTGGGCTGTGGCGCGGCACTGGCGTGGAGCGGCTGGCGCGGCCTGGTCGGGATAGAGTCGGCATGGCTGCTGATCGCGGTGGGACCGGCCTTTGCCGCCGGGTTGTGGGAGGATCTGACCAAGCGCCTCGGGCCGATGGCGCGCCTGCTGGCGACCCTTGCAGCCGGGGTGCTGGGGGCTTGGCTGCTGCAGGTCCAGCTGACCCACGTGGACATCGGCTGGCTGGATGCCTGGCTCGGCTGGCAGCCGGTGCAGGAACGGGCCATCGCCCCGCTGGGTCTGCTGCTGACGGTCATAGGGGTGACCGGGTTGTCCAACGCGATCAACATCATCGACGGTTTCCACGGATTGTCGGCCGGGGTGTCGATCCTGATGTTCATCGCGCTGGGCTACGTCGGCTGGGCGGTGGGCGATGCGCTGGTGGTGCAGGTCAGCCTGGCGATGGCCGGGGCACTGCTGGGGTTTCTGGTGTGGAACTTTCCACGCGGGCTGATCTTTCTGGGTGATGGAGGTGCGTACCTAACCGGCTTCGTGCTGGCACAGACCGGCGTGCTGCTGACGGTGCGCAACCCGGAGGTGTCGGCGTGGTTCGTGCTGCTGGTGTGCGCGTATCCGGTGACCGAGACGCTGTTTTCGATCTACCGCAAGCTGCTGGTGCGCAACGTCTCGCCGGCCATGCCGGACGGACTGCATCTGCACATGCTGGTGTATCGGCGGCTGCTGCGCTGGGCAGCGAGGCCGGCGGCCGCACGCGACGTCACGCGGCGCAATGCAGCGACATCCCCCTATCTTTGGGCGCTGTCGTCGCTGTCGGTCATGCCGGCGGTCCTGCTCTGGCGCTGGCCGTGGGCCCTGCAGGCTTGCACGGCGCTTTATGCCGCGGTGTACGTGCTGCTGTACCGGCGGCTGGCGCGTTTTCGCTCTCCGGTCTGGCTGCGGCGCTCAGTCGGGGCGGGATCTCAGCCTGACAGCTCGCGGTAGACGGCCAACGTGCCGGCCACCATCCGACCGACACCGAAAGCATCCTGTACCCATTGGCGGGCCACCGCCCCCATGGCTTGACGCCGGGCCGGATCAGCCGCCAGCTCGTCCAAGGCCGCCGCCAAGGCGACGGGGTCGCGCGGCGGGACGAGGAGACTGGTCAGACCGTGCCGGTTGAGCGCATCGACGCCATTACCAAGGCGGCAGACGACCGTCGGCTTGCCGCAGGTCATGGCCTCGGCACTGGCCAGTCCGAAGGCTTCGGCAGGTTCGATCGACGGCAGGGTAAAGATGTCGCACGCGTGCAGCGCGGCCACGACATCGGGGCGTGCCGCCTCGGTCATCCACCGGACGCGATCCTCGATACCCAGCGCACGGGCCAGTTGCTGCAGCTCCGCCGTGAGCGGGCCCTTGCCCACCATGACCAGCCTCGCTGGCGAGCGCATGAGCGCGACTGCCTGAAGGAGCTGCCAGTAACCCTTGTAATAGACGTGGCGGCCAACGGTGGCGATCAGACACTCGCCCGCACTCCACTGGCGCAGTTCGCCCAAGGTGGCGTTGTCGGCATGCTCCTGTGCAAGCTGCGTGGCGTCGATGCCAAACGGAACGATGCGCGTACGGGAGAGGACGGCCGGATCGACCAGCTGGAGCGACCCGTCGAGATGCCCCTGCGTCGCGACGATGACGCGATCGAAGCGCCGCAACGCCGCCCTCTGAATGGGGCCATAAAGGACCATGAGACGGCGCTGGCGTACGATGTCGCTGTGCCACGTGGCGACGATGGGCAACGAACGCGGGGCCATCAGTGCCAGCATGTCGGCCCACGGATTGGGCAGGTGCAGGTGCAGCAGCCTGACGCGACCCGCCCGGATGAGCGACAGAGCTGCGACGAGCACACCAGGGCTGACGGTAACTGCGTTGAGCTTGCCCCAGTTGCGGCACGCCCAGACCGGGTACGGCAGACTCCGATGGGCTTGAGGATCGACCGGAGAGTGGGCCGCGATGAGCCCCACGGGGACGTAAGGCTGCAGTGCGCTCAGCAGGGTGTCGATGTGTACTTCAATGCCGGCTTCAGGTGGCGGAATGAATTTGCCGACGTGCAGGACGATCGACTGGCGCGGGATACCCTCAAGCACGGCCATAGCGGTCGCTGAAGCGCACGATGTCGTCTTCGCCCAGGTACTCGCCACTTTGCACTTCGATCATCACGAGGTCTAGCTTACCCGGATTTTCCAAGCGATGCCGGTGCCCGGCCGGGATGAACGTCGATTCATTGGTACCGACATAGAACTCTTTGTCGCCATTGACGACCTTGGCCATGCCGGAGACGACAATCCAATGCTCGCTGCGGTGGTGGTGCATTTGCAGGCTGAGGCTGGCGCCGGGCTTGACCTCGATGCGTTTGATCTTGAAACGCGGCCCTTCTTCGAGCACGGTGTAGGTGCCCCAGGGGCGCACGACGGTGCGGTGCAGGCGGTAAGCCTCGTGCCCCTGCTGCTTGAGGCGCTGCACGACCAGGCGCACGTCCTGCACGCGGTCCTTGTGCGCCACCAGCAGGGCGTCGTCGGTGTCGACGATGATGAGGCGCTCCACGCCAACCGTGGCCACGAGGCGCGTTTCGGCGTGGACGTAGGTGTCGGCAGTGTCGACCAGCACGGTCTGCCCGTCGGCGCGGTTTCCGTTCCCATCGGGCTCGACGAGCGCGGCCAGAGCGTTCCACGAACCGACGTCGGACCAGCCGATGCTGCACGGCACCACCGCCACGCCGTCGGCACGCTCCATGACGGCGTAGTCGATCGAGATGTCGGGGTGACGGGCGAAGGTGGCGGGGTGCAGCTCCACCAGTGTCGCGGTGCCGGTGGCGGCGGTGGCGGCCCAGCAGTCGCGTGCGGCGGTGGCGACGTCGGGACAGACGCGCTCCATCACCTCCAGCAGGCGAGCAGCCTGGAAGCAGAACATGCCGGAGTTCCAGAGGTGGCGGCCACTGGCGACGTACTGGGCGGCGGTGGCAGCATCCGGTTTTTCGACGAAGCGGGCCACGGAATGGCCGAAGGGCTGCAGCGGGGGACCGACCTCGAGGTAGCCGAAGCCGGTTTGGGGTGTCTCGGGGCGAATGCCGAACGTGACCAAGTGCCCCTGCTGGGCCAGTTCCTTGGCCTGACGCACCGCCTCGGCGAAGGCGGCCTGATCGTCGATGAGATGGTCGGCCGACAGGATCAGCATCACGGCGTCGGGGCCGTGGCGCTGGACGCAGTGATGGGCGGCCAGCGCCACGGCCGGGGCGGTGTTACGGCCCTCGGGCTCCAGCAGGTAGGTGGCGGGCAGCGTCGAGCCACTGGCGTGGTATTCGTCCTTGGTGCGGAAGTAGAGGTCGCGGTTGGTGACAGTAACCACCTCCAAAATCCAGGGTAGCGCGACGGCACGGCGGTAGGTGCGACCCAGCAGCGTGCTGCCGTCGGGCAGCCTGATGAAGGGTTTGGGGTGCGCTTCACGAGAGACGGGCCACAACCGGGTGCCCGCCCCGCCGGAGAGAATGACTGGGATCAGCATGGGATGCGGATGATAGCAATGCTGGTGGGTCCGGACCTCAGCCCGCCGGTGCGGCGAGTTCACGCAGGCGCTCGATCTCCCCGCCGCCGTCGTCGCCGGCCAGCGTCAGCAGCCGCAGGCGGGCCAGGAGCTGCTGGTAGCGCGCCGCACGCAATTCACGCTCGACGTTCTGCAGCCGCTGCTGCGCCTCCAGCACATCCAGGATGGTGCGCACGCCGGCGCGCTGGGACATTTCGCTGGAGCGCAGCGCCGTCTGCGCCGACTCGCGCGCCCGCAGCAGCGCCTGGATGCGCTGCACGCCTTCCTCCACCAGGCGGTGCTGCTCGGCGACGCGGACGAACAGGTCGCGGCGCAGCGATTCGAGGTTTTCCTCGGCGCGGGTGAGTTCGGCCACGGCCTGGCGCACGGTGGAGTCGACGTAGCCGCCGCTGTAGAGCGGCACGTTGAGCTGGATGCCGATGGCACGGTTGGTGTAGCGGGAGCTGGGGGTGGTGACGTTCTCGCTGGCGCTGCGGGTTAGCTGCAGCACCGCATCCACCGTCGGACGGTGTCCGGCGGCGGCGCGCTCGACCTCGCGCGCGGCGGCGTCGCGGCGGGCGCGCAGCGCAGCCAGTTCGGGGCTGGCGGCCTCGGCGCGCTCCAGCCACGCCTGCAGCCCGTCCGGGACGAGCGCCGGCAGGGTCAGCCGCTCATGGTCGAGCGGGTGCGGCACACTGCTCAACGGCCCGGTCAGCACCTCGAGCTGGCGGCGCGCGAAGTCGATCTGCTGGCGCGCGCGCAGTTCGTCGGCGCGCAGCAGATCCAGCCGCGCCTCGACGTCATCGACGTCGGTGCGCGTGCCGGTACCGGCAGCGAGCGCCTTGCGCGCGGCGTCGGCCTGGGCCTCGGCGGCGCGGCGCTGCACGAGCACAAGCTCCAGCTGGTCCTGCGCCAGCAGCACATTCAGGTAGGCTTCCGCCACGCGGGCCGCGAGGTTGTTCTCCTCGACACGCAGCATGGCCTCGGCGTCGGCAACCTGTGCCCGGGCCACCTCCACACCGGCGACCAGCGCCGGGCGGTACAGCGGCTGACGCACCGAAAGCGTCAGGTTTTCGCTCCAGTAACGCTCGTCGACTGTGACCGGCTGGCCGAGGAAGTTGGCGGAGGTGCGACTGAGGTCGTTGTGCAGGCGGCTGGCCCCCAGGGCGACCTGTGGGCGCAGCTGGGCCTGGGCCTGCGGCAGGCGCTCGCGCTGCGCCTCGGTGCCGGCGCGGGCGGCGCGCAGGCGGGCATCGTGTCCGCGGGCCAACTGGTAGGCCTGCCAGAGGTCGACGGCATGCGCCGGCCGCGACGCCAGAGCGCCGGCCAGCAGTGCGGCGGCGAGCAGGCCGGCCAGACGATGCGGGGCACGCCAGCGGCAAAGCGTAAAGAACGCCGCCATCTCACTCCTCCTTCAGACTGGCGGCGACGCGGCGCACCAGCGGGCCGGCCAGATAGGTCAACAGTGAGCGCTCACCGGTCTTGACGATCACCTCGGCGGGCATGCCGGGCTGCAGGCGCCGCCGCCCCAGCGTCTTCATCCCCTGCGGCGTCAGCGCGACGCGCATCAGGTAGAAGGGCACGCCGGTGTGCGGGTCAGTGAGCAGGTCGCCGGAGACGGAGACAACCTCCCCCTCCACCACCAGCTGCGGGTCGTGCGAGAAGGTGGAGAAGCGCACATCGGTCCGCAGGCCCGGCCCGACCTTGGCGATGAGGTGCGGCTCCAGCCGTGCCTCCAGCAGCAGCTCGTCTTCCGGCACAATGTCCATCAGCTTTTGGCCGGGCTGAATGACAGCACCGACGGTCTGCACCGCCAGCCCCACCACCTGTCCGGCCGCGGGAGCGCGGATCTCGGTGCGCTGCAAATCTGCAAGCGCCGCACGGTAGCGCTCGGCATCGGCCTGCGCCTCGAGGTTGACGCGGGTGAGCTCGTTTTCGACATCCTTGCGGTAGTCCTGCTGGCGCGCCAGCGCGCGCTGGCGCAGCTCGGCGATCGCGCGCTGCGCGCGCTCGATATTGCCGAGCAGCTCGGTCTGCTGGGCCTGCAGCTCGGCCACCTGGCGCTGCAGTTCGCTCTGGCGCAAGCGCGGTGCGTAACCTTCGGCCACGAGGCTGGCGATGTTGCGCAGGTCTTCCTGCAACAACACCAGCTGCTCGCGCCGGCTCGGCAGCACGCCCTGGTAGGCGCGCAGCAGCGCCTGCTGGCCCTCGATGGCCTCGTCGATCGCGCGCAGCTCCGCCTGCAGCCCCTCATGGCGCGAGCGCAGCAGCTGCTGCTGGGCCTGCATCTGGGCCGCGATCCACGGGTCGTCGCGCGCCGCGAGCAGATCCTCGTGCCAGGCGATGCTGGCGCTGCCGACCTGCTCGGCCAGCAGGCGACCCTGCATCGCCCGCAGACCGAGGTAGCGCTGGCGCACGGCCTCGTAATTGGCGCGCGCGGTCTTGTCGTCCAGCAGGATCAGCGGCTGCTGCTCCTGCACGACGTCGCCTTCGCGCACGAGGACCTGGCGCACGATGCCGCCACTCAAGTGCTGCACGGCCTTGCGCTTGGTGTCGATGGCGACGACCCCGTGGGCGGGCACGCCCTCGTCCAGCGGCGCCAGCGCCGCCCAGGCGAGAAAGCCGCCGAAGCCCAGCAGCAGCGCCAGCACGCCCCAGCGCGTGGCGCGGCTGGCAGGCCGGGGCAGCAGGCGGTCGGCGCCGGGGGAGGCACCACCCTCGGCCGGGACGCCGGCGCGCGCGCCGGCGGGGGAAGCGATTTCGTTCATGGGTTCAGGCTTTCGGTACGGGCATTCACGGGTATCGGGATCCGGCTCAAGCCACGGCGGGCAGGCCGCCGCCCTCGGGTGCGGCAGGCATGGCGGCCGCCGGGGCTGCGCCCGGGCGCAGCGCGGCCAGCACCTGATCGCGCGAACCCTGCGCGACGATGCGCCCGTCGCGCATCAGCACCACGCGGTCGGCCACCGCGAGCACGCCCGGGCGGTGGGAGATGACGACCACGGTGCGCCGCTCGGCCTTGAGCGCCTGCAGCGCCTGCTGCAGCGCGGCCTCGCCGGCGTCGTCGAGATTGGCGTTGGGCTCGTCCAGCACCACGAGGCGCGGCTCGCCGTAGAGCGCGCGCGCCAAGGCGACGCGCTGGCGCTGCCCGCCGGAGAGCAGCTGGCCGGCCTCGCCCATCGGCGTGTCGTAGCCCTTGGGAAAACGCAGGATGGCAGCGTGTAGCCCGGTGGTGCGGGCGGCGCGCACGACGGCCTCGGCATCCGGCTCGTCCATGCGGGCGATGTTTTGCGCGATGGTGCCGTCGAACACTTCGATGTCCTGCGGCAGGTAGCCGAGGTGGGGCCCGAGCTCATCGCGGTTCCAGCCGTCCAGCGGCAGGCCGTCGAGCAGCACCTCCCCCTGCACCTGCGGCCAGATGCCCACGATGACGCGCGCCAGCGTCGATTTGCCGCTGCCAGACGGCCCCATCACCACCGTGACGGTGCCGGGCCGGCATTCGAGGTCGATGCCCTTGAGAATGGGCTCGGCGCGGCCCGCGGCGCTGGCCACCACGCCGCGCAGCGTCAGCAGCCCCTGCGGGGCCACACGGCGCAGCGCTGTGTCGCGCGGCGGGTGCCGCTGCAGCAGCCGCTCCAGCCGCTGCCAGGCCATGCGGGCGCTCAAGAACCCCTTCCACGTGCCGACCAGTAGGTCGATCGGCGCGAGCGCCCGCGTGCCCAGCACGCTGGCGGCGATCATCGCGCCCGCGGTGAGTTCGCCATCGATGACCAGCAGCGCGCCCGCGCCCAGCATGAAGGACTGCTGGCAGTAGCGCACGAACTTGCTCCAGGCGGTGGCGCGGTGCGAGCGGGCGTGCGTGCGCGCGTGCTGCTCCAGCACCTCGTCGTGGCGGCGCTGCCAGCGCGCCTTCAGCCCCGGCAGCATCCCCATGGCCTGCACCACCTCGGCGTTGCGCAGTTTAGCCTGCAGGAAGCGGCTTTCCTCCTGTTGCATGCGCTGCAGCGCCTCGATGGGCACGAGCGCGCTGCGGTGCCCCCACCAGGCCATGGCGGTCTGCACAAGCGCAAAGCCGATCGCCAGCCACCCGAGCAGCGGGTGCATCACGAACAGCACGGCGATGTAGACCGGCACCCACGGCAGGTCGAAGAACGCCAGCACCCCATTGCCGGTGATGAACTGGCGCAGCTCGGTCAGGTCCGCAAACGCACGGCCCTGGCGCGCGTCGTTGGGGCCGAGGCTGGCGTCGAACGACGCCTGGAAGACCCGGTTGCTGAGCACGTCATCGATGCGCATGCCCACGCGCACCAGCACGCGCGAGCGCAGCCATTCCGCCACCACCATGATGGCAAGCAAAAACAGCGCCAGCAGCGACACCGCCAGCAGCGTCAGCTCGCTGCGGCTGATGAGGACGCGGTCATACACCTGCAGCATGTAGAGCGTCGGCGTCAGCATCAGCACATTGGCAATCATGCTGAACAGGCCAACCGCATAGAACTCGCGCCGGAAGGCCCACAGCGTGCGGCGCAGCTCGCTGCCGCGCGGCTTGGGATTGGACACGTTGGCTTTCTGTGACATGGCGTTCGCTTTCAGACCCCCGCCATCGTGGCGGCCGGGCCGGGGGTGGCCACGGGGTTGGCTGGCGTCGGCTGGGCCGGCGGCTGGCCGCGCAGCGCGGCCAGCACCTCATCGCGCGGGCCGAAGGCGCGCGTGGCGCCGTCAACCAGCACTAGCATCTTGTCCACCACCGGCAGGATGCTGGTGCGGTGCGTCATGACGACGAAGGTGGTGCCGCGCGCTTTGAGCGTCTGGATGGCCTGCGCCAGCGCCTGGTCGCCCGCCTCGTCGAGGCTGGCGTTGGGCTCGTCCAGCACCACCAGCACCGGCTCTCCGTAGAGCGCGCGGGCCAGCGCCACGCGCTGCCGTTGACCGCCGGAGAGGATCAGGCCATCGGGGCCGACGTCGGTGTCGTAACCCTGCGGCAAGGTTTCGATGAAGGCATCCGGTCCGACCAAACGCGCCGCCTCGCGCACGCGGCGCAGGTCCACCTCGCCGAAGCGGGCAATGTTCTCGGCGATCGTGCCTTCCAGCAGCTCCACCCCCTGCGGCAGGTAGCCCAGGTGGGGCCCAAGCTCTTCCTTGCGCCAGGTAAAGACGTCGGCGCCATCCAGCCGCACCTTGCCGCCCAGCGACGGCCAAAGACCCACCAGCGCGCGTGCCAGCGTCGTCTTGCCGGCGCCTGAGGGGCCCACCACCGCCAGCACCTCGCCCGGCTGCAGGGCAAAGGTGACGCCGCGCAGGATCGGCGCCTGCCCGCCCGGGGGCGGCACCAGCACGCCCTCCACGGCCAGGTGGCCGCGCGGCGCCGGCAGCGGCATCGCCTCAGGCGCCGGTGGCAGCTGGCGCAGCAGCTGGTCAAGCCGCTTCCAGGCATCGCGCACCGTGATGACCGTGCGCCACTGCGTGACCAGCTGCACCAGCGGCACCAGCACCCGCCCGCCCAGCACCGAGCCGACGATCATCATCGCCGCGGCGCCGGGCAATGCGTTTTCCAGCACCAGCCACGCCCCCAGCCCAAGCAGCAGCGACGACCACACGACCTGGATCCATTTGGTCAGCGCCGCGAATGCCCCGGCGCGGTTGGAAGCCAGCGCCTGCAATGACAGGAACTCCTGCTGCAGCGTCCACCAGCGCGCGCGCAGCCCGCGCAGCATGCCCATGGCTTCCACCACCTCGGCGTTGCGCAGCATGCCGTCGGCGGTCTGCTGCGCGGCGATCGCGGCGCGGTTGGCGGCGCTGAGCGGCGGCTGCGTCAGCCGCTCGTTCCACCACGCCAGACCAACCTGCAGCACGGCGCCGATCAGCGCCGCCCAGCCGAGCACCGGGTGAATGAGGAACAGGATCAACAGGAACACCGCCGCCAGCGGCGCCTCCATCGCCGCGGCAATGGCCGGCTGCTGGAAGAAGTCGCGCAGCGTGCGCAGATCCACCATCGGCTGCACGCTGCCGACGCCGAGACGGCGCAGATTCATCTCGTGGATGAAATCGACCACGCGCGGGGCCAGCTGGCGGTCGAACCAGTCGCCGGCGTCACGCATCACTTCGCTGCGCACCCACTCGAGCAGCTCCATCACGGCGTAGGCCAGCACCACCGCTAGCGTCAACATCAATAGCGTCACGTGGCTACGGCTGGTGACCACACGGCCATAGACCTCGAACATGTAAAACGTTGGGGCCAGCACCAGCAGCGCCGCCACGGCGGCAAAGCCCCAGGCGCGCCGCACCAGCGGCCACAGCGGCTGCAGCGCCGCGCTCAGCCCCACGGATCGGGCAGCACCGGCGGCATCAGGGATGGAGGACATGGGATGCAGGCTCCACTTGGAGATAGGGGGGCCAGAGGACGGAGCATTCGCCCTCGTCCCCGGGCTGGACGTGCAGCTCGGGCTGCGCTTCGTCCGCGGCGGCCTCGGCGTCGCCGAGCGAAAACGTCAGCGCATACGCCGCCTCGGCCGCACCGGTCAGAACCACCTCGCGCAGCCGAAGGCGGCCGAACGCCTGCACCAGCTGTTCCGGCAGCGCCAGCTCAAAGCGCAGCCGGCCATCGAGCGTGAACATCGACAGGCCGCCGGGGCGCACGCTCAGCGTGTGCCGGTCAAAATATACTGGGCAGCTGTCGGTGAAGCGCAGCAGCGGCAGCGGACGTGCGCCCAAGCGCTGGACGTGAAACGGGCTGGCCGGATGCTGATACACCAAGCGCGCCGCCCGGCAGACCGAATAGATGGCGTTACAGGCCATCTGCGAGCCGAGCTCGGGCATCGCCTGCCGCAGCTGCCGGTAGGCCAAGTGGTGCAGCGCCACGCGGTTCCAGCAGCGATGCTGCTGCACCACCGGGGCCAGCAGGTTGCACGCGCGGGCGAACGCCGCCTGCAGCGCGACCAGCCGCTCGCGCTGCTCAGGCGTCGGCGACAGGGGCGCGGTGATATGCAGGTGGCTCACAGGGCGGGATCATACTTGATTCCTATATGAAAAGACTGCCCGCCTGCACGACTTGCGACATCAATGCACCCTTCCGGTCCTTGGCCGACAGCAGCGGGGCCATGCCCAACGACGGCCATTCGATGCCGAT
>DAIUCN010000011.1:0-67543 GCA_036846165.1 Prosthecobacter sp.
CCGCCGAACTCATCGACCCGGCCGCCTTCGGCTTTGGTCGACCGGGTTACATGGTCGACACCACCTTCATCGGCAGCCAGGATTTCGAAGGCGGCGGCTTCGAGACCTTCGAACTGCGCACCATCGTGCCGCTCTGGAAACAGCGCCTCGACAACGGCCTGCGCCTCAGCCTCTCGCTCGGCTACAACCTGACCGAATACGACTTCAGCGGTGCCGGCACCGACCGCGAACTGCACACCCTGGAGGCCCAGCTGTCCGCCTTCTGGAAAAAGCCGAACTCGCCCTGGTGGGGCCTCGGTTTCGTCACACCCGGTCTCGGTTCGGACTTCGAAAAACTCTCCGGCGAGGATTTCCAGGTCGCCGCCCTCGGCCTGCTTGGCTACGAGTTCACCGACACCTTCAGCGTCGCCGGCGGTGTCTACGCCAGCCAGGCCCACGACGAGGGTCGCGTGCTGCCCGCCCTCGGTTTCATCTGGCAGCCCGGCGACTGGACCCTGCAGGTCACCCCGCCCTTCCTGGTGCTGGGCCGTCGCCTCAATGACAAACTGACGGTCAACCTCAGCGCCTATCCCGGGGGCGGCAGCTGGGACCTCGACGAGGATCGCCGCGCCAACACCTTGATTGTCTCCGGCTGGCAGGCCGCCGCCGGCGCGATCTGGCAGTTCAACCCGCGCCTGAGCTTGGCCGTGCGCGCCGGCATCAACTTCGCCGGCGACCTGGAAATCCGCGACCGCAACGACCGCACCCGCGTCGATGAATCGCTCGATCCGGCGCCCTTCGCCGCGCTCAACCTGCGCTTCAATTTCTGAGCGTCAGATGATGTCGGTCGGACAGTCCGGCAGCGACGCCAGGAAGGCGCGACCGTAGGGCTTGCTCAGGATGCGCGGGTCGAGGATGACGACCATGCCCTGATCCTTGCGCGTGCGGATGAGTCGCCCGACGCCCTGGCGCAGCTTGAGCACGGCTTCCGGCACGCTGTAGGCGGTGAAGCTGTTGAGCCCCTGCTCTTCAAGGTGCTCAAGCCGACTGGCCGTCACCGGGTGATCGGGCACCGCAAACGGCAGGCGGGTGATGATGACGTTGCTGAGCGCCTCGCCGGGCACATCGACGCCCGTCCAAAAGCTGTCAGTGCCGAGCAGCACGCTGTGCACGTCCTGCTTGAACTCGGCGAGCATCTGATGGCGCGGCATGCCGCGGCCCTGCACCAGCAGGCGCCAGCCGCGCTCCTCGCAGAACTCTTCCAGCAGGTCGGCCTGCGAACTCATCTGACTGTAGCCGGTGAACAGCACGAAGGCGCGCCCGCGCGACATCTCCAGAAAGTGGCGGATCTTGTCCTGCAGGGCCTCGACGTAGCCGGCGTTCGACGGCTCCGGCATCTTGCGCACCAGGTAGAGCCGCATCTGCTTGCGCAGGTCGAAGGGGCTCTCCAGCACCGCCGCCTCGGCGCGCGCGGCACCGACCCGGCGACGGAAGTACTGCAGGCCGGGATCCTCACCGACGGCGAGCGTGGCACTGGTGAAGACGCAGGCCTTGGTGCCGGTGAAAAACAGGCTCTCCAGCTTCGGCGCCACATCGATCGGGGCGCTGTGGAAGGACAGCACCCGCGGGTCGCCGCCGCCGCGCTCGGCCCAGTAGACATGCTCCTCCTCGCTCTGGTCGAGGAAGGCGGCGACGCTGGCGCGCAGGGCGGTCAGGCGCTTGGCGATGTCGAGAAGCTCCAGCTTTTGTCCTTCGCTGCGGGCGGCATCCCCGGCCTTCTGGGCGGCGCGGGCCACCCGCTGCAGCGGCAGCGCCAGGCTGTCCTCGAGCAGGCCCGGCTCGCGGATCCGGAATTCCTTGCCGTAGGGGCCGCTGAACTTGCAGGCCGCCTCGGCCTCGCGGAAAAAGCCGTCGACCATGCCCAGGCACTGCGCCACCTCGCGGATGCCATCCTGCTCGCCGAGCGAGGCAAAGAAGCCCTTGCGGGTGCGCGGGTTGAACAGGCGGCCGAGCTCGAAGCGGATGTTGGACTCGCTAACATGGATGCCGAAGGCCTTGGCGGCGATGTTTTCGATCGTGTGCGCCTCGTCGAGGATGACGAAGTCGCGCGGGAAGATGAAGTTCGCGTCCTCGGCCAGGGTTTCCTCGGCCGAGGCGAGCAGGGTGAAGAACAGGGTGTGGTTGAGCACCAGCACATCGGCCTCGGCCATGCGCCGGCGCACGTCCTGATAGACGCAGCCGCTGCCGGGCGGACAGCGCCGCGGGGTGCAGGCGTGCGGCTCGCTGCAGACGAGCGACCAGACGCGCGCGCCGGGCGTGAAATCCATCTCGCTGAGCGTGCCGCCCGGGTGCTCGCGCAGCCAGTCCTCAATCATCGTCAGCTCGGCCGCCTCGCTGCTGCTGAACAGGTCGCCGCTGTGCGCAAAGGCATTCTTCAGCCGGGTCGGGCAAAGGTAATTGCCGCGCCCCTTGAGCAGTTCGGCGTGGAAGTCACCGACGATCTGGCGCACGATCGGGATGTCCTTGTGGATGAGCTGCTCCTGCAGGTTGATCGTGTGCGTGCAGATGATCGCCTTGCGCCGGTGCTCAAGCGCGTGCTCGACCGCCGGCACCAGGTAGGCGAGCGATTTGCCGACGCCGGTGGCGGCCTCAACGACAAGGGCATGGTTCTTTTCCAGGGCACCCGCCACCAGCCCGGCCATACGCTGCTGCTGGGGCCGGTACTCAAACTGCGGCGACTGCGCCAGCCGGCCCTCGGTGGAAAAGGCATGATGCATTCGCTCGGCCAGGCTGGCTGCGCCGGAGGCGCCGTCGGCGGGATCGAGGATGCTGATCATGGGTCGCCAAGATGCCGGGGCGCGGCGCCGGCGCAATGACGAGTGCACGCCCTCCGCTTGCATGCCGCGGCTTTGCGGGAAGAGTCGCCCCATGGATTCCCCCCGCCATCTCCGCATCGGCCTCGTCGGCGCCGGCGGCATCGTCAGGCAGCGCCACCTGCCCGGCCTGCGAGCCCTGCCCGGCATCTCCTTTCGCGCCGTCGCCAACTCCAGCCTCGCCAGCGCCGAGGCCTTCTGCCGCGACTTCACTCCCGAAGCCGAACCGCTCGCCCGCTGGGAGGAGGTCGTCGACCACGACGAGGTCGACATCGTCTGGATCGGCGCGCACCCGAACCTGCACGCCGACGCCACCTGCTTCGCCCTCGAACGCGGCAAGCACGTCTTCACCCAGGCCCGCATGGCCGCCAGCCTCGCCGAGGCCGAACGCATGTGGGAAAAGGCGCAGAGTTTCCCCGAACTCGTCACCGGCATCTGCCCCGCCCCGCACGGCCTGGGCGCCGGCAACCGCCTGCGCGAGCTGCTCGCCAAAGGCGCCATCGGCAAGCCGCACCAGGTCGTCCTGCACAGCTTCAACCCGCTCTGGCTGGATCCCGCCCAGGCCGGCCACTGGCGGCGGCGCAGCGAGGCCAGCGGCATCCAGATCCTGACCCTCGGCATCTATATCGAAGTCCTGCAGCGCTGGCTCGGCCACATCGTCGAGGTCGAGGCCCGCGGCGGCTTTGCCGGCAGCGCGCCCGACGCCGTCGACATCCCCGACTTCCTGCACGTGCTCGCCCGCTTCCGCGACGGCACCGAGGCCGCCTTGCTGTTCAGCGGCGTCGCCGCCCACGCGCCCGGCGACCAACTCTGGATCCACGGCGGCGAGGGCACGCTGTACTACGACTTCGGCGACGAATCACTGCGCCTGGGCCACCGCGGTGGCACGCTCGACCCGGTCGAGGTGCCACCCGGGTTGCAGGGCGGCTGGACGGTGGAACGCGACTTCATCGCCGCCGTGCGCGACCCGGCCGCGCCGCGGCCGCGACCCGATTTCACCGAGGGCCTGTGCTACATGCGCGTCGTCGATGCCGTCTGGCGCGCACTCGAATCCGGCCAGGCCCAGCGCTGCGCCTGAGCTGGCCGATTTGTCATTCTTGGAAATTTACCTATTGAAAAGACGTGGTGATTGGGTTGATTTGACCCATGACCTGCCGGCTCGTCGTTCTGCTGCTCGGCGCGGCCGTGATTGGCACGGCCCAGGAGGTGGATTCTCCGGCCGCCCTGCTGAGCGCCGGCGAGGCGGCTGCCACCGCCCAGGACTGGCCCAAGGCGGCGGAACACTTTCAGCGCTTCCTCGACACCTACGGCGAGGAGGCCGAGCTGGCGGAAGCGGTCGCCAAGGTGCGACCCCGGCTGGCTCTGGCGCGCATTCGCCTGGGTGAATTCGGCGCCGCCGGCGAACTCGTCTCGACCTGCCTCGCCCAGCCCCAGTTGGAACCGCGGCTGCGCGACGAACTGGCCTTCTGGCATGGCATCCTGCTGCTGCAGGTCGAGGCCCATGAGGAGGCGCGCGCGGCCCTGCTTGCCTACTTCCAGACCCCGGAGTTTCAAGCGCCCCGCAAGGTCGAGACACTCCTGCTCTACGGCAGCACCTTCGCCCTGGAAGGCCGCCATGACGAGGCGGCCGCCTTTTTCGCCCAGCAGTCGGGGCGCCTCTGGCAGCTCGATCGCGAGGCCGCCCTGCGCGCCCAGATCCTGCGCCTGCATGCGCTGCTGGCAACCGATCAACTCGCCGCCGCACGCGAGCTCGCCCTCAGCCTGCAACCCCATCTCGATCAGGTTACCCAGCTCGTCAGCCTGCACAGCCTGCTCGCCGAACTCGGTGGCCGCCTGCTCGAAGCCGGCCAGCCTCACGCGGCCATCGCCTGCCTGCAGCGGGTCTGGCCGGCCGAACGCCTGCGCCGGCATCAGGAGGCGCGCCTGGCGGCCTTGCAACTCGAGGTCGAGGCCCTGCAGCAGCGACCAGGCAACGAGCCGTTGATCTTTCAGAAGCGCGGTGTGCTGGCGCGCACCGAACGCGAGCATCGCCACTTTGCGGCGACCACCGACTTCGATCTCGGCGTGCGCCTGCGTCTCGGGTATGCCTGGCTCGGTCTGGAGCGCTGGCGCGAAGCCGCCCTGGTGCTCGAGGCCGCCCAGGATCTGCCCGGTGCCCGCGCGCAGCAAGCCCAGGCCGGCCTGGCCGCCGTGCAATGCTGGCAGCAGGTCGGCCGCCACGACCACTGCATCGCCTCCGCCCAGACCTGGCTGGAACGCTTCGGCGCCGACGATGCCGGGCAGGCAAGGCAGGCGCGGTTCCTGCTCGCCCAGGCCCGCTACGACGCCGGCGATTTCCCGGCGGCGGCGACCGACTTCGAGACGCTTGCCGGGGAGAAGCATGAACTCGCCGCGCAGGCCGGGTTCCTCGCCGGCATGGCCCGGCTCATGGCCGAGGACAATGCTGCGGCCGCCACCAGTTTTCGCGAGGTGCTCGCCCGCCATGGCAAGACTCCCATCGCCGAGGATGCCAGCTACTGGCTCGGCCTGGCACTGAGTTTTGATCGCGAGTACGCGGCCTGCCGCGACCACCTGGCAGCGCACCTGCGTCGCTACGGCGACAATGCCCGCCACCGCGAGGCGGCGGTCTTTCGCCGTGCCTACTGTCGCCAGGCCCTCGGCGATCGCGAGGGCGCGCTGGAGGAATTCGCAGCCTTCCTGCGCGAGCATCCGCAGGCAGCCGATGCCGACGAGGCGCGCGTGCTCTGCGGTGACCTGCTTTGCGCCCAGGGCGAGCTCGACCGCGGCCTGACGAACTATCGCGCTGTTGGCGAGGGTGCGTGGTTTGAGCCGGCGCATTTCAAGATCGGCCAGGTGTTCAAACTGCGCCGCGACTGGGACGGCTTGCGGCGGCATCACGAGGCCTTCATCCGCGACCGGCCGCACAGCCGCCGGCTCGCCGAGGCGGTGTTTTGGTGCGGCCAGGCCAGCCTTGCCCAGAACCGACCCGAGGAGGCGCGGGCCGAGTACTGGCGCGCGGTTGAGGCGCATGGCGATCAACCCGAGCATCACGGGGTCGAGGACGTACTGCTGGCGCTGCCGCGGCTGCATCGAGGCGAGGCCGCCCGACTGGAACTGCGCCGCGACCTGCTGCGCCGGCGCCAGACCGCCCTCGCCGCCGGCAGGCGCACCCTGACCGCGCGCCTGCACTGGCTGGAGGCGCAGCTGCAGCCGAGCGACCGACCCCGCCTCGCCCAGGCCGACTTCCTCATGGCCGCCTCCCTGCTCGATGTGCGCCGCCAGCACCCGCGCGTCATCGCCGACTGCGCCGACGCCTCGCGCCTGGCCGGCAGCCGGTTGCGGGCCCGCGAGTTGTACACCGAACTGCTGCGCTGGCACCCGCGCGCCGTCGAGGCCGACCGCGCCCTCGCCGGGCTCGGCTGGCTGGCCGCGGCCGATGGCGACCCGCGCGCGGCGCTCGACTGGTTCAGTCGCTGCGAAAAGCGCGCCGCCCATCCGGAACTGCGCGGCCAGGTGCGCCTGGAGCGAGCGGTTCTGCTCGCCGGCCAGGACCGGGTACAGGAGGCGGCGACGCTGTTTCGGGACTTGCTGGCCGACAAAACCGCCGCGGCCCGCACCAAGGCCGAAACCCTGCTCGCCTGGGGCAACCTCTGGGAGCGGCAGGGTGAAGCCCTCAAGGCCGCCGCGCTTTACGAACGCGTTTACCTTGGCCACAGCCGCCAGCGCGACCTCGCCGCCCGCGCCTACCTGGCGCGCGGCCTCGTCCTGGAAACCCTCGGTCGCAGGCCGGAGGCGGTCGAGGTACTCACCGAACTGGTCGCCAGCGACGCCCTGCAGGGCCTGCCGGAGCAGGCCGAGGCGGCGCGCCGCCTGGAACGCCGCACCCGGCCCGCTGACGACGCCACCTCCTAGCCCATGATCACCCGCCTGATCGGCCTTTGTGCCGCGACCGCCGCGGCCCAGGACATCGTGCACCTGCAGGACGGTCGCGCCCTGCACGGCCGCCTCGAACGCCTGGCCAGCCGCGAGATCGTGCTGGTGGAAACCCTGCCCGGCGGTCGCGGTACGGCCCGGCGCAGCCTGTTGCCCGATGACATTCGCTTCATTGACTTCGCCCCCCTGCCAGGCGAAACGGCGGCGCTCGCCGATCCGGCGCCCCAGGAGCGACGCCTGCTTGAGCTCTGGCAGGAGAAATCCGTGCACCTGGGTCGGCCGGCCAGCAATGCCGGCGCCATCGGCCTGGCCCTCGTGCGCGAATGCCTGCGCCGCAATGAGCCGCTGCTGGCGGAACGCGCCCTGCGCATCGGCGACCTCATTGCCCGCGAGGACTGGGACAAGCGGCGCCGTGCCGAAGCCCGCCGCGGCTGCCTGCGTGCCCTGCTCCAGTTGCGCCGTTTGGATGAGGCTGTGGCCGAGGCGGAGCGACTCGCCCGCAGCGAGGACGATCCCGACCTGCTGCTCGAGGCCGGGCTGGTGCTCGCCCAGGCCGAGTTCGAGCGCCTGCGTCAGTTTGAAAGCGCACAACCGCGCTGGCGTGACGACGAAGCCCATGCCGCCGAGCGCACCCGCCTCTACCACCGCTCGCTCGACCTCTTCCTGCGCCTGCCGCTGTTCCACGGCTCGGCCGAGGAACGCGCCGCCGAGGCCCTCTGGGGCGCCGTGCAGGTGCACCAGTTCGCCGGTGAAACCGAGGCCGCCCGCGACCGCACCCGGGACCTGCTTGCCCTCTACCCCAAAACCGCCGCCGCACGGGCCGCGCAAACGCCACCTGTGGCACCACCGTCCAAGACAACCGCCTCGCCAACCGCACCCGTCACCCCACCGCCATGACCGCCCTGCCCCGTTACCTCGCCACCGCCCTGCTGCTGACCCCCGGCATCGCCACCGCCCAGGAAACACCGCCGCCCGTCGTGGTCGAATCGACCTCGCTGCTCGACCTCTACCAGCAGGGCGGCTGGACCATGCACCTGCTGCTCGTTTTTTCGGTCGGCACCGTCGCCGTGGCCGCCTACTGCCTGCTGCAGTTGAGTGCCAAGAAGATGGCCCCGAAGAGCTTGGTCGACACCCTCACCCTGACCCTGCAAAAACGCGATGTCGGCACCGCCTACCAGAGCTGCCTGGCGAATCCCTGTGGCATCACCCGCGTGCTCGCCTCCGCCCTGCTCAAGGTCAACTTCGAGCGCGATCAGGCCAACAAGGTGTCGATGGAGGAGGCCGCGGCCGAGGCGCTCGATGCCGAGGAGACACGCTGGACCCTCTGGGTCAACTACCTCAACGTCTTCGCCACGCTGGCGCCGATGCTCGGGCTGTTCGGCACGGTCACCGGCATGATCACCGCCTTCAACCAGCTCAAGTCCGGGCAGAGCGAGCCGGCCGATCTCGCGGGCGGCATCGGCGAGGCGATGATCACCACCGCCGGCGGCCTGATCGTCGGCATCCCGGCCATGTTCTTCTACTTCTTCTTCCGCAACCGCCTCATGGGCCTGACCGCCGAGATCCAGCGCCATGCCTCCTTCCTGATCGGCGTGCTCTCCGGCGAGGTGAAACTCTCCGGCGGCGAGGCGGGCTGAACCGGTCCCCAAAAAAACGGAGGAGCGACCGCTGATGCGGCCCCTCCTCCGTGAAGTCCAACGCGGGATCGGCTTACTCGCCGCGGCGCAGGTACTGCTGCTGGTAAATGTTCTCGTTGAGGCGGAACTTGGCGCGCATCGAGTCGAGGGCGGCGTTGTCGGCCTCGATCTTGAAGTTGACAAAGTAGCCGCTCTCGACGTGGCGGGGGCTGTAGGGGAACTTGCGTTTGCCGAGGTGGTCGATCTCTTCGAGCTTGGCGCCGGAGAGCTCCATTTCACGGCCGAGGCCGCTGACGAGCTGTTCGACGGATTCTTCCTTGCCCTTCATGTCGAGGACGATCATGGCATCATACTTGCGCTTCATCGTGGTGTCTGAGGTGGTGGGTTGGCGTTGGGTTTCTGGTTGAAAAGATTCATCGCCGCGCCCAGGCCGGAACGCAAGGCGAGGATGACGGCATCGGCGGCGCGCTGCACCGCAATCTGGATCTCGGTCTGCTCCTCGGGGCGGAAGCCGCCGAGCACGTGGCCGACCAGTCGACCGCCGGCGGGGCGACCGGCTCCGGCGGCAATGCCGACCTTGAGACGGGGAAAGGCTTCGGTGCCGAAGTGGCGGATGAGCGACTTCAGGCCGTTGTGACCGGCCGCAGAACCGGCCAGGCGCACGCGCAGGCTGCCGAGCGGCAGGTCGACGTCGTCGTGAACGACCAGTGTCTCGGCCGGGGCGATCTTGTAAAAGTGCGCCAGGGCGGCGGCACTGCGACCGCTGTCGTTCATGAAGGTCATCGGCTTGAGCAGCCAGCCGCCGGCGAATTTCGCCGCCAGGCCATGCCAGCGCCGCTCCTCGGCAAAGGAGGCTCCGAAGCGGCTTGCCAGCTCGTCGAGGACCATGAAACCTGCGTTGTGACGGGTGTTGTGGTATTCCGGCCCGGGGTTGCCGAGACCGACGATCAGCCGGGGAACAACCGCTTCCGGAGCGCGCGGGGGGGCATCAACTCCGGACACGGCGATTCTCAGGCACGAGCACCTGGATTACTTCTTGGCCGGGGCAGCGGCGGCAGCGGCAGCGGCGGGGGTCTCCTCGACCTTCGGCGCTTCGCAGTGCAGCACGAGCACGTCGGCCGCCAGCTTGGCGCGCACGCCTTCGGGAAGCTTGACGTCGCCGACGTTGACGCCCTGGCCATGCTCGAGCGTCGAAATGTCGATCTCAATGTTCTCCGGCAGATCCTTGGGCAGGCAGCGGACTTCGAGGTTGTGGTGGAAGATTTCCAGCAGGCCGCCGAGCTTGACGCCGGGGGACTCACCGGTCAGGTGCAGCGGCACCTGGGCGTGGATTTCTTCATCCATGGCGACGGCGTGGAAGTCGACATGCAGGATGCCGCCGCGCAGGTGGTCGTGCTGGACTTCCTGGACCAGGGCAAGCTGAGCCTGGTCGCCGAGCTTGAGGCTGACGAGGATGTTGTCCGAGGCGCTGCTCTCCAGCAGCTTGGTGAAGGACTTGGCGTCGACCTGCACGTTGGTCGGCGCGGTCTTGCGACCGTAGATCACGGCCGGGATCGAGCCCGACTTGCGCAGGCGGTTGACGGCGGACGTACCGGCGCTGGTGCGCGGCTGGGCGGGGATGTCGAGGATTTTGGCCATGATGCGTTGCTCCGATGAACAGGTGTTTGGAAGAAAAGGGCTAGGAGCATAGTCGCCCACCGCTAGATGTCAAAGAGAGAAGTGACGGACTCGTTGTTATGGATGCGGATGATGGCCTGGGCGAGCAGTCCGGAAATGTCCAGCGTCGTCACCTTGTCGCCCACCGCCTGCGGCACGGAGTTGGTGGCAAACAGCTCGATGATCGGCGATTCGGCGATGCGCGCCTTGCCCTTGTCGCCCAGCACGGCGTGCGAGACACCGGCGTAGATGTTGCGGGCGCCGTGCTTGCGCAGCAGTTCGGCCGCGGCAGTGAGGGTGCCGGCGGTCTCGGTGAGGTCATCCACCAGCAGGACATTGCGGCCGGCGACGTCGCCAATGACGTTGAGGGCCTCGACCTCCTCGGCGCTGACGCGGTTCTTGGCGACGATGGCCATGGGCGCGTTGAGGGCCTTGGCGTAGGCATGGGTCATCTTGATGCCGCCGACGTCGGGTGAAACCACGACCAGATCCTCGATGCCGCGCTCGCGGATCGCCTTCATCAGCACCGGCGCGGCGTACAAATGATCGACCGGGATGTCGAAGAAGCCCTGGATCTGGCCGGCGTGCAGATCGACGGTGAGCACGCGGTGAACCCCGCTGGCGACGAGCAGGTTGGCAACCAGCTTGGCGGTGATCGGCACGCGCGGGCGGTCCTTGCGGTCCTGACGGGCATAACCAAAGAACGGCAGCACGGCCGTGATGCGGTGGGCGCTGGCGCGGCGCACGGCGTCGACCATGATGAGCAGTTCCATCAGGTTCTGGTTGGTCGGCGGACAGGTCGGCTGGACGATGTAGATGTCGCCGCCACGGATGTTCTCCTTGATCTGCACGAAGGTCTCACCGTCCGGAAAGGTCGTCAGCGTCGCATCGCAAAGCTGGGTGCCAAGATTCTGGCAGATGAGCCGGGCGAGTTCGGGATGGGCGGATCCGCTCAGGATCTTCAGTTGTTCGTTCATGGCAGGCAGGCTGCTGGTAGGCCGTACCCGCGGGGAAATCAAGGGGCTTCCAGAGAGATGGCTTGGCCCCACCTGCTGCATGGGGGGGCGCGGCTCAGGGTCAGGATCTCTGTCCCAGAGCGCTGAGTTGGGAAAGCGGGCCATGACCTCGACTCAGCCTGCCCCGCCAGGCCCCCGCCGCACGTCAAAGGCGTGGCAGTGGCGGCGCGGATCGAATCAGGGCATCCAGCTCGCTCAGTAGGTCCGCTGGCAGTTCCAGATTCGGCAGATGGAGCTGAAGGGCCTTTCGCTCGTTTTGAATGGCTTCGGCAAGCTCCAGCAGCTCACCCATAAAGAAACTGTCGTAATAGGCCCTCAGGTAGGGGATCTGAGTTCGCCGCTGCATTTCAGCAAACATGAATTTTTTCAGATCGTCCGTCAGCGGTTGGGGCAGGGTTGCCGCGAGTTCCCCGGCCACCTCGGCATAGGCGCGTTCCCGCCTCTCCAATTCCTGCCTGAACCGGGCCGCGTCGACACTCGGCGGAAGGCCGTCACGAATGCCCGCGAGTTGGTCGAGAGCCGCGAGATCTGAATCCACCCCATGCTTCATGCCGGCAATCTCATAGGCCTCCCAGATCATTTCCCCGTATGCGGCATCTTCCAACATGGCCAGCATCACGCTTGGCTTCAGCAAGTGCAGGATCTTGAAGAGGGTATCTCCCGCCTCCTGGGATGCCTCCGCCATCTGCCGCCACTGCTGTCGCCCGACCGCTCCAAAGGCATCCGGCATCCCCTCCAAGTCACGAATCAAGGAGGGGAGTTTCTGAAGCTCGGGATTTTCCGCCAGCAGCCTCTCCGCCCTCTGCTTGTAATCCCGGGCTTTTTGGATCAGCGACTTCAGTTCTTCGATTCTCAAGGCGAGCAGGGCATCCCGCTGTTTGCCTTCAAGATTCACGGCATCGGACAGACCGGACACAAGGGGACCTGCATGAAGGGTGTTCGCGGGGTCTGAGCGATGGACGGAATTTGCTTGTTGGACCGCGCTCAAGGCTGACTCTGCTTCCGCAGAGCCGACCTCTTGGGTCTTGAACGATGCCGCACTCCAACCCAGCCACACGGATACACCGACGAGGACCCACACCACCGAGGGTTTTCGCCAGAGGGGGACCTGTGTCATGGCATGGATTGGGTCATTCACTCTACAATTCTGCACCCACCTGCTGCAAGACTGTCGAGCCGCAGGAACCATGAGATACCGTGGAACCGATGACTACCTCTTGCCGACGTCAGGGAATTTCAGGGAGGCGGCGCGTTTCATAAGCATCTTCATCGCCTCATTTTGATGCCGATTGGCCAACTGACCCAGTTCATCCGCGAGTCGGTTCATCTCCCCACGGATTTGCTGAAGCCGGCCGGCGTAAAAACTCTCGACGTACCATTCCGCCACTTGAACCTTGAAGTACTCGGTCGGCTCCAGGATCTGCAGCAGGCGACTCGGAACCTGCGCCTGCCGCGCCACACGCTCGGCGACTTCCTGATAGCGCATCTTTCGCGCTTCCAAGATGCTTCTCAACTCCCCGAACGACAACGAACGATCGGCCGGCCAAGGCTCCAAGCCCGCCAACGCGTCGCCCTCACGCAGCCAGGCGGTGATCTGCTTGTCGATGCCGGCATGGCCCCAGACATCCTGAAAGTAAGCCGCAAACAGGGGATCCTCCAGTGCCGCCAGCCATTCGTCAGGACGTCTCAACGCCCGCAGGTCCGACCAAACTTTGGCAAACGACTCGTCCTTCAGATAGAGGGTCAGTTCATCGATCAAGGGGTTGATGCCTTCATTGAGTTCGCCCGGCCGGTTCCGGATGAACTCCCGCAATCCCGGCAGTTCCGGATGTTCCAAAAACAGTTGCTTCTGCAAGCGGTGGTATTCCTCCGTCAACGCCTCCATGTCCTGAATCCACCTCTCCGCCCGTTGCTCGGCCGTCAGGTTGTCCTTCAATCGTCGCTCGGTGGCTGCTGGCTTGTCGTGCGCCGTTGCGGATTCACTCCCGGCCTTGTGGCGCGTCGGATCAACCGGAGCCAGCCCGGTTGGCGCCTGCCGCCGCTTCCCTGCCTCGGCGGTGTCTCGCCATCCCAGATGCCAGCCGATGCCGATGACAAGGACACCGAGCACGACGAGGCCCAGCGTCACAAGCTTGCCATGGATAGCGTCCATCATGCTTCAATTCTCAGTCCCAAGTGAGATGGCCTTGTAGCAGCGGTGGTCGAGCACGGAGGGAGGCCAGCCCTGGACTTCGGGGCGCTTGAGCCAGGGGCGGACATACCAGTAAACCGGCAGCACGGGCAGTTCCTCGAGCAGCAGGCGCTCGGCCCGACCCAGGATCTCAAAGCGCCGCGCGGGGTCGCCCTCGCGGGCGCTGGCGTCGAGCAGGGCATCGTACTTCGGGTTGCTCCAGCCGGTGTTGTTGTTGCCGTCGCCGGTACGCCACAGCGTCAGGAAGGTCGAGGGATCCAGATAATCCCCCACCCAGGCCGCGCGGCTCAGGCTGAAGGCGAGCTTGCGCTGGCTTTCCAGATAGACGCCCCAGTCCTCGTTGCGCACGCCGACGCGGACATTCAAATGCCGCTTCCACATCTCCTGCACGGCCTCGGCGATGACCCGGTGGGCTTCGGAGGTGTTGATGAGGATCTCCAAGTGCGGGAACCCGCGGCCGTCCGGAAAGCCGGCCTCGGCCAGCAGGCGGCGCGCGCGCTCCGGATCAAACTCAAGCACCTGCGGCGTGGTGTAGCCCTCGGCACAGCCCGGCGGGGTGAACCCATGCGCGGGCTGCTGACCGGCGCGCAGGACATTGCCGGTCAGGCTCGCACGGTCGAGCGCCAGCGCCAGGGCGCGCCGCACGCGCGGGTCGTCGAGCGGTTTCACCGTGACGTTGCAGCGGTAAAAATACACTCCAAGCAGCGGATCGATGCGACAGTCCGGCCGACTCCGGTAGTCGGGGATCTTCGCCAGCGGCAGGGTCTGAGTCGCATGCAACTGGCCGTCACGATAGGCGCGCTCCTCGGTGGCGTCGCTGACGATGGGAAAAAAGTGGATGCCGTTCAAGCGCACCGAGGCGGCATCCCAGTAGTACGGGTTGCGCTCGACGGCGAGGTAGTGATTGAGCCGCCACTCCTTGAGCTGAAAGGCGCCGTTGCCAACGAAGTGACCGGCGCGCGTCCAGGGCGACACACGGTCGGTCATGCGACCGTGGCGCTCAATGACGTGGCGCGGCACGGGATACCAGGCGTAGTGCTTGAGCATCGACAGCAGGTAGGGTGCCGGCCCCTTCAGCGTGAGGCGCAGGGTGTGGTCGTCGGGCGCCTCGACACCGACCTGGCGGAAGTCGCTGATCTTGCCGGTGTTGAAGGCCTCGGCGTTGCGCAGCGGGTACAGCATCGGCGCGTAATCGGCGGCGAGCGCCGGCGTCAGGATGCGTTCGTAGGCAAACAGGAAGTCGCGCGCGGTGACTGGTGTGCCGTCACTCCAGCGACCATTGCGACGCAGGTGGAAGGTCCAGTGGACAAAGTCCTCGGTCTGCCAGCGCTCCGCGGCACCCGGGGCATGGCCATCGGGGTTGTCGGCCGCCGGCGTCACCAGGCCCTCGAACAGGGCGTCGAGGATGTGGTGCTCGGGCGTGCCGGTGGCGAGCTGGGGATCCAGGGTGGCGGGGTCGGTGCCGTTGCCGAGCAGCAGGATGCCCTGCGCGCGGGCGGTGTCGACCCGCAGCGGGCGGTGGGTGCGCGCGTGATGAAAGCCGAACAGCGCGGCGACGAGGCCGGCGAGCAGAAGCAGGCGCGCAATCCAGGCGGTCATGGCGGGGCCGCGTCAGGAACCGGTGTCGGCCTTGGCCGCAGGCGGACGGATGACACCCTCGGCGCCCGCGGGCCATGCCGCGCCCTGCTGGATCCAGTCGTGAATGAGCTGCACCTCGCGATCCGGAATGCGGTGGCCGTTGGGCGGCATCGCCTTCATCTCCTTCGGCGGCAGCTGGAGCACCAGGTACAGCATGCTGCTGTCGGGGCGACCCGGCAGGATGACCGGACCGTTGGCGCGCTTCTTGAAGGCCATGTCGCGGTTCTCCAGGTTCAGCTCGCCAAACAGCGCGCCCGACTGGTGGCAGCTGATGCAGCGAGCGCCGAGGATGGGCTTGATCTGGCTGGCGAAATCGACCTTGGCGTCGGCAGCCGGCAGACGGGCGCCACCAGCCAGCAGCAGCGCGGCAAAAACAGGGAGCAGGCGAATTTTCATGAGGTTGAGGCAGTCCTAACACAAACGCCGCCAGCCGGCCACCATTTCGCAAGGAAGGGCGACCGAAGACAAGAAAGGGTCGGGCGCGAGATTGCCAGCCCGGCATCGCGGGCTAGCATGAATCCAACTCAGGCATGAACCTCGCCAACGACATCTTCCACCGCGCCGATCCTGCCGCGCCCGCCCTCATCGAGGCGGCGCGCACGACAAGCTACGGGGACCTCGACGCCTGGACCGCCGCGGCCGCGGCCGCGCTCGGCGATTGTCGGGGCCGCCGGGTGGGACTGTCCTGTCCGAATGGTCTGGCGCACATTGTTTGGTCGCTCGCCCTGCTGCGCGCCGGCGCGGTGCTCATCCCGGTGGCGCCGGAGCTGACCGGACCCGAGCAGATCGAGCTGGCGGCGACCACCTCCCTGCACGCCGTGCTCGCCGCCGATGGCCATGACTGGCCGCATCCGGCGAGTGCGGCACGTGCCCTCGCCGCCGCCGGCCTGACCGCCACCTGGTTCGAGCTGGCGCCGCCGCCGCCGAGCTTTGATGAAAGGGAACTCGCCCGGCTCAACCCGGCGCTGGTGCGTTTCAGTTCCGGCACCACCGGCCGGCGCAAGGGCATCGTGCTCTCGCACGAAACCCTGCTCGCGCGCCTGAGCGCCGCCAACGCCGGCCTCGGCATCGGCCCGGGCGATCGCATTCTCTGGATGCTGCCGATGGCGCATCACTTCGCCGTCTCTTTGCTGCTGTACCTGCGCCATGGCGCCGCCACCGTGCTGCCCGCCAGCCACCTCGGCGAGGACGTGATTGCCGCCCTGCACGCGCACCGCGGCACGGTGCTCTATGCCGCCCCCTTCCACCACGCCCTGCTCGCCGGTGCGCCCGGTGCCGGCCCGGTGCCGAGCCTGCGCCTGGCGGTGTCGACCGCCGCACCGCTGCCAGCCGCCACGGCCGAGGCCTTTCAGCGTACCTTCGGCCTGCCGCTGCGCCAGGCGCTCGGCATCATCGAATGCGGCCTGCCCCTGCTCAACACCGCCTGGCCCGAAAAGACGGCGAGCGTCGGCGCCCCGCAGCCCGACTTCGACCTCGAGCTGCGCGACGAGTCGGGTCGTCCGGTGGCCAACGGCGAGACCGGTGAACTCTGCCTGCGCGGGCCGGGTTTTGCCGACGCCTACCTGAGCCCCTGGACCCCGCGCGAGCGCCTGCTCGAGGACGGCTGGTTCCGCACCGGCGACCTCGCCCGCCGCGATGGCGACGGTGCCATCTGGCTGCTCGGGCGTCGCCACAGCGTCATCAACGTCGGCGGCATGAAATGCTTCCCCGAGGAGATCGAGGCCTGCCTGCAAACCCATCCCGGCGTGCGCGAAGCCCGCGTCGCCGGCCTGCCGCACCCGGGCTTTGGCCAGGTGCCGGCCGCGGAAATCGTCGCCCGCGACCCCGTCGCACCGCCCAGCGTACGGGCCTTGGCCGAGCACTGCCGTGCCCGACTGTCGGCGCACAAGGTGCCGGTGCGCTTTGTCCTGGTGCCAGCCCTGCCGAAAACCGCCAGCGGCAAGCCCGACCGCACCCGTCCGCTGGCCGAGACCGCGGTTGCGCCGCTGGCGGCGACGGGTTAAGGTGGGGACCGTATGGAAACCAGCACCCCGCCTCCAGACGGCGCCCCGGAAGTTTCCGCGGCGGTTCCCTCCAAGGAAGAACGCACGATGGCGATGCTCTGCCACCTGCTGTCCTTTTCGGGCTTCATCGTCGCCGTGCCCGGCGCCTCGATCATCGGCCCACTCATTCTCTGGGCGATCAAGAAGGACAGCATGCCCTTCGTCAACGATCAGGGCAAGGAGGCGATCAACTTCAACATCACCGTCAGCATCATCGCCCTTCTCTGCGTGCTGACCTTCTGGCTGGTGCTGCCTGTGATCCTGCTCATCGGTGTCGGCATTGCCGCCATTGTGCTGGTCATCATCGCCGCCATCCAGTCGAACGAAGGCAAGGCCTACCGCTACCCCTTCATCCTGCGCCTGGTGAAATGAGCGGGCGCCCGCACCATGCCTGATCCCACACCCCACGACAACACGCGCAGCCCCTGGTCGGTGCTGCGCGCGCTCTTCGATCTCGTCTCCGACTTCTCCTTCCGCGAGTTCGTCACGCCGCGCCTGATCCGCGTGCTGTACGCCCTCAGCCTGATTGGCGCCCTGCTCTCCGCCCTCGCCTGGATGTTCAGCGGTTTCAGCGTCGGCCTGCTCTACGGCCTCTTCACCCTCGTCACCGGCCCGCTCGCCTTCGTGCTTTATGTGCTCGCCGCCCGCGTCGTCGTCGAGTTGATCCTCGCCGTCTTCCTCATCGCCGAACGCGCGCGGAGGGAGTGAGTTGGTTTCCCAAGAATGGCGTGCCATTCGAAGCCGGGCGGGAGAAGATCCGCCCGTCCTTCGCTCTTCGAGCTTCGGAGGGCATTTTTCGCCGCTGAGACGGCGAAGAATGGCGGAAGGGGTGGGATTCGAACCCACGGTGAGGTTGCCCCCACGTCTGATTTCGAGTCAGATACTTTAGACCACTCAGCCACCCTTCCGTGAAGAGTCAGTATAACGCCCCGGGGGCATTTGGCAAGCACAGGCTGAAAATGGCCGTTGAAACTTCATCCCGCCATGGTTTAACCCGCTGCTCCCGGAGCTGAAGCCTGGCGGGTTTGACATACCAAGGCAGGGCGATGCCCCCATGACGCGCCTGCCACTGTCCAACGGGTCAATCGACGAAGAGCATTTCGTTGGAAGCCAGCAGAGCATGGGCGTAGTCGCTCCAAGCTTCCGGTTCGGCTTCGAGGCCAGCGAGGAACCGGGTGGCGGCAGCGCTTTCAGCAGGCTGGGGCGGGCGCTGGAAGAGCCTCCGGTAAATGGCCTCGACGCGCTCGGGCACAAGGCCTGGCTGGACTTGCAGCCAGGCGCCGAGGCGATCGGCCTGCTGCTGGAAAAACGGCGAGTTGAGGGCGAACAAGCCCTGCAGCGGCGTCAGGGTCTCGGTGCGCCAGGGGCTGTGCGCGCCCGGATCGGGCACGTCGTGCAGGCGCAGCATGGGGTCCATGTCCTGGCGGTTGGAGGCGCCGTAGAGGGAGCGACGCCTGTTCGCCGGATCGCTGATCGCCAGGGCCGGGCCGCCGAGGCGGAGATCGAGGGCGCCGGCACCGGCGAGCAGGGCGTCGCGCCAGCTTTCCCAGTCGAGCCGGCGGCGCGGCATCCGCGCGTAAAATTGGTTGGCCGGATCGCGGGCCTCGGAGGCGGGCGCGAGCGAACTCTGCCGCCAGGCAGCGGAGGCGAGGATCTCGCGGTGCAGCCACTTGAGTGACCAGCCGTTGTCGATGAAACGCGCGGCCAGGTCATCCAGCAGTTCGGGATGGCTGGGCGCCTCGCCGAGGTTGCCAAACTCGCTCGGCGTTTCGACGAGGCCGCGGCCGAAGTGATGCTTCCAGACGCGGTTGACGATGACGCGCGCGGTCAGTGGCGCCGCCTCGCCGACAATCGCCTGGGCCAGTTCGTAGCGACCGCTGCCCTGCGTGAAGGCGCGCGGCTGGCCGTCGGCGCGCGGGAAGGCCGAGAGAAACCGGCGCGGCACGACCTCGCCCTCGTCATTCGGATTGCCGCGCTTTTGCAGCGCCAGATCGCGGGCCATGCCCATGCGGTAGTCGAGCTTGGTGCCCTTCTTGTTGTCGGCCTCGACGACAAACAGCGCCGCCTCCTCGACGGCGTTGGCCATGGGCATGTCGTAGTGCGGGGTCGCCATTTTGACGAGGGCGATCTTCTCCTCCAACTCGGTGCTGCGGGCGGCGGGCGCCTTGGCTTTCTTCAGCGCGGCGACCTGCTTTTCCAGTTCGGCGACCACCTCGCGCGCCTTTTTCACCGGCGCCCAGAAGGTCTCGTCCATCATCGGGCGCTCACTCTGGCGCACGCTGGCAAAGACGCCGGCGAGCGCGTAGTAGTCGGCGGCGGTGACCGGATCGGACTTGTGATCGTGGCAGCGCGCGCAGGCGACCGTCAGGCCGAGGAAGGTGCGGGTGACGGCATCGACGTGCTCCTCCCACTCGTCGGCGACGGTGGTCTTGATGATGTCGGGCGGCAGTTGCAGCTCCTTGAAATAGGTGGGACTCAGGCCGAGGAACCCGAGCGCCGGCAGATCCTGCGGGCCGCTGCCGGGCAGGGAGTCGGTGGCGAGCTGGCGCAGCACGAAGCGGTCGTAGGGCAGGTCCTCGTTGAAGGCCTGCACCACCCAGTCGCGGTAGAGATGGGCGTAGCGGGTCGAGGTGAGCCAGGTCGGCAGTTCGTCGGTGTAGCGGGCGAGGTCGAGCCAGTGGCGGGCCCAGCGTTCGCCATAGTGCGGGCTCTGCAGCAGGCGGTCGATCCGCGCCTCGTGCGGCAACGCCGTCAGGGCCGGCTCGGGCGGCAGGCCGGTGAGGTCGAAGGCGAGGCGGCGCGCCAGCGTGCGGGCATCGGCCTCGGGGGCCGGCTGCAGGCCCTCGGCCTCCAGGCGGGCCAGCAGGAAGCGGTCGATGCGCGTGCGCGGCCAGGCCGTGTTCCGCACCGGCGGCGGCTCGGAGCGACGCAGCGGCGCGAAGGACCAGGGTCGCGGCGGTGGCGCTTCCGGCTTGGCCGCGGGCAGGCCCTCGCCGGCGAGCAGGCCGGCGGTGAGCAGGAGCAGACGGAAACGCATGGCGGAGACAGTACAGCGCCGGCGGCCCGACGCTTTCAGGCAGGTGTCAGGTCAAGGAAAACGGGAGCAAATCGGCAGGCCGGGTGGGCTGGCGCTCCAGCTTCAGGCTGTGGGCCAAAATCACAGCCGGCAACCGCCCACGAAAAGCCTAATCCGGTTCACTTCGTGCTCTTCGTGTCCTTCGTGGTTCGAGAGGCTGGATGACCTGACCAAGCCCGCAAGACGCAGTGGACAAGGGCGCGGAATGCCGGATAGGGGACGCCATGAGTCCTGCCGAACAGTTCCTCGATCATTCCGCCGCCCTGCTCGACCGCGTGCGCGCCCAGCTGCCGGCGATCCGCCAGGCGGCCGACCGGTTTGCCCAAACCATCCTCGCCGGGCAGATGGTCCACGTCTTCGGCTCCGGCCACAGCCGCATCCTGGTCGAGGAGATGTGGCCGCGCTACGGCTCCTTCCCGGGCTTCAACCCGATCGTCGAGCTCAGCCTCACCTTCCACAACCTCGTGGTCGGCGCCAACGGCCAGCGTCAGGCGATGTTTCTGGAGAACGTCAGCGGCCTGGCCGCGCGCATCCTGCGCAACTTCGACCTCAAGCCCGGCGACAGCGCGCTCGTCGTTTCCTCAAGCGGCTGCAACGTCGTGCCGGTGGAGATGGCCGAAGAATTCCAGCGCCGGGGCGTGGGGGTGGTCGCCCTGGTGTCCAGCGCCCATGCCGAGGCCAGCACCTCGCGCCATCCGGCCGGCAAAAAGCTGCAGGACTTTGCCGACCTCGTGCTCGACACCGGCGCACCGGTGGGCGACGCCATGGTGCGGATCGACGGCCTCGACACGCCGGTCGCGCCCGGCAGCACGATCGGCGGCTGCCTGATCGTCAACGCCATCAAGGCCGAGGTCGCCCAGCGGCTCACCGCCGCCGGCCAACCGCCCAAGGTGCTGACCGCCGGCGCCCTGGTCGGCAGCGAGCGCGCCACCGCGCTCTTTGAAGCCGCCTACGACGAGCACGCCCGCCGCCTGGCCGGGTATTATGCCGGGTTGGGGATGTAAGAGGATCTCAGATTTCAGCCTCGGAAGAGGCTTGTGCGATCTTCCATCTGCGATCTCCCATCTCCCCTCACGCCTACCCCGTCGTGCGTTTGCGGTGCTTGCGCACCATGCCCATGTCCTTGAGTTTGCGCTGCAGGGTACGACGGCTCATGTTGAGCAGTTCGGCGGCTTCGCTGCGGTTGTTGCCGCTGCGTTCGAGCGCCTGCAGAATGAGCTGCTTTTCCATCTCGTGGACGTCGAGCTCGGCCTTCGACGCCGTCTCGGTGACCGGTGCCGTGGCAGAGGGCGGAAGCGCGGCGGCCGGCGTACGCCAGCCGAGGCCACCGGGCTGCGACAGGTAGGCGGGCAGGTGCTTGGCCATGATGCGGCTGCTGTTGCTCATGACCACGCCATGCTCAATGGCGGCGCGCAGTTCGCGGACGTTGCCCGGCCAGTCGTAGCCCATCAGCGCCGGCAGGGCGTCCTCGCCAAGCGGTTTGGCCGGCTTGCCATTGGCGGCGGCGAGTTCCTTGAGGAAATGCGTTGCCAGCACCGGGATGTCACCCTTGCGTGTGCGCAGCGGCGGCATGGCGATGGTGACCACGCGCAGCCGCCAGTACAGGTCCTCGCGGAACTTGCCCTGCTCGACCATCTTCGCGAGGTCGCGGTTGGTGGCGGCGATGACGCGGACATCGACCTTGATCGGCTTGGCGCCGCCGACGCGCTCAATGGTCTGCTCGCCGAGGGCGCGCAGCAGCTTGACCTGGGTCGAGGCGTCGATCTCGCCGATCTCATCAAGGAAAAGCGTGCCGCCATCGGCGAGTTCGAAGCGGCCGATGCGGCGGTCCTGGGCGCCGGTGAAGGCACCCTTTTCGTGGCCAAAGAGTTCGCTCTCGAGGATCTGCGGCGACAGCGCCGCGCAGTGCACGGTGACCAGCTTGGTTTTCGGCCGGCCGCTGAGGTTGTGGATGGCGCGCGCGACGAGTTCCTTGCCGGTGCCGCTTTCGCCCTCGATGAGCACGGTCGCGCGGGTCGGCGCCACCTGCTGGATGGTGTCGAGGATCGGGCGCAGGGCGTCGGACTTGCCGATGATGCCCTCGACCGAGAATTTCTCCTCGACCTGCTGCTTGAGCACGCGGTTCTCCTTCTCCAGGTGGCGGCTGCGCAGGGCGCGTTTGATGAGCAATTCCACCTCGTCGAGGTTGAGCGGCTTGGTGACAAAGTGATAGGCGCCACGCCGCATCGCCTCGACCGCGGTGTCGACGCTGCCGTAGGCGGTCATCATGATGCAGACCGGCGGCTGCGGCAGAGCCAAAGCCTCGTCGAGCAGCTTCATGCCGTCGTCGGCCCCGAGCCGCAGGTCGGTGAGCATGACGTCGATCGTGTCATGGCGCAGGTGCTCGAGGGCCTCGGCGGCGTTGGCGGCGACGTAGCAGTCGAAGTCATCCTCCAGCGACAGGCGCAGGCCGTCGCGGGTGTGCTTTTCGTCATCCACGATGAGAACGGTCGCGGGATCAGTCATGGCAGCATCTCCGAAACATCAGCGCAATCACCCTGCAACGTTCCCGTCAAAAAGTCAAAATGTCTCATTGGTCTGCGGTTTTTTCCAAAACCGTCACGCTCAAGCATGCCTTTTCAATTCGACCTGCTTCAGTTCGCCATGGTCCAAGCCAAGTGCACTCCTGGATTCTGAGGGGGAGGCGAAAGTGCTGGCGCTTCCACCGCAGGCCGTCCGGTCAGGACACAACTGAAGATGGCGTCTGGGTCACAATCCATTCGATGTCTCGCCGGCGCCGAGCAGGCGCAGCTTGCGCTCGACGAGCGGCAGCCAGAGACTGACGCGGGTGCCCTGGCCGGCGCGCGACTCGATGTCGATCTCGCCGCCGTGCTCGCGGACGATGCGGCGGACGATGAGCAGGCCGAGGCCGGTGCCGGTGGGGCGGGTGGTCGAGAAGGGCTGGAAGAGCCGGCCCATCTGCTCGGGCGAGATGCCCTTGCCGGTGTCCTCGAAACTGAGCCTCACCTCGAAGTCGGTGAAGCTGCCGTGGATCGTCAAAGTGCCACCGCCGGGCATGGCCTGGCAGGCGTTGCGGATGAGGTTGTAAAAGGCCTGCTTCATCTGGTCGGCATCGAGCGGCATGAAGGGCAGATCGGCACGCAGGTCGAGGCGGACCTCCACCCCGGCGCGCTCGATTTCCGGCTGCAGGAAGCGCAGGCATTCCTGGAGAAGTTCGGCCGGCTGCACCCGCTGCAGGTGCGGCTGGGTCGGCCGGATCGCCGCGAGGAACTGGCTGATGATGCCGTCCATGCGCTTGATCTCGCTGGTGGCAACGTCGAGGTGCTCGCGGAGCGCCTCACCGGACTTGCCCATCTTTTTCAGCCGGCGCTCGAGCAGTTGCAGATGGATGGTCAGCGAGTTGAGCGGGTTGCCGAGCTCATGGGCGACGCCGGCGGCGAGCAGGGTGAAGGCGTTCAGGCGCTCGCTCTCGATCTGTTCCTCGGTGCGCTTGCGCGTCTCGGTGATGTCGCGGATGAGCATGACAAAGCCCATCGGCTGCTCGTCGTCGATGCTGGTGATGTAGAAGTTGAGGTAGCGGTTCTCCGGATAAAAGATCTCCAGGTCGCGGCTGACCACGGCGCCGGGTTGGAGCAACTCGCCCCAGTCGAGCCCGCGCATGCCCTGGGTGAGCTTCTGGCCGAGCACCTGGGCGGCCTCGAGGCCGAAGAAGCGGCAGGCCGCCTGGTTGACGTAGGTGACCCGCGCCTCGGGGTCGAGCAGGATGACGCCCTCTTGCAGGGCCTGGAAGGTCTTTTCCAAAAAGCCCTTCTCCTTCATCAGTTCGAGCAGCACGCCCTGGACCTCGCCGGGTTCCAGGCGGTCCATGCGCTTGAGCAGTTTGTCGAGGAAGGCCGATCTCATGGCGGTGTCGAAACGCCCCCGATCATGGCATGGACACGCGGCTTTGCATCCGCGAAAAGCGCCATTAGGCTGCAGGCATGACCGACCTGCTTGTCGTCCTCACCAGTTTCCCCGATGCCGACCAAGCCCGGCAGGCCGCCCGGGTCCTGATCGAGGAACAGCTCGCCGCCTGCGTCAGCCTGCTGCCGGGGGCGGAATCCATCTACCGCTGGCAGGGCACCATCGAAACCGCCGCCGAGGTGCTGGCGCTGATCAAGACCCGCGCCGGTCTCTACGACCAACTCGCGGCGCGCCTGGGAGAACTGCACCCCTACGAGGTACCGGAAATCCTCGCCCTGCGCCCCGAACAGGTCAGCCCCGCCTACCGGCAGTGGCTGCTCGCGGAGACGGAAATGCGCTAGGGTACCCCGCCCCAGGCTCAGGGCTTCGACTCATCCGCCATCTCCGATCCCCCCTCTTCCATCCCTTCCACCTCAAACTCGTCCGCCGGATCAAAGGGCGGCATCGGGATGTTGAGGATGCGCAGCTTGCCGACCGCGCGATGCACGCAGCCCGGGCGGATCATGACGGTCGTCATCGGCTTGAGCGGGATGATCTGGCCGTCGGCCTCAAGATGGCCCTGGCCCTCCAGGACGATGTAGATCTCGGTCATCGTCTTGTGGTAGTGCGCCCGGCTGTCGGCATGGATGTCGGTCAGGTGGACGGTGGCGAGGGTGTTCCAATCCTCCTTGAAGGCGCGCCGGGCCTGGCCGCAGGGACAGGGCGTCGGCGGGATGGCATCGAGCTGGGCAACGGCGAAACGGGGGGCGGACATGGCGGTGGGAGGTTCAGCCGAGGTTTCACAGCGCTGACAGGGCCGCGGCGGCGACCTCGGCGGTGCGGTCCATTTCGGCCTGGGTGTGGGCGAGGCTGATGAAACCGGTCTCGAACTGGCTGGGCGCGAAGTACACGCCGTGGTCGAGGCAGTGGTGGAAGAACTTGCGGAAGGCGGCAAGGTCGGCGGTCTTGGCGTCCTGCAGGTTGTGGACCTCGGTCTCGGTGAAGAACAGGCAGAACATGCTGCCGCGACGGTACCAGCGGTAGCCCAGTCCCTTCTGGCGCAGCACGCCGAGCACGGCGTCTTCCATGACCTGGCCGATGGCCTCGAGGTGGACGTAGCCGTTCTGCTTCTCCAGCTCGCGCAGTTGGGCAAGGCCGGCGGCGAGGGCGACCGGGTTGCCACTGAGGGTGCCGGCCTGGTACACTGGCCCCAGCGGGGCAAGGTGATCCATGATGTCGGCGCGACCGCCGAAGGCGCCGACCGGCAGACCGCCGCCGATGACCTTGCCGAGGCAGGTGAGGTCGGGTTTGATGCCCTCGAGTTCCTGAACACCGCCCTTGGCGAGGCGGAAACCGGTCATCACCTCGTCGAAGATGAGCACGGTGCCGTGTTTCGCGGTCACTTCACGCAGCTTCTGCAGGAAACCGGGCTTGGGCAGGATCAGGCCGGCATTGGCCGGGTAGGGTTCAACGATGAGGGCGGCGATCTCATGGCCGCGGGCCGCAAACAGTTCCTCCAGCGCGGCCTCGTCGTTGAAGGGCAGGACAGTGGTCAACTCCGCGAAGGCGGGCGGCACGCCGGCGCTGTCGGGGTTGCCATGGGTGAGCGCGCCGCTGCCGGCGGCGACCAGCAGGCTGTCGCTGTGGCCGTGGTAGCAGCCGTCGAACTTGACCAGTCGCTGGCGCCCGGTAAAACCGCGCGCCAGACGGATGGCGGACATGGTCGCCTCCGTGCCGCTGCTGACCATGCGCACCTTCTCGATGCTCGGCACCCACTCGCAGATCGTGCGCGCCATCTCGACCTCGTAGGGGTTGGGGATGCCGAAGCTGACCCCCTCCTTGGCAGCCGTGTGGATGGCCTCGATGACCGGAGTGGGCGCATGCCCAAGGATGGCCGGGCCCCAAGTGCCAACGAAGTCGATCAGCTCACGGCCGTCGACGTCCCAGATCCGGCAGCCCTTGGCGCGGCGCACGAAGAAGGGATCGCCGCCGACGTTGCGGAAGGCGCGCACGGGCGAGTTCACCCCGCCGGGGATGTACTGCTTGGCGAGATCGAAGAGCTTGCTGGAAAGGGGGCCGTTGGGCATGAGAAAAGGCATACGCGGAAGCGGCAGGGAGTCGAACAAAAGCTTTCCCTCCACCGTCGGAACCCCGTAAGATGCCCTCATCGCCATGAAGACGTTCCTGCTCCCCGTGCTGGCCGCCTGCACGTTTGCCCTGGCGCCCGCCTGGGGCCAGCTTTCGGCCCCGCGCAAGTCATCGATCCCCCCCGAACCGGGCACCCTCGACGTCGAGGATGTGCTGCCCAAGCCGGTGCTGCTGAAAATCCTGCGCGAGGCGCCGGTGTACTCGCGCTCCACCCTCGAACACGCCCTCGGTTCCATGGCACCGGGCACCCAGGTCAAGCTGGTCGGCCTGGCCGATCAGGCCTGCCGCGTGCGCGGTCGGGCCCGCCACGGCGATGTCGCCGGCTGGGTGCGGCTGGCCGACCTGCAGCTGCCCGATCCCGACCTGCTCGCCAATGTGCGCAAGCTGCACGACCGCCAGCGTCAGGTCGAGGAAATGATCGCCGCCAAGCAGGTGGCGCTCGGCATGACCGCCGAGGAGGTCACCGCCAGCCTCGGCAAGCCGAAGCGCAAGTCGACCAAGATCACCAACACCGGCCGCGAGGAGAAGTTCGAGTACGTCGTCTATGAGCGCGTGCCCCAGTACACCACCGGCCTCGATTCCTTCGGCCGGCCGGTGCAGAGCGTCGTCTACCTCAAGGTCGAGACCGGCAACCTCGCCATCACTCTGAAGGACAACGTCGTCGACAGCATCGAGGAGACCAAGGGCAACCCGCTCGGCAGCGGCGGTGTCAAGATCGTGCCCGGGCCCTTTTTCTTCCACTGGTGAGGCCGACAAGGCGGTTGCACGCCGGGGCCTCATCCGGCACGGTGGAGCATGTCTGACACCGATCTCTCCCTGCTTGGCCGCTCCGAGCACCGCCTGCCCGCCTCGCCCGATGAGGCCACGCTGGAGACCTTTCCCAACCGCACGCCCGGCCGCAACTACACGATCCACCTGAGCGCGCCCGATTTTGCCTCGCTCTGCCCGGTCACCGGCCAGCCCGACGCCGCCCACATCGAGATCCTGTACATCCCCGACGACCGCTGCGTGGAGACGAAGTCGCTGAAGTTCTACCTGGCCAGCTACCGCAACCACGCCGCCTTCAACGAGGCCATCGTCAACCGCATCCTCGATGACCTGGTCAAGGCCTGCGCGCCCAAGCAGGCGGTTGTGCGCGGCCGTTTTGTGCCGCGCGGCGGCATCCAGCTCACCTGCGAGGCCCGCCATCCCGACCGCGACACACCGCTCGAACTGCCGGCGGCCGGCGGCCGCTGAGGCTCACAGCCGCACCGGCACGCCGTGCCCGGCGAGGAATTCCTTCACATCGCGTACGGTGTATTCGCCAAAGTGGAAGATGCTGGCGGCGAGCACGGCATCGGCCTTGCCCTGGTCGCTGAGCACGTCGGCCATGTGCTGCAGGTTGCCGGCACCGCCGCTGGCGATGACCGGAATGCTGACCGCCTCGCTCACCGCGCGCGTCAGGGCGAGGTCGTAACCCGCCTTGGTGCCGTCGGCATCCATGCTGGTGAGCAGGATCTCCCCGGCGCCGCGCCGGCAGACTTCGGCGGCCCATTCGACCGCATCGAGTTCGGTCGCGTTGCGGCCGCCGTGCGTGAACACCGTCCAGGAACCGCGGCCGTTGCGCTTGGCGTCGATGGCGACCACCAGGCACTGGCAGCCAAAGGCCTCGGCGGCGGCATCGATCACCTCGGGGGTCTTCACCGCCGCGGTGTTGATGCCAACCTTGTCGGCACCGGCCAGCAGCATCTCGCGCATGTCGGCCACCGTGCGGATGCCACCCCCGACCGTCAGCGGCATGAAGCAGGACTCCGCCGTGCGCGCCACCACGTCGATCATCGTCTTGCGCTCCTCATGACTGGCGGTGATGTCGAGAAAGACGAGTTCATCGGCGCCCTGGGCATTGTAAACCTTGGCGCATTCGACCGGGTCGCCGGCGTCGCGCAGCTCGAGGAACTGGGTGCCTTTGACGACGCGGCCTTCCTTGACGTCGAGGCAGGGGATGATGCGCTTGGTGAGCATGGGGGAACCCCCAGCATGGCGCGGCGGGGGCCGAATTCAACGGCGCTTTTGCACGTCACTTGCCCTCACGCGCCCACTGCTTCATCAGGGCAATGTTGCGCTCGACCTCGGGGTTCTCCCGCTTGAGGTACTCGGCCATGTCACTGTCGAACATCGCCTCCGGCTCGGGGCCGGGATCGCGACTGTCGCGCAGCCAGGCATCGAGCCGGGCGCGGTGCGACTCCAGCACCTGGCGGTAGTCCGGATTCGCGGCCAAATCCGTGACCTGCCAGCGGTCGTTGACGTACTCGTAGAGTTCCTCGGCCGGGCGCTCGGGCCGGAACAGCAGTTCCTCGCTGACCGATGGCAGGGCGCCGGCCGCGTGAGCGGCGCGCAGGGCGGCGACGATCGCCTTGTGGTCCTTGTAGGCATTCGGCTGCAGGTGCGGACGCTTCGGATAAAAATTGCGGATGTACAGGAAGCGGTCGGTGCGCACGCTGCGAATCCGTTCGACTGTTTCATCGCAGCGGTCGCGCGCAGCGAACACCGCCTCGCGCGGCGGGTAGTCCTTCGCCAGGATGTTGCGTCCCTGCATCGCCGGCGGGAGGGGCTGGCCGGCCGCGGCGAGCGACAGCGCCGCCAGGTCGATCTGCTCGACCAGATCCCCGCGCACCGCCCCGCGGGCAATGCCCGGTCCACGCACAATGAAGGGGATGTGAGCGCCCTCGTCATAGAGGAACTGCTTGCCGCGCGCATGACTGATGCCGTGGTCGGTCATGAAGACGATGAGGGTGTTCTCCAGCAGCCCCTCCTTTTCCAAACGTGCCAGCACCTCGCCGACATGCTTGTCGGTCAGGCGCACGCTGTCGAGGTAGGCAGCCCAGTCTTCGAGCAGCACCGGATCGCGCGGGTAATAGGGCGGCAGGGTCACCTTTTGCGGATCGGTGGCGGAGCCCAGCTCCGCGCGTGCCCGTTCGGCGAGGGCGCGATTGGCCTCCAGCGTGTCGGCCCGCAGCTTGCCGCCGTGGAGCTGGACCTGCATGAAAAAGGGCTGGCCCGGCGCGCGCCCGGCCCAGTCGTGACTGTCGTACATCGCCGGATCCCATTCGAAGTTGTAGTCAGTCTTGCCGAGCCGCCCCTTGGCCGCGGCACCGGCCTTTTTTTTGCCGGCTTTGCCTTCACCGAAGGGCAAGCCGCGGAAATCCTTGTCGGGCAGGCCGCTGCCGATGCAGGTGTAATAACCGGCACGCTGCAGCAGGACCGGCACCGGCGTCACCCCCTCCGGCAGATGGATCTTCAACTCACCGCGACCGCTGCGGTGGTGATGGGCGCCAATGGTCGTCTGATACATGCCGGTGATCAGCGCCGAGCGACAGGTCGAGCAGACCGGGGCGGTGACGTAGGCGCGGGTGAAACGCGTGCCCTCTGCGGCGAGGCGATCGACATGCGGGGTCTGGATCAGGGTCTCGCCGTAGCAGGAGAAATGCGCCGACATGTCATCGACGACAAACCACAGCAGGTTCGGCCGCTCCGCCGCGGTGGCGGCGGCGGGCAGCAGCAGGGCGGCGGAGGCAAGCAGGGAACGCAGGGGATTCATGGCACAAAAGGTTCGTAATCGATCTCCAGAAACTCCGCGACCTCGGGGATCCAGCGGTTCCGTACAAAGGCGGTGTGATCGGGATGATCGCTGTAGTGGGCGTAGGCGGCCGCGTCGTCGAACTCCATCGACAGGCCGAACTGGAAGGGGTTCTTGGCACTCGTCTGGCGCAGGCATTCGAACCGCTGCACGCCCTCAATGCGGGCGAGTTCGCAGGCGGCGCGCAGAAAATCGCGCTCGGCGGCGGACCCGGGTTCATGCCTGAGGCGGAAGACGACGGTGTGGCGAATCATTCCCATGGGAAAGAGCCTGTGCGGGCCGCTTCTTTCACGGCATTGCCCCCGAAGGCCGCTTTGCCACACTTCGTCCTACTGCGTCTCCGGGCTTGAGTTTTGCCCCCGGCCCGCTAGCGGAGACGTATCCCCTTCCCGACCATGCCCACCGAATCCGACATCCGCGCCGCGCTCGCCCAAGTCCGCTACCCCGGCTTCAGCCGCGACATCCTCTCCTTCGGCCTGGTGAAAAGCGTCGAGGTCCAGGACGGCAAGGTGAAGGTCGGCATTTCTTTGGCCACCCGCGACCCGAACATCCCGAGGCTGATCCATGAGCAGGCCATGGACGTGCTCGGCAAACTCGCCGGCGAAGGCAATGTCCGCCTCGACTTCGACATTCAGGAGCCGCCGAACGCCCCTGGGGCGACCTCCTCCGACAAGCTCGGCAAGTCCAGCCTGCCCGGCGTCAAACGCGTCATCGCCGTCGCCTCCGGCAAGGGCGGCGTCGGCAAGAGCACGGTCGCCTCCAACCTCGCCGTCGCCCTGTCCCGCACCGGCGCCCGCGTCGGCCTCTGCGACTGCGATCTCTACGGCCCGAGCATTGCCCACATGTTCGGCACGAACGAGCGCCCCTTTCAGAACGAGGAGCAGCAGATCGTGCCGGTCGAACGCCACGGCCTGCAGCTGATGAGCATGGGCCTGCTGCTCGACGACGATTCACCAGTCATCGTCCGCGGCCCGATCGCGACCCGCTACACCCAGCAGTTCCTCCGCCAGTGCGCCTGGGACAACCTCGACTACCTCGTGCTCGACCTGCCGCCCGGCACCGGAGACATCCAGCTCACCATCGTGCAGACGGTGGCCCTCGACGGCGCGGTCATCGTCACCACGCCGCAGGAGGTCGCCCTGATCGACGCGCGCAAGGCCGCGGCCATGTTCCAGAAGGTCAACGTGCCCATCCTCGGCCTGATTGAAAACATGAGCCACTTCATCTGCCCAAGCGACGGCCAGGTCTACCACATCTTCGGCCAGGGTGGAGGCGAACACGAGGCCAAGCGCCTGGGCGTGCCGCTGCTCGGCCGCATCCCGATCGAAATCCGCGTGCGCGAGGCGGGCGACCAAGGGCATCCGGTCGCTCTGGACGAACCCGATGCCTCGCAAGCCTCGCGCGCCTTCCAGGAGGTCGCCGTCAAGATCCGCGCCGTCGTGCCGGCCTGAGCCGCTTCGCACCCACCCGCTTCGCGGTTGCATCCCGCGCCGGGGCGCGGTCAAATGCGGAACTTGCGATGAAGCTCCGCGCCGTCCTCCTGCTCGCCTGCCTCGGCCTCGCCGCCGGGGCACACGCGCAGGCGCCGCTGACCCGGGCCGAGCAGGTGCGCGCCCTGCCGGCCGATGCCGCCGCCACCGGCGTGCCGGTCGAGCTTGAGGCCGTGGTCGGCCTGGTCGAATCCTCGGGCACGGTCTTTGTTCAGGATGCCAGCGGCGGCACCTTCTTCCGCACGCAACCCGCCGCCGCCGCTGTGCTTGCCCCCGGCGATCGCGTGCGCCTGCGCGGCCGCAGCGTGCCGGGCTTGTACCTGCCGGGCATCGAGGCCGACCGTTTTGAAGTGGCCGGTCGCGGCACCCCGCCCGAGGCGGCGGCCGCCGCCTACGACGACCTGGTTTCCGGTCGCTACCACTACCAGCGTGTCGTCGTCGAGGGCGTCGGCCGTCGGGTCATGGCCGAGGAGGAAAACCGCACGATTGTCTTCCTCGCCCTCGGCAGCCGCGTGCTCGAAGTGCGGGTCGACGCCCCGCCCTCCGACTTGGATCTGGTCGATGCGAAACTGCGGGTCACCGGCCTGGCGGCAGGCGGCATCAACGATCGCCGCCAGCTCGTTTTCCCCTACCTGCGGGTCGGTGCTTGGACCGATCTCGAAATCGTCGAGCCGGCGCCGCCACTGGACGAGACTCCGCGCATCAGCGCCGCCCGCCTGCTGCGTTTCGACCCCGTGCGTTCGCCCGCCTCCAGCCGCCGGGTGCGGGTCGCCGGCACGGTGCTCGCCGCCCTGCCTGATGGCCAGGTCTTCCTGCGCGACCTGACCGCCGAGGAACCGCCGCGCCCTGCGGGCAGCGAGACCAAGCAGCCCACCGAACCGCCGCGGCCGGCCGCGCTCGCCGTGCGTCTGGTGACACCGGCCCTGCTCCAGCCCGGCCAGCTGGCCGAGGTCGCGGGCTTCTCCAACATGGAAGGCTTCAGCGCCAGCCTGATGGATGCCGTGCTGGTGCGCGCCGAGGCACAGGCGGCCGCCGCACCGGCGGTTGCCGTCGAGGCAGACGACCTCATGGAGGGCGCGCATGACGCCGATCTGGTGACCCTGGAAGCCGAACTGGCCGACCGCTTCCGCACCCCCGACGGCCAGGAACTGCGCCTGCTCGCCGGGGGACTCACCCTGCGAGCGCGCCTGACGAGCGCGGAAGAACTCGACACCTTCCAGCCCGGCAGCCGCGTGCGCGTCACCGGCATCTGCCGGGTGGAAACCTCACGCGACCGAGGTTTCCGCTCACGCCCCGAGCGGGTCATGCTGCTGCTGCGTGGCCCCGAGGATGTGCGGCTGTTGAAAGCCCCGTCCTGGTGGACGGCCGGCCGTCTGGTCGCGGCCATCGGCCTGCTCTCCGCCCTGCTCGCCCTGGTGCTGCTCTGGACCACCCTGCTGCGCCGGCAGGTCGCCCGGCAGGCGGCGGCCCTGAGCGAGCGCATCGCCCGGCAGGCCACGCTCGAAGAAAGGCAGCGCATCGCCCGCGAATTCCACGACACCCTCGAGCAGGAACTCGCCGGCCTGAACCTGCGCCTCGATGCCGCCCTGACCCGGCCGCTCGAAGCCAAGGCGCGCGGCCTGCTCGATGCCTCGCGCCACCTCGTCGCCCGCCTGCAATCAGAAGCGCGCAACCTGGTCGCCGACCTGCGGGCCGGTCGCCCCGACGGCCTCGACCTGGCCACCGAGCTGGAAGAAATCGTCCGTCGCCTGCCGAGCGACGGCGTGCCGACGCTGCAAGTGCGGATCGATGGCCCAGTGCCGCCGCTGCCGGCGGCCGTGGTGCATCACCTGCGCATGATCGCCCAGGAGGCGGTGACCAATGCCTTGAAGCACGCGGCGGCGACGGCGATCTGCCTTGAATTGAGTCGCCAGGACGATGTCCTCATTCTGTCCGTCACCGACGACGGGCGCGGGCTGGAACCGGGTGCCATCGAGGCGCGACCGGGTCACTTTGGCTGCATGGGCATCCGCGAGCGCTGCCAGAAGATCGGCGCAGAGGTGGTTTGGTTGCCCGGCACGGACGGCCGCGGCACGCGGCTGCGGCTCAGCCTCCCTTGCCCCGCCGACGCGCCGCCTCCTGCTTGAGGAAAAGCGGCTCCAGGTGCTCGCGGATCCAGGCGAAGGCGGCCTCCAGCCCCTGCTCGCGGTAAATCACGCCAATGCCGGCCTCGACACGAGTGGGGTTGCCGATGCAGTTGAGGAACTGGTTGCAGGTGAAGCGCGTCTTCATCTCGGCATCGACCTCGCCCTGCCGGCCGAGCACCCAGCTGCGCACGTACAGCTCGAGCACGGCATCGCCAATCCAGGCGTTCTGGCGCAGTTCGGCGGTGGCATCGGCTTCCTTGGCGGTCGGGGTCATGCGATCGCATCCTGCGTCCGGTCCGACCGCCGATCAATCGAGATAAACAAACTCGTTCGCGTTGAGCAGGACCAGGGCGACATCGGCCAGCGCCCGCGTGCGGGCATCGACCCCGGCCGGCTGCAGGTCGGGCACAAAGGCCTCAGCACCGTGCAGGGTCTCGTCGAAACGGAATTTTTCACCGGTATTCTCCTCGACCGCATCGCGCTGGATGCGGCGCGGCGGCCCTGCCCCTGCGGGCGGCGGTGCCGCGGCCTGCATGGCTTCCTGGGCGCGCCAGTGCGCCAGGCAGTCGCGCCGTTCTTCAGCAGTCGGCACGCGGCTGAAGCAAAGTTCGAACAAGCGCTCAAGCGCCGCCTCGGGAGTCGGCGCAGCCTCGCGCCGGAGCACCCGATCCGCCAGCGCCAGGGCCCGCGCGTGCACGGCCTGGCCGTTGAACAGGCTGAACACCTGCGGCGTCACCGTCGACACCTCGCGCGCCTCACAGGAGAAATCCGGCCCGGGCTCGTTGAAGACTTCCAGGAAGGGATCGCGCAGGCCGCGGATCTTCAGGGCATAGAGGCTGCGCCGGTGGCGCTGGGCGGGCAGTGGGTTCGGCACCCAGGCGGCGGCGAAGGTGCCCATGACCTGGCGCGGCTGCAGCGCCACCTCGGGATGGATCTCCGGCCGGTTGGGGATGCCGCCGAGCACGGGGTTCCATTCACCGCTGACGCTGAGCATGGCGTCGCGCAGTTCCTCGGCGCTGAGCCGGCGCGGCTTGAACACCGCGTACGAGGCCTCCAGTTCGCCGCGCGCGCGGGGAGCGCGGACGCCCTTATCCGCTTCTGCGGCATGGGCGGCACCGCTGCCGGAGTCGGCACTTCGGACAGGCGTGTCCGCGCTCCCTTGCCAAAACGCGCTGCGCCGGTAGGCCGCGCTGGTCAGGATCAGGCGATGCAGTTGTTTGAACGACTGCCCCTGCTCGACAAAGGTCGCCGCCAGCCAGTCGAGCAAGGCCGGATGCGTCGGCGGTTTGCCGGTGCTGCCGAAGTTGTTGGGGTTTCCGGCCAGGGCGCGATCGAAGTGCCAGAGCCAGACGCGGTTGACGATGGCGCGCATCGTCAGCGGGTTGTCGGGTCGGGCGATCCACTGCGCCAAATGCAATCGCCGCCCCTCCATGGCATCCACTCCCGCGAAGGGCAGTTCCGCGGTCGCGGCCAGCACCGACAGCGCGCCCGGCCGCACCGGCGTGGTCGGCGAAAACGGATCACCGCCGCCGAGGATCGTGGTCTGCTCGAGCTCGCCCTGCGTCAGGCGATCGGCCGGCGGCCGCAGCGGCTGGGTGACGGCGGTCATCGACGGCGTGCGCCCGTTGTAAACCGAGAAGGCAAAAGGTTCGTAGCGCTCCAGCTCCCAGCGCAGGCGCTCCAGGCCCTTGCGGGCAACCCGTTCCCTGCCGTAATCGACCGGCTCAAAGCCGACCAGCTTCGGCGGGTACCGCTCCTCCGGCACGCCCTGGCGCGCGAGGATCTGTCGCGCCGAACCAAACACATCGGGAAAGCCGCGCCGCGGGTTGCGCCCCCCGCCCTGGCGAGCCTGCGCCACCGCCGCCCGCCAGGGCGCTGGATCGATGCCTTGCTCGGCATGCCAGGCCTCGGCGTTGGCGAGCAGCTTGGCATCGAGCTCCGCCAGCACGGCGAGGTGCTCGGCGCGCCGCGCCTCCAAAAAGCGTTTTTCCTCGAAACCGGCGGTGTTTTCCCCGGGCAAAAACGGCGCCGGCCGCTCGGCGAGCTGAGTGGTCGCGAAGCAGGCCTGAATGGCGTAATAATCATGGGTCGGCACCGGATCGAATTTGTGGTCATGACAGCGCGCGCACTGCAACGAGTGGGCGAGAAAGGTTTCGCCGACGCTGTTGGTGACGTCGTCGAGGAAGCGCTGGCGGGCGATCTTCGCCACTTCCATGCCGGTCAGTTCCCAGGGGCCCATGCGCAGGAAGCCGGTGGCGACGAGCATCTCCGGATCCTCCGGCGCCAGCTCATCGCCGGCGATCTGCTCGACGATGAAGCGGTCGTAGGGCTTGTCGGCATTGAAGCTGCGCACCACGTAATCGCGGTAGCGCCAGGCATTGCCGCGCTCGTAGTCGTTGGCGAAGCCACTGCTGTCGGCGTAACGCACGACATCGAGCCAGTGCCGGGCCATGCGCTCGCCGTAGTGCGGGCTGGCGAGCAGGCGATCGATCAGCTGCAGCCAGGTGTCCGACCTGGCAGGCTCGTTGGCCCAGGCGTTCACAAACGCCGCCACCTCCTCCGGCGTCGGCGGCAGGCCGGTGAGATCAAAGGTGACACGGCGGATGAGGGTGCGCGCCTCCGCCTCCGGCGCAGGATCCACGCCCTCCGGCAAACGTTGGGCAATCCACGCGTCGATCGGATGCCCGTCAGCGGGCGGCTCGCTTTTCTTCACCGGCTGGTAGGCCCAGAGTGACTCCGGCTTGTAGCGACGATTCGCCCAGTCGGGCGACAAGGCGCCGGTGGTGGGCAGCACGATGCCATCCTCGGCGCTCCAGGCCTCCGCGTGGGTCTTGGCGATGGCTGCGCGCGCCTTTTCATCCGGCCAGGGGGCACCACCAGCGATCCAGTCGCGCAGCCAGCCGAGCTGGGTGTCGCTCAGCCGGTCGGCCTCCTTCGGCGGCATCGCCTCCCAGGCGTCGTGATCGCGGCGCGCCGACAGGAACAGCGGACTGGCCTCGGCCTTGCCGGGCACGAGCGACGGCTCACCGCTGTCGCCACCGCGCCGGGCCGCCTCGAGCGTGCGCAGGTCGAGCCCGCCCTTGATCTTCGCCTCGTCCTGCCCGTGGCAGGCCAGGCACTTTTCCTGCAGCAGCGGCCAGACCCGACGGGTGAACAGGGCCTCGACCTCCTCCGCGCGGGCGGGCAGGCCCGCGAGCAGGGCGAGGGCAAGCAGGGGGAACAGCAAACGTGGCATGCGGGGAGAACGTGGGAATGGGAGGGAACCTTCAGAATCGGGGCGAGGCATGAGGGCGATGCCTCAGGTGTCGGCATGGGTATTCCCGCCGCAGCTTGTTGGAGCGCCAAAAAAGTGCCCTGTCTGCAGCGGAATCCAGCCGTGCAAAACATGAAATCCGCCAATCCGACTGGAGGATTTCAAGTGAACCGAAATCACCGAGCCAGTCCCCGACTCACTTCTGGAGATGCTTGCCAAAGAAGGCAGCGCTGGCCTCGACACAGGCGTCGAAGGCGGTTTGGCGACCGAGAAACGCGTGCGGCGCCTTCGGAATCACGATCAGGCCGGTGGCGATGCCGAGCTTGGCCAGGTCGGCGCGCATGGCCTCGGCATGGGTGCTCGGATCGTCGAGTTCGCCGGTCACGAACAGCAGCGGCGGATCGGCCTTGTCGAGGTGATGCCGGGGCGAGGCGAGCGCATACACCGGTCGATTCTCCGCCTGCGATGCGCCGAGGAAGGTGCGGTAGAAGGGATCGTCGGGGCGCGCGCTCAGCTCGGCGATGCGGTCGCTGAGCAGGTCGCTCTGCGCACCCATGGCGATGCCGGCCTGCACGGCGCTGGACACGGTCGCATGACCACCGTCGCCCTCGAGTTCGGCCACGCCGCCGCTGGTCGTCAGCAGGGCCGCGAGGTGGCCACCGGCCGACAGCCCGGTGACGCCGATGGCGTCGGGCTCGATGCCGAACGTCGCGGCGTTGGCGCGCAGAAACCGCACCGCCGCCTTGGCATCCTGGATTGCCGCCGGAAACTTCGCCTCACCGCTCAGCCGGTAGCTGATCGTGGCGGTGACATAGCCGCGTGCCGCCAGGGCCTGGGCCAGGTTCGCCATGGAGCCGCGCTCGCCCTTGTACCAACCGCCGCCGTGGATGCAGACGATGGCCGGCAGGGCCTGCCCCACCGCCTTGGGTCGCCAGAGATCCAACTGCAATTCGCGCCCGCCGTACTTCGCGTAAACCAAGCCTGGGTGGGCCTGCAGCACCGCGGTGATTTCTGCAGCGAGCTGGGTGGGCGTGGCTTTGGGTGCCGACTTCGGCGTTTGGGACAGGGCGGTGGCAGCGAGGCAGAGAAAGAGCAGGGGTTTCATGGCGTGCGGGCGGGCCAAGGGTAACGCCACGGGCCAGGCCGACTTGTCGCGCGTTTCAGAACTCCGGCGGTGGGCAAATCCGGGTGCCAACCTGGGTTTCCTCGCCAAACTGGGAGTTTCCGATGACCCGCGCCCGCGCCAACCTCGTCCTGCTCGCCTGCGCGGCGATCTGGGGGCTGGCCTTTGTCTGCCAGAAGCGCGCGATGACCCACCTCGGGCCCTTCCTGTTCATCGCCCTGCGCTCCCTGCTTGCCTGCGCGGCGCTGGCGCCCCTGGCCCGGCGCGAGTGGCGCCAGGCCGGCGGCCCCAGCCACCCGGCGCGTTTCCTGCGCCGCAGCCTGTTTGCCGGTCTCGCCTTCTTCGGCGGTGCCGCGCTGCAGCAGGCGGGACTGGTCACCGCCACTGTCACCAATGCCGGTTTCCTCACCGCGCTCTACGTGGTGATCACGCCGCTGCTCGCCTGGCTGCTGCTCGGCCAGCGCCCGGCCGCCTGGCTCTGGCTGGGCGTGGCGCTGTCCTTCGCCGGCACCTGGCTGCTCGGCGGCGGCGAACTCGCGGCGCTGTCGCGGGGCGACCTGCTCATCGCCGCCTCGGCGGCCCTCTGGGCCCTGCACGTCGTGCTGGTCGGCCAGGCCGCCGGCAGTGGCATGGCTGCCGCCTTCACCGCCCTGCAGTTTGTCGTCGTCGCCCTGTTGGCCGGCAGCGCCACCCTGCTCTGGGAAAGCCACGACCTTGCCGCCGTCCAGCGTGCGGCGCCCGACGTGCTCTACGTCGGCCTGCTCTCCAGCGCCCTGACCTTCACCCTGCTGGCGGTCGCCCTGCGCGCCACCCGCCCCGCCGAGGCCTCGGTGCTGCTCTCCACCGAATCGCTGTTCGCCGCGCTGGCCGCCTTCGTCCTGCTCGGCGAACGACTGCCCGCGCTCGGCTGGGTCGGCGCAGCGGCGATCTTTGCGGCGACGCTGGTCGTGCATCTGCCGGCGCGACGGCGCTGACGCTCTTACGGCGCCACCGGCCGCGGCACGATCAGGCGCGAGGGCCGGGCGGCGTCATGCCAGACGGTGTTCGTCGCCGCGCGGGCATCATCCAGCCAGTCGCGCGTCTGCGGGCCACCGGTCTGGCTGTTCGGTTCATAATAAGGCGCGCCGGTACTGGCGACGGTGACGCGGATGCGGTGACCCTTGTTGAAAATAAGGCTGGTCCAGCCGAGGCGCCAGGCCAGTTTGGCGGGTTCGCCGGGCGTCAGCGGCACCTGCTTCTCGAACCCCTCGCGGTAGCGGGCGCGCAGTGGGTAATCCATGACCAGCAGGCTGCGGCCATCGGGATAGACGTCGCTCACCCGCACGATGACATCGGTGTCGGGGGCGGTCGAACTCAGCCAGAGTTCCGCCTGCACGGCGCCGGTCCATTCCACCGGTTCGCTAAGCGGTTCGGTGGTCCAGGTGCGCACCTCGGCCTGGGTTTCAAAACCGCGCGCATCGCGGGCGCCGGGGAAGCCGCGGCCCTCAATCTGCATGGGCTGCCGCGGATCGGAAACGTAGCTCGTCGAGCCTCCCTGGGCGCCGGGCTGGGCCACATCCAGCCGGCCCTCGGCCTGCAGGAACAGGCTCTGCTCGCGCGCCGGCGGCGGCCAGTCAGCGGCCTCGCGCCAGACGTTGCCGGGCGCACCCGGCTCGCCGACCGCGCCCATGACGTAGTAGCGCACCGCCGGTTCGCTTTCGATGCCGTTGGCCTCGCCCTTGAGCCAGTGGTTGAACCAGCGCGTCAGGTGCTCGACCTCCGGCCAGGTGGCGCTGTCCGGATAGATCAGCTCGCCGACCTTGCTGCCCTTGTTGAGGCGGCCGTGCAGCCAGGGACCGAGCAGCAACTGCTGTCGACCGCGCGAGCCCGGGCCACCCTGGTGCTGGCGACCGATGAAGCTGGCGATGCTGCCCTGCACCATGAAATCGTACCAGCTGCCGATGGTGAAGCAGGGCACGTTCATGCGCTCGAAATGCCGGCTGCAATCCTCGGCCTGCCAGTAGGCATCGTAGTCCGGATGCTGCTCCCATTCGGCGAGCAGGGCATCGTTGTCAGCCGGCTCGCGACAGATGTCGCGCATCGGAATGAAGCGCTGCGGCCGGGTCACGCCGCCGATGCGATAGCCTTCCTGAAACAGGCTCAGGCCAGTGTCGACCATGTACTGGCAAACCAGATGCGGGGGTTGGGCGACGGCGAGGAAGTTCTGGGCGAAGCCACCCTGCGAGCTGCCAAAGGTGCCGATCTTGCCGGTGCACCAGGGCTGCTTGGCCAGCCATTCGCAGGTGTCGTAGCCATCCTGCAGTTCGCCCCTGCCGAGCGCCCGGTAGCCCTGCCAGCGGCCCTCGCTGAGGTGGGTACCGCGGAAGTTGACCATGGCCACGGCAAAACCGCGCGCCGCCAGTTCCGCCGAGCGCTGGCGCGTGGTCTTGCCGCTGATGTCGGCATAGCGCTGCTCGAACACCGCCGGCCAGGGGCCGTCACCGGCCGGCAGGTAGAGGTAGGCCGAAAGTTTGGCGCCATCGCGCATCGGGATCAGGACGTGCTGCTCGCGCACACCGCCAAGATCGAGCGGGGGCAGATCGGCAGCGGCAAGGGTGGCGGCAAAGGCAAACAGGCAGAGACAGCGCATGGCAGACCTACGCGTTCGCAGGCCCGCATCTTCGAAGCCGGACCGCGACCGGAAGAAGCCGCGCCGGTAGGGCGTTGTCCTGCCACCATGAAGTCCTCCTCCCGCCGCCATTTTCTGCAAACCGCCGCCGCCCTCGCCACCACCGTGCCAGCACTGCGTGCCGCCAGCGCGACCCAACTGCGCGTGCTCTGCTACAACATCCACTACGGCCAGGGCAACGACGGCGTGTACGACCTCGAACGCCTCGCCAAGGTCATCCGCGACGCCAAACCCGATCTCGTCGGCCTGCAGGAGGTTGATGTCGGGGTGCGTCGCTCCGGTCAGGTGCACCAGCTCAGCCGCCTCGGCGAACTGACCGGTCTCGCCGCCCGCTTCGGACCCACCCAACACTATGAAGGCGGCCTGTTCGGCAACGCGGTGCTCACCCGTCTGCCCATCCTCGACGAGGTCATCCATCCCCTGCCCTACACCGAGGCGACCCCGGAACGCACCACCTACCCGCGCGGCGCCATCGCTGTCACCGTCACCGCGCCCGACGGCAAGCCGCTGCGCTTTGTCAGCACCCATTTTCAACACAACGTGCCCGAGGATCGCGTCGCCGAGGCCGCCGCGATCAACCAGCTCTTCGCGGGCGACAACCTGCGCACCGTGCTGGCCGGCGACCTCAACGCCAAACCCAACGAGGAACCGCTGAAGATTCTGGGCGAGCAGTGGACCAACGCCCTCGATGCCGCGGCCGCGCCGAGCGCGCCCTCGCAGGCGCCGAAGGTGCGCATCGATTACATCCTGTCGCGCCCGGCGGCCGCCTTCCGCCTGGTGAGCTCGGAGGTCATCGCCGATGCCATGGCCTCCGACCATCGCCCCGTGCTCGCCGTCTTCGAACTCGCCTGAACCCGGGAAGAACCGCCTGCACCTGACGTTTCCGCGCTGCCATGAAACCGCTCCTCCTGCTCGCCCTCTGCCTTGGGATCGCCCCAGCCGCCGAACCCACCCCCAAGGCCGCGGCCAAAAAGGTCGTGCCGGCCAAAAAAGCCGTCGCGAAAAAAGCCGCGCCGGCCGAGAAACCCCTGCCGACGCCGACCCAGACCAACGTCCGCTACGGCGAGCATGAGCGGAACCTGCTCGACTTCTGGCGCGCGCCGACCCAGGCCCCCGCGCCGCTGCTCTTCTTCATCCATGGCGGTGGCTGGATGGGTGGCGACAAGGAGCGGCTGGCGAAGTTTTACGACGTCGACAAGCTGCTCGCCGCCGGGGTTTCGGTGGTGTCGATCAACTACCGCTACGTCTCCCAGGCGCACGCCGAGGGCATCCAGCCGCCGGTGCGCGGCTCGCTCTTCGATGCCGCGCGCGCCCTGCAGTTCGTGCGCAGCAAGGCCGGCGAATGGAACCTCGACAAGACCCGGATCGTCGCCAGTGGCGGTTCGGCCGGCGCCTGCACCAGCCTCTGGCTGGCCTTCCACGATGATCTCGCCGATCCCAAAAGCACGGATCCGGTGGCGCGGGAATCGACCCGCCTCAGCGGCGCCGTCGTCTCCGGTGCGCAGACCACGCTCGATCCCGCGCAGATGCTGGAGTGGACCCCGAACAGCCGCTACGGCGCCCACGCCTTCGGCCTGTTCAAGGACGTCAATGGCCGGCAGACCCCCGGCGACTTCGCCACCTTCCTGGCCAAGCGCGACGAACTGAAAGGCTGGATCGCCGAGTACTCGCCCTACGCCCTGGTCAGCAAGGACGATCCGCCCGTGCACCTCGACTACAGTGCCCCGCCCGCGCTCGGCCAGGACCAGAAGGATCCCACCCACACCGCCAACTTTGGCGTCAAACTCCAGGAGCACTGCCGCGCTCAGGGCGTCGCCTGCGAACTCGTTTACCCCGGCGCGCCCGACATCCGCCACCGCACCACCCATGAGGCGCTGCTGGCCCTGCTGAAAGCCCCGTAAAGCCGGCATCCTGGACTGCGTGCAGCCCTGCTGCCGCTTTCCCTCAGCCAGCCATGCTGGCGCTCCGTTCGCGGCGAAGCCGCCATTCTCCTCCCCCGCAGCAGGGCTGCGGTCCACAAAGCGGCAGGTGGCCTGCCGCAGTCCATGATCTGGGGTTCTCCCACGCACCGCCACCAAAAAAGAGGGGGCCGAAGCCCCCTCTTCAGGTTGAACCGGACGCTCAGGCCTCGATCTTGGTCCAGGCGGCGTTGGCCTTGCTGGAGGCGACGACGGCTTCGATGAAAGCCATGCCGCGGACGCCGTCCTCGATCTTGGGGAAGTCGTTGGCGGGATCGTCCTTGGCCAGCTTCTTCTTCTCCAGGCGGGCGCGGATGGCGTTGGCGAAGTTCTTGTAGATGTTGGCGAAGGCTTCCAGATAGCCTTCCGGATGCGCGGGTGGCGTGCGACCCGCGGCGAGCGCGGCGGCGCTGAGGTAGCCATTGGCGGTGCGGTACACCTGCATCGGCTGGTCGAGCCATTTCACCAGCAGGGTGTTGGGCTCCTTCTGGTGCCATTCCAGGCCGCCGAGTTCGCCGTAGATGCGGATGTTGAGGTTGTTCTCCTCGCCAACGCTGATCTGCGAGCTGTGCAGCACGCCCTTGGCGCCGCCCTGGAAGCGCAGCAGGACGTTGGCATCGTCGTCGAGCTTGCGGCCCTTGACGAAGGCGGTCAGATCGGCCGCCAGTTCCTTGATCTTCAGGCCGGTGATGTACTCGGCGAGGTTCTCGGCATGCGTGCCGATGTCGCCGACGCAGCCGCCGGCGCCGCTCTTCTTCGGATCGGTGCGCCAGGAAGCCTGCTTCTGACCGCTCTCCTCGAGACGGGTCGCCAGCCAGCCCTGCGGGTATTCGACCACCACCTTGCGGATCTTGCCGAGCTTGCCGGTGCGGATCATGTCGCGCGCCTGCTTGACCAGCGGGTAGCCGGTGTAGTTGTGGGTCAGGCCATACAGCTGGCCGGTCTTCTTGACGATCGCCGCCAGTTCCTTCGCCTCCTTGAGGTTGAAGGTCGCCGGCTTGTCGCTGAGCACGTGGAAGCCGTGCTCCAGCGCCATCTTCGCCGGCGGGAAATGCATGTGGTTCGGCGTGACGATGGCGATGAAATCCATGCGCTGGTCGGCCGGCAGGGCGGCCTCCGCCTTGATCATTTCCTGATAGCTGCCGTAGCAGCGGTCCGGCGGCAGAAAGAAGTCGGCGCCGCTGGCCTTCGACTTTTCCGGGTCCGAGGAGAAGGCGCCGCAGACCAGCTCGATCTGCTGGTCCATGGCCGCCGCGATGCGGTGGACTGCTCCGATGAAGGCGCCGCGACCGCCGCCGACCATGCCATAACGAATTTTCCGGCTCATAGGGTGTGTGGGATGTGGGTTGAAAAAGCGGCTGACACTGGCGCAAACCCACCCGCCGGGTCAAGCACGGGGTTTTGCGGAAAAGAGGCGCCTCGGCGACCGTTGCCTTGCCATGCTCCGCCTGCTTTCCCTGCTCTTCATCGGCCTCGGCCTGGCCGCCGCGGCCGACCGACCCAACCTCGTGATCTTCATCGCCGACGACGTCAGTGCCGAGGACCTCGGCTGCTATGGTAACCCCGGCATCCGCACGCCGGTGATCGACCGCCTCGCCGCCGACGGCCTGCGCTTCGACAACGCCTTCCTCACCTGCAGTTCCTGCAGTCCGAGCCGCTGCAGCCTGATCTCGGGTCGCTACCCGCACGCTACCGGCGCCGCCGAACTGCATCAGCCCCTGCCCGCTGACCAGCCGGTCTTCCCGGAACGCCTGCGCCAGGCCGGCTACCACACGGCCGCGGCCGGCAAATGGCACCTCGGTCCGGATGCCAAGCGCGGATTCGACGTCATCAAGGAGGGCGGCAAACCCAGCGGTTGCGAGTACTGGGCCGAGGTCGTGCACGGTCGCCCGAAGGACACGCCCTTCTTCCTCTACCTGGCCGCCTTCGATGCCCATCGCGACTACGAACCCAACGCCATCCCGGAACCGCACCGACCCGCCGACGTGCGCGTGCCGCCCTACCTGGCCGACACGCCGGAGACGCGCGAGGATCTGGCGCTCTACTACGATGAGATCAGCCGCTTCGACCAGCACATCGGCCATGTGGTCGAAATGTTGCGCGCCGACGGCGTGCTCGACAACACCCTCATCCTTGTCATGGCCGACAATGGCCGCGCCTTCCCGCGCTGCAAAACGACCGTGCTCGACAGCGGCCTGCGCACGCCCTTCATCGTCCACTGGCCGGCGCGGGTGAAGCCCGGGCAGGTGGGCCAGAACCTGGTCAGCAGCGTCGACGTCGCGCCCACCTTCTGCGCCGCGGCCGGGGTCGATCCGGATCCGGCCTTCCAGGGGGTATCCTTCCTGCCCCAGCTCGACAACCCCGCCGCGCGCACCCGCGAGTTCGCCTTCGGCGAACACCACTGGCACGATTACCAGGCGCACGAGCGCAGCGTCACCGACGGTCGCCATCTCTACGTCTGGAACGCCCGGCCCGACCTGCCGCGCACGCCGCCTGCCGACGCCGTGCGCAGCATCACCCACCAGGCCATGCTGCGCCTGCACGACCGCGGCGCCCTGCACGACTACCAGGCCGACCTCTTCCGCGCGCCGCGCCAGGCCGAGGAACTCTACGATCGCGAGGCCGATCCCCACCAGCTCAGCGACCGCTTCACCGATCCGACGCTTGCCGAGACCGCCGCCCGCCTGAAGGCGGCCTTTGCGCAGTGGCAGCAAGAGACCGGCGACGCCGTGCCGGAAGTGCTGACGCCCGACAAGTTTGATCGTCGCACCGGCCTGCCGTTGCAGACCGCCGGCAAGAAGAAGGCCGGAGTGAAAAAAGCCGCCCAAGCCAAGCCATGAAACGTCCCTGGCGCGACGCCACCCACCCCCTGCGCAACGGCATGGCCTGCTGGCCGGGCGATCCCGTGTTTGAACACCGCCTCGCCGCCAGCATGGCCAACGGCGAGGTCTGCAACCTGTCGGCGCTGTCGCTCTGCGCGCACACCGGCACCCACATGGATGCCCCGCGACACTTCATCGCCGACGGCGCAACGATCGACCAGATGCCGATCGAGGCCGGCCTCGGCCCCTGCCGGGTGGTCGCCCTTGACTGCGCCGACCAAATCACCGCCGCCGACCTGCGGCCGCTGCGCCTGCGCGCGGGCGAGCGCCTTCTATTCAAGACCCGCAACTCGCAGCGCGATGCCGAGTTGCAGGCTTTTGACCGCGACTTCATCTCCTTGCGTGCCGACGCCGCCGCCTGGCTCGCCCGAAAGCGCGTGCGCTTCGTGGGCATCGACTACCTCAGCGTCGGCGGCTACGAGAAGGACGGTGTCGAAACCCATCGTCACCTGCTCGGCGCCGGCATCTGGATCGTCGAAGGCCTCGACCTGCGCGCCTTCGAACCGGGTCGCTACGAGATGATCTGCCTGCCGCTCAAGCTCGCCAACGGCGACGGTGCGCCGTGCCGCGTGCTGCTGCGCTGAAGGACACTCGCCTCACCGTCCCCCGTCCGCCGAGTACTTGCCGCCGCCGGTGAAGATCAGGGCGACGAAGCCGGTGAGGTAGATGAAGGCGAGTTCGCCCGGCTTGTCGCCGGTGAAGGCACCCTTGTGGGCGATGAAGAAGGCGACGGCCATCGTCACCGCGAGGTTGAGGGCGGCAAAGCGGGTGAACAGGCCGAGGATGAGCAGCACCGAGCAGGCGACCTCGGCAAAGACGGCGAGGCCAAGGCTCAGCGAGGAGGGCAGGCCGAAGAGCGGCAGGAATTTCGGGGCGATCGTGTCGAAGTTCTGAAACTTCGACCAGCCGTGCAGGAGCAGCATCGTGAAGCCAAGGCTGACACGCAGCAGGAGCAGACCGACATCCTGCAGACCGTTGAGAAAGGAGAGGCGGAGAAGCTGGAGCATGCCGGAGCATGAGCCGGAGGGCGACCGCCTGGCAAGCCTTTTCTGGCACTGCGCTGCGGGATTGAAGCCCGTCGCACGACCGTCGGCCGGGAACGCCCCCTCTGAAATCTGAAATCTGAAATTTGAAATCTCCTCTACGGGGCTCGCGCGGCGCACCAGTCGAGCACCTGGCGGCGCTGGACGGGCAGGCGCTTGTGCAGGTGTTGTTCGAGCAGATGCGCCGCCAGGGCACCCTCGGCCCCGGCTTCGCCGACCAAGCCCAGGTCCTCGGCGAGGCGCAGCTCGAAGCGATGCAGAAAGGCCAGACTGGGATCGTGATCGCCGAGGTAATCGAGCGCCTTGGCGAGCAGGTCAAAGAGCCCTGGCAGTGGCGTGTGCGGCTCGACCGCGAGGGCCAGCAGCTTGACCAGGTAGGTGGCGGCGAGCACACGGCCGTAACTCGCGCGCAAGCCGAGCCGCGGCTGCAGCAGGTGCGCCTCGGCCAGGGTGTGCAGGTCGCCGCTCTTCGCGCGCGCCAGCCGCAGGTCGGCGGTGACAAAGAGATCGAGCACGCCGTGAAAGGCCGAGTTGGGTCGCAGGGCCCCCTTGGCCATGGTGCGGAACAGGCCAAGCTCGGGCGCGCACCAGTGCACGATCAGGCTGGTCTCCGACCAGCGCGAGCGTCCAATGAGGATGGCCGGCGTGTTCTCCATGGCCGCACCTTGGCCCGGGGGGCGACCGCCGGCAACCGGCGTTCAGGGCTGGAAGTTCGCCTTCTGCGGATCCCCGCCAGCCTCCAGGAAGGCAAGCAGGTCGAGGATCTGTTCGGCACGCAGGCTGTTGAGCAAACCGGCGGGCATGGGCGAGGCAACCGCCTGCTCGCGCTTGCGGATGCTGCTCAGGCCGATCTCCACCGTCTCCGGCGCCAGCGGGTTGGGGCGCAGCACGAGGCGCTCATCGTCTTCGGCTTCCAAGGCACCGGTGACCGTGCCGCCATCGGCGCGGGTGACCGTCAGGAAGCGGTATTTCTCATCGATCACCTTCGAGGGATTCAAGATGTGATCGAGCAGATCACGCCGGCCGAAGCGGGCGGAGACCTGCACCAGCTCGGGACCATAGACCCCGGCCGGCAGGGTGGCATCGCTGCTGACACGGTGGCAGAACACGCACTGGCCGCGGATGGCGGCGTCGCGGCCACTGGCAAAGGAGCGACCTCGCCCGACCTCGCCGAGACGCTTTTCCAGGTCCTCAAGTTTCCACTCGCGAAACGTATGACCGGGCAGGGCGTGGGGCGAGAGTGCCACCGGCTTGGGCGGATGGATCAGGGCCGCCAGCGACTCCGCCTGATCCGGCGGCAGGGCCGCGGCGAGTTCGCTGCGGGTGTCCTGGATGGCCTTGAAATAGGTGCTGGCGCCATTGAGCTTTTCCGCGCGGTTCAGCGCCTCAAACAGCGCACGCCGCTGCGCCAGCGTCCAGCCCTCGCGGACGTAGCGCAGGTGCAGCGGATAAAACAGCAGATCCTCGCCGGCCTGCGCCGCGCGCAGCAAAGGCAGCGACTTCGCCACAACCTGGGCCGAGCCGAGTCGCACGAGCAGCCGACAGAGTTCGTAGTTCAGCTCGCGCGTGCCCGCCGGATACAGCGGCTCCAGCCAGGCCAGCAGGCGCGCGCGTTCGTCGGTCCCGGGATCGCCGTGGCGGGCGAGCGAGACCCCGAGCGCGCGCAAAGCGGCAAGGCGCTGGTCATCCATCAGGTTGCGCCAGGGCAGCGTGCGCAGGCGTTCGTGCACCGCGGCCTGATCGCCCGACTCACCCACCCGCGCCAGCGCCAGACAACCCATCAGGGCGCGCCAACCGGTCGCCCTGCCGACCCCCTCCGTTTTCCACAGCGGCACCGGCACCTGCTCGAGGGCCAGCCGCGCCGCCCAGCGAATGTGACGGTCAGCATGCTCCAGATTCGGCACCACCCGCGCCAGCGTGGCCGCCTCCTGCCCGCGTTCAAGGCCGCCATGATAGGCTTCGAGTTCGCGGCGCAGGCGACGCAGGTCGGCGGCCTTCGTGGGCTTGCGCTCGGCGGTCGGCGGCGCCGGCGGCTCGCCCTGCCAGGTGACGCGGTACAGTCCGCTCTGCGTGCCGCGACCGCCAGTGAGGAACCACAGCGCACCGTCGGGCCCAATCGCGCCGTCGGTGACGTTGAGCGGTCGGCCACTGACAAAACTCTCCTGGCGACCTTGGTAACTGGCGCCCTTGGCCTCCAGATGCACGGCAAGGATGCGACCGTAGGACCAGTCGCAGATGAACAGCGCCTCCTCATAGCGCGCGGGGAAACGCGCGCCGTAGCCGAAGAACACGGCGGTCGGCGAAGCCAGACCGATGTCGACAACACTTGGAAGGGTGTCGGCCTGCCAGGCGGCCAGTCGACCCGTGCCGCGACGCCAGCCGAAGTCGGCGCCGGAGACCAGGTGCAGCACGCGGTTGGGCATGTACCAGGACGCCCCGACGTCGCGCTCCATGTCGGCGTCGAAGGTGAAGAGTTCGCCGTCGCGGTTGAAGGCGAGGTCGAGCGGATTGCGCAGGCCGCCGGCGTGAACCCGCAGGTCGTCGCCCTCGGGACTGACGCGCAGGATGTAGCCGGCCGGCATCTCGACGGTGCCATCGAACATGCTGCCGTCCCAGGGATTCGGCAGCACCTGATCCCAGGCGCTGTGTTTCAGCGGCGAGGCCGGCGCGAGCGGACTGGGCAGCAGGACATTGTTGCCGCAGGCGAGCCAGAGGTGGCCATCGGGGCCTAACTTCAAGTGATTTCGGCCATGCCCGAACCCGCCCTCGGTATGGACGATTTCCTTCACCTGCTCGAAGGCGCCATTGCCGTCGGCATCGCGCAGGCGGAACAGGCCCTTACTCTGGTTGGCATGCGCATAGAGCGCCCCGTGCGCGTAGAGCAGGCCGCGGCATTCCTTGAGGGTGTCGTCGATGACCGTCATCGTGCCGGCCGCGGGATCGAAGCGCAGCAAGCCGCGCTTTTCCCGCGCTAGGGTGATCCGACCCTGCGGATCAAAGGCCAGGGCGATCCAGGAATCCTCGTCGGCACCGGCCGAGCGAACGAGTTCCACCTTGAAGCCTTCGGGCACCTCGAAATCGGCGGGATCGGTGGCCTGCTGCTGGTGCTCGCGTTTGGCAAGCTGCCAGGAATTGTAGGCATCGAAGGTCTTTTTCAGATCGAAGGGATTGGCAGCGGCCTCGACCGCCTCTTGAACGATCACATGTCCGGGTTGCGCGCTCCAACCGGCATCGGTGGCCAGCCACTGCTTGCGGGCGAGGTCGCCATTGAGTTCGAGCAGGGCGGCAAGCCGCGGCGTGCGCGCGGCGAATTCGAGGCGGTTGCGACCGGCCCGGATGTGCCGCGTCAGATCCAGGCTGGCCGCCGGTTCGGTGTCGGCGGTGCGCACACGGCCGACCACGGCGCCATTGAGACGCACCTCGGTCTCGGTGGCCGCAGCCACCAGCAGGATGGCCTTCAGCAGCGTGCCGCGCTGCTCGAAATCGCGGCCAAGCACAGCCACCTCCTCGCCCGCTTCAGCCCCCAGCCATTGGGGTGTCGGTGGTGAATTGGCCAGTTGCGCGTGGGTGGACACGGTGAGAGCCAGCCACAGAAGCACCACCCGGGAGCCAAGACGCGACGCGAGGAACAGCATGAGCAACGAACACCCGTCAGGGGCGCGGCCTTTCAGGCTCATCTGCCATCTCCCATCTTCGATCTTCGGCGCCGCAGCGCGCCTCCTACTCCTTCGAGATCGTCTCGTCGAGGTTGAGCAGGGCCAGGGCAACCGCCTCGCTGGCGGCGGTCTCGCCCTTGACGTACTGCTTCTGCCAGAGCTCGCGCAGAGCGGCGAGTTCGGTGGCGCTGGGATCGCGGGCCAAGGCGAGCCGGAAGCCGTGGCGCAGGCGGTCTTCGACCGTGGCTTCGGGTTTTTCATCGAGCAGGCGTTTGCCGAGGGCCTGCGCGGCCTCCACATAGACCGGGTCGTTGAGCAGGTTGAGCGCCTGCAGCGGCGTGTTCGAGCGGTGGCGCTTCACCACGCAGGCCATGCGCGGACCGGCATCAAAATTGACGAAACTCGGGTAGGGCGCGCCGCGCTTGAGCACGACGTAGAGGCCGCGCCGATGCGCCTCGTTGCCAGGGCTGACCTCGTATTTGTACTGCTGGCCGCCCACCTTCGCCCACAGCCCGTCGGGCTGCGGTGGATAGATCGGCGGGCCGCCCTGCTTCGGGTTGAGCAGGCCGGCGATGGCGAGGGCGTTGTCGCGGATGCCCTCGGCATCGAGGCGGAAGCGCGCCATGCGCCAGAGCAGCAGGTTTTCCGGATCGACCGCCAGCGCGGGCGAACCCGCCGGGGCATGACTGCTCTGGCGGTAGGCCTGCGAGGTGACCAGGAGCTTGATCAAGCGCTTCAGGCTCCAGCCCTGGTCCATGAAATCGACCGCCAGCGAGTCGAGCAATTCCGGATGGGTGGGCGGGGCGCCCTTGACGCCGAAGTCCTCGACCGTGGCGACCAGGCCGCGACCGAAGATCTCGTTCCAGAGGCGGTTGACCGTGACGCGGGCGACCAGCGGGTTGTCGCGACTGACCAGCCAGCGCGCCAGGGTTAGACGATTCGGCGGCCCCTCAGGCTGGCGCTCAAACAGCGCAGGCACCCCGGCCGTGACCGGGTCGCCGGGGTTCGTGTAATCGCCGCGTTTGAACAGGGCTGTCATGCGCGGTTCGGCAAGTTCGCGCATCACCTCGGAGGTGGCCGGCTTGAGGGCGTCGAGCTGGCGCTGCAGGGCCTTGCGCTGGGTTTCCAGCTTCACCAGCGCGGGATCCTTGCGGGTCTTGGCGGGCTCCGCCTCGACCGCTTCCGGCAGGTGGTCCTCGACCGGCGCGGTGAAGGCGCTGACACGCAGCCGGCCAATGACGCGACCGCCGCCAAAGTGCTGCACCAGTTTCAAGCCCAGTCGTTCACCCGCACCGGCGCGCAGCGGTTCGGCCAAGGCCAGCGCCGCCCAGTGCGACTGATGGAACTTCGGGTTGATCGCCCAACCCGTGGCGGGGTCGCCGTCGATGAGGCCGGCGACGGCAAACTTGGACTGGGAAAAACTGGCGTGGGCGCGGGCAAATGCGAGAGGCGTGCCGCCGGTTTTGTCCCTGCCGGCCGGCAGTCGCTCGGCGTGCAGTTGCTGCAGCACAAAGTTGGGGCGGTCCGCGCCGCCGCGACCCGGCCCGTCGCCCGGCAGGGCAGGATCGCTGAGGGCCTCAATGAGCAGGCCGTGCAGCGGGACCGACGGCAGCTCGAACTCGAGCGTGTAGGTGTCGCCCTCCAGGACCTCGCCTAGGAAGAGGACGCTGGCGTCCTCGCGCACCTCGGCCTCGGCGGCCGACTCGGTGTCGATCCGCGCCGGCTTCAGGACCGTCAGGACGGAGGCGGTCGCCGAAGCTTTCGCCGCGGGTCGCGCCTTTGCCTGCTGCAGCGACTGCAGCCGGGCCTCCAAAGCGGCGATCTGCTTCTGCAAGTCGGCGCGCTGGGCCTCGCGGGCGGGATCGGCCAGGGCCATGGGCGAGCCGCGGAAGGCGATCGAGCCGGGCACCTTCGGATTGGCGCGCTCGGCCTCGGCCTCGGTGGTGTTGAAGTAGGCGAGCAGGCGGTAATAATCCTGCTGGCTGAAGGGATCGTACTTGTGGTTGTGGCACTGGGCGCACTCCAGGGTGGTGCCGAGCCAGACGGCGCCGGTGGTGTTGACTCGGTCGATGACCTGGTTGATGCGGCTTTCCTCCGGCTCGGTGCCGGCCTCGACATTGGTCGGCGTGCAGCGATGAAAGCCGGTGGCGAGGATCTGCTGTGGGGTCGCCTTCGGCAGCAGGTCGCCGGCGATCTGCTCGATGCTGAAGCGGTCAAACGGCATGTCGGCATTGAGGGCGTCGACCACCCAGTCGCGCCAGCCCCAGATCTCACGCAGGTCGTCGCGCTGGAAGCCGTGGGAATCGGCGTAGCGGGCGAGGTCGAGCCAGTGGCGTGCCCACTTGACACCGAAGTTGGGCGACTCCAGCAGGCGCGTCACGAGGCGCTCGACCGCGACTTCGGGATCGGCGGTATGCTCGTGAGTGAAGCGTGCCACCTCGGCCGGCGACGGCGGCAGGCCGATCAAGTCGAGGTGCAGGCGGCGCACCAGGGTGGCGGCCTCGGCCGGCGGCGAGGGCGTCAGGCCCTCGGCCTGGAGCCGGGCGAACAGGAAGGCGTCGACCGGATGTGCCGCCACGGCCGGCACGGCCGCTTTCACCGGCGGCAGGTAGGCCCAATGCTGCGCCAGCGTTGCGTTGACCGGCCACACGGCGCCTTCGGCGATCCACGCGCGCAGGCGTTCGATCTCGGCCGTCGTCAGCGGCGTGCCGCGGCGAGGCATCGCTTCCTTGTCCGTGCGCGGCAGCGACACCCGGCGCAGCAGCTCGCTCGCCTCCGGCTGCCCCGGCACGACGACCGCGCCATGCTTGCCGCCGGCCTGCAGGGCCGCGCCCTCATGCAGGCGCAGGCCGCCGCGCGCCTCCTCGGCCCCGTGGCATTCAAAGCAGGCACGTTGCAGCACGGGCAGCACCTCCCGGGAAAAATCCAGGGCGGACACCGGCGCGGCAGCCAGCAGCAGAACGATCGATAGGCGCGTCACGCCCTCAGAACGACCGCCCGGGTAGCAGGCTTTCCACGGGAAACGCCGACGGCTCACTGCATCGGCAGCTCGAGCGACCGCTTCTCGCCGCCGCGCAGCAGGACCAGCGGCACACGCTCGCCGGGGAAGCGCTTTTGCAACAGGTGCCCGAGCAGGCGGCTCTCGCTCAGGCGCTGCGTCAGGCCGTCGATCTCGACCACCACATCGTCCTTTTGCACCCCTGCCTTCTTGGCGGCGGCATGCAGACCGAACTGGCCCAGGTGCTTGACGCGCAGGGCGAGGCTGTCGAGACCGAGCCCGAGTTGCCGGCGCTCGTCGTCGGTCAAATCAACCAGCACCATGCCGCCGGTGGCCATGCCACGCATGGGCCAGGCGGCGACCCGGCCGCTGGTGTCGGCCTGAAAGCGCCAGCCGGCCGGCAGGTCGAGCTGGTGCAAGGATTCCGCGCCGCCACGGCGGACAGCGAATTCGATCTTCGCCGCGTGACCGGCGCGGTGCAGCGCCCAGCTGAAGTCCGCCATCGACACCAGCGGCTGACCGGCGAAGCGCAGGATTGCATCGCCCGCCTGCAGACCGGCGCGGGCGGCGGGCGAATCGGGCTGAACGGCGGTCACGGTCGCCACCTGATCGGGGGCGAGCGAGAGACCGACCGTTTCCGGGGCCGGCATCGGGTAGATCCATTCCTCCGGCACCGGCTGACGTTGCTCGCGCCAGGACTGGCGCAGGGCATCGCCGACCTGATGGCAGTGCACGCAGCTGCCGACCACCTTGCCGTCCCAGTTGAGTTCGCGCTGGTAGCGGCCGGCGAGCGCCGGCAGCTCGGTCGGCGTCAGGTAGGGCAACGGTGCGGGCTGCTTGCCCTGCAGGGCCCCGCGGTTGCCCGGGTAACCGCGGTGGATGGCCAGGGCTTCTTCAAGCGCGCGCTTGTAGCCAGCGAGACTGGCATCCTGCGAGTTCTTCTGATGGGTCCAGGAGCCGTAGCGACCGTACACCGTGCCGTCGCCGTTGAAAAACAGCGTGGAGAAGGACAGGTCAAAATCGAACTGGAAGCGGGTCAGGTCGAGCGCATTGGCGTTCATCACGCGCACGCAGACGAACTGGTCGAGCAGGGCCGAGAGCTGGTCGTTCTCCATGAGCACGGCACTGTCGATGCCCATGCAGGACAGGCAGGGCACACAGCGCAGCACCACTAGCAGGGGTTTGCCGGTCACCTGGGCGAGCTTGAAACCGCTTTCAACGTCGTTGTAAGCCCAGCGGGCGTCGTTTTCGAAGCGGGCGCGGTCGGCGCGCACGGCGCCTTCACGGTCCTTGACGGTTTCCGCCCGGACCGGAAACAGGCCGGGCGCCAGCAGCAGGGCAAGTAGAACGCGGGTGCGCATGCCCGTGAAACGCCGGTCCTGGCGACGAGTTGCGGTCTCAGCCGGGAAACTCGACGAGCAGGGCCGTGCTGTTGTCGCGCCCCGACTCCGCCACCGCGGCCTCGACGATGCGGAAGGCCTTGGGCTGGTCGCAGGGTTGGGTGGCAAACTCCTCAAGCCGGCTGTCCCAGAGGCCGTCGATCACACCGTCGGTGCAGAGCAAAAAGCGGTCGCCCGGCTCGCAGCCAACGCTGCCGAACTGCGGCGTGACGATCTGATGCCCGGCACCGAGCGCCTGGTTGAGCACGTTTTTGCGCGGGTGCACGCGCGCCTCGCGCTCGTTGAGCTGACCCTGCCGGCGCAGCCAGCCGACGTAGCTGTGATCGTGGGTGATCTGGCGCATGCCGCCGGTCGCCGGCAGGTAGTAGATGCGGCTGTCGCCGACGTGGCCGAAGTGCATCCAGCCCGGCGAAAAGGCGGCGAGGCTGAGCGTGGCGCCCATGCCCGAGCATTCCGCGTAGGACCGGCCGAGCTTGCAGAGTTCGGCATGCACGTGATGAAAAATTTCCTCCAGGGCATCGCAGACCCCGCCGGAAAGGTTTTGCGCCGCCAGTCGGTAGATGCGCGGCATGAGCCGGGTGAGGCGTTCCACAGCGATGCGGCTGGCGAACTCGCCGGCGTTGGCCCCGCCCATGCCGTCGCTCACCGCAAAGACAAAGTCGCCCTGCTCGAAGCCGGCCTCGCCGGTCTTGCCAAGGTAGCGCACCTCGCGGTCGTTGTAGGTCAGCGCCAGAAAGGCGTCCTCGTTGTTCTTGCGCACCCGTCCGACATGGGTCATGCCCGACCAGGACAGGCGCTGGGGCGGCTCATCGGAAGGGGCTTCAGGGTGCATCGGGCGCGCATCCTGTGGCCAGAAAGGCGTGGCCGGCAAGGGGAAAGCGCGGCCCCGGCCGGCCCTGCCACCGGGGCTTTTTTTCCGGAACCTCCCGGAAACCTTTGCCTTCCGGCAAAGTTGGAGTCGCTTTGACGTTCCCTTGTCACGCCCATGAATGCCCTCCGCCTTTCCGCCCTGCTCGCCTTCGCCGTCTCCGTCCAAGCGGCCGACTGGCCAACCTTCCGCGGTGCTGACCGCACCGACATCTCCAAGGAAAGCGGCCTGCTGAAAAAGTGGCCCTCCGCCGGCCCCAAACAGGTCTGGCTCTACCAGGACGCCGGTCTCGGTTACGCCGGTTATGCCATTGTCGGCGACACGCTGTACACCATGGGCGCGCGCGACGCGGTCGAGTACGTCATCGCCATCGACGCCGCCACCGGCAAGGAGAAGTGGTCGGCCGAGGCGGGCGCCCTGCTCACCAACGGCTGGGGCGACGGCCCGCGCAGCACACCGACGATCGACGGCGGCCGCGTTTACGCGCTGAGTGGCAAGGGCGTGCTGGTCTGCCTGAACGCCGCCGACGGCAAGGAGATCTGGCGGGTGACCATGGAGAGCCTGGGCGGCAAGGTGCCGGGCTGGGGCTACTGCGAGAGCCCGCTGGTCGAGGGCAACCTCGTCATCTGTACGCCCGGCGGTCCGCAGGGCACGCTGGCGGCCTTTGACAAGGTCACCGGTGTCAAGGTCTGGCAGAGCGAGTCCTGGACCGACCCTGCCCAGTATGCCTCGGCCATCGCTGTCGACCACAACGGCGCGCGCCAGCTCATCCAGCTCACCATGCAGAGCATCGCCGGTGTCAATGCCGTTGACGGCAGCCTGCTCTGGAAGAGCGAGTTCCCCGGCAAGACCGCCGTCATCCCGACGCCGATTTTCCAGGACGGCCAGGTGTTTGTCACCGCCGGTTACGGCGTCGGCTGCAAGTCGATCCAGGTCGGCCCGGGCAACTCGGTCAAGGATCTCTATGCCAACACCGACCTGGAAAACCACCATGGCGGCGTCGTCCTGGTGGACGGCCATCTCTACGGCCACTCCAACCGCGGCGGCTGGACCTGCATGGAATTGAAGAGCGGCGAGGTGAAATGGGCGGAGAAGGCCAAGCTGGGCAAGGGCGCGATTCACTGCGCTGATGGCATGCTGTACCTGCTGGAGGAAAAGACCGGCACCGTCGTGCTGCTCAAAGCCAGCCCGCGTGGCTGGGACGAGCAGGGCCGCTTCACGCTCTCACCCCAGACTCAGCTGCGCAATCCCAAGGGCATGATCTGGACCCACCCGGTGGTCAGCGGTGGTCGCCTCTACCTGCGCGATCAGGAACTGCTGTTCTGCTTCGACGTCAGCGGCCGGTGATCCCTGCATCCGCGCCTTGCCGGCAGCCGCATCCGATGGCATGAAGGCACCGTGCAAGGCACCGCCAGTTCCCGTCCACCGCGCGCCACCTGGCTGCAGGAGGGACACGTGCTGCGCCTCGAGGGCCGCTGGCATCGCGACGCTCCGGTGCCGGTGATCGAGGGTGCTGCTCCCGCCGGCCTGCCGGAGCACTTTGACTGCGCGGAGCTCGAGGACTTCGACTCCACCCTGCCGGCCTTCCTGCTCGCCCAGGCACGCCGTGACGCCGCGGCGACCGACTGCGCCTGGCAGGGCCTTCCCGACAACCTGCGCGGCCTCATGGAGCTGGCCCTCAGCGTGCCGGAGCAGAGCGATGCCCGCGGCCCCGAGCCGCACCGTTCGGAAATTCGCGAGCTCGGCAAAAAAACCCTGCATGCCTGGGCGGCCGCGCGCGACACCCTTGCCTTCATCGGCGAATCCGTGCTCTCCGTTGGCCGCTTCGCCACCGGTCGCGCCCGCTTCCGCGGCCGCGACTTCTGGGAGGTATTGCAGCAGTGCGGCGCCGAAGCCCTGCCCATCGTCGCCCTCATCAGCTTTCTGGTCGGCCTCATCCTCGCCTTCGTCGGCAACGTCCAGCTCGCCAACTTTGGCGCCAATCTCTTCGTCGCCGACCTCGTCGCCATCGCCATGGTGCGCGAGATGGGCGTCATGATGACTGCCATCATCATGAGCGGTCGCACCGGCGCCGCGTTCGCCGCCCATCTCGGCAGCATGAAGGCGAACGAGGAAATCGACGCCCTGCGCACCTTCGGCCTGCAGCCCTTTGATTTCCTTGTCCTGCCGCGCCTGCTCTCCCTCGTGCTGATGATGCCGCTGCTGACGATTTATTCGAACCTCATCGGCATCCTCGGCGGCATGCTCGTCGGCGTCACTGTCGGCATTCCGCCCGTGCTCTATTGGAATGAAACCGTCGAGTCCATCACCCTGACCACCGCCAGCCTCGGCGTCTTCAAAAGCTTTTTCTTCGGCGCCGCCATCGCCGTCGCCGGCTGCATGACCGGCATGAACGCCGGCCGCTCCTCGGCCGCAGTCGGCGAGGCGACGACGCGCGCGGTCGTGGCCTCGATCACCGCCGTCATCGTGCTCGACTCGGCCTTCGCCGCCATCTTCACCCTGCTCGACATCTGAAGCCATGAGCGCCCCGCCCGCCGCCAAGATCTCCGTGCGCGACCTGACCCTGGCTTACGGTTCCTTCGTCGTCATGAAGGACCTGGAGTTCGACGTCCGGGAGAAGGACATCTTCATCATCATGGGTGGCAGCGGCTGCGGCAAGAGCACCCTGCTGCGCCACCTCATCGGCCTGCGCGAACCGGCGCGCGGCGAGGTCCTCTACGACGGCGAAAGCTTCACCGCCGCGGCACCGGCCGAGCGCGAGCGCTTCACCCGACGCTTCGGCGTCATGTACCAGTCCGGCGCGCTCTGGTCCTCGCTGACCCTGGCGGAAAACATCGCCCTGCCGCTGGAGGAATTCACCTCCCTTCCCGCCCGCACGATCCGCGACATCGTCTCCTACAAGCTGTCGCTGGTCGGCCTGGCCGGTTTTGAGGACTTTTACCCGAGCCAGGTCAGCGGCGGCATGAACAAGCGTGCCGGCATTGCCCGCGCCATGGCCCTGGATCCCGACATCCTGTTTTTGGACGAGCCCAGCGCCGGTCTCGACCCGCTCAGCGCGCGCCGGCTCGACGACCTGATCCTGCGCCTGCGCGACAGCCTCGGCTCGACCTTCGTCATCGTCACCCATGAGCTGGCCAGCATCTTCGCCATCGGCAGCAATGCCGTTTTCCTTGATACCGCCACGCGCACCCAGGGCGCCATCGGCCCGCCTTGCCACTTGAGGGACCACTCGGAAAGTGCCACCGTCAGGAGCTTCCTCAACCGCGGTGCCGAGTCCGCGCCGGAGACCCGCCCATGAGCCGCAAAGCCAGCCCCACCCTGATCGGCGTCTTCACGTTGATCGCCCTCGTCGCCGCCGGCATCTCGGTCGTGCTGCTCGGCGCCGGCCAGTACTTTCAGCGCACCCACCGCATCCTGCTGCACTTCGACAAGAGCGCCATGGGCCTGCTGGTCGGCTCCGACGTCCGCTTCGGCGGCGTCCGCATCGGCCGCGTCGCCGAGATCAGCGTGCTCGTCGACCACCACAACAACCGCAAGATCATCCCGGTGATCGTCGAGCTGGAGGAAAAGGATCTGCGCTCGGTGCGCACCACCCACGGCGACGGCCTCGACTTCACCACCGCGGCCGGCGTCAAGGCGGCCGTCGACCAGGGCCTGCGCGCCGGCATGGTCCAGCAGAGCCTGCTGACGGGCATGCTGTACATCGAGTTCGACATCGTGCCCGACCAAGCCGGCTTCGTCTACGAGGGTGGCGGCACGGAAGGCCTGCCGACCGTGCCGACCATCCCGGCGGAGATCGACAAGCTCATCGCCGACGTCGCCGACGGCCTCAAAAAGATCAATTCACTCGACCTCGACGGCATGCTTGGCGACGTGCGCAAGCTGCTCAACAACGCCGACCGCCAGCTCGCCGCACTCGACATGAAAACGATCAGCGACAACCTCGTGCAGGTGACCGCCGACGTGCGCGGCATCACCGGCAACGACAAGGTGCGCGCCGGGCTCGACGCCTTCGAAAAGGCCCTCACGGAACTGCGCGCACTCGCCGCCAAGCTCAACGAGGGGGTCGATCCGGTGCTTGACGACGTCAAGAAAGTGCTCGCCCAGGCCGAGACTGGCATCGCCGAACTCGGTCGTGCCGCGTCGGAGCTGGCCAAGACCAGCAATCCGCGCGGCCCGGTGCTGCTGCGCCTGCAGGCGGTGCTCGACGAGACCGAGCGCGCCGCGCGCGCGATCAAGGAATTGGCCGAAGACCTCAAGCGCCACCCGAACTCCATCCTGGTGGGCAAGGAACCCAGGGAGGGCAAGCGATGAACCGCCCAATCTGCCCATCGACCTCCGGGCCCCCAAACGCGGCGCGCCCCCACCGGTCGTCTTGGCAGCCGGCCCTCGGCCTGCTCAGCCTGCTGCTGCTCTCCGCCTGTTCCCTGACCCGGCCGGTGCGCGACACCGCAGCCCGGCATCTGCTCGACGCCACCGTGCCCGCTCGGGCAACAACGGCCGCGCAACCGGCACTGGCCGTGGCCAAGCCCACCCTGCCGACCTACCTCGACCGCCCCCAACTCGTCGCCCGCGGCGCGGCCGGCGAACTGCGCGTGCTCGACGAGCAGCTCTGGTCCGAACCGCTCGACGCCGGCATCGCCCGCGTGCTCGCCACCAACCTCGCCCGTCTGACCGGCTCGGCTGCCATCCTGCCCGCCAGCGGCTTTGTCGCCCTCGAGTACGACCGCCTGCTTGAGCTGCGCCTTGAGCGCTGCGAACCCGGCCCCGACGGCAGCCTCGTCTTGGAAGCCAGCTGGAAACTGCAACCGGTGACCGGCCCCGACACCCCCTTTCGCAGCTTTCGCACCCTTGTTCCCGGCGAGACCACCACGGCGGCCGCACAGGTGGCCGCCACCAACGAGGCCCTGGCCCGTCTCGCCCGCGCCATCGCCGCCGGGCTTTGAGCTCAACTCTGCAGTTGCAGCGCGCGCCGGATTCATGGCAGACTGACCCAATGCACGAAGCCGGCGCGCGCCGACCGTTGAAATCCCGGGGCACTGCCTGGGCACGCGCCCTGTCGCGCGATCTGCTCAAGGCCGGCCTGCGGCCCAACCAGGTCTCCGTCTTGAGCCTCGTCTTCGCCGCCGCTGCGGCCGGCTTCCTCATCGGTCCCGAGCCCCCCGCCTGGTGGCACTGGCTGGCAGCCGCGACCGGCATCCAGCTGCGCCTGCTCTGCAACCTGATGGATGGCATGCTCGCGGTCGAGGGCGGCCTCAAAACGCCGAATGGCGAGTTGTACAACGAGTTCCCTGACCGGCTGGCAGACATGCTCATTCTCGCCGCGCTCGGCCTGGCCGATGGCACGATGGCCTCGGAACGACTCGGCTGGCTCTGCGCCGGCGGTGCGGTGATGACCGCCGCCGTGCGCCTGCACGGGGCCGCCCTGACCGGCGTGCATGACTTCCGCGGTCCCATGGCCAAACCCCACCGCATGGCCCTGTCCACCGTCGCCTGTTTGTTGCAGACCGTGCTGCTGCTGACCGGCGCACCTGCCATGCCGCTGACCTGGCTGCTCGGCACGATGCTGGCCTGCATCGCCCTCACCCTCGTGCGCCGCCTGCGCGGCCTGTCCCGAACCCTGCACGCCCGCCAACCATGACCCGCCGCCTCATCGCCGGCCTGACCCGACTGGCCACCGGGGTGCGCCGGCTGACCGCACCTCCCCAGGGCGAAAGCCCGGCCGTCTACTACGCCAACCACGGCAGCCACTTGGACTTCGTCGTCATCTGGGCCGCGCTGCCAACCGCGGCGCGCGAACAGACCTCGCCCGCCGCCGCCGAGGACTACTGGGGCCGCAGCGCCCTGCGCCGCCGCATTGCCTGCGGCCTCTTCCAATCCGTACTCATCCCGCGCGAAGGCATCACCCGCGACAACAATCCGCTCGACCGACTCGGCGAGGTGCTGGAATGCGGCCGTTCGCTCATCCTCTTTCCCGAAGGCACGCGCCGCAGTGACGGTCAGGTCGGCGAGTTCAAGGCCGGCCTCTACCACCTGGCCAAGCGCTTCCCGGGGCTGCCACTGGTGCCGGTGCACCTGGAAAACCTCAACCGCATCCTGCCCAAGGGCACCCTGCTGCCCGTGCCGCTGATTGCCCAGGCCCACTTCCGCGCGCCGATCCGCCTGCAGGACGGCGAGGCCAAGACCGACTTCCTGCGCCGCGCCCGCGCCGCACTGCTCGACGAACCCGTCGCCTGAACGCCATGGACCCCGACCTGCAGCTTCTCTTCGGCATCCTGCTTGCCGTGCTCGTGCTCGCCTCCGCCATCGGTGCCGTGCTCGCGCTCCGGACAAGGGAAGAAGCCGCGCGTGCCACGGTCGCCAACCTCAACGCGCGCATCCGCTCCTGGTGGGTGATGACGGCCGTGTTCGCCGCCACCCTCGCGCTCGGACCGGTTGTCACGACGGTGCTCTTTGCCCTCCTGTCCTTCCTGGCCATGCGCGAGTTCATCACCCTGACGCGCACCGAACGTGCCGACCATGCGGTGCTGTTCTGGGCCTTCTTCGTCATCCTGCCTCTGCACTACGTTTGGGTCGGCACCCGTTGGTACGGCATGTTCAGCATCTTCATCCCGGTGTACGCCTTCGTCTTCATCCCCTTCCGACGCGTGCTGACCGGGGAAACGGCGGGGTTTCTGGTCAACACCGCGCGCATCCAGTGGGCCCTGCTCGTCTGCGTTTACGCGGTCAGCCACATTCCCATGCTGCTGGCCCTGCCCCTGCCCGGCGGCGAATACGCCAACGCCAGGCTGCTGTTTTTCTTCGTCGTGACCGTCCAGTTGAGCGATGTCCTGCAATACATCTGGGGGAAAACCTGCGGCCGCCGGCCAGTCGCCCCGAGGATCAGTCCGCACAAGACCTGGGAGGGCACGGTCGGCGGCATCGCCAGTGCCGTGCTCGCGGGCACCGCCCTGAGTTGGGCCACCCCCTTCACCCCCTGGCAGGCCGCGCTCATGGCCCTGCTTATCTGCCTCGCCGGCTTCTTCGGCGGCCTCGTGCTCTCCGCCATCAAGCGTGACCTCGGCGCCAAGGACTGGGGCGGCAGTATCGCCGGTCACGGCGGCTTCATGGACCGGCTCGATTCACTCTGCTTCGCCGCGCCGCTGTTCTTCCACCTCACCCGGTTTTACTTCGGCAGCGACAGCCTGCCGAAACCGCCGGACTGGCTGCTGCAGGTTTTGGGCCGCTGACCACGTAGCCATCGGCTCCATGAAATGCCTGCTGCCGCTCTTCTTCGTCCTGTCCGTTCAGGCCGCCACGCCGCCGCGCATTGCGGTGATGCAGCTGCGCCATGAGACGGTCACCTTCCTGCCGAATGAAACCACGCGTGAGGATTTCATCTATCCCGGCTCTCCCGCCGCCGGCGAGGCCCTGCTGCGCACACAGCCCAAGGGCGACATGGGCGGCTTCGTCAAGGTCGCCCGTGAATACGGCGCGGAACTCGTCGGCATCGAATCGCCGGGCATGCCGGAAACCGGCATCGGCTCTGGCTGGGTGACCCGCGACGCCTACGAGCACTTCACCGGCCGCATGCTCGCGGAGCTGCGGGCGCAGGGCCCCTTCGACGGCGTGTACCTCGCCCTGCACGGCGCCATGGCCGTGCACGGCATTGCCCGACCCGAGGCCGAACTGGCGCGCCGCGTGCGCGAGGTGGTGGGACCGCAGGCGGTGATCGCCGGCACCTTCGATCCGCATGGCAACGAGGATGCCGAGTTCCTGCGCCATGCCAACCTCGCCTTTGCCTACAAGTATTATCCCCACTACGACGCCCACCTGCAGGGGGAACGCGCGGCGCGCCAACTGGTGCGCGCGATCCGTGGCGACTACCGCCCCGTGCATGCCGTGCGCACGGTGCCCATCCTCAGTGCCACGCTGTACCAGTGGACCGGCCAGCCGCCCTGGAGCACACTCGTCCAGCGCTGCCTGACCTGGGAGGCGCGTGAACCCGATCTCTTCGTCAATTTTTTCTACGGCTTCCCCTGGGCCGATGTTCCCGACGCCGGCATGTGCTTCCAGGTCATCAGCAACGGCAAGCCCGAACTCGCCCAAGCCGTCGCCGACGATCTGGCGGAAACCGCCTGGCGCCTGCGCGCCGACATGTTCGCCGCCACGCCGATCCACCCCGTGGCGGAGGCCGTGAAGCTCGCCGCCCAAGCCCTCGCCGAACGGCGTCAGCCAGTGGTGCTGGCAGACTACAGCGACCGCTCCGGCAATGCCACCTGGCTGCTGCGCGAGGTGCTCGCGCAGGATCTCGCCAAGGTGGTCATCGCCACCCTGAAGGATGACCGCACCCTCGCCGCCCTGCGCGCGGCCGGCGCCCGCAGTGGCGACGCCTTTGACCGCGAGGTCGGCGGCTACATCGACGCCTCCGCCGGCCAGCCTGTGCGCGTGCAAGGCACCCTGGAACACTTCGATCCAGGAGAAAACGGCACGCCCGCCGCCCGCATCCGCTTCGGCCGCGGCAACCTGCTTCTGCTCAGCCCGCAGCTGGTGCAGATCACGACCCCGGAGGAACTGTCCAACCATGGCGTCGACGCCGGCGCATTCGAGGTCTTCGCCATCAAATCCCGCGTCCACTTCCGCCGCGGCTTTGATGACAACGGCTTCGCCCCGACCATCCTCCTCGTCGAACCTCCAGGCCCGTTCATGGGCACGGTCCATCTCGACGCCCTGCCCTACCGGCACCTGCGCGTGGGCGACTACTATCCCTTCAACGTCAACCCGCGGCGTTGAACCGCTGCCGCGCGCGATCCAGGCTCGGGCACTGCCTGCGATGGGCCAGCGCACCCGCCTGCCGGCAAGCCGCCGGAAAGAACGGTGGCAGCGGCTTCGATGACCCTTGTCGGCGCCGCATGCGGTGGCGCTGCGACTCCCCAGCCATGATGCCACGCCCGCTCCTCCCGACGCTTGCCGCCCTCCTCTCCTGTCCCGCGCTGCTGCACGCGACGGAGGCGGCACCCGCGGCACCAGGACACGGGCTGATCTGGGCCGACTGGATCGTGGTGGCCCTGTACATGGCGACCACGCTCTTCATCGGCTGGCGCTGTTCGCAGGGCGACCGCACGACGCGTTCCTACTTCATCGGGTCCGGCCGGATGAATCCCGTGCTCATCGGCGTCTCGCTGTTCGCCACCCTGCTCAGCACCATCACCTACATGTCCCTGCCCGGCGAAACCCTCGGCAAGGGACCGGCCTTCATCACCAATTATCTCTCCTATCCCTTCGTCTTCGCGGTCGTCGCCTTCGGCCTGCTGCCGCTGTACATGCGCCACCGCGTGCAGAGCGCCTACGAACTGCTCGAGGAACGCCTCGGCCTCAGCGTCCGCCTGCTTGGTGCCGGACTCTTCCTGCTGCTGCGCCTGGTCTGGATGTCGCTGATGATCTACCTGACCTCGAACGCCATCGCCATCATGGCCGGCATCGGTGAGGAATGGGTGCCGCTCATCGCCGCCGTCAGCGGCCTGGTGACCATCATTTACACCTCAATGGGCGGCCTGCGCGCAGTGGTCATCACCGACTTGATGCAAACCCTCCTGCTCTACGGCGGGGCCCTGCTGGTCATCGGCACGGTGACCGTGAAAATGGGCGGTTTTTCGTGGTTTCCGACCGAGTGGCGTGGCAACTGGGACCGCCAGGTTGTCTTCAGCTGGGACTGGTCGGAGCGGGTCACGGTCGTCGGCTCCATCCTCTCGGTGTTCTTCTGGGTGGTGGCGACCATGGGAGGCGACCAGGTTTCCGTGCAGCGCTTCATGGCCACGGAGAACGTCCGCGCCGCCCGCCGCGCCCTGGCCGTGCAGCTGGGCATCAGCGTCATTGTCGGCCTCACCCTTGCCTGCGTCGGCTTCGCCCTGCTCGGCTACTTTGAAGCCTTCCCCGAACGCCTCGGGGAGGGCCTCGACCTCAAGCAGAACGCCGACAAGGTCTTCCCGCACTACATCGCCTTCCACCTGCCCCCGGTGATCTCCGGCCTGGTCGTCTCCGGCCTGTTTGCCGCCGCCATGTCGAGCATCGACTCCGGCGTCAACTCCATCACCGCCGTCGTCATGCGCGACTTCCTTGACCGCTTTGGCTACGGTCCAAAAAGCGACGCCGAACACTTCCGGCTCGCCCGCTGGATGGCCTTTGGCATCGGCGCCGTGGTGGTGACCGGCAGCACCTTCATGAAGCATGTGCCGGGCAATTTCACCGCCGTCACCGGCAAGACGGTCAACTTTTTCACCGTGCCGATCTTCTGCCTCTTCGTCTTCGCCCTGGTCATCCGCTTCGCCTCGCCCATCGGCGTCTGGATCGGCACCGCCTGCGGCGTCACCGCCGCAGGCCTGATCGCCTTCTCCGGCCCGCTGTTTGTGCCCGGCTTCGATCCGAAGACGATGAACGATCCGGTCAGCTTCCAGTGGATGCAGCTTGCCGCCTTCCTGGCAACCCTGCTGGGCGGCTGCCTCGGCAGCCTGGTTTTCCCGCGTCGCGATGCTGCGAAAAACCCGCGCGCTTGATGCCCCTCACCAGCCGCGCGGCCCCTGCTCAAACGGATCCGGCGGCGGCGGTGGCGGCCCGAGTTCCGGCTGCTCCAGAATCGTGGCAAATTCAAAATCGATCAGGCAGAAGCGGCCGTCGGAGGACCGGTAGGTGACATTGCGCAGGTAGGGATCCTCGTGACGCACGCCATACTGCTCCAATTCGGCATAAATCTGGCGCAGCTTGTCTTCCGTCATGTGATCAACGCGCTGGCCGCAGTTCGACGTCACCAGGTATAGCCGCTCTGGATCCGCCTCAAGCACGCGCGGCACGAAGGGGCAGCCCATTTTTTCCAGATACTTCAGCACCCGCAGCTCGTGCTCAAAACGCTCACGCGCCTGGTGCCCCTTGAAGGTCTTGTGGACCCGGCCATCATAGCCCAGGCGAACCGAGGCGCGGGCGGTGTTCTTGGCTTCCTGCATGGAATCCGCATTAAGGCGGCGGTGCTCCCCTTGGGCAAGCGCCCAGGGCCGGAAAAAAGTTCCGGAAAACCTTTCGCTTTTGGCACAACACGTGCTTTTTCCTTCCGGCGCGCGTCCGGACCTCCGTTCCGGCCCAACCGAACCCCGAACCCAACAACCATGGCCAAATACAAACTCGAATACATCTGGCTCGACGGCTACACGCCGGTGCCGAACCTGCGCAGCAAGACGCAGATCAAGGAATTCGCCAGCTTCCCGACCCTTGAGCAGCTCCCGAACTGGGGCTTCGACGGCAGCTCCACCCAGCAGGCCGAAGGCCGCAGCTCCGACTGCGTGCTCAAGCCGGTCGCCGTCTATCCGGACACGACCCGCAAGAACGGCGTCCTGGTCATGTGCGAAGTCATGATGCCGGACGGCGTCACCCCGCATCCGTCCAACAGCCGCGCCACCATCCTCGACGACCCGGACGCCTGGTTCGGTTTCGAGCAGGAATACTTCCTTTATCAGGACGGCCGCCCGCTCGGTTTCCCGGAAAACGGTTACCCCGCCCCGCAGGGTCCCTACTACACAGGCGTCGGCTACAAGAACGTCGGTGACATCGCCCGCCAGATTGTCGAGGAGCACCTCGACCTCTGCCTGGACGCCGGCATCAATCACGAAGGCATCAACGCCGAAGTGGCCAAGGGCCAGTGGGAATTCCAGATCTTCGGCAAGGGTTCCAAGAACTGCGCCGATCAGGTCTGGGTCGCCCGCTACATCCTGCTTCGCCTCTGCGAAAAATACGCGGTCGATGTCGAGTTCCACTGCAAGCCGCTCGGCAAGGACCTCGACTGGAACGGCTCCGGCATGCACGCCAACTTCTCGACGAAGCACCTGCGTGAAGTCGGCGGCAAGGAGTACTTCGAGAAGCTCATGGCGGCCTTCGCCAAGAACCTCAACGAGCACATCGCCGTCTACGGTCCCGACAACCACCTGCGCCTCACCGGCCTGCACGAGACCCAGTCGATCGACAAGTTCACCTACGGCATCGCCGACCGCGGTTCCTCGGTGCGCGTGCCACACAGCTTCATCAACAACGGCTACAAGGGCTATCTGGAGGACCGCCGTCCGAACTCCCAGGGCGACCCCTACGCCATTGCCTCGCGCATCCTCCGCACCATCGCGGAAGTGCCGACCGCCTGAGGCTCAGCGTCAGACCCCTGACTCCCCACAAACGCCGCCTGGCAACAGGCGGCGTTTTTTTGGCTCTCGAGCAGCGCTTTTCACCCTCTGGGCGCCGCCCCCTACAAGTCACCTGCCCACACCCCGCACACCCCGCACACCCTGTCGTCCTGTCGTCCTGTCGTCCTGTCGTC
>DAIUCN010000012.1:0-65784 GCA_036846165.1 Prosthecobacter sp.
CCCCATCCCCCGCCTTGCCCCTGCCGGCATTCCCGCTAACCTGAAATCGTGTCCAGCCCGTCCTCGCCTTCCTGGTGGCAGCTCCTCCGCGGCCTTTTGCGGCAGGGTCGCGGTCTGATCCGGGACAGTCTGACCGACAACGCCCTCGATCCGCTGCCCTTGCGACGACACCTGCGCGGCTACCGTCCTGGGCTGTTTCGTGCCGACGCCAAGGCGGGCGCCAACGTGGCGCTGCTCGACATCCCGCAGAGCATGGCCTACGCCGCCGTCGCCGGCCTGCCGCTGCAGTTCGGGGTCATGTGCTCGGCCATTGCGGCCATGGTTGGCGCCTTCTTCGGCAGCTCACGTTTCACGGTGCTCGGGCCGACGAATGCGACGGCCTTCATGATCTTCTCCTACTTCGCCGCCGAACCGCACCTCGACCGCCTGGCACTCATGCCGCTGCTGGTCTTCCTGGTCGGCGCCCTGCTCATCCTCGGTGCGTGGCTGCGCGTGGCGGAACTGACCCAATACATCAGCCGCGCGGTGATCGTGGGCTACGTCACCGGCGCAGCGGTGCTCATCGTCGTCAACCAACTCACCGGCGTGCTCGGCCTCAGCCTGGCCGTGCCTCTAGCGGATGGCACCTCTTATCAGCCACGCACGCTGCCCGGCATCCTCTGGCAGCTGCTGCAAAAACTGGGTGAAGCGGATTTGACCGGGCTCGGGCTGGCCGCAGCAACCGCCCTGTTTTTCTTTGGCATCCGCCGCCTGCGCCCGGCCTGGCCGGCACTGGCGCTGGCGCTGATCGCCGGCACCCTGCTCGGCCTTGGCCTGCGCTCGCTGCAGATCGAGGTCGCCACCTTCCGCGATGCCAGCTTCACCTGGCTCGATCTGCTGCCCCCCTTCCCCGACTTCGCCTCGCCGCGCTTCCTCGGCGATTTCAGCCGTCTCTTCGGTCTGGCGGTGGCGCTCGCCTTCCTCGCCACCCTGGAGAGTTCGTCGATGGCCAAGACCCTGGCCAGCCTCAAGGGCCAGCGCGTCGACGGCAACCAGGACATGTTCAGCCTGGGCATGGCCAATTTGGGCTGCGCCTACCTCAGCGGCATGCCCGCCTCCGGCTCGCTGGTGCGCAGCACGCTCAACTTCCAGAGCGGCGCACGCACGCCGCTGGCCGCCCTGATCAACGGCCTGCTCTGCCTCGGCGGCGCCCTCTGCCTGGGACCGGTCGTCGCCCACGTGCCGCGCGCCTGCCTCGGCGTGCTCATCATCTGCGTCGCCCTCTCCCTCATCCACGGCCGCAACATCCGCATCTGCCTGCAGGCCACCGGCTCCGACGCGCTCACCTTCCTGGTCACTTTCGGCGCCACCCTCATGGTGCCCCTGCACGTGGCCATCTTCACCGGTGTCGGCATCTCGCTCGTGCTGTATCTGCGCAAGGCCAGCCGGCCATCCTTGGTGGAATACGAATTCAACCAGGAAGGCAACCTCGCCGAGGCCGCCGACCCGGCGCGCCGGCAGAATCCGGCGGTGTCGATCGTGCATGTCGAGGGCGAACTCTTCTTCGGCGCCGCCGAACTCTTCCGCTCCCAGGTGCAGCAGGCCTGCGCCGATCCGAACCTGCGCGTCATCATCCTGCGCCTGAAAAACGCCCGCCACCTCGATGCCACCTCGGTCATGGCGCTCGACGAACTCGTGCGCGTGCTGCGTTCCAAGGGTCGCCACGTGCTGATCAGCGGGGTCATGAAGGACATCTATCGCGTGCTGCGCAACGCCGGCATGGTCGAGGTGATCGGCAAGGACAACCTCTTCCCCGCCAGTCCGAGCAATCCGAACGTCGCCACCCGCAACGCCCTGCGCCGCGCCCAACAGCTGCTTGGCACCACCGAGGCCGAGGTGCGCATCTACGTCGATGCCGGCAGGCGCAAGGAAGAGTGAACGCAAAAGCCCTTGCCGGCGCCGCGCTCCGGCCTTCCATGGCGGCCATGACCGAGCAGGAACGACGCATTCTCGCCGCACAGGGTTACGTCGAGCTGGGCCTCCTCACCGAGGCCCGCGAGGAAATGCGCCAACTGCCGAAGGCGGCCTTCGACCGCAGCGACGTGGTCGAGCTCACCCTGCTCTGCCTGATGGGCGAAAAACGCTGGGGCGAAGCCCTGGTTGTGGCCCAAAAACTCTGCGAGCTTGAACCCCAGGAACCGGGCGGCTTCATCCACGCCGCCTTCTGCCTGCACGAGCTTGGCCGCACCCGCGAGGCGCTCGACCTGCTCGCGCGCGGTCCGGCCAGCCTGCGCACCAAGCCCGTCTACTACTACAACCTCGGCTGCTACCTGGCCCGCCTTGGCGAGGAGGAAAAGGCGCTGCACCTGCTACGCCAGTCGTTCGAGATGGACGGCAGCCTGCGCCGTCACGCCCGCCATGACCCCGACCTCGACCCGCTGCGCGACAAACTGGAAAGCGCCTGAAGCCGCATGATGACCGACGCATTCACCCCCGATCTCGACGCCGTCCGTCGCGCTTTCACCGCCAACTTCACCGCCTCGGACGAACTCGGCGCGGCCGTTTCGGTCTGGCGCGACGGCGTCGAGATCCTCTCGCTCGCCGATGGCCAGCGCGACCGCCTCGAAACCCTGCCTTGGAAAGCCAACACCCTGGCTCCGGTTTTTTCCGCAACCAAGGCGCCGGCAGCCCTCTGCGCCCTGCTCGCCCTCGATGCCGCCGGACTGCCCCTCGAAACGCCCGTGGCCGAGGCCTGGCCGGAGTTCGCCAACGCTGGCAAGGCCTCGGTGACCTTTGCCCACGTGCTTTCCCACACGGCCGGCCTCGGCGCCCTCGACACCCCACCCCCGATCGACGACTACGCCGCCGTCATTCGCGCCCTCGAACAGCAGACACCGCTCTGGTCACCCGGCACTGCCCAAGGGTACCACGCGCGCACCTTCGGTTTCCTGCTCGATGAAATCGTCCGTCGCCTGACCGGCGCCACCTCACTCGGCGAGTATTTCCATCACACTCTGGCGCGACCACTCGGGCTCGATTTCTGGATCGGTCTGCCCAACTCGGAAAGCGTGCGCATGGCCGAGGTGCTGCCCGGCAGGCTGCGCGCCGATCCGGCCACCCAGGCCTTCGTCAAGGCCTGGAGCGATCCCACCAGCCTGACCCGCCGCACCTTCACCAGCCCGCGCGGCTACAATTCGCCGGCCGAGTACAACCTGCCCGCCTTCCGCGCCGCCGGTTTCGCCGGCCTGGGCGGCGTCGCCAGCGCAAGCGGCCTGGCCGGTTTCCACGCGCTGCTCGCCGCGGGCGGCCTGCACCAAGGCACACGCCTCATCCCCGAACGCGTGCTGCGCCAGCTCGAAACGCCGTTGTCACAGGCCGATGACCTCACCCTGCTCACCCCGATTGCCTTCGCCGCCGGGGTGATGAAGGATCCTGTCGATGCTCAGGGCCGCAAACTACGCCGACATTTCGGCCCCTCCCTGCGCGCCTTCGGCCACCCCGGCGCCGGCGGCTGCCTCGGCTTCGCCGATCCGGAGCACGGGCTCGCCTTCGCCTACGTGATGAACCGCCTCGAACCCGGCGCGCTGCCCGGCGCAAAACCGCTCGCTCTCGTCGAGGCACTCTACGCCAGCCTCAACGCTTGAGCTGCAGGTCGAGCAGGTTGTCGCCCTCGCGCAACTCCACGAGCCACGGGCCGGCACCCGGCGAGGCCTCGCTCACCGTGGCGGTGCCATCGACCGTCTGCAGCCCGGGCACATCGGCGGCGCTGTGACTGACCGTCAGACGCAGCATGCCGGCCACCGGTCCGTTGGCGGCGTCGAGCTTGAACTTGCCGCGCATGACCCGCGCGCAGGCCACCGCCAGCGACGGATCCTCGGGTGTGAAGACGATGCTACCCCAGCTCACCGGCGCGCCGTTGACCGTCAGGGTACCACTCACCGCCGCGCGCGGCGCCGGCCGGAAGAACCCCTGGTTGCGCAGCCAGTCGCGCAGATGCCCGCTCCAGGTGCCCAGGACGGGATCGCCGAGGAAAAGCCCCACCCCATGCGGGCCGGGCCGGTAGCAGTGGAGCTCGGCCGGCACCCCGTGCTTGCGGCAGGCCAAATAAAACTGCACGGCGTTCTCCGCCGGCACCACCGTGTCTTCATCGGTCTGAAACAAAAACACCGGTGGCGTCTTCGGCGTCACCCGCAGATGTGTGCTCACCTGGCGCGCCATCTCATCGCTGTTGTTGTCCGGACCGAGCAGGTTCTTGCGCGAACCGGAGTGGGCGAACTCATCGATCATCGAGATCACCGCGTAGGTCGGCGCGGCGACATCCGGCCGGGCGCTGAAGCCATCGACCTCGTCGCGGGTCATGCCCGCGGGTTGTTCATCGAACAAGGTCGCCGCCATCGACGACAGATGTCCGCCGGCGGAGAAACCGATGATGCCGACGCGCGCCGGATCGATTGCATAAGTCTTGGCGTTGGCGCGCACGTGCCGGATCGCGCGCTGGACATCGATCAACTGCACCGGGTAATGGTAGCCCTGGCTGCCGAGACGGTAGTGCAAAACAAAGGCGGTGACGCCGAGACCGTTGAACCAGCGCGCCACCTGCGTGCCTTCATGATCCGAAGCCAGCCCCCCGTAGCCACCGCCCGGACAAACAACAAAGGCCGCGCCATTCGCCTTGTCGGCCGGCGCGCGCCAGACTTCGACAAACGGCTGATCCTTGTCCTCCTGCCCCCTGGCCAGCGGCGCGCCCTGGGGCCAGAGCCGGACTTTTTCGGGTTCAGCCGCAGCGGCCAGCAGGGCGGACAGGGAGAGCAGAAGCAGGGCGCGTGTCATGAGACAGACGGGTACGCCAGCCGCGCACCGTTTTCCACAACCCGCTTGTCGACACGCTCAACCAAGCCCCGCGCAAGCCGCCCCCCAAGCTGACGTTACCTTGGCCATGCCCGCCAAGTTCCTCTGCATCCTCCTGCTGCCCCTGGTGTCGCTCCACGCCGCCGAGCCCGCCGCACCGACCGCCGGTCATGTCACCCACGGGCCCATGCTCGGTCTCGTCAGCCACGACAGCGTGCGCGTCTGGGCGCGCACCCACCGCGCCGGGCGCTTCCATGTCCGCTACGGCACGCAGGCCAACCGCCTTGACCAAGCCTCGCCCGAGGTCGAAACGCGTGCCGGGCGCGACTTCACCGGCAGCCTGACCCTCAGCGGTCTGCGCCCACAGACGCTCTACCATTATCAGGTCTATCTCGGCGACCTGCCCAGCGGTCCGCCCGGCAGCTTCCTGACCCTGCCCGACGCCGAGGCGCACCGGGAAGCCAGGCACAACCCGCGCGGCCTGTTCAACTTCCGCTTCCAGTTTGGCTCCTGCGCCAACCAGAATCCCAAGAGCGGCATCGGCCCGAGCCTGCCGGCCTACACGACGATGCGCCGCGAGCTGCACGGCCAGGTCCACTTCTCGATCATGAACGGCGACTTCATCTATGAGGAGCATCGCGCCATGCCACCGGAGGACTGGCTGCGCGAGGCCGGCCTGACACCCGACACCGCGCCGGAACTCGTGCGCCTCGTTCCCACCCTGCCCGGCCTCTGGCAAAACTACAAAACCTACCTCAGCCGCGGCGTGCCGCTGGCCGACTGGCAGCGCCACATGCCGACCGTCTTCACCTTCGACGACCATGAACTCGTCAATGACATCCGCGGCTGCGGCACCCCCGGCTTCCGCGAGCGACGCGCGGTGTTCCGCGACATCGGCATCCGCGCCTGGCAGGACTACGCCGGCTGGGCCACCCCCTTCGAAACCCGCCAGGACATCCACTTCGGCCGCGCCACCCTGCAGAAAGGCAGCGACGTGCTGGTCGATCCCGCCGCCGACTTCACCCAACTCGATCTCACCCAGGCCGCCAACCTGCACGTGCACTGGGGCACGCCCGATGCCGGCGAGGACGACCTCCGCCTCGACTCGCAGCCGCCGGCCAACCCCAATGCCGGCGTCTTTGCCATCCGCGAGGTGCTCGACAAGCATCGCCTGCGCGTCGAACCCGCCGCCTACGCGGACAGCAGCGGCACTTACTCGATCGGCCGTCGCTCCTACGGCCGCTTCACGGTGTCGAACTGCGACTACTTCGTGCTCGATGCCAAGACGCACCGCGAAATGCACAACCCGGCGAATCCGGCCCAGCCCGGCCTCAGTTTCCTAGGCCGCGAACAAAAAGCGTGGCTGAAGGAATCGCTGCAAACCAGCAGCGCCGATTTCTTTTTCCTGGTGTCCTCGGTCAACTTCATGATCCCGCACAACGGCGCCGGCGGCCATGAATTCAGCGCCGGCAAGGACGAGGCCTGGACCTCCCTGCTCGCCGAACGCGAGGAGCTGATCGAGTTCTTCGACCGCCTCGGCAAGCCGGTCTTCATCCTCACCGCCGACCTGCACAACAGCTTCGCCGTGAAGATCACCGACCGTGTCTGGGAATTTTCCTCGGGCCCGCTCAACTCGGTCAACCACGTGCCCGCCAACGACGAGGGCGGTCGCCCGGCCACCGGGCTGTACCGATCCGGCCCGCGTACCTGCGACATCCGCTGGTCGAGCTACATCCTGCCCGACCTCGAGCGTTCCCAGCGGCTCTACCCCTACTACTGCGTGGTACAGGTCAACAACGTCTACAACCTGCCGCAGCAGCTCGGCGACACCCGCTGGGTCGCCTACCCGCATCCGCAGGTGATCTTCCAGTACTTCGACGGCCGCACCGGCGACTTCGTCTACGCGGAAGCGATCAGCACGCCGCGCACCGCCACGCCATGAAGCGGCTTCGACTCGTTGCGGTGGCCTTGGCGGCGATGCTCGCCAGCGTTCTGTGGATCGCCCACCAGGCGAACCGCGTGCCGCGACTGCCGGTTCCCGACGGTGTGCGCGTCGAAACCCGCCAGCTCCAACTGCAGGGGGTCACGGTACCGGTCGATGTGTATCTGCCCGCCCAAGCCGGACGCGCCCCGGTCGTGCTGCTGGCGCACGGCTTCACCCGCCACCGCCGCGTGCTCGCCGGCTGGGGCCAGCGACTGGCGCGGGAGGGACTGATCGCCGTCGCGCCCAACCTGCCGTTCTTTGCCGACCCCGAGCGCAATGCCCGCGCCCTTGTCGAACTGGCCACACAGATCCTGGCCACACCCGTCTTTGGCCCAACGGCCCCGGATGGCCGATTGATCTATGCCGGCCACTCCATGGGCGGCTTCGCCAGCCTGCTCGCCACCGCCCAGGACCCGCGCGCGCTCGCCTGGATCGGCCTGGATCCGGTCGACTTCGCCGGGCTTGGCCGACACGCCCTCGCCCGCCTGCGCGTGCCCTCCCTTGCCCTGCTGGCAGAACCCGGCGCCTGGAACCTGAACGGCAACGCCCGTGCCTGGCTCGAGCTGGAAAATCCATCGCTGACCATGCTGCGCGTACGTGGCTCGACCCACTGCGATCCGGAACACCCGACCAGCCGCCTCGCCGAACTTGCCTGCGGTGCCACCGATGCCGAACGCCGCGCGGTGTACGAACGCCACGCCCTCGCCCTGCTCCGGCGCGTGCTGTTCAAGTCGCCTTCCGCCACACCACCGGCTGCCGACGTCGAAATCCTGCGCACCGGTCGCTAACCCTCGCCGTCCGGGCACGAAAAAGGGCATGACCGCAAGCGGTCATGCCCCAAAAATGAAAATCCGAGAGGGCGGCTTATTCGCCGTCGCTGCCGATCGCCTCGACCGGGCAGCCGGCCATGGCTTCCTCGCACTGGGCGCGCTCGTCGTCGGTCTCCGGCTGCTTGTACACGTAGGAGTGGCCGCCGTCGTCGTCACGGGTGAAGTTGGCGGGGGCGGTCTCGCGGCAAAGGTCGCAGTCGATGCATTGATCGTCCACGTAGTAGGCGCCGGTGATGTTTTGGGGATATTTGTTTGCTGCGTCAGCCATTGCTTGGGTCTCCTGCTGGAGTTGGGCATGGAAGGTAATGCCCAGCGCCGCGGATTCAATCACTTTTTGCGAATCCCTGCGCCCGGGGTTGAGCCGGCCCGGTTCCCGAGTAAGGCTGCCGACAACCATGAGTCAGGCAACCTCCCTCCAACCCCTCCAGCCCCAGGAAGGCTGGGTCGTCCAGCACCTCTTTTTCCACGTCGACCACGGTCTCTGGGCCGCCCTCACCCCCCAGGAACAGGCCGAGCGCACCGCCCGCCTGCAGACCACGGTCGACGCCATCCGCGCTCACCCGAAGACCCAGCTGCTCACCTTCAGCATGATCGGTCCCAAGGCCGATCTCGGCTTCATGCTGCTGACCCCCGACCTGCAGGATGCCGACCGCTTCGCCAAGCAGCTCAGCCTCGCCCTCGGCCCCGACGCCCTGTCGCCCTCGTGGAGCTACCTGTCGATGACCGAGTGGACCGAGTACAGCGAGTCCGAGGAGGAGGCCGCCGCGCGCCTGCAGAAGGCCGAGGGCCTGGAGCCCGGCACGGAAGCCTTTGAAAAACGCCTCGGCGAGTGGAAGGCGCACATGAGCAAGTACTACCAGGACCGCCTGTACCCGAACATGCCCGACTGGCCGGTGATGTGCTTCTACCCGATGAGCAAGCGCCGCAACGTCGGCGCCAACTGGTACGCGCAGGACTTCGCCAAGCGCCGCGAACTCATGGGCGGCCACGCCAAAACCGGCCGCAAGTACGCCGGCAAGGTGCGCCAGCTCGTCACCGGCTCGACCGGCCTCGACAGCCACGAGTGGGGCGTCACGCTGTTTGCCCACGACGTCTTCCAGATCAAATCCATCGTCTATGAAATGCGCTGGGACGAGGTGACGACCCAGTTTGGCGAGTTCGGCGATTTCTTCATCGGCATCCAGCTCCCCGTGCCGGCCCTGCTTGAGCGCGTCCTCAGCGCCTGATCCCATGCCCCCAAACCAGCCCCTCACCATCGCCGGCCGCAGCTTCCAGTCGCGGCTGATGCTCGGCACCGGCAAGTTCGCCTCGGGCGAACTCATGCGCGAAGCCATCGTCGCCTCCGGCACGGAGATCGTCACGGTCGCCCTGCGCCGCGCCGATCTCTCCGGCCAGGGCGATCCCTTCGCCAACATCCTCGACTTCATCCCCAAGGACGTGCTGCTGCTGCCCAACACCAGCGGCGCCAGCACGGCCGAGGAGGCGGTGCGCCTCGCCCGTCTCGCCGTCGCCGCCGGCCTGCCCAACTGGGTGAAGCTGGAGATCCATCCGGATCCGCGCTACCTGCTGCCCGATCCGATCGAGACCCTCAAGGCCGCGGAAGTGCTGGTCCAGGAAGGCTTCACCGTCCTGCCCTACATCAACGCCGACCCCGTGCTCGCCCGTCGCCTGCAAGACGTCGGCACCGCCACCGTCATGCCGCTCGGCTCACCCATCGGCTCGCACCAGGGCATCACCACGCGCCGGCAGATCGAGATCATCCTCAGTCAGGCCACCGTGCCGGTCGTCGTCGACGCCGGCATCGGCGCGCCCAGCCACGCCGCTGAAGCCCTGGAGATGGGGGCCGACGCCGTCCTGGTCAACACGGCCATCGCCATTGCCGCCGATCCGGCGCGCATGGCCGTTGCCTTCAAGGCTGCCGTCGAGGCCGGTCGCGCCGCTCACGAAATCGGCCTGGCCGAAAGCCGCCCCGAAGCCAGCGCCACCAGCCCGCTGACCACCTTCCTTTACTCCTAAGCGGCGGATGAAAGCCCTCGACGCCCTCTTCCACACCCTCGATACCCACCCGGAACTGCCGCTCGAGGGGCGCCTGCTCTTCCTGCATGCCCAGGCCCATCCGGCGCTCGCCGTCCTGCCCGGCAAACTGACCTGCCAGCAGATCTGGAAACCCGCCGCCACCGCCCTCCAGCGCGATGGCATCACCAGCACCCGCGAGGCCACCGGCGAGTTCGACACCGTGCTGCTCCTGCCCGAGCGCCAGCGCGACACCATCCTCGCCGATTTCGCCCGCGCCCATGAGCACCTCGTGGACGGCGGCACGCTTGTCGTCGCCCTGCACAACGACTGGGGCGCCAAACGCATGGAACAACAGCTCGCCGACGTCGCCGGCGAGGCGCAGACCGTCTCCAAGAACCACTGCCGCGTCTTCTGGACCCGCAAGCACCCGGCGTGGAAGACCGACAAACTCGCCGCCTGGCAACAGAACGGCGCCATGCGGCGCATCCTCGACGGCCGCTTCTGGTCGATGCCGGGGCTGTTCCACTGGGATCACATCGACGAGGGTTCGGCCCTGCTCGCCGCCCACCTGCCCGCCACCCTGCGCGGCGCCGCCGCCGACCTTGGCTGCGGCTGGGGCTTCCTGAGCGATCACCTGCTGCGCCACTGCCACGACCTCGACAGCCTCGACATGTACGAGGCCGATGCCCGCGGCCTCGAGTGCGCGCGCCGCAACACCGGCCTCGTGCTCTGCCCGATCCGGCCGAAATTGCACTGGTCCGACGTCACCCAGGGACTGGGCGGCGCCCGCTACGACGTCATCGTCATGAACCCGCCCTTTCACGATGGCCGCGACGCCAACGCCCTCATCGGCCTGAAGTTCATCACCAGCGCCGCCCAGGCCCTCAAGCCCGGTGGCGAACTCTGGCTGGTCGCCAATCGCCACCTGCCCTACGAGAACCTGATGAGCGAGGCCTTTGAGAGCCATCGCACCGTCGCTGAAAACGGCAGCTTCAAGGTCCTGCACGGCCGCAACCCCACCGCCGTCACCCGCCAAGCCGGCCGCCCCCGCGACCACCGCCGGCGGCGGTGAGGGCGCAGGGCGCCCTCCAATTTCCAATCTCAGATTTCCGATCGGGGAGTGCCGAACCGGCTTCCCGGTGGCGCACCTCGTCAGCGTATGGGCTTGGCACTCGGCAGCACCGTTTCAGATGTTGAGACCGACCGCCTCTGCGTTCGTCATTCGTCATTCGTCAAAATCCTCCTTGCAATCGCCCCCGTCCCGCGTTTGTTAAGTGCTCTCTCCGCGAGAAATGGGTAGGTGCCCGAGTGGCTAAAGGGGGCAGACTGTAAATCTGCTGGCTTACGCCTACGCTGGTTCGAATCCAGCCCTGCCCACCATATTCTCCGGCCGCGGTCCAACGGACCGTCACTTGCCAAGTGGATTCAAGAGCACGTCTGCCGTGTATCAGGAGCCGCAAATTCGCCTGAAGCCACATCGGCCGCCATGGCCAGTCGTCATGCCTGTCACTCAAGAAAGCACCCGCCAAAAACACCCCCTCAACCTAGGCTGAATTTTTAGCTTCCCAAGCCTTGATCGGCTCGATTAAAAAGCCTGCACATGAATGGCCTGAAATTTCGAAATGGTCCCGGCAACAAATTCTGCCTGCCTCCCCTTGTCCTCGCCATCCTGTGGCTGCTCGTCAGCCCGAGCCAGGCGGAGGTCGTGCAATCCGTCAGGCACGGCGACGTTTTTTGGAGTCTCCACGACACGCCGGCCCGTTTGCTGCGGTTTGATTTGCAAACTCGGCAGTGGCTGCCCGAACTGCCACTGCCTCCCGGCAGGGGGACGGCGGGTTGCTTCCATGTCGATGACGACGGCATTTACGTGGCGTACGACAAGGCCGTCTACCGTTACCATCTGAGCGGCGGCAGCGAAGCCCACCTGATCAACACACCCGACAAGGTTCACGCCATCCACACGGACGGCCACCTGCTCTTTGTGAACCACTCGGTGCTCCTGTACGTGAACATGACCAGCATTCACAAGATCACCAACACGGTCATCGACACGGTCTCACGCTACATCCATTCGGTTCACGGCTCTTACATCGTGCCGACGGCCAACCGGATTGTCGGCCGCAGCATGGGGATCTCCCCATCCGACATCACTTACATCGACTACACGGACAGCGGAACTTTTGCCAACAATGGCGACAGTCCCTATCATGGGGAGTATCCAGGAGCGAGCAGGGCGTGGGGGTTTCCCAATGACCAGCGGGTGGTTGACAGTGCCGGCATCGTTTACAGCACCAACAGCCTGAACCACCTCGGCAGTTTCGGCGGCGTCGTGAATGACATCGCTTTTCATGAGGGCAGCCTGCCGGTTGTCCTGCGCGGCAATCGGCTGATTGCGCACAACGCCAGCCTGGAGATCCTCGGCAGCCGCTCACTGGGCTACAGCCCTTTTCGCATCGCCATTCACGGAGGGGACGTCATCACCTTCACCAAGGATGCGCTGCAGGCGCCTGGACTGCTGGTGCACGTGCTGCCTTTGGCGCAGTTGAACCTGCCGGAAGCCGCTGCACCCACGGACCCCAGCGGTCTCGCCTACACGCCGGACTACGTTTTCAAGGATGCCAATGGCATCGTGCTGCTGATTCACAAGGGTTCGCAATCCATCTTCCGCTGGGATCCCTTCGATCAACGCTATCTGGAAACCGTGCCGCTGGCGGGCATTCCAAAATTCGTGGCCTACTCACCGAACATCCACAGCCTCTATCTGGCTTACCCGAACAGGGTCTTGTCAAAAATGGATCTCAGCGCCCCCACCCCCGTGGAACAACTCATCCACCTCCTGCCAACCACTCCGATCGGCTTGGCCACCGCGGGCTCCTACGCCTTCGTCGCCACGGAAGATGGCACCTGGGACACCTTCCGCACCATCACCCCCGCGGGTGTCCAGGCGGCAAGCCGGACCCTCTCTCGTTATTCACACGAGTATGTCTGGAGCGAGGTCAATCAGAAGATGTACCATCTCCGCGACGGAACCTCGCCCAACGATCTGCACTCGCAGGAGATCAACGCAAGCGGCAGCGCCTACGCCCCACTCGAGGCGGGAGGTTTTGGCACCAACCGTGATTCACCTCTGCACAACAGCACCGGCTTCACCCACCCCATCCGCGTTTCCGCCGACGGCTCGAAGGTCGCCTTGTCCAGCGGCCGGTTCTTTGACGGCCAGACCCTGGCGCTGGACACGGCGGTCCTCGCCAACAGCTACACCGACGCGGCCTGGCTTGGCAGCAACCTGCGCACCATGCGCACCATTTCCGGCCTGACCCAGTATCAGCCCTGGAACAGCCCCACGTGGTCGCAGGGCACGGCCAAGCAGTACCCCGGCACCGCCCACCGCCTGCTCGCGCTGGATGAGAGCCGGATGGTCGGCATCAGCATTCTGGCAGACGGCATTCCCAGTCTCTATGTTCTGAATGATGCGTGTGACATGGTTCCGCCGGCCTCCCTCGCCCAACCCGGACGACTGAGGATCACGGCCAAATCCGCCACACGGGTCGATCTAGCCTGGGCCGACGGCGCTGGCGAAAGTGCGTACGAAGTCCATCGAAAAACCGGGACTGGTGGCATCTGGGCGGTGATCGGTGGAACCAGCACCAGCGCCACCACCTATGCCGATCAGACAGCGGCGGCGGGGAACACGTACTTCTACCGCATCGTGGCGCGCAACAATACCCTCGCCTCGCCTCCCTCCAGCGAGGTGAGCGTGAGTCTGACTCCGCCTGCGGCACCGACAGGCCTTGCCGCCAGCCAGTTCGCCGTTTCCGCCATCCTGCTCTCCTGGCAGCCCGTCGGCAACGTTACCGGCTACAAGATCCAGAGATCGGACAGTTCCTCCGGCCCCTGGAGCCAGATCGCCACCGCGGCGGCGGACGCCGTCGCCTTCCTGAACACCCCGGTCATGGGCGACACCACTTACCACTACCGGGTGATTGCCTCCAACGAACTTGGAGACTCGGCACCAAGCGCCGTGGCCAGCGGCCTCACCCCCGCCCTGGCGCCCGCCGCCACCTATCTGACAACAGCCACGGTCGGCTATGACAAGATCCAGCTGCGCTGGGGAAACATGGATAACGAACATTCCTATGTGCTCGAAAAATTTCAGGACGGATCTTGGAACATCCTCGCCACCCTGCCCGCCAACACCACGACCTACACGGATGACGGTCTTTCCGCGCAGACTGAATACATGTATCGCATCAAAGTGCTGAACGTGGCCGGCGCCTCCAGCTATGACATGCTCACGGTCACCACCCTGAAACATCCCCCCCACATTTCGCCTGTCGCCGATCAAACCTATTCGATTGGCACCCCGGTCAGCCTGCCGATCCTCCTCGACGATCCTGCCGCCAAAGTCAGTGTCTCCGGACTGCCCTCCGGACTAACCTACTCGGCAACCACCGGCAGCATCACCGGTGTGCCGCGCAAAGCGGGCCGGACCCAAGTGACGATCCGGGCAAGCACCGACAACGTGTCCTTCGGGCAAATCAGCTTCTTCCTGCAGGTGGACCCCCTGCCGCTGAGGCTGACCGGCGCCTTCGCCGGCTTGCTGACAAGTCATTCCGAACTCGTCCCCCAAGGCGGCAGCATCAGCTTGAAGGCGGCCCCGGGGGGCGGCACCTCCATCTCACTCCTTCTGGGCAGTTCGAAAATCTCGCTCAAGACCGTGCTTCAGCATGTACCTGGCGAAAGCTTCGGCAGCATCGCGACCCCTGTCAGCCGCGGACGCGATCTCGCCTCCTGGACCCTGAGGTTGCTGTTGCCCGACGCCGATGAAATGGCGACCGGCACTCTCGAGGATGCCGGCGGCACCCTCCTTGCGACAGTATCCCTGGTACGCCAGCAATGGGATTTCAACGTGCCCGTCACTGCCGAAGGTCGCTACCATCTTGCCTTCACGCCCACGGCCTCAACCGCGGCCAGCGAAGCCCCCGCAGGCTTCGGATATGCCATCTTCAGCGTTCGCAAGGCAGGTGCCGTGACCTGGACCGCCGAACTCGCGGATGGCACCAAGTGCACCGGCAAATCCTTTCTCGGTGTGGCCGGCGACATGCCGCTGTACCACTGCCTCTACAAAACCTCCGGTTCCATCGCCGGCTGGTTGAAGCATGAAAAGGGCGATTCCACCGGAACGCTGCGGTGGGCGAAGGCCTGGCTTGCTGAGAGCAAGGACAAACTTTACCCGCAAGGCTTTCCCGCACTGGAGCTTGAAGTCTCTGGCGGCCGCTACACTCCACCCGCCAAAGACCAACCCCTGCTTACTGGCTTGGCTGCCGCACAGGAAAACCTGCTGCTGCTGTTCGAGGAGATCGATGACAGCGAATCGTTCAACCAGGCCGCCACGCTGACCGAGAAGAACAGCCTCAGTGTGCCGGCCAACCTGCGCAAGGTCGGTTGCCGCCTCACTGCCAACACGGGTTTGTTCAACGGCAGCTTCGAGTGGCGCGGGTCTGAATCCGACAACCTGCGCATCGCCAAATTCAAGGGCTGCCTCATTCCTGGCGAGGCAGGTGGACTCGGCTTCTTCCATCTGCCGGAATCCCAACTGACCTCCGGCCTGCCTGCCGCCAAATCCCTGCTCCACTCCGGCAAGGTCGGCCTGCTGCCGAACAACCCCTGAAATCAGGCTTTTCGGCCCCAGCCTGCTCCCTCCCCCACCCGTGCGAGAGTGCTGCACCGGCGGCACGAATGATCCAGCCGGCCTGATGTGCCGGCAAAGCCCCAGCAGTTGACGACGCGGTCGCGGTGGTTGGGTTGGCCGCTATGTCGAGTCGTTTCCCCTGCCGCAACCACCCCCTCCCGTTTGCCGGGGGGCAGAGCCCCTCCTAGAGCCCCTTCAAAAGGGCAGCGGCGTGTTGGGGTCGGCCAGGGATTCCTGGCATTGAAGACGAGCATCTCTGCTTCCGTTTCGACCCTGGCGAAGGTCTCGTTGATCTGCGCCTCCTTGGCCCAGACGCGCAGGCTGTTGAGTCCGAGATGGCGGATGAAAAACGGATAGGCGTTCAGACGCTTGCTCGGCCCATAGTCATGTCCCTCCAGTGGGAAATGTGCGTCCCCCCCCCTGATAGGGGTCAAGCGTCGGCGATGTAGTACCTCCATGCGCCACCTTTTCCTGTCCCTGCTCATCGTCACTTCCCCCGCCCTGGGCATGGCCGCTGACCTTCACGTCGGCGCGGCGACCGTGGACATCACGCCTGACCGCCCGGTGGCGCTGGACGGGCAGATGCATGTGCGCATCTCGGAAAAACCCGAGACGCCGATCTTTGTCAGCGCCCTGGCCCTGGAATCCCGCGAGGGCGACCAGTCGCTCGATCAGGCCCTCATGATTTCATGCGACCTCGTGGCCATCCGCCCGGGGCTCATTGAGCTGGTGCGCGAGAAGGCGCAGGGCAAGTTGCCTGGATTGGATCTGAACAAGCTCTTCCTCAATGCCACGCACACGCACACCGCGCCGGTGACGATGAAGGGCGATCGCTACAGCCTGCTTGGCAGGAGGGTGATGCTGCCGATGGAATACACCCACTTCCTGGTCGACCGCCTCGTGCAGGCCGCGGTGCAGAGCTGGAACAGCCGCAAGCCTGCCAAGGCCGGCTGGGGTCAGGGCCAGGCCGTGATCGCGCAGAACCGCCGTGCGACCTACGCGGACGGAACCGCCAAGATGTATGGCGCCACCCACGTGCCGGAGTTTCGCGGCATCGAGGGTTATGAGGATCACCAGCTCGATGCGCTGTTCTTCTGGGATCTCCAGGACAGGCTCATCGCCACCGCCGTGAACGTTCCCTGCCCCGCGCAGGAAGTCGAGGGCCTCAAGGTGATCCATGCCGACTTCTGGGACCCGGTGCGCCGTCAGTTGCGCGAGCGTCACGGCAAGGACCTGCACATCCTTGCCTGGACCGGCGCCGGCGGTGATCAGGTGCCGCGCCCGATGTACGGCAAGGCGGCCGACGAGCGCATGCGCCGTCTGCGCGGCCTCACACGGCTGGAGGAAGTTGCCCGGCGCGTCGTGCGCGGCTGGGAGGAGGCCTATGAAGGCGCCAGACTCGAGCCTGTGACCGGCGCCGTGCTGCAGCATCAAACGAGGAAGATCGACCTGCCCTGGCGGAAGGTGACCGAGAAGGAGCTGGCCGATGCCCGGAAGGCCGTCGAGCAGTACCAGGACGATCCCAAGGAGCAGTGGAAGTACCTCTGGAACAAGAGCGTGGTGGATCGCTACGAAACCGAGAAGGCCGGAACGGCCGGCGTCTTCCAGATGGAACTGCACGCCCTGCGGCTTGGGGACGTCGCCATTGCCACGAACGAGTTTGAACTGTTCACCGACTACGGCGTGCAAATGAAGGCGCGCAGCCCGGCCGTGCAGACCTTTCTCATCCAACTCACCGGTTCAGGCGGCTATCTGCCGACCCCTCGGGCCGTGGCCGGCGGCAGCTACAGCGCCATCATCCAAAGCAGCCGCGTCGGTCCTGAAGGCGGCCAAGTGCTGGTGGACGAAACCGTGAAGGCCTTCAACGATCTTTGGCCTGCGGCAGCATCGACCGAGACCCGGCAATGAAGCCCCGAGCCGCCTGTTGAAAAACCCGGCCGAACGGATGGGCGGGTCGCGCAACCGGGCTTCCCTGCCAGGTCTGGAAGCGGAGCAGGCATCCGCCGCAAGGCAGGCGGCAGCTCAGAGCGCCCCTGCCAGCCCTGGCTGAAAATCTGTCTTCGCGCTGCCGTCTGTCCCGAGTCTGCGCATGCCGGGATGTCCGGCACTTGACGCAACCCGAGGGCGGAATTGGTTGTCCGCCATGCCCCGGGTGATCCTGCATCTCGACATGGACGCGTTTTTCGCGTCGGTGGAGCAGCGCGACCATCCGGAGTACCGGGGCAAGCCGGTCATTGTCGGCTCGCCGCCGGACCAGCGCGGGGTCGTGTGTGCGGCGAGTTATGAGGCGCGAACCTTCAAGGTCCGCTCGGCAATGCCCTCGCGCACCGCCGGGCGACTCTGCCCGCACGGCATCTTTGTACGGCCGCGCATGGAGGTGTACCGCGCGGAATCGGTCGCCATCATGGCGATCCTGCAGAGCTTCACACCGTTGATTGAGCAGGTTTCGGTCGACGAGGCCTACCTCGATGTCAGCGCCTGCCTGCCGCCCGGGCTCGCCGCCGATGCGGCCATCGAGGCGGCGCGGCCTCTGGCCCTGGAGATCAAGCAGCGCATCCGCGCCGAGCGCGGTCTCACGGCGAGCGTCGGCATCAGCTCCAACAAGTTCCTCGCCAAGCTGGCCAGCGATTTCGACAAGCCCGACGGCATCACCCTGATCCTCGACAGCGCCCGCATCGCCTTCCTGCGTCCGCTGCCGGTCGGCGCCATTCACGGGGTCGGGCCGGTCACCGCCCAGGGCCTGCAGGCGCTTGGCCTGCACACCATCGGCGACCTGCAGGACAGCACGCAGTCGCTCGACGCCGTCGCCGGCTCGTTCGCGGCGAAGCTGCGCGAGCGTGCCTTCGGCCATGACGACCGGCCGCTCGACCTGAATGACGAACGCAAGAGCATCAGCGCTGAGAACACCTTCCGCGTCGACACCGAGGACCGGGGCCGCCTGCGTGCCGCGCTCAAGGAAATGGCACTCGACGTGGCACAGTCACTCGGCCGGCTCGGCCTCGGCGCGCTGACCGTACAGGTCAAGGTGCGCTACAGCGACTTCACCACCCTCACCCGGCAGATCCGGGTCGAGGAACCGGTCACCTCCGAGCGCGATCTCTACCGCCTCGCCTGCTTCCTGCTCGCGCGCCACCAGCTGGTCACCGGGCCACTGCGCCTGCTTGGCATTGGCGTCTCGACCCTGGTCGCGCCCGCCCAGCAGCAGCTGCGCCTGCCCTTGTGAGGGAAATCACCGGTGCGGTGTCAGCACAACAAAAAGGATGCCCACCGCTTTTCGCCTCGCCGGCACGCAAGCCGCTCCTGTAGGCTGCGCTCAACTCACCATGAAACGTCTCCTTCCCCTGCTCCTGCTCGCCCTCGCCCCGGTTCACGGCCAAACCGGCGGCCGGCCGATCAACGACGGTTTCAGCAACACGATCCAGCTCGCCGAACGCGAAGGCAGCTACGCCAATCAGGGCGGCCGCGGCGCCACCGCCGAGTTTGGCGAACCAACGGTCGGCGGCGAAGCGGCGCGCCACACGGTCTGGTACAGCTACACAGCCCCGGCCAACGGCCGCTGCGTCTTTGACCTGAACGACACCCAGGGCCTGCGCGCCGAGCTGCGCTACCCGGGCAATCCAGCAGCCACCCTGCCGCTGCAGACGGTCGTCGATGGCACCAGCAACACCCTGTTTCCCGGAAACGAACGCCTGTCCGTCGATCTCGACCGCGGCCAGACGGTCTATCTCGTCGTCGATGCCGAGCAAACCTTCGACTTCGAGTGGCGTTTTGCCGAAGTGGTCAACGACCACTGGCAGGATGCCGAGACCCTGCCCGACAGCATTGGCACCGTCGTGCGCGGCAACGCCGGCGCCACACGCAACGGCACGGAAGCCAACCTCGGTCTCGCCTGGCCCGGTGTCTGGTTCGAATGGACGGCGCCTGCTTCGGGCACGTGGTACTTTGACCTGGTGGGTTCGCGCCAGTGGGATGGCAGCACCTTCGATGGCTTCGGCCTGCGGGTGTATGATTCGACCGCGGATGGACCCGCCAACCTGCTCGGCAGCGGCTCGGGCAGCAGCCTCGATAACACGACCCGGGTGACGATCAACGCCACCGCTGGCCACGTGTATTACCTCGCCTGCGACAGCGGCGGTAACGCCCCCGACAGCCAGCTCTGGCTGTCCTGGTATCCGCAGGGCAACACCGGGGTGCTCGCCTGGGCGCAGACTGTGAATCGGGGTTCGGAGGCCGACGGCGGTGTCACCACACGCGTGCTCAAGCTGCGCGGCGACGGCGATGGCAGTGTCAGCTTTGTCAGCGAGAGCATTGATGGCGTGGCCCCGGCCACGGCCGGCGTCGACTACACCCTGCCCGGAACACTACCCCTGCCAACCGGCACCCGCTCGGGCATCGTGCTGCTGCCTTTCCTGGAAGATGGCATCATCGAGCCCGAAGAGGCAGTCGGTCTCGCCTTCAGCAACCCCACCGGCGGGCTTGGCATTGCCGATGGCACCAGCAACACGATCTTCATCGGCGAGCAGACCGACAACGCCGCCGCCGGCCTGCGCCAGCGCGAGGTGCGGGTGCGCGAAGGACAGACGGCCTACCTGGAAGTGTATCGCCAGCGCGCCGGCTCCAGCCAGATCGCCGTCGGCTGGCGCGTGCAGTCGGGCACCTGCCGCGCGGGCGCCGACATGCCGGGCCTGTCGGGCACGGTGTACCTGAACCCCAACCAGATGTCGGCCACGATTGCCGTGCCCGTATACTGGGACCGCGTCTTTGAGGGACCGGAGTCCTTCACGGTGGAGTTGACCGACAGCCCGCAGGCCGGCACGATTATCGACGGCGCCAGCAACACCGTCGTGTTCGTCGAAGACGCCGATTTCTTTGTGCCGCGGCCGGGCGCGTACTGCGGCCTGCTCGATACCGACGGCTGGGGCGCGCTGGTCAAGTGCACGGTCACCGGCGCAGGCACGGCGAGTGGCACGGTGGACTACCGCGGGGTCAGCTACCGTTTCACGGGCAGCTTCGGGGCCGACGGCCAGCTCGTGGCCGCCTTTGCCCGCGCCAACCGGGTGTCGCTCGGCCTGCGCCTGCGTTTTGCCGAAGGCTGGTCGCGATGCGCGGCCTCGCTGCGCGACCCCGAGGGCGACTGGGCCGATGGCTGGGTGCGCTACCTGCCCTACGGCAAGACGAATCCCGCGCCGCAGGCGGGTCGCTACACCCTGCTCTGCGAGGGAATCGGCGGCGGTTCCGTGCCGGTGCCGCTGGCTGGGGCAAGCTTTGTCGGCACCGATGGCAGCGTCCGCTTCATCGGGCGCACCGCCGACAACCAAACCGCGACTTTTGCCAGTCGCATCAGCCAGTCCGATCCCGAGGGCCTGATCGGCGGCGAATGCGCCTTCAACGTGCCGCTCTACGGCAAGGCCGGCAGCGTCTACGGCAGTTGCGACCTCGGTTTGGGCCCGCAGCAGCCGGGAGCGGTGACCACACTCGGCTGGCTCAAACCCTGGCGACCGCGCGATGTCCTTTATCCGGCACTGCCCTTCCAAACCCTCGCCTGTCAGGCCGTGCCCTACACGCCGCCGGCCGCCGGCGAACGGGTCACCGAACCGCTGACAGTCTCCCTGGGCGACGGCAGTGTGCGCTTCCTCAACAGCGGTGGCGCGCTCGACGGCACCAGCAACACCCTCTTCATCTCCGAACGCAATCAGGTGACCGTCACTGAGCCCGGCAACCCGCTGGGCTGCGCGATCAAGATCGATCCCAAGACCGGCACCTTCAGCGGCAAAATCCGTGCCCCCGGCTCCAGCCAGTTCACCTCCTTCTACGGTGTCTTCCATCAAGGTGGCTACGGCTACGGCCTCGGCTTTTTCCCTGGCGGCGAACGCACCGGCGAGGTGGTGATCGATGACTTCTGAACGAACAACTCCGCAGGCCTCTCACAAATCCCGCTCCAAGAAAGCCCGGCTCAACCGTTGTCTTCTGACAGTCCTGCTCCGCCCATGCTCCATCGCCTCGCCCTCGCCCTGCTGCTCACCACCGGTTTTCTCCAAGCCGATGCACCTGCCCACTTCCTGCCCGTGAGCTCGGCGGAACCCAAGCCCGAACCCAAGCCCGAACCGAAACCGGAGCCGAAACCGGAGCCGAAACCGGAGCCCAAGCCCGAACCCAAACCGGTTCCGCAGGCGGCGGCCGCGACTCCCGCGGAAGTCAAACCCCAGGCTGAGGCCAAACCTGCAGAACCGGCGAAGAAAAAAACGGTCGCCGAGTTCACCCGCACCTTCCAGCGGCTCGACGGCCTGTTCCGTGTTTATCTGGACAACGAGACCGGTGCGCCATGGCTTTATGTCAGCCGCGCGCAATTCGGCCCCGAGTTCATCTACTTCAACCACAGCGTCGATGGTCCGGTGGCGGCGGGCCACAACCGCGGTCGCTATGGCCGTGAAACCGTCTTTGCCCTGCGACGCATCTACAACCGCATCGAGATTGTCGAACAAAACACCTCGCTGCATTTCGACCCCGCGCATCCGCTGGCGCGCGCCCACCGCGCCAACACCAGTCCGGCGGTACTCGCCAGTGAGGCGATTGTCGCCGAGGACGAGCAGGGGTTTCTGATCGCCGCGACACCGCTCTTCCTGCGCGAGACCCTGACGGCGGTCAAGCAAGCGGGCGACAAGTCGGTGCTCGGCCGGCTCTCCGAGCCGAAGACCAAGATTCTCGGCATCAAGAACTACCCGCGCAACACGGCGGTCACCGCCGAGTTCGTCTTCGACAACGCCGAACCGAAGGGCAAGCACGGCGCCGACATCACCGATCCGCGCTACGTCAGCGTGCAGGTGCAGCACACCCTGCTGGCGATGCCGCAGAACGACTTCAAGCCGCGCCACGACGACCCGCGCATCGGTTACTTCACCCACAAGATCACCGACATGACCAGCACGGATGCGGCTCCCTACCGCGACGTCATCCACCGCTGGCACCTGGTCAAGCGCAAGCCGGGCACGGCGCTGAGCGAACCGGTCGAGCCGATCGTGTTCTGGCTGGAAAACACCACCCCGGTCGAGTTTCGCGACACCCTGCGCGCGGCCATCCTGCGCTGGAACGAGGCCTTTGAGGCGGCCGGCTTCAAAGATGCCATCGTCGTGCGCCAACAGCCCGATGACGCCACCTGGGATGCCGGCGACATTGATTACAACGTCGTGCGCTGGACCAGCAGCGTCAACCCGCCCTTCGGCGGTTACGGCCCGAGCTTTGCCAATCCGCGCACCGGCCAGATCCTCGGTGCCGACATCATGCTGGAGTTCAGTTTCATCTCCAAGCGCCTGCTGACCAGCCGGCTGTTCGACGATCCCGGCGCCGCGCTGCCGGCCAACGGCGATCCGCACGCCTGCCTGGCCTGCGGTTGCGCGCGCCAGGGCCTGCTCTTCGGGCGCACCCTGCTGCAGTTGCGCAAGAGCGACCGCATTGAGCTCGACCGCCTGACCCGCGAGGCGCTCTATTACCTCGCCCTGCACGAGGTCGGCCACACCCTGGGCCTCAACCACAACTTCCGCTCCAGCCACCTGCACAACCCGGTCGACATCCACCGTGCCGAGCTGACCGAAAAAACCGGCCTCACAGGTTCCGTCATGGATTACCCGGCGGTCAATGTCGCTCCCCAGGGCGTCAAGCAGGGCCAGTATTACACGACGCGGCCCGGTCCCTATGACACCTGGGCCATCCAGTTCGGCTACAGCGAAGCACTTGAGGATCCGGTTGAGGAGGCGAAGCGCCTCGAAGCCATTGCCGGGCAGTCGCACCGCCCCGAGCTGGCCTTTGCCAATGACGGCGACGACATGCGCGACCCCGGCAAGGCGATCGATCCGCGCGCCATGCTCTTTGACCTCAGCAGCGACCCGATCACCTACGGCGTGCAGCGCTGTGAACTGGTGCGCGCGGAATTGCCGCGGGTGCTGGCCGACACCGCCGCGCCGGGCCGGAGCTGGCAGGAGGTTGGCCTGGCCTACCTCACCCTGCACCGTGAAACGGCGAGCGCCCTCAACGCCATCGCGCGCTACATCGGCGGCGTGCAGGTCGAGCGCGCCCTGCAGGGCCAGGCCCCGGGCGTGCGCCCCTTCCAGCCGGTGACCGCCGAGGTGCAGCACCGGGCCCTTGACGCCCTTGCCCGTCATGCCTTCGCGGCCGACGCCTTCGCCGCACCGGAGGAACTTTACGCCCACCTGCAGCAGCAGCGTCGCGGCTTCGATCACGGCGAGGGCTCCGAGGATCCGAAACTGCACGAGACGGTCTTCCGCACCCAGGCCGGCCTGCTCAACCACCTGCTGCATCCACAGACCCTGCAGCGCATCCAGGACAGCGGCCTGTATGGCAACACGGTCAGCCTCGACGAGGTGCTCGGTCGCCTGACCACGGCGATCTTCACCGGCGACGACCCGGCACAGCCGCTCAGCACGATGCGCCAAAACCTGCAGCTCGAATACCTGGCGCGCCTGCTCAACCTCGCCCACAACAGTGCCCACTACCCGGCCACGCAGAGCAGCGCGCTGCTGCAAATCGAGCGCATCCGCGGACTCGAATTTCCCGGCACGCCGGCCCATCAGCTCGCCGTCCGCTACCGCATCCGCCGCGCACTCGACGACAAGTGAACCGGCCTATTTTGGGTCGGCCCCGACAAATTCCAGGCGCGTCAGGCGGCCATCGCCGTCGCGGTCGAAGTTCTTGAAGCGCGCCTCGGCGTTGTCTTTCTGGGCGAGGCCGTTGCGATATTCCTCCAGGGTCAAAACGCCGTCGCCATTCTTGTCCCAGCGCGCGAAGGCGACGGCACGGTCGGGGGCCTTGCTGGCGGCCCTGGCAGCCGGTGAAGACTGGCGTGCGGCCGTCGCGCGACTCTGCAAAGCCGGATCCGGCGTCTTCGGCAGCGTGGCAAACCAGGTGGCGATCGCCGCCTTCATGCGCGCCACGCGCTCGGGCTCGCGCGCGGCGAGGTTGACCGCCTGGGCGCGGTCGGCGACGACGTCGTGCAGTTCCACCCGCTCGCCGCTTTCATCGTGCACCAGCAGCCAGCGACCCTCGCGCAGGGCAAAGGCCGGCCAGTCATCGCCCTCATGCCGTCCCTGCCACCACCAGAACACCGGCTTGGTGCGCTGCAGCGCCTCGCCCCGGAAGGCAGGCAGGACGTTCTCACCATCCGCCACATAACCCTGCGGTGCCGGCACCCCGGCGGCGGCGAGCACGGTGGGAAAAACATCCACCCCGGCCAGCGCCGTCTCCCGGTCCACGCGTCCCGCCGGCACCACGCCGGGCCAGCGCACCAGGAAGGGCACGTTGATGCCGCCGAGCAGCAGGCTGCGCTTGCGGCCGCGCAAGCCGCCGGTGCTGCCCTGGCTGTAATAAAACTTTTGGCCAGGCTGTGCATGGCTGTTCTCGGGACCATTGTCGCTGGAGAACATCACCAGGGTGTTCCGCGCCAAACCCAGCTCGTCGAGCAGGTCGAGCACGCGGCCAACCTGGCGGTCGGCCCGACTAACCGCGGCGTAGTAGGTGCGGTGCGGCTCGGGCACGTCGGCATAGGGCTCCTTGTCCTGCTCGGTCGCCGAGACAAGGTGATGCGTCTCATGCAGCCAGAGATTGAGGTAGAAGGGGCGGTCACTGGCGGCACGGAGGAAGCGCAGGGCATGATCGGTGGCGGCAACGCTGATCCAGGAAGCCGCGTGACGGTCGTGGGCCGAGGCCTCGCCATTGGCGAAGGTGTAGTCGAGCCCGTCGAAGACATGACGCCCCGGCCCGGTCCAGACCGCGGCCTCGTCGTAACCGTAGGCGGCCGGCAATGGCGCATCGCTCATGCCGCCGCCCGAGAGGTGCCACTTGCCGAAGTGGGCGGTGCGGTAACCGGCCTGCTGCAGCACGCGCGGCAACAACGGCGCCCGCGGATCGAGCCAGTCCGGCATGCCACGGGCGACATTCTCCGCGTGGCCGGCAAAGTGCTGGTGCACGCCCCAGCGCGAGGGAAACTGGCCGGTGACAATGCCGGTGCGGCTCGGCGAGCAGACCGGATTGACGACGGTGAAACTCTGGAAGTCGGTGCCCTCACGGGCGAGCCGGTCGAGGTGCGGCGTCTGGATGCGCGGATGACCGTGACAGGCAAGGTCGCCAAAGCCCAGATCATCGGCATAGACGAAAATCACATTCGGTCGCTCAGCCGCGGGTGCAGCGACGACCAGCAGAGGCAGGACAAGAAGCAGGGGCAGGAAAACAGGCATGCGTGGAAAAGCGATGAGCCAACCCCGGTAACGCTGTCAGCACACGATCCTCGCAGGCCAATGATCCGACATTTCTTTATTCAACAATAAAGAGCTCCACGGATGCGCGGGCGAAAAACCAGGCTAATTTGACGGCCCCCCAATGATCCCCAACCACCCTTTCGCCGCCTGCGGCGGCCGCCGGTCCCAGCCCTGGCGTGCCGTGATTGTCCTTGGCTGCCTGCTCGCCGGCGGCCCGGCCCCTGCCCAAACCCTGCAATGGGATGCCAATGGCACCGAGGCCGGCGTGACCGACGGCGCCGGCACATGGAACACCACCGACAACCGCTGGTGGAACGGCAGCAGTACCGGCCCGTGGAACAGCAGCGCCGTGGCCTTGTTTGGCAACGGCGGCGTGCTCGGCACCACGGCTGAATTGAGCACGATCACCGTCAGTGGCACCATCCAGGCGGCAGGTTTGGAGTTCCAGGCACTCAATCTCACGGGGACCAACCGCAGCTACACCTTCAATGGCGGCACCCTTCAGCTTGCCGACAACGCCTTCATCCGCGTGGGCAACGGTGTCACCAACACCGGCTCCGCCCGCCTGACCTTCAACACGGCGTTGGCGGGTCATGACATCACCCTCGAAAAAACCGGTTCTGATCTCGGCCTGGTCCATCTCAACGGCAGCAATCCCTGGACGGGCACCCTGACCCTGACCAACGCCGCTGGCGGCGGCGGGCTGTTTCTCAACATCCTCAACCTTGCCTCCCTTAGCAACCTTGATCGGATTGACGTTCGCGTCGGCAACAGCCTGATCCTCAACTACAGCCAGAGCGGCACCCTTGATGTGCCGCTCGATCTGGCGGGCACGGGCAGTGGCAACCGCGGCGCCATCCGCTTTGACACCAGTCGCACCCTCACGGCCACCATCACCCTGACCGCCAACACCGCGATCAGCACCAACACCGTCGGCACTCCGATTGGCACGATCACCGGCAGCATCAGTGAGAGCGGCGGCAGTCGCAGCCTGACAATCAACAACAACAATGCCACCGGCACGATCGTGCTGGCCGGCAACAATCATTTCACCGGCGGCGTCGTGCTCAACTCGGGCGTGCTGCGCGTCGGTCACGCCGGCGCCTTCAACACCACCGCGCCGAACCTGCTCAGCTTCGCCAACACCACCAACGCCAAGACCGTCACGCTCGATGGTTTCTCGGTCACTGTCGCGGGTCTGTCCCAGGCCAACGCGACCGATGTCGTGGTGGTGCAGAATGCCAGCGCAAGCCCGGCCACTCTGACACTCGCCAACAGCGCGGACGCCACCTTCCGCGGCGTGCTCGCCGATGGCAGCGGCGGCGGCGCTTTGATCCTGGTCAAGACCGGCACGGGTACGCAGATCCTCACCGGCACGACGAGCACCTACAGCGGCGGCACTGTGCTGCGGGGCGGTCTGCTGCGCATCGCTGGCGACGGCAGCCTTGGCACCGTACCCGGCGCGCCCGATGCCGACCACCTGCGCTTCGATGGCGGCAGCCTGCAGTTCGCCTTTGCCGGCTCGGAAGCCAGTCCCTCGCTGGCAGCCACACGCGGCATCACCCTGGACGCCGGGGGCGGCACGCTCGACACCCAGACGAACACCACCTATTACGCTGGCACCATCACCGGAGCGGGCAGTCTGACCAAGGCCGGCACCGGCCGGCTCATCCTCGCCGGCGCCTCGGATCACATGGGCGAAACGGTCGTCAGCGCCGGCATTCTCGAAATCCGCCATGCCCAGGCACTCGGTGGCAGCTCCGGCGGCACGCGCCTGCTCGCCGGCACCCGTCTCGACTTGTCAGGCGGCCTCCAGATCGTCGGCGAATCGGTCATCACGCCCTACCTCGCCGGCCTGACCGGCACCAACACCTGGGCCGGGACCGTGCAGGCGGCCGTCGGTGCGACCTTGACCTTTGAATCCGCGGTGGCCGACGGCCTGACCGTGACCGGCGACGTCAACGCCGCCGATGTCGGTGGCGGCCCCCATTCCGTCATTCTCACGGGCACCGGCAGCGGCGAAATCCGCGGCTCGATCTCCAACGCCCTCACGATCAGCAAGAGCGGCACCGGCAGTTGGACCCTGAGCAGCGACAACCGCTTCACCAACGGCGTCAGCCTGACCCAGGGCGAACTTGTGCTGGCCGCGCGCGGCGCGGTCAATGCGACAATCCCGAACGCCATCACCTTCGCCAACAACGCCAATGTCAAGCTGCTCACCCTGGCCGGCAGTGTTGTCACCGGTGGCCTGATCGCAACCAGCGGCAGTGGCAGCAGTGTGCGCAACCTCGAGGGCACGGATGCGACCCTCATCCTGCAAACCGCCGCCGATCGCAGCTTTTTGGGATCCTTCACCGACAGCGCTGGCGGCCGGCTGTCGCTCGACAAACGCGGCCCTGCCACGCAGTTCCTCGGCGGCGCCAGCAGCCACAGCGGCGACACGACGGTGCGCGAGGGCACCCTGCAGCTTGGCTTCGATCTGGCTGGCGCGCCCGCCAGCCAGATCCTCGGCAGCAGCAGCCAGCTCGTGCTCGCCGGCGGCACCTTCGCCCTGGCCGGCAGCAGCAGCGCGGCCAACTCCCAGACCGTGGCCGGCCTCACCGTGGCTCCCGGTCGCTCGGTCATTCGCCTGACCCCGCACGGCAGCACCCCCCAGGACCTGCTGCTCGATCTTGGCGCCATCACCGTCCAAACCGGTGCTCAGATGGATTTTGTCCTGCCCGCCGGCGCGCCCAGCGCAAGCCACGGCATTCGCACCAGCACCGGCAACGATGCCGGTGGCATCCTCGGTGGCTGGGCCACGGTCGGCGCCGACTGGGCAACCGTGGTCGGCGGCAACATCGTTGCCTACACCGGCTACACCGAGATCACCCGCCTGCGCACCGGTGCCGGCGCGCTCGGCCCGCTGCCGGACAACGCCGCGGCCAACGTCAAGATCATCGACGGCGGCGAAAGCGACCCCATTCTGCCGGCCAACGTCGGCGGGGTCACCCGCGTCAACACCCTGCTGCAGACGGCAACCTCCCTGACGAATCTGGACCTCACCTCCGGCAGCACCCTGCGTCTCGGCGTCTCCGGCGGCATCCGCCTGGTGCAAGGCGCCGGCGATCTCGTCATCGGCCGCGCGGTCGGCAACGGCGGCGTGCTCAGCGCCGGCGGCAGTGTCGCCGGCGCGGCGGGTTCCCTCATCTTCACCGACCACGCCACGGGCCAGACGGTGACGGTCAACTCCGGCATTCAGAACAACGGCACAGGCGCCGTCAGCGTCGTGAAGAACGGCCCCGGCCTGCTGGTGCTCGCCGGCGCCGCGGGCAGCAGCTACACCGGCGGTGTCTATCTGAATGGCGGCACCGTCCGGGTGTCGGCCGACACCGCCCTCGGCGCCACTCCCGCGGAGGCGACACCCAACAGCCTGACCTTCAACGGCGGCACCCTGCAGCTCGGCGCGGCTTTCAACCTCAATACCAACCGCGGCATCAGCCTGCTCGCCGGTGGCGGCACGCTCGACACCCAGAGCTTTGCCAGCAGCTACAGTGGCACCCTGACCGGCCCCGGCGGTCTGACCAAGCTCGGCACAGGCACCCTGACTCTCACCCAGGCCAACAGCCACGAGGGCATCACCACGATCGGTGCCGGCATCCTGCAGGCGAACCATGCCCAGGCGTTGGGTTCCACCCAGGCCGGCACTGTCGTCGCCAGCACCGCCATCCTGCGCCTCAACGCCGGTGTGACGATCACCGGCGAGAGCCTGACCCTGAACGGTCCCGGCAACAATCAGGGCAATCTGCAGGTGCAAACTGGCACGGCCACCTGGGCTGGCGACCTGCTCATTGCGAGCAACACCGCCCGCATCGGTACCGGCAGCAGTGACGGGGTTCTGATCATCGGTGGCGTGATCCGTGACGGCGGCGCCAACAGCCTCAGCTACGTCGGCATGGGAGGCGGCGTGATCCGGCTCGATGCCATCAACACCTACACGGGGGCCAGTGATGTCATCCGCGGCATCGTTCGGCTCGGCACCGACAACGCCCTGCCGGTGACCACGACCCTCAAGTTGCTCACCAACACCGTCGTCACGGAAACCGTCGCCCTCGACCTCAACGGTCACCATCAAACCCTTGGTGGCCTGCTCCATGGCGTTGTCTCCCTGGTCGACAACAACTTCATCACCAACAGCCAGTCGGGCACGACCGCCACCCTGACGGTGAACCAGTCGGCCAACACCAGCTACCACGGCCGCATCGAGGGCAACCTCGCCTTCATCAAGGACGGAAGCGGCACCCTGACCCTGACCAGCACCTACGGCAGCACCCCGGTTGCCACCCAGCACAGCTACACAGGCAAAACCACCGTTCGCGGCGGCACTCTGGCGCTCAGCGGCACCGGCCGCCTCGCCGGCACGCCATGGATTCAGGTCGACTCCGGCGCGACTTTCAATGTGACAGGCGTCAACGGCGGCAGCTACACGCTGACCAACCAGGTGCTTTCCGGCCGCGGCAGTGTCAGCGGACATCTTGTCATCGGCCCAGGCAGCCGCGTGACGCCCGGTGACAGCAGTGACGTCCTGGCCGGCAACGGCACCGGCCAACTCAGCTTCGGCAACCTCACACTCACCGGCAGCGCCCTGCCGACCCTGCGCGCCACCTTCCACATCGGTGGCACGCCCAGCAACCTCGACGATTCGCTCGCGCTCGGCGACGTCACCTACTTCGCCAACGCCGCCTCCGGCGACCATTATGACAGCCTCGCGGTGAGCGGTGTGCTGAACCTCAACGCCGGCGCCCGCCTGCGGGTCGAACTGCTCAACAGCTACACACCACGGTTGGGCGACGTCTTCAATCTGCTCGACTGGGGCAGCCTGAATCCCGATGCCGACGGCATTGGCGGACTCGGCGCCTTCACCCTGGCGGATCTCGACCTCGGCGACGCCAACACGCTGCTGTCAGCACACGGCTGGTATCTGGAGACCGACCGCTTCCTCAGCCACGGCCTGCTCTACGTCGTCGCCCCTGAGCCCGGTCGCGCCCTGCTGCTGCTGCTCGGCCTCGGCGGTTTGATCCTGCGCCGGCGGCGGTGAGGCGGTTTGACTTGACACAAAAAAGCCCTGTTGCTGCGGCAACAGGGCTTTTGGGCCTTTGGGCAATACCGTCAGCCAAACAGCGCGGCAATCGGCTTGCCGCCGTCGGTGAGCGGCACCGGGCGGGTGCCGTCCATGAGATCGAGCGACGGATTGATGCCGAGCGCGGCATGAACCGTGGCATGGAAATCGGGCACCGAGACCGGGTTTTCAACGATCGTTTTGGCCAGGTCATCGGTGACACCATAGGCACCGCAGTGCTTTAGGCCACCGCCGGCGAGGATCATGCTGAAGGTGCTGCACTGGTGGCCGCGACCGCCACCGCCATCGAACTCCGGCGGACGACCAAACTCGGTGCCAACCGCGATGAGCGTCTTGTCGAGCAGGCCATGCGCCTTGAGGTCGGCGATGAGGGTCGAGAAGGCGGCGTCGAGATCCTGGATGAGCAGGTGCTGCTTTTCCTGGCCGTCGTTGTGGGTGTCCCAGCCGGTGCCGTTGACGAAGCCGAGGTTGTGCGAGACCTCAATGAAGCGCACGCCGTCCTGGATGAGGCGGCGGGCGAGCAGGCAGCGCTGGCCAAACTCGCTGCCGTAGGCGTTGCGCAGGTCGGCCGGCTCCTCGTCGAGCTTGAAGTTGCGCATGAACTCCGGACCGGCGAGACGCAGGGCCTCGCGCTGGGCGGTCTCGTAATCGGCCATCAGCGAGTCGCGCGCGACACGCTCCTGCAGGGGCGCCAGCAGCTTCGAGCGCGCGCTGACGCGCTGGCTGGTGACATCGGCCGGTCGGGTGAAACCGGCCGGACCGCTGGTGGTGTCGGTCAGATAGATGTTGCCGTACTTCGCGCCGAGGAAGCCGGGGCCGCGGCTGGGGCTTGGGTAGCCGATGAGCATGTAGGCCGGCACGTTCGGATTCACCGAGCCGCGCTGGTGGGCAACGATGGAACCCATGGACGGATACATCGTGTTGCCGCTGATCTGGCGTCCGGTGTGGACGAAGTTGGTGGCGATGGCGTGCTCGTTGATGATGTTGTGGTTCACCGTGCGCACGGCGGTGATGTGCTCCATCAGGCGCGCGGTCTTCGGCAGGTGCTCGCAGACCTGCACGCCGGGCACGGCGGTGTCGATGCCCGGATAGGCGGCACCCGCCTTCTTCGGGCTGCCCTTGGGATCGCCGAGCGCCTTCGGATCGAAGGTGTCCATGTGCGCCATGCCGCCGCCGAGCCAGATGAAGATGCAGTGCTCGGCCTTGCCCTTGGGCATGGCGACGATGTTGGAGGCACGCAGGCCGGCAGCGGCGAGCGGGGCGGCGGCGGCGGTTTGCAGGAAGCGACGGCGTTTCATGGGAGTCATGGCTTGGACAGGTGGATGGCAGAAAGGTTGGAAGATTTCACGGGGCAAAGACCCATTCAGGGGCGTTGAGCACGGCCCAGAGGACATCCTCCATGCGCGTGCGCCAGGCCGGATTCAGGCGCGGGCTGGGCGGATCGCCACGCCGGGCAGCCGCCTCCTCCTCGATGCGCAGGGCGTTCGCCTCGGCATCGAGATGGTTCGACCAGGAAACGTACTTCGCCGGGTAGCGCGGACCGGCCTGGGCCGCGCGCGGCTCAATGCGCCGGTTGTCATAACCTTCGCTCAGGTGCGAAACGTACAGCTCACGTTCTTGCGAGGTCGGCAGGCGAGTCAGCAGGCGCAGGAAGAGCTGGTCAATGAGTTGCTCCACGGTTTGGTCGCGCAGGACGAGTTCGGTGACGCCATGATCCTCGCTCAGCCGCGTCAACCAGACGGCGACCGTGCCATTGCCAAGGATGGCCGGCTGCAGGGCGTTGGGATCGGTGGCGCGACTGCTCGACGGATCCTGGCGGGCGGGGCGCCAGCCGAAGGCCTCCAGCACGTCGCACACCGCCTGGATGCGCGGCAGACTGAGGCTGGGGCGGTCGCGCTCATTGCTGGTGCTGGCAAACATCCAGGCGCGCTCGGGCAGGCCGAGCGAGATCGAGTTTTTCAGGTCGCGACGGCCGTCGATGTCGAGGCTGACCTCTTCGGTCTTCATCGCCTTGCCGGTGGCGGCAAACAGCGAGTCGACAATCTGCTCGGCGGCCAGGCGGCGCGGCGCGGGCGCGGCAAACAGCGGGCTCGGCGCCTTCAACTCGGCGTCGGTGGCGCGCTGGTAGGCGTGCGAGTTGAGGATGACGCGGCTGAGGTTCTTCAGGCTGTAACCGCCACGCACCAATTCACGGCCGAGCCAGGCCAGCAGCTCGGGGTGGGTGGGCTTGCCGCGCTCCCAGTCCTCGACCGGTTCCACCAGACCGCGACCCATGAACTGCTGCCAGAGGCGGTTGGCGATGACCTGAGCGAAGCGCTCGTTCTGCGGCGCAGTGATCAGAGCGGCGAGCACGTCGCGGCTGTTCTTCGGATCCTCGGCGAGGCGTTCGCCGATCTCCCCGGCGACAAAGCGCTCGAAGGGCCACTTCGGCTCGACCTTGCTGCCCGGCTGCAGGGTGATCTGGATGAGCGGCTTGCGCCCCCCCTCGTGCAGCTTGTCCATCGGCACGCTGCTGGTGGCCGGCACGTCGAGGGCCTGGGTCTGCAGGAGTGCCGCCAGCTCGAACAAATCCTGCTGGCTGCTGACGTGGGCGGGCGCGTCGTGGCAGCGCGCGCACTTCATTTCGACGCCGAGGAAGGCGGTGCTGACAATGGTGCCCTTGGCGGCCATCGGCACGTCATTGCCCGAAGCGGTTCCGAAACCGGCCGGACCGCCAAAGCGTTCGCTGCCGCCCATGCGCAGCAGTTCGGTGACAAACAGGTCCATCGGCCGGTCGTCAGTGAGGGCCTCGTGCAGGAACCAGCGGAAGGGACCGGTGTTGTTGAGGGTCGGATTGAGGATGTTCGGATTCTCCGCCAGCACGTCCTGCCAGTAGCCCATCCAGCGGTCGGCCCAGCGCGCATCGGCGAGCAGGCGATCGATGACCCGGGCCCGCTTGTCGGGGCGCACGTCCTTCTGGAAGGCTTCGATCTCGGCCAGGGTCGGGGCGACCCCCACCGTGTCGAGGGTGACCCGGCGCAGGAAGGCGAGGTCATCGGTCAGGCCCGTGATCTCGATGCGATCGACGTCGAGTTCGGGCCAGTGGGCACCCTCGCGGATCCAGCGCTCGAGCACGGCGACCTGTTCCTTTGTCAGCGGGCTGCCCTTCGGTGGCATGATGAAATCCTCGTCGTCGCTGCTGACGCGGGCGAGCAGCGAACTTTTGTCCGGATGACCGGGCGTGACCGCCGGACCGTCGGACTCGCCACCCTTGAGCACGGCCGCGAGCGAGTCGAGGCTGAGCTCGCCCTTGGCCTTGCCGCCCTGGTGGCAGCTGAAGCAGTTCTGCTCGAGGATGGGCAGCACCTCGCGGTAAAAATGGACACCGTCCTGGCGTGCCGCCTCGACCTGGGCCGCGACCTTTTGGATCTTGGCATTGAGGAAGTCATCAATGGCATTCTGCGCGGGCAGGTCCGCGGTCGGCGCCGGCACCGGCACCTCCGGCGTGGCGGCCAGCCATGCGGCGGCGGCGGCGCGGCGCTTGGCCCAGTAGGTGTCATGCTGCGCGCGCACCCGGGCACGGCGCTCGGAGTTCATGGCGGTCAGCCGGGCGCGGCGCTCCTTCTCATAGGCGGCCCAGCCGGCATCGTGGTAGGCAACCTGGCGCTGCCCAGGACTGAGCAGGCTCCAGGTGTCCGTGCCCTGCAGCGACACGGCGACCACCATCTCGCCGGTCTCGGGCCGTTTCTTTGAGCTGCCGACGACGCCGCCGACCATCTGCTCAAGGACAAAAAGGTGCTCCTTGCCGTCCGTTTCGAACTCCACCCACTTCTCCTGCGTGCCTGGCGGCGCAAAACGGAAGTCCGGGCCCAGGTCGAGATATTCCTCCTGCTCGGCAACGCGGCCATGGCCACCGCTGTCAGCCTTGGCAAAACCGATGTCGACGAGCAGGCGGCCGTCGACATGCAGATGCGTCGCGCTGCGGCCGCGCACCAGCAGGCGGTGCTTGCCGGCCGGCAGCCTCACCTTGGCGGCGGCGCGCAGCAGGTAGGGATTCGGACGGTCGCCACGCACGCCGGTGTCGACGTACTTCTGGGGCACCTCGAAGAGACCGAAGACGTCCTCCTCATAACTTTCGCTCGGCTGGGGCGGGAAGGCCGGCCAGGCGTTTTTGGCAGGCACCCCCTCCTCGCAAATCTGCACGAGCACCCGGCCGGCCGGCAGTTTTTTGGCATCGATCGGCGGCGGTGGCGGAATGAACCGGTAACGCTGGGCCAGCAGAACGTCCGGCACCAGGTCGCGGTACACGACGACCTCGTCGAGCGCCCCGTTGAGGGTGTTGCCGGCGCCGCCGCCGTTGCCCGTGCCAAGCAGGATGTCATCGGCGTCGCTCACCGGCGGCTCGGTCGTCTCACCGGCCATGTCCCAGGTGCCGCCGGCGGTTTTCTTGCCATCGACCCAGGCGGTGATGCTCTTGGGTTTGCCGAAGCTGTAGCTGACCGCCACATGATGCCAGCCGGAACCCGGTGTGAAGCCCTCCTTGGCGACCCAGCGATGGTAGTTCTCCTTGCCGTCAGCGGCGCGGCTGCGGAACAGGAAGCAGGGCCGGGCCTCGCCGCCCTCGCCCTTGAGGCGCAGTGCCCAGTTTTGGTTCTCGGCGCTGAAGGCCTGGTTCTTGTGGCGGCCCTTGCCGATCAAATAAACGTAAGCGCCGTTGTTGAGCTGCTCGGCATTGACCCAGGCCTCAAGGGTAAGGGTGTCACCATTGCCAAAGCGCAGGTTTTTGTCCGCCAGCGCCGACTCGGTCACCTGCAAAAAAGCGTCCTTGCCGTCGAGGACCAACGCCGCGTTGCCAGCCGGGAAGCCGGGATAAATCGGCTTTTGCGGCCCCACCGGCTGCAGGCTGGCCTTGCCCTTGAGCACGCCGGGTTCCTTGCCGTCAAAGGTCCACTTGACCACGGGCTCGACCACCGGCACCGGGGTGGAGTCGTTCTGCGCCACGTCCTTGGGGTCGCTGGCGGCCCAGGCGGAGGCGGAGAGGGCAAGGAGGCTGAGGGCGGCTCGGGTCATGATGAAAAACGGCTTTCCCTACCAACGCGCTGCGGGGGCGCCTTTCACGTGCACCGACACCCCACTTTCGGGGGATGGCCGCTCAGACCCGCACCAGGCCGCGGCGGATCGCCTCGGCGGTGGCCTGGGCACGGTCCTGCACCTTCAGCTTGGCGAGAATGCGGCTGACGTGCTGCTTGACCGTGTCCTCGCCAATGCCGAGCTGGGCCGCGATCGCCTTGTTGGGATTGCCCTGCGCGACCAAGGCGAGGATTTCCAGCTCACGAGGTGTGATCTCCGGCTCGGCCTGGCGCGCGTCGAGTCGGCGGGCCAGTTCCTCGGAGAGGTAGCGGCCGCCCTGCGCGACCGTGCGCACCGCGCGCAGCAGGTCGTCGCGGGAGGACGACTTCTGCAGATAGCCGAGCGCGCCGGCACGCAGCGCCGCCTGCACTTCGTCGTCGCGGGCGAAAGTCGAGAAAATCAGCACGCGCGCGCCGGGATGCGCGCGCACCAGAGCCGCAGTCGCCTCGATGCCACTCATGCCGGGCAGTTGCAGGTCCAACAGCACCAGGTCCGGGCGCAGTCGCTCGTAGGCGGCAATCACCGCCTCGCCACGGTCGGCCTCGCCAAGCACGCGCAGGTCATCCTCCAGCTCAAGGGAGGCAGCCAATCCGCTGCGCACGACGAAGTGATCGTCCACCAGCAGAAGCGTGACGGGTCGGGGCGCGGCCATGGCGGCAGCTAGCCGGCCATGGCGCCGGCTTCAAGCAAAAAGCCGCCCCCAGCCGGGCGAAGCCGCACTTGCATCCGCGGCCCGCCGCTTCTATCTCAATTGCCGCCGCAGCCCCGGCGTCCCTCCCCATGTCCAAGCACACTTACAAGCAGGCCGGCGTCGACATCCATGAAGCAGCATCCTTCGTCGACGACATCGGCGCCCTGGTGAAGGCCACCCAGAAGAAGCGCAAGCTGGCCAACGCCTTCGGCCTGTTTGCCGCCGGCTACGACCTCAGCCGCTACAAGCAGCCGATGATCTTCACCGGTTGCGACGGCGTCGGCACCAAGCTCGAACTGCTGCTCAAGCACGACCTGCTCGAAAACGCCGGCAAGGACCTGGTGGCGATGAACGTCAACGACGTGCTGACCACCGGCGCCGACCCAATCCTCTTCCTCGATTACATGGGGGTCAACAAGATCCAGAAACGCCAGCTTGCCCGCATCATCGCCGGCATGTCCGAATACCTGCAGGACTGCAACTGCATCCTCGCCGGCGGCGAAACGGCGGAAATGCCCGGTGCCGTGCTCGACGGCATGGTCGAACTGTCCGGCTTCGCCATCGGCGCCGCCGAAAAGGCCGATGTCCTCAACCCCGCCGAGATCAAGGCCGGCGATGTGCTCGTGGGCTGGCCGAGCGCCGGCTTCCACGCCAACGGTTTCAGCCTGGTGCGACGCATCCTGACGCGCGAAAGCATCCGCCTGAGCAAGAAGGATGCCGCCGCTCTGCTCACCCCCACCCTGCTCTACCACCGCCAGTGCCAGGGCCTGCGCAAGGCCAAGATCAAGCCGGCCGCCATGGCCCACATCACCGGCGGCGGCCTCGTCGAGAACCTCGGTCGCATCTTCACCCGCAAGGGCTTCGGCTGCCACCTCAAGGTACCCCACTGGCAGAACGACATGGCTCAAAAGATCCTCCGCCATGCGGATCCGGCCGACGCTTGGGACACCTTCAACATGGGCATCGGCTGGGTCGCCATCCTTGATGTCAAGCACGCCCGCCGGGCTCTGAAGATCGGCGAGGGTGCCGTTGTGCTCGGCGAGATGGACCGGAGTGGCCGCGTCACCTGCGAGTTGCTGCCCGGCTGAGCCGGAAAACTGTTCTTTTGAACGGATTCACACCCGCCCCGGGCGCCATTTGGCCCCCGGGGCGTATTTTTTTGGTTTTCCCTAATGAAGCGGCCTTCAGGCCGTTTCGAAGTTGGCGCACAAGCCCACCCCTCTCCCTTCATCATGAAACCCAAACGCCACCTCATCGCCGCCTTCCTGCTCGCAGGTCTGGGCGCCGTCTCCGCCGCGGAACTGCGCACTTGGACGGACGTCCAGGGCCGCCAGGTCACTGCCAGCCTCGTCCAGATCGACGGCGAACACATCGTCCTGCAGACCCAGGACGGCGTCACCCACCGCTTCGAACTGGCACGCCTCTCGGCCGAAGACCAGGCCTTTGCCAAAACAGCCACCCCGGCCCCTTCGTCGGAACAGCCGCAGATGCTGGCCAACACCACCGTCGCCCAGGCCGCCCAGAAGATCGACCAACTGGTCGCCAAAGGCCTGGTGCGCGCCAATCCGGAGCGGGTGAAGAACGGCAAGGCGCCGATCACCCAGTTCAATCCGATGGCCAACGACGAGCAGTTTGTGCGCCGCGTTTACCTCGACATCGCCGGCCGCATCCCGAACTACGATGAGGCCACCGCCTTCATCAAGAACAGCAGCCCGAAAAAGCGTGCCGACCTGATTGACATGCTGCTCGATTCCGAGGGCTACAAGGGGCACCTGTTCAATTACTTCGCCGAGATGCTCCGCCTCAAGGACAATCTTGAGCAGGACAACCTGCGCGGCACTCCCTACATCAGCTGGATCAAGGAACAGATCACCCAAAACCGGCCCTTCGACCAGGTGGTGCATGAGATGATGACGGCGAGCGGCAAGATGTGGCACAACGGCGCGGCCGGGTACCTGCTGCGCGACGCCGGCATGCCGCTCGACAACCTCGCCAACACGCTGACGGTTTTCCTCGGCACGGACGTCGCCTGCGCCCAGTGCCATGACCACCCGTTCGCCGACTGGACGCAGATGCAGTTCTACGAGATGGCCGCGTTCTTCGGCGCCACCTCGACGCGAACCCCGTATCGCAACGACAAGATCATGCCGCAGATCGAGCAGATGATCGAGAAGGCCGGGCTGGACATCCGCCGCCTGCGCAATGGCGTGCAGAACTATCTTGCCGCCAACACCTACGCCGTGCGCGACCTCGACAAGAACACGCTGCGCCTGCCCCATGATTACAAGTACAAGGATGGCAAACCCGGCGAACCGGTGAACCCGAAGTTCGTCACCTGGTCCTCCGCCGACAAGGGCAATCCCGCCTACAAGCAGTCGAAGAAAAACGAGGAACGCCTGCGCGAATCCTTTGCCAACTGGATGACTCATCCGCAGAACCCGCGCTTTGCGATGACCATCGCCAACCGCATGTGGAAGCGCGCCTTCGGCGCCGGTGTCAATGAGCCGGTCACCAACATCGACGATCCGGAAAACTCCGCCAATCCCGAGCTGCTCAAGCACCTGGCCGAGGAGATGAAACGCGTGAAATTCAACCTGAAGGAATTCATGCGCATCGTCTACAACACCCGCGCCTACCAGTCGGAGGCGACCACCGAAAACATCGCCATGGGCGAAGTCTACTACTTCCAGGGCCCGATGCTGCGCCGCATGACCGCCGAGCAGGCCTGGGATTCCTACATGACCCTCGTGCTCGGCCAGCCGGACGCCTACAAGGCCCCGCTGCAGGACCTCTACTCGAAGTCGATCGACCTCAACCTCGAGACCGTCGACGCGCAGACCGTGCTCATGAAGTATGACGCCTATCGCCGCATGGCCGAGAAAGAGCGTGCCCTCATGGGCGGCGGTCTCGAAATGGCCGGTAGCGACAGCATGATGATGGATTCCGGCGCCAAGACCGCAAAGACGGAATCCCCGGCTGCGGACGGTCCCGCCAAGGTGCTTTCCTATGAAGGCATGCGCCTGCTGCGCTCCAACGAGATGGTCCAGCCCGCTCCCGGCGGCCACTTCCTGGCCGACTTCGGCCAGTCGGCCCGCGACCTGATCGACGGCAGCACCTACATCGGCAACGTGCCGCAGGTGCTGATGATGATGAATGGCAAGGCCCAACAGATGCTGACCAGCCGCGACTCGCTCATCTTCCGCACCATGGACAAGGTCAAGGATCCCTCCGAGAAGGTCGAACGCATGTTCATGAGCATCATGAACCGTCGGCCGACCCTGCAGGAAAAGGACATCGCCAAGCGTGAGCTCAGCAGCTCTGGCGAGGAAGGCTACAGCAACATGATCTGGGCCCTCATCAACACCCGCGAATTCATCTTCGTCCAGTAACCCCGTCACCTCCCACCCTCCTGATTCCATGAAACCCGAACTCCTTAAACTCGACGAACTCAGCCGCCGCAACTTCATGATGCAGGCAGCCAGCGCCACCCTCGGCGTGTCGCTCCTGCCCGGCCTGTCCGCCAAAATGCAGGCAGCCGAAGGCAAGGTGGTCACCGGCCCGGGCACGCCCGGCTTCGGCAAGGCCAAGCGCGTCATCTTCCTGTGGATGAGCGGCGGCATGAGCCACATTGATACCTTCGACCCAAAAACCGGTGACACCAAGGGCTTCAGCGACCCGGTCAAGGCCAAGGCCGATGGCATCGACTTCCTGGGCGGCTACCTGCCCAAGCTGGCCGAACAGGCCAACAAGCTGAGCATCATCCGCTCGATGACCTCAAAAACCGGCGTGCATGAATCCGGCACTTACATCATGAAGACCGGCTACGAGCCGCGTGGCACCATCGTCCATCCGCTCATGGGCGTCTGGGCCAGCCACTTCCTCGGCCGCATCCAGGGTGTCACCCTGCCCGACAGCGTTGTCGTCAACAGCGGCAGCGCCTACCCGGGTGCCGGTTTCTTCCCGCCCGCCATGGCACCGATCCCGATCTCGAATCCCGAGGCCGGCCTGCAGAACATCCGCCCGACCACGAGCGATTCGATGTTCAACAAGCGCATCACCCTGATGAACGAGTTCGACGGCGCCTTCCGCAAGCGCTTCGAGACCGAGGCCGTCAAGTCGTACAACGAGTTTTATGACGAGACGATGAAGATCATGAAGAGCGAGGACCTCAAGGCCTTCGACCTCTCCCAGGAATCCATGGAAACCCGTGAGAAGTACGGCCGCAATTCCTTCGGTCAGGGCTGCCTGCTCGCGCGTCGCCTCGTCGAAAGCGGCGTGCGCTTCGTCGAAGTCCGCATGGGCGGCTGGGATCACCACAACACGATCAACACCGCCATGACCAACAATGGCGAGACTCTGGATACCGGCTTCGCCGCCCTGCTGCAGGATCTCGAGGCCAAGGGCCTGCTCGACTCGACCATGGTCGTGCTCGGCTCCGAGTTCGGCCGCACGCCGAACATCAACGAGAACGATGGCCGCGACCATTACCCGCTCGCCTACTCCACCGTCTTTGCCGGCGGCGGTGTCAAGCGCGGCTACACCTACGGCGCCACCAACAAGGATGGCAGCCGTCCGGCCGACAAGCAGACCACCCCGCAGGACTTCCTGGCCACCGTTGGCCACGCCATGGGCCTGCCGACCGAGGAAGTCGTCATGTCCCCGTCCAACCGCCCCTTCACCGTGGCGGACAAGGGCGTGCCGGTCATCGACATCTTCGCCTGATCGGGCTTCCAAGCCTTCCGACACCCGGCCGCAAGGCCGGGTGTTTTGTTTTGCAAGGCAAGGACTCAGCCAGCCAACCGGCCATCGGCCGCGTGCAGCGTGCCACCGCGAGCCTCAATCCGCTCTCGCGCCTGCCCCACCGGCACGTGCCGCGGCGTGTCCGCCGCCCTGCCCTGCCGACGCGCCCAGCGCACGCCATTGACCAGCACGCGGCGCACGTCGGGATGGTGGTAGATCGGATACAATTCGTGACCGGGGCTGAAGTAAAAGACCCGGCCACTGCCACGCGTCCACGTCGCGCCACTGCGAAAGACCTCGCCGCCCTGGAACCAGGACAGGAACACAAGCTCGTCCGGCTCGGGGATGCCGAAGGGCTCGCCGTACATCTCCGACTGCTCGATCTCAATGCACGGGCCGAGACCGGCAGCGATCGGATGACCCGGGTTCACCACCCAGACCCGCTCGCGCTCACCCGCCTCACGCCAGCACAGCGCGCAGCTTGTGCCCATCAGACGCTTGAACAGCTTCGACCAATGCCCGGAATGCAGCACGATCAGCCCCATGCCGGCCAGCACGCGCTGCTGCACCCGTGTCACCGTTTCATCGAGCACCTGATCATGAGCCGCATGCCCCCACCAGAGCAGCACATCGGTGTCGTCCAACAGCGCCTGCGGAAGGCCCTGATCGGGTTCGTCAAGGATCGCCGTGCGCACGCAAAAATCCGCCTCCGCCGCAAACGCCTCCGCCAGGGCACCGTGGATGCCGCGCGGGTAAAGGCGCGCGACCTCGGGGTTTTGACGCTCGTGGACAAACTCGTTCCAGACGGTGACGCGGATCGTGGTGGACATGGTTTGCATTCAAACGTGAGCCGCGCAGCGATCAAACGGACATTCGAGGTTCCGTAGCACGATCTGCATGACGTGCCTCCGGCCCGGAAAATCAGTGCGGCATCGTGCAGCCTGGACCGACGCTTTGGAAGAAGTCATGACCCTTGTCATCGATGAGGATGAAAGCCGGGAAATCCTGGACCTCGATCTTCCAGATGGCCTCCATGCCGAGTTCCGGGAACTCAACCACCTCGACCTTCTTGATGTTCTCCTTGGCCAGGATGGCGGCGGGACCACCGATGCTGCCGAGATAAAAACCGCCGTGTTTTTTGCAGGCCTCGGTCACCTGCGGACCGCGGTTGCCCTTGGCGATCATGACCATGCTGCCGCCGCGGCTCTGGAAGAGGTCGACGTAGCTGTCCATGCGCCCGGCCGTGGTCGGCCCAAAGCTGCCGCTGGGCAGGCCGGCCGGCGTTTTGGCGGGACCGGCGTAGTACACCGGGTGCTCCTTGAAGTACTCCGGCAAATCGCCACCGGCATCGAGGCGCTCCTTGAGCTTGGCGTGGGCGATGTCGCGGGCGACGATGATCGGCCCGCTCAGCAGCAGGCGGGTGGTGACCGGATGCCGCGCCAGTTCGGCGCGGATTTCGGCCATCGGCCGGTTCAGATCGATGCGCACCGCGCCGGTGTCCTTGCGATGGCGCAGTTCCTCGGGGATGTACTGGAGCGGCTGCGTCTCCAGCTTTTCGATGAACACGCCGTCGCGGGTGATCTTGCCCTTCGCCTGACGGTCCGCCGAGCAGGACACGCCGATGCCGATCGGCAGCGAGGCGCCGTGGCGCGGCAGGCGGATGACGCGGACATCGAGGGCGAAGTACTTGCCGCCAAACTGGGCGCCGATGCCGCAGGTGCGCGCCGCTTCCAGCATCTGCGCCTCCAGCTCGAGATCGCGGAAGGCGCGGCCGTGCTCGTTGCCGGTGGTCGGCAGGCCGTCGTAGTACTTCGTCGAGGCTAGCTTGACGTGCTTCATCGTGTGCTCGGCCGACAGACCGCCAATGACGAAGGTCAGGTGATAGGGCGGGCAGGCGGCGGTGCCGAGCGTCAGCATCTTCTCGGTCAGGAACTTGACGATGCCCTTGGGGTTCAGCACCGCCCGGGTCTCCTGATACAGGAAGGCCTTGTTGGCCGAGCCGCCGCCCTTGGCGATGAACAGGAACTTGTAGGCGTCGCCGTCCACCGCGTGCAGGTCGAGCTGGGCCGGCAGGTTGGTGCCGGTGTTCTTCTCGTTGAACATGTCGAGCGGCGCATTCTGCGAGTAGCGCAGGTTGTTCTCGGTGTAGGCGAGGTACACGCCCTTCGACAACGCCGCCTCATCGCCGCCACCGGTCCACACCTGCTGGCCCTTCTTGCCGAGCACGATGGCGGTGCCGGTGTCCTGGCAGAACGGCAGCAGGCCGGCCGAGGCGACATCGGCGTTTTTCAGCAGGGTGAGCGCCACCATGCGGTCGTTCTCACTGGCCTCCGAGTCGTCGAGGATGGCGGCGACCTGCTTCAGGTGGGCGGGACGCAGGAAAAAATTGATGTCGTGGAAGGCTTGGTTGGCGAGCAGGGTCAGGGCCTCGGGCTCGACCACCAGCACCTTGCGACCCTCAAACTCGGTCTCGCGCACGTGCTCGCGGGTGAGCAGGCGGTACTCCGTGTCGTCGGGGCCGGTCTCAAAAAGTTCCTGGTAATGAAAAGGCGGGGTGGGCATGGCGTGCGGGAACCTTGAAAAGGTTACGCCCGGCGGCAACGGGGAATGGCGGATTTGTCGTACCCGGCGCCCGCGCGGCCGCCGTACCCTCATTGACAATCCGGTCGCCCGCCCTTTCATTGCCCCATGTCCCACCCCCTCGCCGACTTCCCTACCAGCCTGACGCCGCCCGCCAACTACATCGTGCCCACCGTCATTGAGACCGAGGGCCGCATGGAGCGCGCCTACGACATCTACTCGCGGCTGCTCAAGGACCGCATCATCTTCCTCGGCACCGAGGTGAACGACCAGGTGGCGAACATCATCATCGCCCAGCTGCTGTTCCTGCAGATGCAGGACCCGAAGAAGGACATCCACCTCTACATCAACAGCCCGGGCGGTTCGGTCACCGCCGGCCTGGCAATCTATGACACGATGCAGTTCGTCACCTGCGACGTGAACACCTACTGCATCGGCATCGCCGCCAGCATGGGCGCCGTGCTGCTTTCCGCCGGCACCAAGGGCAAGCGCTTCGCCCTGCCGAACAGCGACATCATGATCCACCAGGTCTCCGGCGGCGCCCGCGGCACCGCCAGCGACGTCGAGCGCACGGTCGACTTCATGTACAAGCTCAAGCGCCGCCTCAACCGCATCCTTGCCCATCACACCGGCAAGAGCCCGGAAACGATCGAGAAGGATGCAGACCGCGACAACTACATGACCGCCGAGGAAGCCGCCGCCTACGGCTTGGTCGACAAGGTGCTGCAGAGCAACAAGGAACTCAAGCCGGCCGACTGACCGCCATGCCGCGCGCCTCCACGGTCACCCTCTGCTCCTTCTGCGGCAAAAGCCATGCGGAGGTGAAGAAGCTCATTGCCGGGCCCGGCGTGTTCATCTGCGACAACTGCATCGGCGTCTGCAAGGGCATCCTCGACCGCGAGGCGGCCCAGGAGGACGAGAGCTTCCAGGGCCTGACCGTGCCCCGCCCCGCCGACATCAGTGCGGTGCTCGACGAGCACGTCATCGGCCAGGCCCAGGCGAAGAAGGTGCTCAGCGTCGCGGTCCACAATCATTACAAGCGCATCCTGCACGCCCAGCAGCAGGTGACCGAAAACGCCGGCCGACCGCGGCCGATCACCGAAGCGGAGGAGGTCGAGCTGGAGAAGAGCAACGTCCTGCTGCTCGGCCCGACCGGCTGCGGCAAGACCCTGCTCGCCAAGACTTTGGCAAAACTGCTCAACGTGCCGTTCAGCATCGCCGATGCCACCACCCTCACCGAGGCCGGCTACGTCGGCGAGGACGTGGAAAACATCATCCTGCGCCTGCTCCAGGCCGCCGATTACGACATCGCCAAGGCGGAGATCGGCATCGTTTACATCGATGAGATCGACAAGATCGGCCGCACCACCGGCAACGTCAGCATCACCCGCGACGTCTCCGGCGAGGGCGTCCAGCAGGCCCTGCTGAAGATCATTGAGGGCACCATCTGCAACGTGCCGCCGCAGGGCGGCCGCAAGCATCCGCAGCAGGAGTACATCCAGGTCAACACCAACAACATCCTGTTCATCTGCGGCGGCGCCTTCGTCGGCCTGGAAGACATCGTCAAACGCCGGCTCGGCCGCCAGACGCTCGGCTTCAGCAACGCCGGCACCGTGGCCCGCAGCGAGGAGGAAGAAAAAAACGCCCTGCGCCACGTCGAGCCCGAGGACCTGATCGCCTTCGGCCTCATCCCGGAATTCGTCGGCCGCCTGCCGGTGCTCTGCACGCTGGAACCGCTCGCCGAGCAGGAACTCGTGCGCGTGCTCACCGAGCCGAAAAACGCCCTGCTCAAGCAGTACGTCAAGCTCATGCGCATGAACGGCGTCGATCTGACGATCACCAAGGACGGCCTGCTCGCCATGGCGCGCGAGGCCATCAAGCGCGGCACCGGCGCCCGCGGCCTGCGCAGCATCTTCGAGCGCATCATGCTCGACGTCATGTACGACGTGCCCAGCCGCACCGACGTGCGCTCGGTGTCGATCAACGAGGCGGTCGTCAAGGGTGAACGCGCCCCCATCGTGCGCAAGCGCGCCGAGCGCAACGCCGCCTGAAGCGCAGGTCGTGCGCCGGTTGACAGACCCGGGCGTTTCGCCCTGTTCTTTGCTGATGCGCCCCGGCCCCCTTTTTGCCCTCGTTCTCAGCCTGCAGACCGTTGCCGCCCAGCAGCCGGCGACCACGCCCTGGGGCGATTTCGTCGAACCGGACTTCCCGTTCTTCAGCAGCGTGCTCGATTGCCGAGACCTCGGCGAGGGCTTCCCAAAGGACAATCTCACCCCGCGCGGCCTGATCCTAAATCTCGGACGTGAAGGGGATGGCAGTAACTTATGGGCATGCTTTGACACGGAATTGCTTCGCCTGGCTTTCGTTTGGTCAGGCCCTGAAAACAGCCCCGTCATGCCCACTGCGCTCGCCACGGGCTCATACCATGTCGCCGGCCAGAAGACGAAGGACGGCCAGGAGGATTTGCCTGAACCAGGCCCGGCGGTCGGACCCTGGCTGTCCAATGGCATTTATCCCGGCTGGCAGGTGCTCCAGTCGGCTTCCGACAAACCTGTCTTCCGTGACCCGCGCGAACCTGCGCCAAGCCCTGAAGAAGTGGGTCGCGGGCCGCTGGATAAAGCAACGGGCCGGTTTGAGTCGGTCGCCGTCGTGGACGGAGCCGCCAGACTTGCCTACCGGGTCGGAGCGACGCGGGTGACCGAGCGTCTTGAGACGGTGGATGACTCAGGCTCGCGGCTTTTTGTCCGTCACTTTGACATCGAGCCGCATGACAAGCCCCTGGCCCTGGTCTATGCCCATGAGGCGAATGTGGATCACGCCAGGTTTCTGGTCGGCGAGGGCCGTGATCCCTCTTCACTCAAGGTTTATCAAAACCAGATGGCAAAGGATTCAGGCATCTTCTGGTTGAAAGTGGAGGCCTCGCCCGTGCCGCAGTCTTTGACGATTCAATACGGTGCCTTTCCCGCACGCGGCTTTGTCGCCAGCAAGCATCCTGCCGCCAAAGAAAAGTCGCAACCTCACTGGTCCGCCACCGTCACCACCCAGGGCCAGCTCTCCACCAAACCCGATGCCCATGTCGTCGACACGATCCCGCTGCCGGTGCCGAATCCCTGGAAGCGCAATGTCCGCCTCGCCGATCTCGATTTCCTCGACGACCAGGGCAATGCGGTGGCCGTGACCTTCGATGGCGATGTCTGGCTCATCTCCGGCCTCAAGGGCAACCTCGAAAGCGTCACCTGGAAACGCTTCACCTCCGGCCTGCACGAACCGATGTCGATCGTGGTGCGCCGGGGCAATCCCCAATCGGAAGTCTTCGTCTTCGACCGCAACGGCGTCTGGAAACTCGTCGATACCGACCAGGACGGGGTCTGCGACCGCCATGAGCTGTTCTGCAACCTCTTCGCCCAGACCGCGGAGACGCGCGAGTTTCCCAACTCGATGAAGCTCGGTCCGGACGGCTCGCTCTACCTCAGCAAGGGCGGCCAGGAGGGCACGACGCGCGGCAAGCACAACGGCACGGTGCTGAAGGTGGCGCCCGACGGCCAATCCTTCGAGGTCCTCGGCCACGGCCTGCGCCAGCCCTTCATCGGCGTGCACCCCACGACCGGCCTGGTCACCGCCAGCGACCAGCAGGGCCACTACGTGCCGTCGACGCCGCTGCAGATCATCGAAAAAAACCAGTTCTACGGTCACCTGCCCACCATCGCCCCCAAGGAGCAGTATCCCGAACCCATCGCCGAACCGCTGGCCTGGATCCCGCACCCGGTGAATCCCAGCGGTGCCACCCAGACCTGGCTCATCGGCTCGCGCCTGGGACCGGTCGACGGCGAACTCATTCACGTCGGTTACAACCGGCCGGAACTCTTCCGGGTGATCCTGAACACGCGCTTCACCCGGCCGCAGGCCGCGGTGATGAGTTTTTCCCGCGAGTTCGATTTCGGCCCACTCAATGCCAAGGTGAATCCCGCCGACGGCCAGCTCTACGTCGTCGGCTTCCAGGTCTGGGGCACAACCGCCAAGCAGCTCAGCGGCCTGGCGCGCCTGCGCTACACCGGCAAGCCGCGCGTGCTGCTCCAGGAGGTCACGCCGATGGACAAGGGCCTGCTGCTGCGCTTCAACGCACCGCTCGATCCGACACTCGCCACCGATCCCGCCAGCTACAGCGCCGAACGCTGGAACTACCAGCGCAGCGCCGAGTACGGCTCGCCTCACCTCAAGCTCGACGGCAGCCCCGGCCAGGAATTCCTCACCGCCAGCAGTGCCTATCTGAGTGAGGACGGCCGCAGCGTTTTTGTCGGCATCCCCGACATGCGCGCCGGCGTGCACCAGATGCGCATCGGCTGGGGCCTGAAAAGCACCGACGGCCTGCCGGCCAACAACACCGCCTATTTCTCGCCCTGGGAACTCGCCACCTTCGAACCGAAGCAGGAGGGCTTCGCCGAGCTCACCGTCGATCTGACCCCGCGCGCCGCCATGGCCACCGCCAAGGTGAAGGCCAGCGCCGAGGAGGGCGAGCGAATCGCCCAGATGTTCGGCTGCGTGGCCTGCCACAGCATCGATGGCAGCACGGTCGGCAAGGTCGGCCCCAGTTGGAAGGGCCTGTACGGCTCCGTGCGCGAGATCGCCAAGGGCATGAAGGGCAAGGTCACCGCCGATGCCGCCTACCTGCGTGAGTCGATCCTGGCGCCCTCGGCGAAGGTGGTGAAGGGCTTTGAAAAGTTCGACACCGGCATGCCCATCTACGCCGGCATCCTCAACGACGCGCAGATTGACAGCCTCATCCTTTACATTGAGACCCTGAAATGAGAAGCTGACCGGATGGGCCGGCATGAAAACTGCGGCCCGCACGCACGTTCCTCCCCCATGCCACGCCGTTTTTTCCGCGCCGCCCTCGCCCTCCTGCTGCTGCCCGCCTGCACGGTCCAACAGGGAGTCTACAAGGGCGCCCAGCGCACCGGCACACCCGCCGCCACGGTCGTGCGCGCCCAGCCCTATGCGCCGCCCGCCGCCTGGCAGCCACCGCCCATCGATGCCCGGCCGGTCTTTGCCAGTTCCAGCGTGCCGGCCATTCATGCCGAGTCCTTCCTGCTCATCGACGCCGCCACGGGTCGCCACCTCGCCTCGAAGAACGCCTACACCCGCCGCGCCGTCGCCAGCACCCAGAAGCTGGTCACCGCCCTCGTCATCGTCGAGTCAGGCAACCTCGACAAGCCGGTGAAGGTGCTCAGCACCGACCTGCGCGTCGAACCCACCGTACTCGGCCTGCGCCCCGGCGAGACCTACACGCGCCGCCACCTGCTCTACGCCTTCCTGATCAAGAGCTGCAATGACGTCGCCAACGTGCTCGCCCGCGACAACGCCGGCAGCATCGATGCCTTCGCCGCCAAGATGAACGCCAAGATGCGTGCGCTCGGCTGCCAGAACTCGAACTTCCGCAACCCGCACGGCCTGACCGCCCCCGGCCAGTACTCGACCGCCCACGACATGGCCCGCGTCGCCATGGCCGCCTACCGCCACCCAGTCATCCGCGACGCCGTGCGCCGCTCCTCCTACACCTTCCGCCGCAACAGCGGCCAGATCGTCACCCTGCAGAGCACCAACCACCTGCTCGGATCGATGCCCGAATGCAACGGCATGAAAACCGGCTACACGGTCGCCGCCGGCCGCTGCCTGATCTCCACGGCCAGCCACGCCGGCCGCGATGTCATCCTCGTCCAGCTCGGCACCCGCACGAAGTACATCTGGAACGACGGCCGCCTGCTCATGGACTGGGGCCTGCAGCGCTGCCAGGGCAGCTTCCTGGCTTGGAACCGGTGAGCGGGGTGTGAACCGCGCCAACGACGTGCTGGAGTGACAGAGTGCGCCTCACGTCTTTGTCACAAACCATGGCCTCCCGCCGTGCGGATGCCCGGCGTCTTCGCCGAGCCGTGCGAAGCCCGGCCACGCACCACAAGAAACAGGGATGCGCTCACTTTGGCGATGACTTGCCACCCAATCTTTTGCACAACGAGGCCACCGCAAGGCCCACAAATAGCACAACACCCGCAATAAAAGGCAGATGCAGTATCAAGGGCATTTGAAACAGTTGACCTGATCTCAGATCGTAAACAACCCGAAAATCCTCGCGCTCATAAAAGCATGCGCGGATGATGCTGGTGAGAATGTGAAAATCCCGGCTCGTCGCCACCAGCAATGACGCGACTGTGAGCAACATGATTTTAAACTTCATAGCGTTTCCTGCATGAACACCGTGATCATCAGGACCGAGAGCTGGACTTTCATGGTCCATTCAGATTTCAGGGATTCCGAATGAGTCAGCCGGCAACTGACTGACAGATAACAAGCACCCTGCCCTGGGTCTGATCTTCATCACTCCGCCGCCTTGAGTTCGATCACGTCGATGTCCAGATGCAGGATGAGGCGGGGCGTGGCGGAGAAGTCGGCACGGCTGAGCTTGCCGGTGACCACGATGTCCTTTCCGGGGCGGATCTTTTCCAGCACCTTGCCGGGATCCTGGCGCACGTAGGCCCAGAGAGCCACCTCGAAGGAGAGGCTGCCGTCCTTGAGGTTTTCCTTGGCATGCAGGACGCGCCAGCCCGGCTCCTTCTGCGCGGGGAAGATGCGCGGCTCCACCTTGGCCACCGTGATTCTGAACACGCCCGTCTTGTTCAGTTCCCTGGCCGCCAGCACCTTGGACAACTCCATCGCCGTCTCCGTCTTCTGGTTGCCGCGCAACTTCAGGAGATCGCTCTTGGCAAAGCCCTCGATGAATTCCTTGAATTCACGCGGCTTGTCGTCGAGCGACTGGGCCAGGACGGCGCCCTGAAGCAGGGCGAGCAGGAGTAGGGTGAGTATCCGGATTTTCATGGTGATTCTTGGAGTTTCCTAACGGTTTGGGCCAGTCATGGCTTGCACCAATGGCAGGCTTCACTTTTTCCAAAGCCTGACCACAATCAGAGCAAAAGCAGTCGTTTTCATTGCCCAAGGAAACACATTTTCCGCTCGATAACTCTGGAGGGATATGAAGTCGTTGAGCACATAGATGAACAAGAGAAAATACACTCCTTTTTTCATTATTCAGGTGGCGACAATAGAGCTTGCTCTCCTTCGTGAGCTTCGTGCCATTCGTGGTTCCAATAGGGCTTTTGAACCGCTGATGGGACGCTGATCAGACGCTGATGCCAGAGATTCTTCCGGTCCTTTGAAAGCCCGCACGCAGGCCGCGCAGCCCCTCTTCTTCCTCCGTGCCCTCCGTGCGCGACCCGGCTCCGTCGGACTGCCCCCGACCCATTGCGCCAGGGCCGGCCCAAGATCACGACCACTGGCGGCGTATGCCTTCCCATGCCGATGAATCCGCGTCTCCTGCTTCCGCTCGCCTGCCTGCTCGTCACCGCCCCTGCCCTGTCCGCCGCCTTCACGGCCGGTGCCGCGGTCGCCGATGTCACTCCGGAGAAACTGCCGGTGCTGGTCAATGGCGGCATGCTGAGTCGCTACGCCGACAAGATCCGCACCCGCCTGCACGCGCGGGCCCTCGCCCTGACCGACGGCCGCGAGCAGGCGGTCATCGTCGTGGTCGACAGCTGCATGCTGCCGCGGCCGCTGCTCGATGAGGTGAAGGCACTCGCCGAAAAGCGCACCGGCATCCCGCGCGACCGCCAGCTGATTTCGGCCACCCACACCCACACGGCCCCGTCCTCGATGGGTTGCCTGGGCACGGAACCGGACGCTGACTACATTCCGTTCCTGCGCGAGCGTCTGGTCGAGGTCATCGCCGCCGCCCAGGCCGCGCGGGTGCCGGCTCGCATCGGCTTCACCAAGACCGACGCCGGCGCCTTCACCGCCCTGCGCCAGTGGATCCGCCGGCCCGACCGCCTCGCCGAGGACCCGTTCGGCAACCTGAGCGTGCGCGCCAACATGCACGCGGGTCGCAATTGGGACGATGCCACCGGCGAATCCGGTCCCGAGGATCCCGATCTCTCGCTGATCTCCGTGCAGACCCGTGAGGGCAAGCCACTGGCGGTGCTGGGCAATTTCTCCATGCACTACTTCGGCGACCGCGACCTCAGCGCCGATTACTTCGGCCTCTTCTGCGAGGGCCTGAAGGCGCGGCTGGCACCGGGCTCGAACTTTGTCGGCCTGCTCTCCCACGGCTGCAGCGGCGACATCTACCGGGTCGATTACAAGGTGCCGGCCGCCGAGCGTCCGAACCCGACGATCGAAGCCTACGCCGACGGCCTGCTCGACCTCGCCGTGCAGGCGCTCGCCAAGGTCGAGCATCGGGACAACGTCGACCTCGCCATGGCCGAGGCGCGCCTGCCCATGGCCTACCGCGTGCCCGACAAGCAGCGTCTCGAGTGGGCGCAGCGCATCGTCGCCGAGATGGGCGATCGCCCGGCGAAGACGCAGACCGAGGTCTATGCGCGCGAGCAGCTCATCCTGCATGAGCGCCAGAAGACCGAGGTCGTCGTGCAGGCCCTGCGCGTCGGCGACATCGCCATTGCCACCACACCGACCGAGACCTACGCGATCACCGGTTTGAAGATCAAGGCGGCCAGTCCGCTGGTGAAGACGATGGTCATTGAACTGGCCAACGGTGGTGACGGCTACATCCCGCCGCCGGAGATGCATGCCTGGGGCGGTTACAACACCTGGGCGGCGCGTTCGGCCGGCCTCGAGGTGCAGGCCGAACCGAAGATCACCCAGGCGGCCATCGGCCTGCTGGAAACCGTCAGCGGCGCCCCACGCCGACCCTGGCATCTCGGTGCAGGTCCGGCGACGCGGGCGGTCGCCGACCTGCAGCCGGCCGCCTACTGGCGCCTCAACGAGTTCAACGGCCCGCTGGCCACCGATGCCAGTCCGCACGGACGCGCCGCAACCTACCTGGGCGGGATCGCCTACTCCCTCGACGGCCCGCAATCCGACCGCTTCTGCGCCGCCGGCGAGATCAACCGCGCGCCGCACTTCGTCGAGGGCCGACTGGCCGCGCAGCTGCCCAGCCTGCAACAGAACTACAGCATTGCCCTGTGGCTGTGGAACGGCCTGCCCAATGGCGTCCGCGACGTCAGCGGCTGGGTGTATTCACGCGACGTCGATCACGGCCTGAGCGCGTTCGGCGAGCACCTCGGGCTCGATGGCTCGGGTCGCCTGCTCTTCCAGGCCGCCAAGGCCGCGCCGGTGACTGGCCAAACCACGGTGCCGCGCTGGACCTGGCAGCAGGTCGTGCTGGTGCGCGAGGCGGAGACAGTGCGCGTCTATCTCAACGGCGAACTGGAGATCGAAACCCGGGCGCCGAGTGCGCGCTTTCCGGACCTGTTCTTCGGCGGTCGCAGCGACCATGCGGCGAGCTGGGAGGGGCGGCTCGACGAGATTGCGGTGTTTGCCAAGGCGCTCAGCCGCGAGGACATCCAGCGTCTGGCGAAACCTTGAGCGGGCTCACTCGGCGCTCTTGAACACCGGCACCAGCAGCTGCAGCAGGCTGGTGCGGGCGACGTAGAACACGTCGGGCCCGGCATCGACGCGACCGAAGTACAGGGCGGTGTCCATGCCCTCCTGGGTCGGCGCGAAGATCAGCTTGGTCTCGCGCGTGGGGCCGTCGTTGCGACCGGGCTCGCCGAGGGTGACAACCACCTCCAGCGCCGGTGTCTGCAGGGCGTGGATGGCGGCCGAGGCATCGGCCGACCAGTCCTGCACGTTGAACTTGGCCAGGCGACCCGCCAGCAGGTCGGCCTTCACCCGGTCGATGAGCGGGGTGATGTCGCGGCCGGCGCGTTCGCCGCTCCATTGGGCGGTGGTGGGATCGTACTTGAGCAGGATGGGCGGTGCCGTGCCGGCGGTGATCCGAATGCTGCGCAGGGCGAACTGCGAGAAGCGCAGGGCACCGAGGCCCTTCCACTTGATGGCATCCTGCGGGATGGCCGGCAGCAACGAGGCCTCGATGCGGTAGACGCTGGGCTCGCCCGCGTACTTGGCGAAGAACTCGCTGCCCTCGGCGTTTTTGCCGAACAGCAACTGTTGCAGGGGAGCGCCAACCTCCTGCCAGGCCACCTTGAGGAAGGATTTGTCGAGGCCGTAGGGGCCGAGGTTGGCGGCGGAATCGGAGGTGAACTCGACAATGGCATGGGTGTTGAGCGCCTCAAAGAAGCGCAGGATGCGCTCGCCATTGGCGGCCACCTGGCGGTCGTTGCGGCCGAGGAACCAGGAGTCGGCGCGTTTCTCGAGCACAATCTCCGGGAACAGCAGCGATTCGATGCGGATGGAGACAGCACGATCCTCGTCGATGCGCGCGAGCATGCGGTCGCGCAGGTCGTTCGGCTGCGACCAAAGCTCCTGCAGGGATTTCGAGCGGACCACAAAGACCGGCTTGCGGTGCGAACAGGTGGCGCGGGTCTCGGTGACGCCCTTGGCGGGTTTGCTGAGCACGAGCTCATGGGTGGTGCCGTCCGCCTCGGTGACGGTGAGGCGGAGCTGCGTGCCGGGGGTGTCGGCCGTCTCGGCGGCGGTGCCGGCCTCCAGCACCTCAGTGACCTCAAGGTTGAGCAGGGTGGACAGCAATTCGCCGGCCCTCTCTTTGCTGGTGCGGCTGCTCAGCGGCTTGACCAGCATCCAGGGGTGATTTTCGTCCTTGCGCGCCAGCTCGATCTGACCGCCGTTCTGGCCGAGCTTGAGCCCGGTGATGCGGCCTGCCGCCAGGCGCAGCAGCTTGCCGTCGCGCCACTCGGCCGGCTTGGCCTTGACCAACTCCGGCAGGGCGGTGCGGGCGACGTAGTAGGCGGTTTCATCGGTACGCCCCACCTGCCAGACGGAAACGTAGCTGGCACCCTCAATCGGCGCGGGCGCACCCAGGCCGAGCTCCAGGATGCGCTTGTCGCCGGCGAAAAAGCGCAGGCGGTGGCGCGGTTGTTCGAGCTGGGTCTTGGCCCAGCCGGAAGCATCGAACTCGGCGGCATGCACGCGCTGAATCCAGCCAATCCCTGGCACCTCACCGATGAGTTTGACGATGCGCTCCGGGTCGGCCAGATCCTCGAAGGGACGCGTCACGCGCCAGAGATCATCGACCAGGGCCAGGCTGGCGCCATCGCCACCGCTCGAATCGAGCTCGATGCGGGTGACCGCGCGGCGGTCGAATTTCACGGGTCCGCGGCGCATCTCATGCAGTTCGCGGGTCGACGGAAAGTAGCGTTCCACGCCGAGGATCACCGCGCCCAGGGCGGCGGCCACGAGCAGGAGAAGCAGGGTGGTTCGCGGATGCATGGCGGACGAATCAGGAGGCGCGGCGCGAGGCCCAGATCATCAGGCCGAGCACGAGCACCAGCGCGGGGAAGACGCAGGTCGTCAGCCAGAAAATCAGCTCGCCCTGACGCGGGTCGAGCTGGATGCGGTAATGATGCTTCACCTTCGGCGTGATGCCGATCAGGCGCTCGCGGTTGAGCAGCCAGTTCAGGCTGGCGGCGACAAAATCGCGGTTCACCGCCAGCGCGCTCTTCTGGTCGAGCAGGGAGGCGTTGCCAACGACGATCATGCGGCAGCTGTCGACCCGCAGGGTCTCGTCGAGCACGCTGCCGCGCTCGACCGAGGCGGCCAGGAACAGGTTCTCGCGGGTGTCCTCGGCGTCGGCCACCGGCAGTTCCTCAAGGTAGTTGCGCTCCCCCCAGTAGCGTTCGGAGGCGCCCATGAGCGGGTGCACGCGGATGTTCTGGTTTTCCAGGTGCGGATCATCGAAGCGCAGCTGCAGCGACTGGGTCTGCCCGGGCAGGGTCGTGTTCGAGGTCGCCAGCGGCAGAGTGATGGCCGATTCGTTGTCGAACACCGCCTGCACGGAGAACTCCTTGCGGATGCCGGTGCTGGTGCTCTCGGCGTAGAGCACGCGGTCGGCGCGCGGCATGACCCCGTGCAGGCCGAGGAAGGCGTGCAGGCGCGGGGTTTCCGCCTCGGGATCGAGCAGCACAAGCAGGCCGGCGCGCTTGCCCTCCCAGTAGGTTTTCAGCATGCCCATCTCGCGCTCGGAAAAATCGTAGCGCACGCCGGACAGCACGATGCCGTCGGCGTCCTCAGGCACGAGGTTCACCTCCGCCAGATTGAGCGGCAGGAGCTGGAAATTCTGCTGGCGACCGAGCTCACCGAGCGCGGTCATGGCGTCGACCAGGGCGCCCTCGGTGCGCGAACCCTTGCCGACCACGATGTAGAATTTGCGTTGGTCTCCCTCGACCACGTTGATGATGGCCGAGGTCACCGCGTCCTCGCCGCGGAACTCGCGCACCGGCCGCACCGCCTCGGTGCCGGGCTCGCGCAGAATCATCTCCTCCTCGCGGATGAAGCGGGTGCGGTTGCCACAGCGGATCAGCACGCCGTTCTGGTCAAGCGCCAAACTGGTCTCGGCCTTGAGTGCCTCGGCGCGCTCGATGTCGCGCAGCGGATCGATCGAACGCACACGGATGCGGCCACGGCCGTTGGCCCGGTACTGCTCAAGCAGGGCCTCGATGTCGCCATAGACCTTGGCATCGCGGGCGAACACGTTGGCAATAAAAACATCGCGCGGCAGCCGCTCGAGGTAGTTGAGGGTCGCCGAGCTGAGGGTGAAACTCTGGTGCGGACTGAGGTCCCAGCGTGTGTGGTAGCGGTAGCTGAGACGGTTGACTCCGGCAAACAGGGCGATGGCCAGCAGAACCTGAAGCAGCACGTTGGCGCCAATGCCCCAGCGACCGGGCATGCGGGGCGGCGGGCTGGGATCGGTGGCGGGCGCGGGTTCGGACATGCGTGGGGGAGAAGTCAACTAAGACCATTTGCAGGCTGCTGACAACCGGCGACTGCATTTCCCGGCGGCGAAAACAACAGACCCCGCCGGGGGCGGGGTCTGCGAGAACAAGCTGGGCAACGGGCGATCAGCGCTTGGAGAACTGGAAGCGCTTGCGGGCGCCGGGGCGGCCGGGCTTCTTGCGTTCCTTGGCGCGCGAGTCGCGGGTGAGCAGGCCGGCCTTCTTCAGGGTCGGACGCAGTTCCGGGTTGACGGTGATGAGCGCGCGGGAGATGCCCATGCGCACGGCGCCAACCTGGCCGGTGATGCCACCGCCCTGGGCGTTGATGTTGAAATCGAACTGCTGACGGGTGTTGGTCAGGGCCAGCGGCGTCAGGATCTGGTTCTGCAGGGCGACGGTCGGGAAGTACTCCTCGAAGTCGCGGCCGTTGACGGTGATCGCGCCGGAGCCGTTGAGGATGTGGACGCGGACGACGGCGGTCTTGCGGCGGCCAGTGGCGGAGGTGAGGGGCTTGCTCATGAGCGGAGAGGGTTGGAGGGCGCTGGACTCAGGCGATGGCGCAGGGCTGCGGGTTCTGGGAGCTGTGCGGATGCTCGGTGCCGGCGTAGACCTTCAGCTTGGTGACGATGGCGTTGCCGAGGCGGTTGTGCGGCACCATGCCCTTGACGGCGCGGTAGACGAGTTCCTCGGGCTTGCGCTGGCGCAGCTTCTCGGCGGTCTCGACCTTCTGGTTGCCAATGTAACCACCGCGCTTGCTGGTGTACACCTTCTGCTGCTCCTTGCGGCCGGTCAGCACCACCTTGTCGGCATTGATGACCACGACGAAGTCGCCGGTGTCAACATGCGGGGTGAAGGTCGGGCGGGTCTTGCCGCGGATCAGGTTGGCGGCGGTCACGGCGACCTGGCCCAGGACCTTGTCCTTGGCGTCGATGACCCACCACTGGCGGTTCACGTCCTGAGCTTTGGCGGAGAATGTTTTCATGTCGAAGGTGCTTGAGGTGGGGCGCCAGCCTGCCCCCGAAACGGGAGCCCTGCCAACGCAGAAATGAGGGCCGTGAGAGTAGAAGTCAGGCGGCGGGTGTCAACTGGAAAGTCAGCTTATTCGCACGCTTGCCGCTTGCGGGTGCCGCCCCCCCATGATAGCGAGACGGCTCACCCCTCGATTTTGCCCTCCAGGCACCCATGAAAGCCCAGCAACTCCTCCAGGCCATTGGCCCCGAACTCAGCCAGCAGATCATTCAGTACGTCCAGAACGATGAGCGCCCGGCCTACCGCGCCCTCATCCAGAACCTGGCCCAGCAGCGCAAGCTGCGCCCCCAGTTCATCCTGGAAAAATCCCGCGCCAAGCAGGCCGAATGGCTGCTCGCCCAGCTCAACCTGAAGGTCAACGACCCGATCGCCGAGCAGCTCCTGCAGATCTGGCTGCTGAAATCCCAGGGCGCCATGCTCACCACCTTCCTTGATGCCGTTGGCATCGCCCACGACGGCAAGGGCCAGGTCGAGGACCTGCCCGAGGAAATCGCCGAGGACAAGGCCGCCGCCGGCATTGATGCCCTGCTCGCCGCCTACCCGCCCAAGCAGGCAGCCCTCTATCTCTACATGTTCCAGCTGCAAAAACCCGACGGCTGGGAGGGTCTGGGCAAGGCCATCGCCGCCCGCCCGGAAGTCCAGCTCCAGGCCTGATTCCGCCATGAAACTCCGCTCCAGCCGTGTCCTCCGCGAGGCCCGCGCCGGCCGCCCGGCCACCGTCCTCAAGCTCAACCTCAATGACCCGCGCGTCGTTGAGATGGCCGGTCTCGCCGGGGCCAGCGCGGTCTGGCTCTGCAACGAGCACGTGCCGAACGACTGGACCAACCTCGAGCACCAGGTGCGCGCCGCCAAGCTGCACGACATGGACACCATCGTCCGCGTCAGCAAGGGCTCGTACAGCGAATACGTCAAACCCTTTGAGCTCGATGCCACCGGCATCATGGTGCCACACGTCAGCAGCGCCGACGAGGCGCGTCACGTCGTCGACATGGTGCGCTGCCACCCGCTCGGCCGACGCGCCATGGACGGCGGCAACATGGACGGCGCCTTCTGCCAGATTCCGCTCGCCGACTACGCCCGCCACAACAACACCGAGCGCTTTGTCATCCTGCAGATCGAATCGCCCGAGGCCCTGGAACAGGTCGAGGCCATCGCCGCCGTGCCCGGCTTCGACATGCTGCTGTTCGGCGCCGGCGACTTCAGCCATCGCATCGGCAAGCTCGGCCAGGCCACCGATCCGGAAGTCGTCGCCGCCCGCAAACGCGTCGCCGCCGCCGCCCTCAGCAACGGCAAGTTTGTCGCCGTCGCCTCCCTCTACGGCCAGAAGGACGAGGTCATGGCCGAGGGCAGCCTGGTGGTCACCCTCGGGGCCGATGTACTCGCCCTCGGCGACGCCTTCCGGCAAATGGTCGGCGGCTTCCAGCCGCAGGCCGCCGCGGCGCGCGCCGAATCGGTGTACCGCTGAGCCTCGCCCCGGCTTGAATCCAGCCCCGGAAGGGTTATACTGACCTTTCGCATGCGTTCCGTCCTCCGTCCCCTTCTCGCCGGCTGCCTGGCGCTCGCCGCCTGCACCAGCAGGACTGTGCCGAGTCTGGAACAGCTTGATGCCCTCGAACGCCAGGTGCGCGCGCAACACCGCGCAGACTACGAGGCCCTCGAACGCCGACGCCAGTCGGGCGAACTCGACGCCGAATCCCACCGCGAGGCCCTGGCGGCGCTCGACAAGCGCGTGCGCAACGAGGTCGACACCCGGTTGTGGAGCCGTCACGCCCTGGCGCAGAGCGAACTGAAGGCGAACGACATCCCCACCCCCGACCGACCGGTGTCCAACCCGCCACCCGGTGTCGGCACCCTGCAGAACAGTCTTTACAACAGCCAGCGCCAAACCGGCATGGGCAGCCAGCTCATGGGCAACTTCCTGCGTGATTCGGGCGGTGCCAACTTCAACAGCAGCCGCGCCGGCACCGTTTACGATCCATGACTTGGAACGCGGCCACTGCCGACAGGCTGATGCGGGTCGCCGACACGGTCATCGCCGGCACCCGCCGCCGTCTGCCCGAAGCGATCCGCCGCGCGGCCGAGGCCTGCGTCACCGAGACCGAACTCATGGCCGACTGCCTCGATGCGGAAGAGGCGATCGACGAGGATCTGCTCGGCCTGTTCGAAGGTTGCTCGCTGGCTGAAGGCGAGCCGGAAATGCCCGGTCACCTGCCGCGCATCCGCCTCTTCCTCGACAACCTCTGGGACCATGCCGAGGGCGACATGAGCGTCTTCCGCGAGGAGGTGCGCATCACCTGGCTGCACGAGCTGGGCCATTACCTCGGCCTCGACGAGGACCAGGTGGCGGCACTCGGGCTGGCCTGATTCAGCCGCGCACCTGCCCCTCGCCGTCGACGAGGTACTTGTAGCTGCACAGCTCGGCCAGGCCCATCGGCCCGCGCGCATGCAGCTTGTCGGTACTGATGCCGATCTCCGCGCCAAAGCCGAATTCGCCACCGTCGTTGAAGCGGGTGCTGGCATTGTGCAGGACCACGGCGCTGTCGACCTCATGCTGAAAACGCTCGGCCGCAGCGCGATCACGGGCGACAATGCTGTCGGTGTGGTGCGAGCCATGGCGGTTGATGTGGGCAATGGCCTCATCGAGGCCGGCCACGGTCTTCACCGCCAGCACCAGGTCCAGGTACTCGGTGTCCCAGTCGCTCTCCAGCACCGGCACCGAGGGCACGCCAAGCAGGCCGCGCGCGGCGTCGTCGGCACGGATCTCCACGCGCGCCTCGGCGAGCCGGCGACCGACCAGCGGGTAGAAGGCGGCCGCGGCGTCGCGGTGGACCAGCAGGGTTTCGAGGGCGTTGCAGACCCCGGGCTTCTGGCACTTCGAATTGACGACGATGTTGGCCGCCATCTCCAGGTCGGCATCGGCGTGCACGTAGACATGGCAGACACCGTCGTAATGCTTGATGACCGGCATGCGCGCGCAGGCCACCACCTTCTCGATCAGCCCCTTGCCGCCGCGCGGGATGATCAGGTCGAGGTACTGATCCATGCGCGCCAGGTGCTCGACGCTGGCGCGGTCGGTGAAAGGGATGAGCTGGACGCTGTGCGCGGGCAACCCGGCGCGTTCGCCACCGGCCTGCAGCGCCGCCGCGAGGGCGACGTTCGAATGGATCGCCTCACTGCCGCCGCGCAGCAGGGTGGCGTTGCCGGTCTTGAAACAGAGCGAGGCGGCATCGGTGGTGACGTTCGGCCGCGACTCGAAAATGATGCCGATGACACCGATCGGCACGCGCACCTTGCGCAGGCGCAGGCCGTTCGGGCGCGTCCACTCGGCGAGCTGCTCGCCGACCGGATCCGGCAGGGTCGCCACCTCGCGCACGGCGGCGGCAACGGCGGCCAGGCGCTTCGGATCGAGCGTCAGGCGGTCGATCATGGCGGCGCTGAGGCCGTTGTCGCGGGCGCGCGCCAGGTCCTTGGCGTTGGCCTCGAGAATGCCCACCTGGCGGGCCTCGATCTCGTCGGCCATGGCCAGCAAGATGGCGTTCTTCTGGGCCGTCGTCAGCTTGACCAGCTCGTGGGCGGCCGCGCGTGCGCGCCGGCCCATTTCCAGAAGGGTCTGTTGGATTTCGGTGTCGGTCATGAAGCCTGTCAGCATAACGCGCGACGCGCGTTCATCCAGCGGAATGCGCCCCCACCTTGCTGAACCAGGCCAGAAACTCGCGATTGCCATCGGTGCCCTGGATCGACGATTCGACCAGGCCATGCCAGCGCAGTTCCGGGCGGGCTTCGGCAAAGGCCTGCAGGCGCGCACAGGCCTTGGCGTGCAGGGCGGGGTCGCGGACGATGCCGCCGGCACCGATCTCCTCGCGACTGAGCTCAAACTGCGGCTTGACCAGCACCAGCGCCTGACCGCCCGGCTTGAGCGCCGCGATCGGCCCCGGCAGCACGAGGGTGAGCGAGATGAAGGAGACGTCGGCGACGATCAGGTCGATGGGCTCCGGCAGATCCTCCGGCTGCAGGTGGCGGACATTGAAGTTCTCGCGACAGACCACGCGCGGGTCGTTGCGCAGCTTCCAGACCATCTGATTGGTGCCGACATCGAAGGCATACACCCTTGCCGCGCCACGCTGCAGCAGGCAGTCGGTGAAGCCACCGGTCGAGGCACCGATGTCGAGGGCAACGAGGCCGGTGACCTCCAGGCCAAAGTGGTCGAGCGCGCCCTCCAGCTTGAGGCCGCCGCGGCTGACGAAGCGCGGCGGCTGCCGGACGCGCAGGGCGGCGTCGCGCCGCACCAGCCAGCCGGGTTTGCTGACAACCTCCTCGCCGACCAGCACCTCGCCGGCCATGATCAGGCGCTTGGCCTGCTCACGCGAGGGACAGAGCCCCCGCTCCACAAGGGCGAGGTCCAGGCGGATGCGGGCCATCAGGGGGCGCTGCTGACGGGTTCGATGATCTCGTCTCCCACCTCCAGGGTGACCCCGGCGGGGATCGAGGCGAGGTCGAGGTCGGCGACCGCCTCATCGGCCTCGACGGTGTCGGCGATGACCACGCGGGCAAGGATGGCGCTGTCGCGGCGGACCTCAAACTTGCGGCCCTTGGCGAGGCCGGCCTTGGAGCCGGCGTCGACAACAATGAAGCCCTGCTCGCGGACGACCGCCTTGAGTTTGGCAACCGGCTTGGCGGCGAGCACCTTCTGCTGCAGGGCGGTGAGGGTATTGGTGTTGATGCCCTGCGCCTCGGCGGCGACCACGGTCTTCGGCACGGTCAGGCCACCGCCGGGCAGGCCGCCGGCCATCAGGCCCGGCGTTTCCTCGGTGGCGGGCGCGGCAACCGTACCTGGCGCGGGCGGCGTGATCGTGGTGGCAGGCGGAACGGACGGCAGCGCAGCAATGCCAACCGGTTTGGCGGCCTCCTCGGCGGCCTGGGTCTTCTTCAGGTGCTCCAGCTCGCGTTTGGCGCCACGTGCGGCCTGCTGGCCCTCCCAGGCCAGATAGCCGGTGATACCGAGCAGGATGAGGGTGAGGGCTTGGGCGAAATGAATCAGGCGCATGGCGCGACGCTAGACGGAAAATGCAAAAACGGAAATGCAATTCCTCGCCCCTTGCGCCGGGGGCCATCCGTTTCACTATGAAGACAACAATGACTGAACTTGCACTTTTCCGACTGCCCGACGGACGGGCCTGGCTGGGCGCCGGGCCGTTTGAGGCGCTGGCGGCTCCGCCGCCGGGCGGCGGCTGTTTTTACGTCAACGATTTCGACCTCAGCGATCCCCTGCCCTGGAAGCGGCCGGCGCGCCTGATCGAGGTGACCACCGAGGGCCTGGCCGCCGCTGCCGGCTGGAACGGCGCGCAACCGCCGCGAATCACCTGGGCCAAGCCGGTGACCGAGTGGTTCAAGATGGCCTTCCGGCGCATCCGCCGCGAGGTGCTGGGCCGCCGCCTGGAAAAGATGGTGCCGGTGCTCACCGAGCGCGGCGAAATCGTCGCCGGCCACCCGGTGCGCCTGCTCGACAAGGTCCTCGCCGCCCCACCCAACACCTGGGGCTACGCCTACGTGACCGCCGAGGCCGGCTTCCTCGGCGCAACACCGGAACTGCTGCTGCGCCGTCAGGGAGGGCAGGTCGAAACCATGGCCCTCGCCGGCACCGCCAAGCCCGGCCACCAGGCCGACTTCCTCAGCGACGTCAAGGAGATCGAGGAACACGAGATCGTCGTCCGCTACCTCGAGGAACGCCTCAACGCCCTCGGCACGACCACGCGTGAACCGCGCGGCACCTGCGAGGCCTCCGGTCTGGTACACTTCCTAACCCGGCTCACGGTCGAACTGCCACAGCCGCTGCCCGCGGATGACCTCATTCGCCACCTGCACCCCACCCCCGCCGTCGGCTGCCTGCCGCGCGATGACACCTGGCTGGCACGCCTGCGCGAGTACCGCCAGCAACTGCAGGTGCCGGGCTTCTTCGGCGCGCCCTTCGGCTTCATCGAACCCGGCCCCGACGACACCTGCCACATCGTCGTCGCCATCCGCGGCCTCGGCTGGAACGGTCGCGAAGCCCAGCTGCCCTCCGGCTGCGGCATCGTCAGCGGCAGCGCCTTCGACCACGAATGGCGCGAGCTGCGCCTGAAGCGCGAATCCGTACTGCGCCTGCTCGGGGTGTAAACCGGCGTGCCGGCGCGTGAACATCGGAAGCAGGGTCGCTGTCGGAATCCGCCATGCGCGCCGTCCTTCTCTGCCTGCTCCTGTTGACCGGTGCCAGCCACGCCGATTCGGAAGCCTTGGCCGCCGCCGCGCGCGCCCAGCTGCCGGCGGATGACGGCTTTGCCACCCGCCTCTGCCTCGCCGCCCTCGACCAGACCCGGCTGCAGGTGCGCTACGACGGCGCCTACGTGCGCATCGCCTACCCCGGAGGCGATGTGCCCGCCGACACCGGGGTCTGCACCGATGTGGTCATCCGCGGCCTGCGCGTGCTCGGCTTCGACCTGCAGCAGCTCGTGCACGAGGACATGCGCCGGAACTTCGCCGCCTACCCGAAGCAGTGGGGCCTGAAGCAGCCCGACACAAACATCGACCACCGGCGCGTGCCCAACCTGCAGACGTTCTTTCGTCGCCGCGGCGCCGCCCTGCCGGTCAGCACCCAGCCAAGCCGCTTCCAGCCCGGCGATCTGATCACCTGTACGGTCGCCGGCCGACTGCCCCACATCGCCATCGTCGTGCCGGCGCCGGACGGCGGCCCGGTGCCGTGGATTGTCCACAACATCGGCCAGGGCCCGAAGCTGGAGAACCGGCTGTTCGAATTCCCGCTCACCGGCCACTACCGCTGGCGCGGCGAGTGAAAGGCGGCCGTTCGCCATCGAAGGCAGCGCCTCGCAGAGTGCAAAAATGCCTCAAAAATGCCTGGCATTTTGTGCCCCAAACCACCCTCGCCCCACCGGCGCGATTGGAGCCGCCCCCTCCAGACGCGGCAAAGGGCGAACCATCGGCCACACAATTGGTGATTGATTTTCAAGCGATCACAGAATCACAACTTCCCAAATGCCTGGCATTTAGTTGGGCATTTCACATCCCCTTGGCAAGATGAGCCTTCCCTGAAAATGCCTGGCATTTTGTTGGCATTTTGTGACGGCGCTGGATGAAATGCGGCGCGATTGCGGTTGAAGCCGGGGCCGGTCCGGTGGACACGGTCCTGCTCATGAACACCCTCGTCATCCGCTCCCTGCTCACCGCGCTGGCGCGGCTGGGCGTGGCGGAGGTCTGTGTGGCCGCCGGCGCGCGCAACGCCCCGGTCATCGCCGCGCTGATGGAGAGCGAGGGCGTCAAGCTGTGGAACTTCTTCGAGGAGCGCAGCGCCGCCTTCTTCGCCCTTGGCCGCATCCTGGCCGATCGCGCGCCGGTCGCCGTGCTGACCACTTCGGGCACGGCCGCCGCCGAACTGCTGCCGGCGGTCATCGAGGCGCACTACCAGGGCCTGCCGCTGGTGCTGGTCACCGCCGACCGCCCGCGCCGTTTCCGCGGCAGCGGCGCGCCCCAGGCGATCGAGCAGAAGGATCTGTTCGGGCCCTACACCTCGCCCTGCCTCGATGTCGAGGCCGGTGTCAGCCTGTCTTGGCCGACCCGCCTGAACGGCCGGCCCCTGCACATCAACCTCTGCCTTGAGGAGCCGCTCGACACCCGCCAACCCGGCATCGATTTTCTCGCCCATCCCGGTCCAAAAGCACCGAAGCCACCGAAACCGCCCGCCTTCACCCTGCCGGCCCAGCCGACTGCGGTGCTCGCCGCCGGCCTCAGTCTGCAGGAGGCCGAAGCCGCCGCGCCGGTGCTGGCCGCGCTGCAGCTGCCGGTGTTTGCCGAAGCCACCGCCAATCTCTGGGGTGCCTGGCCCGGCCGGCCCGACCTGTCGCACCTGCTGCACCCGGCCGATGACGCCGCCCTCTCCGGCCTTGAGGCCGGGCATGTGCTGCGCCTGGGCGGCGTGCCGGCCAGCCGCTGGTGGCGCGACCTTGAGGATCGACCCGAGATCCACGTCAGCAATGTCTCGCGCCTGCCCTTCCCGGGCCTGGCACGCACGCAGAACGTCGTCCAACTGCCCTGGACCGCCCTTGACGCCCTGACCGGCCAGCGTCTGCCCGCCGCCCGCGTCAACCGCCCCCCAACCACGC
>DAIUCN010000013.1:0-64156 GCA_036846165.1 Prosthecobacter sp.
GTCCCACCGTCCTCCCCCCCAAACCCGCACTTGAGTTCCGCACGCGCAGGAGGCATGAAACAAGGCATGCTGTACATCTCGACCCGTGGCCAGACCCGACCCCACACCTTCACCGAGGCGGTGGAAGCCGGCCTCGCACCGGATGGCGGGCTGTTTTTGCCGGAGAACCTACCCAACCTCGCCGCTGCCCTGCCCGGCTGGGCCGGTTTGTCGTACTCGGAGTTGGCGGCCGAATTTTTCCAACACTTCGCGCCGGAAATCCCGGCCGAGGAATGGCGCCAGCTCACGGCCGAGGCCTACACCCGCTTTGACGACCCGCAGATCGCGCCGCTGCGCACCCTGGATGAACGCACCCGTGTGCTTGAGCTCTGGCACGGACCGACCCTCGCCTTCAAGGATTTCGCCCTGCAGTTGCTCGGTCTGCTGTACAAGCGTCAGGTCCGTCTCACCGGCAAGAAGCTTGCCGTGCTGGGCGCCACCTCGGGTGACACCGGCAGCGCCGCCATCCATGGCTGCATGGGCCAGGACGGCATCCGCATCTTCATTCTTTACCCCGATGGCCGCGTCGCCCCCCTGCAGGAACGGCAGATGGCCTGCACCGGCGCCGACAATGTCTTTGCCATTCCCGTGCCCGGCACCTTCGACGATGCCCAGCGCGTCGTGAAGGACTGCTTTGGCGACGCCGGTTTCGTCGCCCAGGTCAACCTTTCCGCCGTCAACTCGATCAACATCGCCCGCGTGCTTGCGCAGTGCGTCTACTACCTCTGGGCCTGGCTGCGCCTGCCCGAGTCCGAGCGCGCCACGGCTGAGTTTGTTGTGCCCACCGGCAACTTCGGCAACGTGCTCGCCGGCTGGCTGGCCGCCCGCATGGGCATGACCTGCGGCGGCTTCCGGGTCGCCACCAACCGCAATGACATCCTCTGGCGCTTCTTCGAGACCGGCGAGTACCGCCAGGGCGAGGTGCACCCCAGCCATGCGCCGAGCATGGACATCCAGGCCGCCTCCAACTTCGAGCGCTACCTCTACTACCTGCTCGAGGGAGACCAGGAGCGCGTGCGCAGCCTGATGCTCCGTCTCAGAGAAGGCCACCACCTGACCCTGCCGCGCCCACCCGCCGGCCTGCGCGCCTCGCGCATGGACGACACCGCCATTGTCAAGACCATCGCCCGCGTCTGGAACCAATACGGCTACGTCGTCGACCCGCACACTGCCTGCGCCTTCATCGATCTCGCGCCCGACCGCGTCAGTGTCATCCTCAGTACGGCCAGCCCGGCCAAATTCCCCGAAGTCGTCGCCGAGGCCACCGGCAGCGAACCGAGGCATCCGACCCTCGAGGCCCTGAAATCCCGCCCCCTGCAGCGCCATCCCCTGGATGCCACCGCCGCAGCAGTCAAGAGCTTCATCGTCAGCCAGCTCTGACGCCAGGCCGGAGCCACCGCCGCGCATGTCGCTCCAACGCAAAATTCTCCGCGGTTCAACGCTCAACCTGCTCGACCACGCGGCGCGCGTCGGCTCGATGCTGGTGGTGACCCCGCTGATGGTGACCCAGCTCGGGCTGGAGGGTTACGGCGTCTGGCTGGTGCTCACCGCCGCCGTCTCCTTCCTCACCCTGCTCGACGGCGGCATCACCCTGTCCGGCACACGCTATCTGGCGCGCGCACTTGGCCGCGGCGATGCCGCGGAGGCGGAACGTGTCACCGGCACCCTGCACTGGCTGTACCGGCGTATCGGACTCGCCTGCCTGGCAGCCACGGCACTGCTGGCGCTGGCCGTGCCCTGGCTGGTCCGCGACCCGGTCTGGCAGCAGGCGGGCCGACTGGTCCTGCTGGCCCTCGGCGGCAGCATGGCCCTGCGTTTTTTCCTGCGCATCCACCTCGTCGTTCTGAAGAGCCATCTGCGCTACGACCGGATCGTCGCCGCCTCGCTGGTGAAGATCCTGGTGCAGACCGGCCTCATTCTCTGGCTGCTGACGCGTGGTCACGGCCTGGTCGTGCTGGCACTTGCCCAAATCCTCTCCGACCTGATCGACCAAGGCCTCGTCGTCGCGTTTTCCCGCCGCACCCAGCCGGCCGCCCGGGCACGGGCCTGCCGCAATCTGCTGCCGGAGCTTCTGCGCTTCTCCGGCCTCGCCTTTCTCAACACCACCGGCCAGCAATTGCGCAGCCGCATTGACCCGTTTGTGCTCTCCGCTTTCGTTGGCGTCGCCAGCGTGCCGATTTACAACACCGGCCTGCGTCTCGCCACCCTGTTCGCCGATGTCTTCAACGCGGTCATGGGGGGCACCCTGCTGGCCGGTTTCAGCCAGATCGAAGGCCGTGGCGGGATGACCAGTCTGCGCGACAAATTTTTGCTCAGCCTGCGCGTCAGTGTTCCGCTGGCGCTGTTTGGGGCCGCCGGACTGACCACCATCGGCCCGGCCTTTCTGGTGCGCTGGCTGGGGCCGGAGTTCAGCGAGTCGGGGCAGATCCTGCGAGTGCTTATCCCGCCCTACACCCTCTGGCTGATGCAGTTTCCCGCCGGCAGCCTTTTCCTCAGTCTCAACCGCCATCACCTGATCACTCGCCTCACCTTCGTTGCCGGCCTGTTCAATGCCCTGCTCAGCGCCCTGCTCGCCTCCCAAATCGGCCTCCATGGCGTTGTCTGGGCGACCTTCATCGACATGACACTCTTTTACGGGATTGCCGTGCCGTTGCTGCTCTGCCGCGTGCTGGACCTGAGCCTCGTTGCCTACCTGCGCGCCCTGCTGCGTCCCGTACTGAAGGTGGGGCTGATCCTGGCCGCGGGCGCCTGGCTCGCCGCGCCTTGGCTTCAGCCCAAGTACGCGTCGCTCGCCGTCGCCGGCCTGATCCAGGGGACCGTCTTTGCCGTCACCACCTGGTTCCTGCTGCTGAATGGAGAGGAACGGCGGGCGCTGCGCCAGCGCCTCCAGCGCCGTCCCTGAGCGGCTGCCACCCGCAAATTCCGCAATTCCGCCAAGTCTGGAGTGCCCTGACCGCCTTGCGCAAAGCCTTGCAAAGCCTGCCAACCCACTTAAAAAACCCACCGTAGAGGCACTCTTCGTTCCCATCTTGCACCTCCCATCTTCACCGCAACTCCCCGGAGGCAAAACCGCCCCCGATCTTTTTCTCATCGGCGGCGCCCGCTGCGGCAGCACCTCGCTGCACCACTACCTTGACCAGCATCCCGGCATCCACATGTGCCAGCCGGACAAGGAACCCGGTTTTTACTGCGATAGCTACGGCGTCGATGACCCGAACGCCTATGCCGCCAATTTCGCCGGAGCCCGCCCCGGCCAAATGCTCGGCGACGCCTCCACCCCCTATCTCACCTGCCCGGCCAGCGCCGGCCTCATCCATGCGGCCAATTCGAACGCGCGCATCGTCGCCGTGCTCCGCCAGCCGGCCGAGCGCGCGCACTCGCTGTACCTGAAGATGTGCAGCCTGGGTCATGAAGATGCGCCCAGCTTCGAAACGGCCCTCAAGCGTGAAGCGCGCATCCTCAACGAACCGCCGGAGTGGCGGCGCGAGGGCTACCACCACAACTTTCTCTACCTTCACTCCGGTCTGTACGCGGCACAACTGCGCCGCTACTTTGAACGCTTCCCGCGTGAACAGATCCGCATCGTGCTGTTTGACGACCTCATCGCCTCACCACGCCGGGTCTGCGACGAACTCACGGCCTGGCTTGGCCTGCCGCCGCTCGCGGAGCTCGATCCCGAGCCGCGCAACCGTGCGGCGCGCCCGCGCTCGCTGAAATTGCAGCATTGGCTGCGGCACAGCCTGAATCCCCTGCTGCAACGCTGCCGCCTGCCCAAACGCGGCCGACTCATGGAGGCACTGCTCGAAGCAAATCTGGACCGTGGTCCCGCGCCACGCCTGTCCACCGAATGGCGCCGGCAATTGACCGAGCGCTGCGCCGACGACATCCGTGCCACGGCCGAGCTGATCGGTCGCAACCTCGATCATTGGCTGCGCTGAAGCCACCTGCAACGTGAACCCAGCCCCCGTGCACGTCCTGCTCAGCACCGAGCTGTTCCACCCCGATCTGCCGGGCGGGCTCATGCGCTTCTTCCGCTACGGCCCCGGCCTGCGTGAGCGCGGCATCCTGCCGGAAGTCATCACCCTGCGCCACCGGCCGGAGCTGGCGGACGAGGAGGAGGTCAACGGCATCCGCATCCACCGGCTCACTGCGCCGAACGATGCTCCTGGCGAGCGCCAGCGTGTCTGGCTGCTCCGCCAGGCCCTTGCCCGCGCCCTGTCGATCCGCCGTCACGGCGGCCGTGCGGTGCTGCAACCTGCCATGCTTTCACATGCCATGGCCCCCGCACTGCTGCGCGCCAGGCTCGCGGGCGTGCCCGCGGTCCACAATCTCAGCCTGGCGCCGGAAACAGCCCTGAAAACCGCGCCCCTCACACGCCTGCGCCAGCGGCTGCGCATGACCCTGATGTGCGCGCCAGTCGCCCGCTTTGTGTTTCTCAGCCACCAACTGCGCCGCCAGTACCAGCAGCGCTGGCCGCTGCATCCCGGACAAATCGCGGTCATTCCCAATGGTGTCGATCTCGCGCGCTTCCGCGCCTTGACCGACCCCGCTGAACGCCTCGACCTGCGCGCTCACCACGGATTCAGCGCCCGGCAAAAACTCGTGCTCTTTGTGGGGGGCATCATGGAGCGCAAGGGCGTCGACATCCTTCTGGAGGCTTGGAACGAGGTGCTGCGCCGCCAACCCAACGCCGTACTGCTCGTCCTCGGCAGCCAGGCCGGCCGAATCTCCCATGAGCGCGCCGGCTTCAAGCAGGAACTGCAGGATTACCTGCATCGGATCGACAACCTGCGCGCCCGGCTGAACGATCCGGGGAGTGTTCACTTCCTCGGCGAAGTGGCGGATCCCGCTCCCTACTACCGCATGGCCGACGCCTTTGCCTTTCCCTCCCGCCGCGAAGGCCTGCCCAACGCCGTGCTTGAGGCCATGGCCAGCGGCCTGCCCTGCCTGGTCGCCGATTTTGATGGCCGGCCACAGGATGGCGAGGAACTCGGCAGCGCCGGCATCCACCATCTGCCACTCGACCATGAACCGGCAAGCTGGAGCCATGCCTTGGCCGAAATCCTGCGTGATGAAGCCGCTGCCCGGCGTCAGGAACTCGGCTGCCATGCCAGCGACTGGATTCGCTCGCACCACGACCTGACCCGCGTTCTGGACGCGTGGGAACAACTCCATCGCGAACTCATGCGACCATCCCAGCCCTTCTGAACCATGTGCGGCATCTGCGGCGAATTCTTTCTCGATCCCGACAAGCGGGCCGATGCGGCGCGGGTGCAGGCGATGGAGCAGGCCATCGCCCATCGCGGCCCCAACGACGACGGCCGCTTCGTCAATGGCCCCTGCGGCCTCGGTTTTCGCCGGCTGAGCATCATCGATCTGGAGGGCGGCCACCAGCCGATCGCCAACGAGGATGAGACCGTCTGGGTGACCCTCAACGGCGAGATCTACAACCATCCCGAGCTGCGCCGTGAACTCGAAGCGCGCGGCCACCGCTTCCGCACCCGTTCCGACACTGAGGTCATCGCCCACCTCTACGAGGAGCATGGAGCGGACTTCGTCGATCACCTGCGCGGCATGTTTGGCATTGCCTTGTACGACGTCCGCCGGCGCAAGCTGGTGCTGGCCCGTGACCGCCTCGGCATCAAGCCGGTCTACTGGACGGAGAAGAACGGCTGCCTGGTCTATGGCTCCGAGATCAAGGCCCTGCTCGCGCACCCGCAGGTTTCAGCAGCGCCGAATGAGGCTGGAATCTTCCAGTTCCTGCTGCTGCGCCACTCCCTGCAACCGGACACCCTGTTTGCCGGCATCCACAAGCTGCCGGCAGCGACGCTGCTTGAGGCGGATGCCCGCGGCGTGCGCCTGCGTGAATACTGGCGCCTGCGTCATCCCAGCTCCCTGGTCCAGCGGACTGAGGAAGCCGGGGATCGCTATGCAACGGCACTTGGCGAGGCCGTCGACTCACACCTGCTGGCGGATGTGCCGCTCGGCCTGTTCCTCAGTGGCGGCCTTGATTCGAGCGTGCTGGCCGCACTGGTGCAGCGGCGCACCGACCGCCCGGTCGTCTGCTTCACCGCCGGCTTTGAGGGAGCGGGCGATGAAAGCGCGCATGCCGCGCGCGTTGCCGCGCATGTCGGTGCCGAGCACCGGCGCATCGCCATTCCGGCACCGCCGCCCGAAGTGCTGGAAGAGCTGGTCTGGCACCTCGATGAACCCCTCGGCGATCCGGCTTGCCTGCCGACCTGGCTGCTGTCGCATGAAGCGGCCAAGGAGGTGCGTGTCGTGCTCACCGGCGAGGGTTCGGACGAAACGAATGCCGGCTACGCCAAATTCCTGCGCTTCCATCTCTTCCATCAGCGGAGCCAAACGATGGCTACCGCACGCCTGCTCTGGCCGCTACTGCGCCGGCTGCCTCCGGCGCGGGCGCGCTTCGAGCACTATGCCCCGCTCTGGCAGGCGGAGGATGAACTTGGGCGCGTGCTCGCCAACGATCAGGTCGATCCCGGCAGCCCCGATTCCCCTTTGACCCGCCTGGCCCCCGGTTTGGCCCGCCATCGCGCGCCTGTACTGAACCGGTTGCGGGCGGAGCTCGACGCCTGTGACAGCAGCCACCCGGTGCAGCGTCTGCTGCACTTCAGCCGCGCCGTCTTCATGCGCGAAGACCTGCTGATGAAGGTGGACCGCATGACCATGGCCCATGGCCTGGAGGCTCGCGTACCCTACCTCGACCACCGTCTCGCCGAAGTCTGCGCGGGCTTCGCCCCGGAGTTGCTGCTCGCCGGCGGCCGCACCAAGGCGGTGCTACGCGGTATCGCCGGCCGGCTGCTGCCGCCGCAAATCGCCCAGCGCCGCCAGCACGGCTTCCTGGTGCCACTCGCCGGTTGGTTCCACGGCGACTTCGCCGCCTATGCGCGCGGCCTGCTGACTCCCGCCAATGTGCGCCGCCGCGGCCTGCTCGATCCGGAAGAGGTCGCTGCGCACCTCGCCCGCTACGAACAAAGCGGCGAAGGCGCGCGCATGATCTGGAACTTCATCTTGCTCGAACTGTGGTTCCGGCGCTTTATGGACTGACCTTTGCCGCTTTCAAACATGCCTCCCGAATTGCTCGACTACCTCGCCTGTCCGCAGTGCGGGGGTGACTTCCGCATCGGCCTCGGCGCCACCGCCAACGGCGGCGTTGAGGAAGGCGAACTCGTCTGCCGGGGCTGTGCGGGCCGCTACGCCGTGCGCCGGGGCATTCCGCGCCTGCTCGAACCTCTCAGTGGTGCACCGGCGCGCAGTGGCAGTGACCGCATCGACCTCACCGTCTCACAGTATTCCGCCTACCAAGGCGAGGTCTACGCGCCCATGGCTGAGTCACTCGCCAACGAGGCCATTCTGAAGGCGCGCACCGGCCTTGAGGCGGTGGACTATGCCGGCCGGGTCTGCCTCGATGCCGGCTGCGGCATCGGCCGCTTCAGCCGTGTCATGGCCCGCGCCGGCGCCCGCCTTGTCATCGCCCTCGACGCCGGTGACAGCATTGACGCCGCGAAACAACGCACCGATCCGTCCCTGCCGGTCGCCTTCGTCCAGGGCCACATCCTGGAACTGCCGCTGAAGAAGCGCTGCATCGACCGCGCCATCAGCATTGGCGTGCTGCATCACACCGCCCATCCGGAAAAGGGTTTTCGCTCGGTCGTCGCCGCCGTCGCTCCCGGCGGCTCGCTGTCGATCTACCTCTACACCCGCGCCTATCTGTCCTGGGACCGCGTGGCTCGCGTCCCGTTCTGGCAGATCCGCTTTGCCCTCTGGTCCGAGCCACTGCGCCGTCTCATCGTGCACCTGCCCAACGGCCCGCGCCTGGCTTTCTGCAAGGCGCTCTATGCCCTGCGCATGGGCGTGATCGAGCCGCTCAAAAAAGCCGGCCCACCCGGCCGCCTGCTCGCACGTGCCGTGCAGTTCTTCGCCCTGCCCGACATCTACAAGCCCCTGGAAAACGCCGAATCGAACGTCGCGCGCAACTTCGACGCCTACTCCACCCCCTACAATTACAACCACGAACTCGAGGAACTGATCGACTGGTTTGCCACCGAGCCGGGCTTCCAGCGCCTGTTGGTCACCCCCTATCGCCTGTCCATCACCGGCTGGCGCGAAAGCGGCACCGCGGACCCGGCCGCCCCCCTTCAAATCACCCTGCACCGCGCCGCCTCCATCGCCGAGCTGGAAGCGCGCGGCGTCGAACATCAACCCGCCTGCTGACCATGGCCGTCGGACTCTGGGAAACCGCCCTTGTCATGCACGCCCGCCGGACGGGCGCGGGTTTGACCGATTTTCTCATGCTTGGCCGCCAGTCGCTGGCACTGTCGCCAGCCATGCTGGAGCACCTGTTCGCCTGCTACGACACCGACCTGCGTGGCGTCGACTTGAACACCCAAACCTGGGCCGAACCGCTGTTCGAACAACTCGGCGCCAGCCGCGTCGAATCGCTCGACTTTTCCGATTACGAGGGTGCGCGCCTCATTCACGACATGAACCGGCCCTGGCCGGAAAGCCACCCGCCGGAACAATTCGACGTCGTGTTCGACGGCGGCACCCTCGAGCATGTCTTCAACCTGCCGCAGGCCCTGCTCAATGCCATGGACCTGGTCCGGCCCGGCGGCTGCCTGCTCAGCGTCAGTCCCGCCGACGGCTGGCTTGGCCACGGCTTTTACCAGCCCCAGCCCGAACTCTTTTTTCGATTCCTCACCCCCGAGAACGGCTTCCGTCTCGACGGCCTCTGGCTCGCCGAGTTCGGACCTGCGCCGGCCAAGTCACGCCTCTTCCGCCTCAAGGATCCCGCCGTCAGCGGCTGCCGGCCGCTGGTGCCAGGCCGCCGGCCCCTGGTCATGCTGGTGCATGCGACCAAGCTCGCCGAACGCACCGGCGCCCCGGCCTGGCCGGGCCAGAGCAACTACACCGCCATGTGGAACGAGGCCGCCGGCGGTGCAAGCCCCCAACGGCGCGCCTCATGGTTGAAGCGCCTGTTCAAGGCCGCCCTGCCCGACGGCATCACCCTGCCGGTGAAGCGCTGGCGCCAGCGCCGCCACCACGCCCGCCTCGCCCGAAACGCCTGGCAGGAGGTGCACAGGCTGGAATCGACAACGACCGAAGCCACATGACGGCCACTGAACTCCAGCGCCACATGGCCGCCGACCTCTACCGCTACGATCGTGCCTCGGGCTGGCGCGGGCTGGTTCGCACCTTCCTGCGCGAGCCCGGCTTTCGTTTTACCTGCCTGCTGCGGCTCTGCCGGCACCTGCGCGCGCAGCCCTGGTCGCGCTGGGGCACCTACCACGCCTGCAAGTTCTGGCTGGGCCGACTGTCGCTGAAGCTCGGGGTCTACATCGAGATCACCACCGAGATCGGCCCCGGTCTCTACCTGCCGCATGCCTGCGGCATCATCGTCAACCGCCGCTGCCGCATCGGGGCCAACTGCAATCTCTCCCAACACGTCACCCTCGGCCTGAAAAGCCGCGAACCGCGCGCCGGCTGCCCGGTTTTGGGCGACAGGGTCTATGTCGGTCCTGGAGCCGTCATCTTCGGCGAACTGCGCATCGGCGATGATGCCGCCGTGGGCGCCAATGCTGTAGTCACCCGGGATGTCCCAAACATGGGGGTGGTGGCCGGCGCGCCGGCCAGCCTGCTGTCCCTGCGCGGCTCCACCGGCTACATCAACGACTGCCTGCCCAACCCCGCGACCGAACCGCCCCCGTCATGAACTCCCTCGGTTCCCTCCTCCTGCCAAAAAAGCTCCACGAACGCCTGCAGGTGGAGCGCTGGTACGTGCATGAATTCATCCGTCGCGAGGCACTGCCGCGCATGCAACCCGGTGTGAAAGTGCTGGATGCCGGCTCGGGCAAACTGCCGGAACAGTACCTTCGCGAAGAAATTCTCGCCACCGGCGCCACCCTGCACACCTGCGACCTCAATTTCGGTCCCGGGGTCGACTTCGAAGCGGACGTTTCCGCCATGCCTTTTGAGGATGGCAGCTACGACATCGTCCTCAACACCCAGGTGCTCGAGCACGTCAAGGATCCCGGCAAGGTCTGCCAGGAACTGGCGCGCGTGCTCAAACCCGGCGGCCTGCTTTTCCTCACCACACCGCAGTCCTCCCCGCTGCACAACCTGCCCTGGAATTTCTTCAACTTCACGAACCTCGGCCTCGGCCTGCTCATGGACGCCGCCGGGCTTGAGCGGGAAAAGGTTGAAGCCCAGGGCGGCCACTTCGCCCTGCTCGCCTTCGAACTGCACTGGACCGTGCGCGAAATCCGCCGGTCCAGCCTGCCCGCGCCTCTGAAAGTGCCCCTGCGCCTCGCCGCTCAGGCACTCTTCGGCTTTGCGCTGAAATTGCCCCTGCTCTGGCTGGACCGCTTCGACCGCGATCCCCTCAACACGATGGGCTGGAACCTCCTGTGCCGCAAACCCGCTGCGGCGGCTCCGTCGACCGCATGAGCCCGGCCACCCATCTCCAGATCCTGCGCTGGCGCGTTGAGGATCACCTGCGTCATTCCCCACGACTGCGCACCGCTCTCGCGCTCTGGCACTGGCTGCGCAGCCGCCTTGATCCCCGGCCCGTGGCGCAAATCCGCCATCTCGGCAAGGCCCTCGGTCTGGCCGAGCATCCTGCCGTCGCCCGCCTGTTGACGGAGGACTTCCGCTTCCTCCTCCGCCCGGATCTTGAACCGGCCTGGCGCGCCGCGGTCGCCGGCCATCCCCGCTACGCCCCGCTGCTGCGCGATCAGCCGCTGCTGACCCGCAGCGTCGTGCTGAAAGCACCGGTGGATGGCGAGAAGGGCGTGCTGCTCAACTATTTCGAGTACAATCTCGCCCGCGTGCTGGCGCTCGGCGACACCGATCTCGCCTGGCTCGACACGCAGTACAGCCTGATCTTTGTCGCCAGTTGGTCGCCCACCGACTACACCCTGCTCGGCAGTGCCCTGCTGCGACTGAAGTCGCCGCTTTTCCTGCAGTGCGCCAACGAGGCCGAACGCACGCGCTTGACCGCCCTGCATCCACGCCTCGTCGTCCTGCCCGGCCTCGCCTGCGACTGGGTGGATCCCGCGTTTTACCAGCCCAGGCCGATGGCCGAACGCCGCATCGACGTGCTCATGGTGGCGAACTGGGGCGAGTTCAAACGGCACTGGGATTTTTTCCTCGCCCTGCGCCGCCTGCCGGCGGACCTGCGCATCGTCCTCATCGGCCAGCGCGAGGGCGGCCGCGACCGCGACTTCATTGAGCGCCTGGCCCGACGACTCGACGTGCCGCAGCAGCTGGAACTGCTCGAGTCGCTGCCCATCGAACGGGTCACCGAACTGGAGTGCGACGCGCGTGTCTCGGTCATCCTCAGCCGCCGCGAGGGGGGCTGTGTGGCCGCGGTCGAATCGCTCTTTGCCGGCTGCGCGCTGGCGATGCGCGCCGACGCGCGCATCGGTTCCTCCGCGCACATCAATGACCGCACCGGCCGCCGGCTGCGCCCCGGCCGGATCGCCGAGGATCTCGCCGCCCTGCTTGCCGAGGCCGGTTCGCTCGACCCTCGCGCCTGGGCCTGCGCGCACATTCGCCACGACCTGACCCTGCAGCGCATCAACCTCGTTCTGCGCGAACAATCCCTGGCCGCAGGGCTAGCCTGGACCACGGATTTGGCCGTGCCGCACTGGCGCCCCCACCCCACCCTCGCACAGGCCGCCGACCGCGGCCGACTGCGACCCGCCTACACGGAACTCCACCACCGCTTTCCGCATCTCATCGGCGCCGATTTGATGGAGCGCAGTCACCGCTGACCGACCGCATGAAGACCCTTGTTTACATCGCCAGCACCGGCTATTCCGGATCGACCCTGCTCGAAAGCATCCTCGGCAGCAACGCCCGCTGCCTCAACCTCGGCGAAATTTACAAGCTGCCCTACTGGCCGATCTGTTCCTGCGGCGAAAAGGTGGATGACTGCGCCTTCTGGAAGGAACTGGGTTCGCGGCTGCACCAGCGTCCCGACGGAGCCAACCGGAACCTGCGCGACTGGCATGTCCAGGGCCGGCGCGCCAAATCGGGCCTGCAGAAACACATCCACAACGCCTTCATCGCCCTGGGTGGCCCGGGATCGTTGGAGTTGTTCTGCGCGCTCAGCCGCGAGGTGCGCGACTTCCGCGAGGGCTGCGCGCGCGCCCTCCACCTGTTCGACACCGCCGCCGCCATGACCGGCGCCTCGGTGATCGTCGACTCCTCCAAGGATCCGGTTTATCTCCGCCACCTGCACGCCCTCGCGCCGGAACGGCTGCGGATCATTCACCTGGTGCGCGACCCCAGGGCGGTCGCCCACTCCTTCGTGAAAAATTTCGATCGCGACGGCGTGACCTACGCCTCCGAAGCCAGCGGCCGAAGACCCTCCTACGCCGAGGGCACCGCCTTCTGGGCCGCCCGCAACCGTAACATCAGCCTGGCTCTGCAACGCCTGCCCGCCTCGCACCAGCTCCTGCTCCGTTACGAGGACCTCTGCCTGCAGCCGGCCGCCGCCGCGGAACAACTCAGCCGTTTCATCGGCGAGGACATTGCCATCCCGGAAATCATCCATCTTCGCCAGCAGCACACCATCGCCGGCAACCCCATGCGCCAGAGCGAGACGAGCGTGCGCGTGGGCCTGGTTGAAGACTGGTGCGCACGCATCCCCGCCGAAGAAGCTCCGCACATTCGTGCAGCGGCAGGACGGCTGGCAGACCTTTACGGTTACGCCATCTGAGGGGCGGACAACCCGCTAACCGCCCGACTTCGGGTCCACCAACAGATCGTCCCAGCCGCCTCGCTCCAGCAGCATGGACGTCCACACCGCCGCGCCCTCAGCATCGAGATGGTAGCCGTCGGGAAATCGCTCGGGCGGCAACGGCGGCGGTGGTCCGAGAACGATCGCGCCCCCGGCCTGAGCCGCCTCGGCGACCGCCGCAGGCAGCTCATAAGCCTCCGGCAGCGGCACGGGCAGCAGCGCCACACGGGTGCCGGCCGCGCGACAGGTCTGCAGCAGCCCCAGCAGGGCGCGTGCGCTCTCCGCCGACGCTGCGGACCGTCTTGCCTTCACCTGCCCACCTGCCTGGATGAGATTCACCGTCGGCTCGTAGCGCGGCATCCAATGGTAAAACAACAGGGGCTGGACGCGACGGCGATGGGCGAAGAGGCGCGAAACCCGTGCCGCGGCGACCTGGCAAATCGCCTCGACACCCAAGTGCTGTTCACGGACAAAACCGGGCAAATCCCGCCAGGAGACATGGAAGGCGGCGACCGCATCCAGGTCGCGCAGGCCGTCGAGCAAATGCGCGCGGCCGGTGCAAAGCAGCACCAGATCAGGGCGAGCCCCGACCTGATCAAAGTGGCGCCGGTAGCCGTATTGCCATTCCTCGATGCGGCTGCCGTCGGGATGCATCGCCGCCAGCAGCACCGGCCGGCCCAGCCTGGCTTCCAAGCCGCGCTGGAGCTGTTCGCGGTCGAGTCCTTCCCGGGCCAGTGAATTGCCAAGAATCAGCACCTTGAAACGATCTGAGGGAGCGGCACGCAAGCGCGCAGCCTCCGCGGGCAGGCTGCGCAAATGGGCAACATCCTTGGACAACCGGGTCTCGAAGAGGCGCGCCGCCACCTCCAGCCCGAGCAGGGAGGCCAGCAGGGCGACAACAACGCGCAGTTCCGTGTTCATGAATCAGAAGCGAAAGTAGATGAACTCGGCCGGCACCGGCGGTGGAAAAAACAGCAGCATCAGGAGGAGATAAAGATAAAAGCCGGCACGCCAGCCCCAGCCAGCCTTGAACAGGGCGTCGTCGTCGCGATGCCGTTCCAGCCAGGCCTCATAGGCCAGCCACGGCAGCAGGAAGAAGCCGAGCATGCCCAGGCAGGTCAGGCTGTAATCGGTGAGTCGCCAGTCAGCACCCAATCGCCCAAGCAGGGCAAGCGCACCACGCAGGCTGTCGGCGCGGAAGGCCAGCCAGGTCAGGCAGACGAGGTGGAAGGTGGCGGCCCACTTCAGCCCCTTCAGCCAAAACGGCTTGCCAGCCGGCGCCGGCCGCAGCCGCAGACAGGCGCGATGCAGGCCGAGCCAGAGTCCGTGGATGCCACCCCAGACCACAAAGGTCCAGGCGGCGCCATGCCAGAGCCCGCCGAGCAGCATGGTGACCATGAGGTTGCGCGCCGTGCGCCCGCTGCCACCACGATTGCCTCCCAGCGGAATGTAAAGGTAGTCACGCAGCCAGGTGGAGAGACTGATGTGCCAGCGCTGCCAAAAGTCGCGCGGATCAAGCGCGAAGTACGGCCGGCGGAAATTCATCATCAGGTCAAAACCCAGCCAGCAGGCCGTGCCGCAGGCGATGGCACTGTAACCGGCGAAGTCCCCGTAGATCTGAAAGGCGAAGGCATAGACGCCCAGCAAAACATCCGGGCCGGCCAGCGTTTCGGGTGCGGCGGCAAAGACGTGGCCGGCCAGCCAGGCCATGTTGTCGGCAATCACCACCTTCAGGAACAAACCGGTGAGCACCAGGTGCAGGCCGCGGCGCAAGCGTGCGGCGTCGCAGGCCGGCCGCGGCTGCTCCACCTGCGGCAGCAGATGCGAGGAGCGCTCGATCGGTCCGGCAACGAGCTGCGGGAAAAAGGAGATGTACAGGGCGAAATCGGCGAAGTCGCGGCAAGGCCGGGTGTCGCCGCGATACACGTCGATCGTGTAGCTGAGCGCCTGGAAAGTGAAGAAGGAGATGCCCGCAGGCAGCAGAATCTCCAGGGCCCCAGACCCCGCGTCGAGGCCAGCCCAGGCCAACACCCGCGCAACCTCACGGACGAAGAAGCCGAGATATTTGAAGATGCCGAGCACACCGAGGCTGACACCAACCGCCAGCACCAGCCAGCGGCGACGCCGGACCGGGTCGGGCGCGCCGGCGATCCTGGCGGCGGCGTGGTAGTTGACCCCGGAACAGAACAGGATCAGACCGAGAAAGCGCCAGTCGTAGCAGCCGTAGAAAAAATAACTCGCCGCCAGCAGCAACCGGTTGCGGCCGGCATGGTCGAACCGCCAACAGCCGATCGCCACCAGCGCGAAAAACACCCAGAACTCAAAGCTGTTGAACCACATGCGTGGGAGAGGCGAACCACATTTCCTTCGGCGCGGACGCCCGGGGAATCAAGCGCTACCCTTCGAAGCACGCCCCATGACCGGAGCGCGCGCATGGCTTTAGCCTGCTCGCCTCGTGGAATGCGTGGCCACCGGCCCCGAGCGAGTGGCCTGCGGCACACTCGCGCTCCACCGCAGCCACTTTCTGCGCCGCACCTGCGGTTGCATTGACGGGTGGGCTGGTCCACGCTCCTGACGCCTGCCTACGGACGCATGGAGTACCGCCTCGCCCTGTTTTTCCTCTTCCTCTACTACATCCGTCCTCAGGACTGGATGGCAGGTTGGTCGGGGTTCAACATCATCAAGCCGCTCATGCTGGCCTGGGGCGCAGCCCTTTTCACCAGCCGCAGCCGCTCGCCCCTGCCCGGCCTGCTGCGCACACCGCACGACTGGTGCATCCTGCTCTACTACGGCTATGTGGTTTGGACCGCACCCGATACCCAGGCGGCGCTGATGGGATTTCTGCCGCTGGCGGTCTTTTACGCACTCACCGTGCAGTCCCTCGTCAGCTGGGAGCGCGTCGCCGGTTACCTGAAGATGTGGAATTTCATGCTGCTCGGCGTGGCCGCGCTGGCCGTCGGCTCTCTGTACGGCCTTGACCTCACGGGAGCGCAGGACGTGACAGCCAAGAACGCCAGTCGCCTCGCCATCGGCACCTGGCTCCACAACAATCCCAACTCGCTGGCCCACACGGTGGTCGTCGCCCTGCCGCTCAGTTACCTGCTGTATTTCTGGAAGGGCAGCACCGGCAGCCGCCTCCTGGCCTTTCCAATCTGCGCCACTCTCGCGGTGACCTGCGCCTACCACGCCTCCTCCAAGGGGGCCTACCTCGTCGCCGGTGGTCTGGTCGTGCTGATCTTTGTCATCGGACGCCCGCTCGGCGTCAAGCTGCTCGCCCTCGCCGCCGCCGGCACCGTCGGTTTGTCGGCCCTCAGCTTCCTGCCACGCATGTCGGGCATGGCCAACCTGTCAAGCAACGAGGGGGTACAGGGCCGCCTGATGGCCTGGGAACTTGCCAAAACCGTCTTCGACACCAGCCCGACCGGGGTCGGCTGGAAGCAATTCGTTCCGTGGGTGACCTGGGAGGGCGAAACCTTCGTCAAAGCCACCCACTCCAGCTACGTGCAGATCGGCGCCGACCTGGGACGCTACGGCCTCTTCCTCTACATGGCCGGCCTTTGGCTGGTCCTGCGCGGACTGACCTTCACCGCGCCGCGCTTCACGACCGGCGAACGCGGTCGCGAGTTCAGCCGCCGCGCCGCGCTGATTCTGGTGCTCGCCTACGCCGTCTCCAACTGGATGATCAACCGCGAGTACCACACCGAGTACTTCCTCATGATCGCGGTCGCCGGCGCGCTGCACCGGCTCTGCCTGGTGGATGCACTCTCTGAGACGAGTGACGTGAACTCCGTAGATTCAGCGCCCGGGCCTGCCTGGAATCGCCTTGACTGGAAAGATGCCGCCGTCTCAGCGGCCCTGACCTGGTCAGTGGTCGAGATCTGGAACTACGCCCTCATCAGTCTTTAGTCGGTCCTGGTCAAAAACAGGCATCAGGATAGCTTGGCATGCGGGTGCACCGTGCCATGCCCGCGCCCAGCCCCTTCCTCCGCCTCATCCCAATTGGAGTCGTAATAGTTCGAGGAGTAATAGTAGTAGTAGTACTGATTCTGAACCTTGGAAAAATCCACCTGGTTGAGCACAAAACCGTAGAAGTGACCGCCGAGCTTCTGCAATTGCTGGAAGGCAAGGGAGGCATCGCTGCGGGTTGTCGCCGCCGCCTTGACCACAAGCACAACCCCGTCGGCATGGTTCTGCAGGAAGGCGGTTTCACTCAGTCCCAACACCGGCGGCGTGTCGAGGACGATGCGCGAAAAACGGCCGCGCAATTCGGTGAGGATGCGACTGAAAACCTCCGTGTTGAGCAGTTCGGTGGTGCCGGCAAGAACCGGTCCGCGTGGCAGCAACCAGAGATTGTCCGCCGGCGACTTGACCAGGCAGTCATCCAGCTGCGCCTCACCGGTCAGCAGGCGGGTGAGCCCGGGCAGATTGGGAATGCCGGCGACGCCATGCACGCGGCCGCGGCGCAGGTCACAGTCAATGAGCAGGGTCTTTTCACCCATCGAGGAAAAGGCCCAGGCGACGTTGGCGGACACCGTGGTTTTGCCTTCTCCCGGGCGGGCACTGGTGAGCATGATGACACGTGGTTCGCCCTTGGGACCGGGATTGAGCAGGATGCTGCTGCGAATCAGGCGGAAGCATTCGAGCAGGGCGTTGGGAACCTTGGCGTCAAGCGTGCTGGAGCGGTTGACTTCCTCCAGCACCTTGGGATTGGACAGCGGCACGATGCCGATGCCTGGAATGCCGAGCGTGCCTTCAAACTCGTTGAGGTCGGTGATCGTGCTGTCCATCTGGCGCAGCAAAAACGGCACGCCGCCGGCCAGCCCGAGGCCAAGCAGGCAGCCGAGCATGAGCAGCTTGGTCTTGTTGGGTGAGACAGGCACCTCGCTGCGGATGTCGGTGAAACCGCGGAACTCGAGGCTCAGGGCGGATTGATCGGTGTCGGAAAACTCCAGGCCTTCGATCTGCTGGGCGAGCTGCTGGTAGGCCTTGTCCCAGGCAAGCTGGCCCTTCTCCATCAGTTCATAGGACAGCTTCTTTTCATCGTAGCTCTTGGCCGCCTGGTAGTAGGCCGGCAGCTTGGCATCGAGCTCAACCAACTGTTCCTTGAGCCGTTCGCGCTCCAGTTCAAAGGCCTTGCCCGCCACCTCGAGTTCCAATTCCAGCGCCGAGGTCACCTCGCGCAACTCGTCGCGAATCTTGATCATCTCCGGGTGATCCTCGAGGTAGCGGGCCCGATTGGCGATGAGCTTTTCCTCAAGGGAGCGGCGCTTCTTGTCGAGCTCGAGCCACGGCTGGATGCCTTCGATCATGTCCGGCTGCACCACCACCTGGGTGAACTCCTTGGCCATCTCCGGACTCTGGAAGGTGGCGGGCGTGCCAATCCGCGGGTCACCGGTGCGGCGGATGATGCGACCGGCGGCAAGAGGATCATCCTTGTCCGTGCTGACACTGGTGAGCAGGGCCAGCTTGCCCGGAGTGCTCAGACTGCCCTCCTGATCCTTGAGCACCTTGGCAATGCGGTCCATCTCCTCCAGCTTGTAGCGTACCCGCACCTGCTGCACCGGCACGTTGCTCAACCGCTCCAGCTCAATCTGGGCGCTGGCCAGGGCGCTTTCCTCCTCAAACTTGAGCCGCGAATCGAGCTGCGAGGTGACCTTGGCGCGAACTTCCGCCAGCTCCTCCACATAGCGCTGGATGGCCTTGTCGCGAAACTCCTCGCGCAGCCGTTTGCGCGTCCCCTCGTAGGCATCGATCATGGCCTGCGGAAATTCGCGAACGATTCTGGGGCGGAAAGCCACCACCCGAATCTGCATGTGCTGCTGATCGAGAAAGCCGATGCGAACTGCGGGGATGTAGGCGCCACGCAGTTCCTGGGGTGTCATCGCCGCACCGGCAATGCCGAGACGCTTGGCGGCTTCAAGCTGATAAAAGTCCGAACCGAGCTGACGTGACAACGCCCGCATGGTCGCGATGTTGTTCTCGCGACGCGTGCCCGAAGCCTCACGCGTTGCATCCACGAATTGGTTGATGCGCACCAAGGCCGTGGATTCGTAGGTGGCGCGCGCGTAGACATAGTAGGCGGTCCCGGCCAGCAGGCCGAAGGCAAAAAGCAGGCCCATCAGACGCCAATAATCCTCGTATTGAAGGATCAACCGCAGCAGCTTGGAGCCGTCCAGCTTGTCCGGCTTGCCCGAGGTATGCGGCTTCGAATGCATGCGTTAGCAAAGAGGGGGATGCGGCGTTTTCAAGCGCGGCACCTGGAATTCTCGGCCGCCTTCCTTCGCCTGGCAGGCTTCAGAAACCGAAGACCTTTTCCGGCACGTGAATGATGTCGCCCTCACCCAGTGGCGGGTCGTCAGCCTGGCCGAGACGCACCGGACGCAGATCGACCACCGCACGCCGGCGCCGGCCCTGAGTGTCGGTGCGGAAAATCTCCACACGGTCTTCACGCGCGAATTTGCCCATGCCGCCGGTGATCAGCAAGGCCTCATAGGCGCCCAGGGGGCGGCCACTGGGAACGGGAATGTGATGCACACCCGACCGAGGCACGGCGCCCGTGATGAACACCATCAGTTTGGGCATGTCGGCAATTGGTGTGCTGCCGGCGCCGACAGCGCCCTCCTTGGCCTTGCGTTCGACCAGCACCGTCGCCTGGGTCAACTGGGTGCTCTGCAGCACTTCCTTGACGCGAGTCTCGGCCTGCAGGCGGTCCAAACCCGCCACCTGGATGCGGCCGGCCCGCGGAATGACGATGTAGCCACCTTCGCGCACCTCATAGACACCGTTGAGGGTGGAGTCTTCCTTGACGAAAAGTTCGAGCATGTCGCCAGTCGCAAAAACCATGCGGTTGGCCGGTGCAGGCGCGGGCGGTGGCGTCAAAGCCAATGCGGGCGGTGGCAAATGGCTGTCGTTATCACCGGCATTCTTGCAGGCGATCCCCAGCAGGGGCAGCACCAAAAGAGAAAGTCGACCAGTTCGAACAAAGGGGATCATGGGACAAATCAGAAGCGCAACGAAGTCGTGAGAAAGCGAAAAACACCCTGATCGGACCGATTCTTGCCGCGGCACGGCTCGAAACGACGGCGACCAGGGTGCCTGCAGTGAGGACTGCCTCAGATCAGTAACTTTTTCCGGCCGGAGCAACCCAGACGCCTTCGTTGTTGCCGTTGATGAATTCCTTCGGCACCGGGTTCGGAGTCACCGTCAGCAGAATGTGATCGAAGCTGGTGCGGAAGCTCTTGATGCCAATTTTCTTGGCCGGAGCATCAACCACCGGCGGTTCAGCGCCCTTGCCGCTCGTCATCTGCGTGTAGGAAGCCTGCCCCGGGGCACGGTGCGAAACCGTGACCAGGATGCGCACGTCACCGGAATACAACGGCGAGGGCTTGACGCCTTCCACATAGAAGAAGCGCGGCACGGCCAGCGGCAGGTTGTAGGGATAGGTTTTGTAATCGGTGGTGAACTCAACCACGCGCTTTCCGGGATCGCTCGAATCGATCAGCAGATCTTTCTTGTCCTTGTCACGCCAGATGCGGACATGACCTGAACTGGCCATTTCCTCGTCAAGCGTGGCGTACTCACCACTGCGCGAACCACGGTTGATGCCCTCGACCTCCAGAGTGACCACCACCTCGCCGTCGAAGTCGACGCGGTAGGGGACGAGACGGATCACCATGCGGGTCAATTCGCCTTTGCCGAGCACGACGCCGGGAGGTGTGGATTCGAAGCTGCCGTTGTCGGCCGGGTCGGTGTTGCTGAGCACACCATCCTGGTTCATGTCGGCATCCAGATCGAGCTTGGCGATCTGACGCTGACGGTCACGCCAGGAATTGATGCGCTGACCGAAGTACTTGTGGAAGTCTGCGGGAGCGTCCTTCTGGGTTTCCACACCGCGCTCGGGCAGAGCGAGCGTGGTTTGGGCGTCAGCCACAGCCGGGGCGGCGAACACGAGCAGGGCGCCACAGGCCAGGAACTGGCCCTGTTGCAGCAATCCCCGGGATGAATCTGACTTTTTCGCGGTTTTCATGATGGGAGGAGGGTTGAGGAGGATGAAAGGAATGCAATTAGAAATATTTGCGCATGGACATGCCGGTCATGTGCTCGCGGAAGTCGTTCGAGCGACCCTGGCTGTCTTCATACTGGTAGAAAATGCGACCCGTCAGACGGTGTCCGAGCTGCTGCTGGACTTCAAGCCGATACAGCCAGCGGTCCGCATCCCCGAGGGGCTCACCGCGCTCAAGGCTTTCATACATCGCCGTGGCGCGGATGCTGGTGAAGTCGAGCGGGTTGTAGACGAGCGAAGCCCCCAGCCCCCAACGATCGCGCACCGCAAGTTCCTCGTTTCGCACTTCACGATCGGAGAACTGGGCAAAGGCCCGCAGGAACAGCGTCTTGCTGAAGCGCTGCTGGATCACGTAGCGGGCATAGCGTGCCGTGAAGGTTTCGGGCAGAAACTCGTTATTGAAGAAGTTTTCGCCGACATAGAGCCAGTGACGAGTGTTTTGGGTAAGGTGATGGTCGAGACCCACTTCCCAGATGAAATTGTTTCGCTCAACACGTGTGCCCGTAGTCATCTTGTAACCGGCCATGCCAGTCCAGTGCAGGTTTTCGGTGAGTCGGCCGGTCAGACGGCTCTCAACGCGGTGCCAGAGGCTTTCATAGCCGTCCATCGTGTACAAGTCGTAGCTGAGTCGCGGGGCGAAGGGAATGACCGAACCCTCGTAACCGAGCCAGACACCCACGTGATCGCGCGTGCGATGCTCAATGAACTGAAAGGTGCGCCAGAAGTCGAGGTGATCGACATCAATGTTCAGACGCCATTGCTCGTCAAAGACGAGACGGTTGGCCTTGAAGCCAAGCCGGTTGGAGAAGTAGGCCTGCTCGTCGCTCTGAAACTCATTGGTGCGATTGCGATTGAAGCCGAAGTAGTAGCGACCGGCACGATCGAAGGCAGGCGAATCGGCGTCGGCATAGAAGTCGAGCCCAGGCACGCCGCGAAATTCGCTGTAGGCCATGAGATCCCATGGGCCGTAGGACTCCGCCCAATTCAGACGCATGAACACCGCCGGCACGTTGTGATTGCCGAAACGCAGGGCAATCTCGTTTTCAAAAGGCAGGTAAATGAGGTCAGCCACCGCCGACAGGTAAATGGTGTCGGTCAGACGGAGCAAACCTCGCACGGCGAAATCCATGTAGCCGGTCCAGCCGTCTTCGTTGTCACCATCAAAAGTGCGCCCACCCTGATAATCCGAATAGACCACACCGCCACCGGCCCAGAGCACGTCAAAGTAGAGCAGGCCGAGTTTGAAATGCGCCTGCTCAGGCGAGAACCGACGCGTCAGGGCGCCGAGACGGCCGTCGAGGGTCATTGAAAGGTTGTTGGCACGCTCGTTTTCGATCGTCCAAGCGTCTTGAGGCGTAAAAACGCCAAGCACGTTGTCCACGGGGCGGAAGAAACCGTCGTAGTCCTGATAAAAATTTGTCTCCGGTCCGCGATAGGGAAACAGGCCGGTGGCCGATTGCAGCTTAAGGTCAGGACCCTCCTCGCCAAGATTGCCGCGTGTCAGGCTGCGGGGATAGTCCTGTCCGCGCAAAACCGTCATGTCGTTGAGGGTCGGAAAAAAACCCTCAGGCGCGGAAGGCTGCACAGGCAGCATGGGTTCAACCACTTGGGCCTGGGTCGTCAGCGCCCCGAGGCAAAGCATCGCCCTCAGGGAACTGGCGATGGGCGACAGGCAATCTCTGCCGGAATTACGGGAGTTTCGGGAGCTCATGGGAGTGGGAGTTGACTGCCATCTGGCTGGGAGCGAGTCAATCGGGAATGTCAGGTGTGACTGCGGGAGGGTGCAGCGAGTTTCGAGCCAAGTAAGCCAAAACGAGAGAGAAATGTAAAATCAGCCCGCAGGATCGAGGCGATTACGTAAAAATACATTCCCATGATCGGCAGGAAGAGCAGGATGGAAAACCAGAGCCATTTGCCACGCACCGGGGATTTGACCAAACTTGAGACCGACACAGCCAGCAGGATCAGGTAGACCAGCCCAAGCGCCAAATAGATTTCGGACGCCACATTTTCGGCGTTGAACGAGAGAAAGCGCTGGAGAACGGTTCGCATGTCGGGAAACCTCGCGAGGACTGTCGCATTATGGAGAATAACGCAAAGAAGTCCAAGTTTTTTTGGTTATTTTTCCATATTTTCCACACTTTCAAGAATGCTCTTTTCGCCTCCTGGCCGCAGCCACCCCTCCCCCAAAAAGCCGCGACTCTCAGGAAATCGCTTGCACTCCCTGCCCTGGCACAGGAAGCTGACTGAGTTTGACTGAACGCGTTCCGCCTCTCCTACTGCTATGAAAATTCTCCTGATTCTGGCACTCCTTTGCGGTTCATTCCTGAGCAGCTGCACCAATCCTTATCCCTTTGGGCACAGCCGCAACGGCTCCTACTATGGTGGCCAAGGCATGGCGACCGCACCCAGCAACTACGTGCCGCGCGACATGCGCCGTGAACGGGAAATTTTCTGAGGATCGTTCCCTTCTCGATGCGGCTTCACTCCCTTCGCCCTCAGCGCGGCTGGGCGCACAGCTCCCGCGTGGCATCCGCCCCCGGCGGGTTCACCCTACTGGAGTCGGCCTTCATGCTGGTCCTGCTGACAGTATTCAGCATGGTGTGTGTCGCACTCTGGATCAAGCCGCCGACGGGAGTCGATGAGAACGAGTTGAAGTGGCGCTCTGAAGGCGGGGATGCCATGAAGCTCTCGCCCGGTCTGCCGGCAGTCGACGATCCCGATTTGCTCCCCAACATGACCTCCGATACGGAGATTCGTCTGGAGAAGGCGGCGCCCGCGAAAGACGCTCGCTGAGTTCAGGATCGTCCACGCCCCACGCCCTTCGCATGGCCACCTCTTCGGATCGCAGCCCGACTGCACGCCGGTCCGGCCGTGCCGCGCGTTTTCTGGCGGTGCTGGCCCTGATCCATCTGCTGTTGACGCTTGCGCTGCTGCTGGCGCTGCGCCATGTCGGCGAAGCAAACCACGGCCTGGCCCTGCTGCTGTTCGCGCCACCGACACTCTGGCTGCTGCCAGGACTGCTGCTGCTGCCCGTCACCTTGATTTGGAGCTGGCGTTCCCTGCCCCTGCTGGCAGCCGCGGCGCTGCTGGTGCTTGGCCCGTTCATGGGCTGGCAACCGGAGCGTGAAGCGCCAGACGCCACCTCCTACGCAGCGCCTTCGTTGACGCTGATGACCTGGAACCGCGGCCAGCACGGCGGCCAGAGTCCGATCGACTTCAAGCGCCGCCAGCAGCCCGAACTGCTCGTGCTGCAGGAATCCGTCCTGCGCGAGCGCGCACTCGCCCAGTCGAGTGACTACGGCGACTACACCGCCTACCAGAGCGCCGGTGAACACACGCTGCTGAGCAAGTTCCCGATTCTGGAAAGTTCGCTGCTGCCCGCCGGCACATCATCGCGACAGGCGCGCGCGGCGCGTTTTGTGGTCGACTGGAACGGCCGCCGCATTGCTGTTTACTCGGTGCACTTGCGCACACCGCGCGATGTGTTGCTCGGCCAGTGGCGCGGCGGCCTGTTTTACGGCCTGTTGGGTTTTCCCGGCACGTCCTGGGCCGAACGCAGCGCTCAATACCAGGTCTTCTGGGATGGCCAGCTCACCGATGCCAGGATGATTCTCGACGCCGTCCGCCAGGATCCGCTGCCCGCCCTGATCGCGGGCGACTTCAACTCGCCGCACACCGGTCACATCCGTCACCTGCTCGCATGCAACCTCGGCGATGCCCACGCCGAGGCCGGCGCCGGCTTCGGCTTCACCTTCCCCGGCAAGACACGCAACCCATTCAGCGCCGGCGGGCCGTGGCTGCGCATCGACTACGTCTTCTTCACCCGCCATTGGTCGGCAATGACCTGTACCACGGAGGCCGAACGCGCCTCGCAGCACCGTGCGGTCGCCGCACGCCTGGCCCTGACTGCGCCCTGATGCCGGGCTTGCCCGCCGCCGAATCCGTGCGACCTGCTCGCCGGCACGCCACAACAGCCCGCCGCGCCAACCGCCCATGCGATCCCGTTTTCTCTGCCTGATGCCCTCACTTGCCCTTGCCCAGCCCCTGGTCTATCCCGAAACCCGCCAGCAGGAAGTGGTGGATGACTACCACGGCGTGCAGATCGCCGATCCCTACCGCTGGCTTGAGGACGACACGAGCCCCGAGACGAAGGCCTGGGTGCAGGCGCAGAACGCCGTCACCCTGCCTTGGCTGCGCGCCATCCCAGGCCGCGAAGCCCTGCGCGCGCGACTGGAAAAGCTCTGGAACTACGAGCGCTCTGGCGTGCCCTGGCAGGAAGGCGGCAAGTGGTTCTTCACCCGCAACAGCGGCCTGCAAAACCAGAGCGTGCTGCATGTCGCCGACCGCCCCGATGGGCCGTCGCGCGTGCTGCTCGATCCGAACACGCTCTCTGCCGACGGCACCACCTCGCTCACCGTCGTCGCCCCCAGCCGTGACGGCCGTTTCCTCGCCTACGGCCTGTCGCAGGCAGGCAGCGACTGGCAGGAATTCCGCGTGCGCGACATCGCCACGACCACCGACACCGACGACCTGCTACGCTGGATCAAGTTCAGCGGCGCCTCCTGGGCACCCGATGGCTCGGGCTTTTACTACAGTCGCTACCCGCAGCCAAGCGAGGGCGCGGCCCTCACCGAGGCCAACAAAAACCAGACGGTCTGGTTCCACCGCCTCGGCACGCCGCAGGCCGAGGATCGTCTGATCTACGCGCGCCCCGACCAGCCCGACTGGGGCCTGCATGCCCGCGTCAGCGATGACGGCGCCTACCTGGTCTTCACCGTCACCCATGGCACCGACCCGCGGAAGCGCGTCTTTTACCGCAGCCTCGCAGACGACAATGCCCCCGTGGTCGAACTGCTCAACGACTTCGACGCCGCCTATGAGTTCCTCGACAACATCGGCAGCCTTTTCTACTTCCGCACCGATCTCGAGGCGCCGCGCTACCGCGTCATCGCCATCGACATCACCCGCCCGCAACGCGAGCACTGGCGCGAAATCATCGCCTCCTCGGAAGACAAGCTCGAAGGTGTCTCCGTGGTCGGCAACCAGTTGCTCTGCGAGTACCTCAAGGATGCACACTCGGAGATGCGCGCCCACGACCTCGATGGCCGCCTGATCCGCCACATCGAACTGCCCGGCCTTGGCACCGTCACTGGCTTCAGCGGTCGCCGCGACGAGGGAGAAACCTTTTACCTTTTCACCAGCTTCACCGAACCCGGCGCCATCCATCGCTTCGAGGTCGCCAGCGGCCGCAGCACACCGCACTGGCGGCCCCAGGTCGACTTCGATCCCGCCGCCTACGAAACGCGCCAGGTCTTCGTCACCAGCAAGGACGGCACGCGCGTGCCGCTTTTCCTCGCCCATAAGAAGGGCCTGCAGTTCGATGGTGCCAATCCCTGCCTGCTCTATGGCTACGGCGGCTTCAACATCAGCCTGACACCCGCCTTCTCGGCCAGTCGCATCGCCTGGCTCGAGCTCGGCGGTGTCTATGCCCAGGCCTGCCTGCGCGGCGGTGGCGAGTACGGCGCCGACTGGCATGCCGCCGGCACCAAGCTGCGCAAGCAGAACGTCTTCGACGACTTCATCGCCTGCGCCGAATGGCTGCAGCGCGAGAAGATCACCTCGGCCGCCAAACTCGCCATACAGGGCGGCAGCAACGGCGGCCTGCTGGTTGGTGCCTGCATGACCCAGCGCCCCGAACTGTTCGGCGCGGCGCTGCCTTCGGTCGGCGTCATGGACATGCTGCGCTTCCACCGCTTCACCATCGGCTGGGCCTGGAAGAGCGACTACGGCAGCAGCGAGAATTCGGAGGAGTTCAAGGCCCTGTTCGCCTACTCGCCGCTGCACAACCTCAGGCCCGGCACGCGTTATCCGGCGACACTTGTGAAAACCGCCGACCATGACGACCGCGTCGTGCCCGCGCACAGCTTCAAGTTCGCCGCCCGCCTGCAGGCATGCCAGGCCGAGGACGGCCCGCCGGTGCTCATTCGCGTGGAGACAAGTGCCGGCCATGGAGCCGGCACCGCACTGGCCAAGGTCATCGAGGAAACCGCCGACACCTGGGCCTTCCTGACCCGTGTGCTCGACATGCCTGCCGCCGCGAAATGAGCTTGAGTCGGCCCGTGGCCGCGAGTCATGCTCCATGCCGATGAAGTCCCTGCTCGCTGTCATCAACCCGATGCTGGAGAACCGCACCAGCCGGACCAATCTGCGCGCGCTGGTCAACCTGCTGCTGGTGCTCGCAACTCTGGTTGTTCTGTACAGCATCGCCTTCCACCTGCTCATGCTGCGCGAGGGCCAGCAGCACAGCTGGATCACCGGTCTGTACTGGACGCTGACGGTGATGACCACACTCGGCTTTGGCGACATCACCTTTCAGGGCGATGCCGGCCGGCTGTTCTCAGTCCTCGTGCTCAGTTCCGGCGTCATGTTCATGCTGGTGCTGCTGCCCTTCACCTTCATCGAGTTCTTTTACGCCCCCTGGATGCGCGCCCAGGCCGCCGCCAAGGCACCGCGCGAACTGCCGCCGGACACCCGCGGCCACGTCATCCTCACCGATCACGGCCCGCTGGCCAGCGCCCTCATCCCCATGCTCGCCCAGTACGGCCACCCCTGCGTCGTCCTCTGCCCGACCCTGCAGGAGGCGCTCGAACTCGTCGAACGCGGCGTGCGCGTCGCCGTCGGCGACCTCGACGACCCGGACACCTACCGGCGCATGCGCCTCGACCAGGCCGCCCTGCTCGTCGCCACGCGCACCGACGTCATCAACACCAACGCCACCTTCACCGCGCGCGGCCTCTGCGAGCGGGTACCCATCGTCGCCTCGGCCTCCTCCGACGCCGCCCGCGACGTGCTTGAACTCGCCGGCGCCACCCTCGTGCTGCGCCTTGAGGAGATGATGGGCGCCGCCCTTGCCCGACGCGTCAGCATCCGCGACTCCGACGCCCACGTCATCGGCAGCCTCGACGGCCTGCTCATCGCCGAGGCGGCCGCCGCCGGCACGCCGCTGGTCGGCCAGACCCTCGCCCAAAGCGGCCTGCGCTCGCGCACCGGCGTCAGCGTCATCGGCGTCTGGGACCACGGCCGGCTCGCCGTCGCCGAGGCTGGCCTGGAGATCCGCGCCGACACCATCTTCGTGCTCGCCGGCACGCGCGCGCAGCTTGACCGCTACAACGCCGCCTTCCCCAACAACGCCCAGGACAAGCCGCGCGTGCTCATCGTCGGCGGCGGCCGCGTCGGCCGCGCCACGGCGCGCGCGCTGGGCGATCTCGGCATCCAAGCCAGCCTCGTCGAAAAAATCGCCGAGCGCGTCGCCGGCATCGACGGCGCGGTCATCGGCGACGCCACCCAAATGGAGGTGCTCAAGAAAGCCGGCGCCCGCGAGGCCACCACCCTGGTCATCACCACCCACGACGACGACACCAACGTCGCCCTCACGATCTTTTTCCGCAAGCTGCGCAGCAACTGGCAGATCCTCGCGCGCAGCACCCTTGATCGCAACGTCAAGACCCTGCTGCGCGCCGGCGCCGACCTCGTGCTCTCCTACGCCTCCATGGGCGCCAACACGGTCTTCAACCTGCTGCGCGGCGGCGATCACCTGCTGCTCGCCGAGGGCGTCAATGTCTTCCCTGCCCCCGTGCCGCCGGCGGTCGCCGGCCAGCGCCTCGGCGAATTGCAACTGCGCTCGCAGACCGGTTGCACCGTCATCGCCATCGAACAGGACGGCCGCCGCGACATCAACCCGGGCCCGGACGCGGTGCTGCCCGCCGGCGGTCGCCTCTTCCTGATCGGCACCCTGGCCGCCGAGGAGCTTTTCCTGCAGCGTTTCCCCCCCACCGCACCGCGCCGGCGCTGACCGCAGGGTTGCAGGTCGCCACCGCCGCCTGCATGATGAAACCATGCCCGCCGCCATCACCGCCGACGCCGTTCTCGCCCTGCTCGACGAGCAGGCCATCGTCGAGACGGACGAACCGCTCGCAGCCGACAGCGACCTGTTTGCCTGCGGGCTCGATTCGCTGGCTTTGATGCGTCTCATCGTCGCCGCCGAGCAGGCCTTCGGCCGTCGCCTGCCGCCCGCTGAAATCACACGCGCACGCTGCGCCACGGCCGCCGCCCTGGCGGCCTGGCTCAACAGCCTGCCCGTCGAAGCGCCCGCGTCATGACCGCGGCCGACGTCATCATCGCCGGTGGCGGCAGCGCCGGCATGGCCGCCGCCCTGGCCGCCGCCCGCGCCGGCGCACGCACCCTGCTGCTGGAGCGCGGCGACCGCCCCGGCGGCATGGGCAGCCTCGCCCAGGTGCACACCTTCTGTGGCCTCTTCCATCCCGATGTCTCACGCCCCTGGGCCTGGCTGAATCCCGGCCTGCCGGAGGAGATCGGCCGGCTCATGATGGCACGCACCGGCCAGACCGCCCCCGACCGGATGGGCCGCGTTTTCGTGCTGCGCCAATCGCCCGCCCACTTCGCGTCGCTCGCCGCCGAACTCTGCGATCGTGAACCCAACCTGACTCGCCTGCATGGCTGGGAATGGACCGGCCTGCAGCGCACGGAGCACGGCTGGCAACTGGAGCTGAGCGACGGCCGCGAGCGCCAGCAACTGAACACGCGCGCCTTGGTCGATGCCACCGGCGATGCCACGGGCGCGCGATTGGCCAACCCCGCCTGGCTGCAGCCTCCGCCGAGCACCCGGTACCGCCCCGCCTACATCGGCGCCTTCACCGGGGTCGGCGGCATGCACGATGACCGCTGGCGACTCCAACTTGCCGCAGCCATCGCCCGCGCCGTGCGCGAGGGCAAACTGCCCGCCGCCGCGCTTGGCGCCGCCTTCCGCGACGCCCCGCTGACGGGCGAGGTCTTTGTCACGATCGACCTGGAAGCCGGCGGCCCTGACTGGGATCCGCTGGATCCCGCACGCCAGGCCGCAGTCGTCGCCGAGGGTCGCGCCGTGCTCGACGGGCTGAGCTCGTGGCTGCGCACGCAGCACCCCGATTTCGCCAACACGCCGCCGCCGCGGCATCCGGACCGGCTCGGCGTACGCGAAAGCGCCTGCTACGCCGGCGATCACCTGCTCTGCGGCGACGAGTTGGCCGTGTGCCGGCGTTTTCCGGATGAGGTGGCGCTGGCCGGATGGCCGATGGAAAAGCGCGAGACCGCGCGCGGCCCAAAGTTCCGTTACTTCGACCGCCCCGAACCCGCCGGCATCCCGGTGGGTTGCCTGCGTCGCCGCGACGCCCCCGGCCTGTTCTTCGCCGGCCGCTGCCTCTCCGCCGATCATGAAGCCCTGGCCTCCGTGCGCGTCATGGGCACCTGCCTCGCCACCGGCCAGGCCGCCGGACGGCTCGCCGCGGCGTGGGCGGGGGCGGTGTGAATGGGTCTTCTCGTGTCGAAGGACGGAACCCCTGCAGGGTTCGCGGCCCGTTGCGTCAGGGGTTGTTCGACGTCCCAGGTCCCAGGGAAGCGCTCGCTACGCTCGGCATCCCTGGGCTTCATGATGCAAGCCCGTTGGGCTTGGGTGAACCCTGTCGCGGTTTCGATTTTCACGGGCGTGTCGATGCTCACACCCGAACCGCAACGCGGTTTCGATTCCCGATGGCCACGCTTGCGCGCTGCCACATGCCGATCCCCGAACCGCAACGCGGTTCCGTCATGCAGCCCAGGCATGGCTGCGCAGCAGCCTTGCCTGGGGAAACCCGCCACACCCAACCTCCCCCGCGAGGGACCCCATCGGGGTCCCGTCACGAAGGTTGCCTCACTTGCCCAACCGCACCAGCAGGTCCTTGCTTTCGACGCTTTCGCCGATCTTGGTGCAGACCTCGGTGACGGTGCCGGCGACCGGGGAGGCGACGGCGGCGAACATCTTCATGGCCTCGAGGGTGAGCAGGGTCTCGCCCTCCTTGACCTTCTGACCGACGCTGACGGCGATGCTGGCGACCATGCCGGGCATGGGGGCGCCGACCTGGCTGGGGTCGGCCGGGTCGGCCTTGGCCTTGGTGACGGCGTTCTTGGCGAGGGCCTTGTTGGTGACCGTCGTGTGGCGCGGGTAGCCGTTGAGTTCGAAGATGGCGGTCTGCTGGCCGTTGGCATCCGGCTCGGTGAGGTTGAGCAGACGGATGAACAGGGTCTTGCCCTCCTCGAGGTGGACGTTGATCTCCTCCTTGTCGCGCAGGCCGTAGTAATAAGCCGGCGTGGGCAGGGCCGAGACGTCGCCGTAGGTCTTGCGGAAGTCGGCGAACTTCAGGAAGACATCCGGGTACATGAGGTAGCTCCAGACGTCGTCATCGGTCGGGTCCTTCTTGAGCTTGGCCTTCAGTTCCGCGCGCACCTCGTCGAGCTGGATCTTGGCGGCATGGGTGCCGGGGCGGCCCTTGATGCGCTTGCCATCCTTGCCGACGATGGCGTCGGCGAGCTTGTTCCACTTCTTGCGCGAGTCGGCGGCCTTGGCGGATTCCATGCCGTAGAAGGGTTCGCCGAGCCAGCCTTCAAACATGCTGGTGACGTCCTTGCTCCACTTGGTGCCCTGCAGGTTGAAGATGTCGGCCGGCTTGACGCCGCGGGCGACACATTCAATGGCGAGGTCGCCGACGACCTTGCTCGACGGCGTCACCTTGACGATGTCACCGCAGAGCTGGTTGACCTCGGCGTAGGCGTGGGCGATTTCCGGCCAGCGATGGGCCATGCCCATGCCGGTGGCCTGCTCCTTGAGGTTGGTGTACTGGCCGCCCGGCATCTCGTGCAGGTAGACCTCGGCGGTGCCGTAGGGTTCGGCGGTGTCGAAGGGCTTGTAGAAGCTGCGCACGGCCGCCCAGTAGTCGCTGAACTCCTGCAGGGCGTCGGCGTCGAGGCCGGTGTCGCGCGGGGTGTGCTGGAGGGCGGCGACCAGGGAGTTGAGGTTCGGCTGCGAGGTGCCGCCGGAGAGGCTGGAGATGGCGGCATCGACCACGTCGACGCCAGCAATGGCGGCCTCGAGCAGGCTGGAGGCGTTCAGGCCGCTGGTGTCGTGGGTGTGGAAGTGGATGGGGATGCCGACCTCATCCTTGAGAGCCTTGACCAGCTTCTTGGCGGCAAAGGGCCGCACCAGGCCGGCCATGTCCTTGATGCAGAGCATGTGCGCGCCCATCTTCTCGAGCTCGCGGGCGAGGCGCACGTAGTACTTCAGGTCGTACTTGTCGCGCTTCGGATCGAGGATGTCGCCGGTGTAGCAGAGCGTGCCCTCGCAGATCGAGCCGGTTTCCTCGCGCACGGCCTGCATGGCGGCGGTGAGGTTGGGCAGGTAGTTGAGCGAGTCAAAGATGCGGAACACGTCCATGCCGTTGGCGGCGGCGTGCTTGACGAAGCCCTTGACGACGTTGTCGGGGTAGTTGCTGTAGCCGACCGCGTTGGAGCCGCGGAAGAGCATCTGCAGGAGGATGTTCGGCACCTTCTCGCGGATCGCGCGCAGGCGCTCCCACGGATCCTCGCGCAGGAAGCGCATGCTGACGTCGAAGGTGGCTCCACCCCACATCTCCAGCGAGAACAGGTTCGGCGTGCGCCGCGCCACGGAGTCGGCGACGGCGAGCATGTCGTAGGTGCGCATGCGCGTGGCGAGCAGCGACTGGTGGGCGTCGCGCATCGTCGTGTCGGTGAGCAGCAGGCGCTTCTGCTTGGCGACCCACTCCTTGCAGAACTTCTCGGCGCCGAGCGTCGTCAGCAGCTGCTTGGTGCCCGGGGCGGGCGCGACGCGGTGGTCGGACTTCGGAATGGGCGGGGCGGCAAACAGCTTGTCGGGCTTATGGCCCTTGGCGAAGGGGTTGCCGTTGACCTGGGTGTCGGCCAGATAGTTGAGCAGCTTGGTGGCGCGGTCCTTGCGGGCGGTGAACTTGAGCAGGTCCGGGTTGTTGTCGATGAAGCGCGTGGTCGCCTGGCCGGTCTTGAAGTCGCCGTGATGGACGACGTTCATGAGGAACGGGATGTTGGTCTTCACCCCCCGGATGCGGAACTCGCGCAGGCTGCGGTCCATGCGGTCGAGCGCCTGCTGGTAGGTGCGGCCGTAGACGGTGAGCTTGACCAGCATCGAGTCGTAGTAGGGCGTGACCACCGCGTTGGTGGCGCCGAGCGCGCCGTCGAGGCGGACGCCGAAGCCGCCCGGGCTGCGGTAGTTGAGGATGCGCCCGAAGTCCGGCGTGAAGGCGTTCTCCGGATCCTCGGTGGTGATGCGGCACTGGATGGCAAAGCCGGTCTTTTCGATCTTGTCCTGGGTCGGCAGGCCGAGCGGCTCCTGATGGATCTGGTAACCCTGGGCGATGAGGATCTGGCTGCGCACGATGTCGATGCTGGTGATCTCCTCGGTCACCGTGTGCTCCACCTGCACGCGTGGGTTCATCTCGATGAAGAACCACTCGCCGGTCTCGTGATCGACGAGGAACTCAACGGTGCCGGCATGGGTGTAGTTGACCTCGCGGGCCAGCTTGACGGCGGCGTCGCAGAGGCCGTCGATGATCTCCTGCCGGACCCCGTAGCTGGGCGCCTGCTCGATGACCTTCTGGTGGCGGCGCTGCACCGAGCAGTCGCGCTCGTGCAGATGCAGGACATTGCCGTGCTTGTCGGCGAGGATCTGCACCTCGATGTGCTTGGCCTTGCCGACGAATTTCTCCAGGAACACCGCGCCGTTGCCGAAGGCGCGCTCGGCCTCGGTCTGGGCCTCGTCGAGCAGCTTCTCCAGGTCCTTCGCCTCGCGCACGATGCGCATGCCGCGGCCGCCGCCGCCAAAGGCGGCCTTGATGATGAGCGGGAAGCCGATCTTCTTGGCGATGGCCAGCGCCTCGCGGCGGTCGCTGACCGGCTCGTCGGTGCCCTCAAGAATCGGCACGCCGAGCTTGCGGGCGACGTTGCGGGCGGCGGTCTTGTCGCCCATCATGTCGAGGATCTTCGCCTCGGGTCCGACGAAGATGATGCCGGCGTCCTTGCAGGCCTGGGCGAACTGCGGGTTCTCGCTGAGGAAACCGTAACCCGGGTGGATGGCGTCGACGCCCTTCTCCTTGGCGAGCGCCACGATGCCCTCGATGTCGAGGTAGGCACCGAGCGGGCCCTTGTCCTTGTTGAGCTCGTAGGCCTCGTCGGCCTTGAAGCGGTGCGGGCAGAAGCGGTCTTCCTGGGCGTAGATGCCCACCGTTTTCATGCCCAGCTCGGTGGCCGCGCGCATGACGCGGATGGCAATCTCCGAACGGTTCGCCACCATGAGTTTCCGGATCGGCCGGATCTCGGAGGAGGGGCGACGGGCTTCGGCGGGGGCAGCGGGCTTGGCGGCGGCTTTCTTGGGCATGACGGAAAGGTTGGAAAAGGGACGGCCTGATTTTCAATGGGGCGCGGCCTTTTGCAAGGTGCCGATGCACCGGCAGCGTACTTCTCCGGATTCTTTTGACAAACCCCGACCCGCCCCGGAAAGAACCCGCCATGCCCTCCGTCCTCGCCCTCTTCGCCCACCCTGATGACATCGAATTCGTCGCCGCCGGCACGATGCTGCTGCTCCAGGAGAAGGGCTGGGACCTGCACTACATGAACCTGTGCACGGGCAACGGCGGTTCGCTGGAGATGGATGGTCCGACCACCTCGCGCACCCGCCTGGCCGAGGCGCAGGAGGCGGCGCGCCTGTTGGGAGCGAGCTTTTACCCGCCCATCAGCGACGATTTGGAACTGGTCTACAGCCCGCCGCTGCTGCGCAAGGTGGCGGCGGTGGTGCGCGAGGCGCAGCCGAGCATCGTCCTGACCCATTCGCCGGCCGACTACATGGAGGACCACCAGAACGCCCAGCGCCTCGCCTGCACGGCCACGTTCGCCCATGCCATCCAGAACTTCGTCACCGATCCGCCGCGGCCGAACTTCCTGCACGACGTCACCGTTTATCACGCCATGCCGCACGGCCTCTGCGACCCGCTGCGCAAGCGCATCCATGCCGGCGCCTACGTCGACACGAGCCGGGTGCACGCCCGCAAGCGCGTGGCGCTGGCGGCGCACGTCAGCCAGAAGAACTGGCTCGATGTCACCCAGGGCATGGATTCCTACCTGGTGAGCATGGACGAGGCCTCACGCCGGGTCGGCCAACTGTCGGGCCAATTCGAGCATGCCGAAGGCTGGCGCCGGCACCTGCACCTGGGCTTCAGCGCCAAAGAGAGCGATCCGCTCAAGGACGCGCTCGGCGAGGACTGCCTGATCAATGAGGCCTACGAGGCTTGGCTGGAGCTGCCTTGAAAAACAACCGCGCCCGCTGGGAACGGCTTCCGGAGGGCGGCGGCGTGCCGCCATGCCCGCCAGGCAACCTCAGGCCGCCGGAGCGGCGTCGAGGCCAAAGGCCGTGTGCACGGCCTGGGCGGCCTTTTCGATCTCGCTTTCCTTGACGATGACCGCCGTCTTGATCTCCGAGGTGGAGATCATGAGGATGTTGGCATTGGCGTCGGCCAGGGCGCGGAACATGGTGGCGGCAACACCGCTGTGGCTGCGCATGCCGATGCCGACGACACTGAGCTTGGCAATGCCGCTTTCGGTGCGCAGGGTGACCTTGTCGCCGAGCGCCGGCAGGATGGCGCGCAGGGAAGCCTCGGCCTTGGGCAGGTCGGAAGCGGCGAGGGTGAAGGAGATGTCGGTCTCGCCGTCGAACGAGACGTTCTGGACGATCATGTCGACCACGACATTGGCCGAGGCAATGGCACCGAAGATGACGGCGGAGACGCCGGGGCGGTCGGGCACGTCGTCGATGGTGACCTTGGCCTGGTTGCGCTCAAGGCTGACGCCGCGGACGACGACCGATTCCATGCCGGGGGTTTCTTCTTTCACGAGGGTTCCTGGGTTGTGGTTCAAACTGCTGCGCACCTCAAAGCGTACGCCGAACTTCTTGGCGAACTCGACGCTGCGGCTCTGCATGACCTTGCTGCCGCTGCTGGCCATTTCCAGCATCTCGTCGTAGCTGATCTCGGGGATCTTGGCGGCCGTCTTGACGATACGCGGATCGCAGGTGTAGACGCCATCGACGTCGGTGTAGATCTGGCAGAGATCGGCCTTGATCGCCGCGGCCATGGCAATCGCGGTGAGGTCGCTGCCGCCGCGGCCGAGCGTGGTGATTTCACCGCGATCGGTCTGGCCCTGGAAGCCGGCCAGCATGACGATGTTGCCCTCGTCGAGCATGCGCTGCACCGCATCCGGGGTGATGTTGACGATGCGCGCCTTGGTGTGCACCCGGTCGGTCGAAATGCCGGCCTGGGCACCGGTGAGCGACACCGCCTTGCCGCCGAGATCGTTGATCGCCATGGCGGTCAGGGCGATGGTCGTCTGCTCGCCGGTGGCCAGCAGCACATCCATCTCGCGTTCGGCGGGCTCCTGCGCCTGCGAAACCTCCTTCGCCAGCTTGATCAGGCTGTCGGTCACCCCCGACATCGCCGAAACCACGGCAACCACCTGGTGGCCGGCGCGCTGGGTTTCCAGGATGCGCCTCGCGCAGTTGCGAATGCGTTCCGGGTTGCCGACGGAGGTGCCGCCGTATTTCTGGACGATGAGGGCCATGGGGAAAGGGGCGCGAAGGTGGCACGCCCGCCGCGCCACGCAAGAGGGAAAGTGCCAGAGCGCGCGCGTGCCGCAGCAAGCCCCACACGGTGGCGGCAACGGCGTGCTCTACCCCGGGCCGGCAGCCTGTGCCCGGCTCGCACCCCTGTCAGACACATCTCCGGTTGAGCCGGCGGGGTTTCCTGCTATCGGACAGGCGCACGGGCGGCTTCTCGCCGGTCCCGCTTGCCAAAACCCCAAAGATTAAGTACACTTAACCAATCAACTCATGGACGATCTGACCATTGTAGCAGTGACCGGGCGCGAAGTTCTCGATTCGCGCGGCAACCCCACCGTTGAGGTGGACGTGATGCTGGAGGGCGGGGCCATCGGCCGCGCCGCCGTGCCCAGCGGCGCCAGCACCGGCGAACACGAAGCCCTGGAACTGCGCGATGGCGACAAGAAGCGCTACCTCGGCAAGGGCGTGCTGAAGGCGGTGGACGCCGTCAACAATGAGATCGCCGACTGCATCATCGGCAGCGACGCCTCCGACCAGGTTTCCCTCGACCGCGCCATGCTTGAGCTCGATGGTACGCCGACGAAGTCGAAACTGGGTGCCAACGCCATCCTCGGCGTCTCCCTTGCCGCTGCCAAGGCCGCCGCGACCGCGCTCGGCCAGCCGCTCTACAAGTACGTCGGCGGCCCCAACGCCAAGGTGCTGCCGGTGCCGATGATGAACATCATCAATGGTGGCGCCCACAGCGACGCCCCGATTGACTTCCAGGAGTTCATGATCATGCCCAAGGGCGCGCCGACCTTCTCCGAAGCGCTGCGCTACGGCGCGGAAGTCTTCCACGCCCTCAAGAAGATCCTGCACGACCTCGGCCTCAACACCGCCGTCGGCGACGAGGGCGGCTTCGCGCCGACCCTGAAGAGCGCCGACCACGCGCTGGAAGTCATCGCCCAGGCCATCGAGAAGGCCGGTTACAAGATCGGTGACGACATCTGCATCGCCCTCGACGTCGCCTCCTCGGAGTTCTACGACAAGAAGAAGAACAAGTACGTCTTCAAGAAGAGCGACAAGTCCGAGCGCAGCGCCGCGGAGCTGGTTGCCTACTACGCCGAGCTGAAGAAGAAGTTCCCGATCGTCTCGATCGAGGACGGCTGCGCCGAGAACGACTGGGACGGCTGGGCCATCCTCACCAGGGAAATGGGCGGCAGCACGCAGCTCGTCGGCGACGACCTCTTCGTCACCAACACCAAGTTCCTGCAGAAGGGCATCGACCAGGGCATCGCCAACTCGATCCTGGTCAAGGTCAACCAGATCGGCTCGCTCACCGAGACGCTCGACGCGGTCGACCTTGCCCATCGCCACGGCTACACCGCCGTCATGAGCCACCGCTCGGGCGAAACCGAAGACTACACGATCGCCGACCTCGCCGTCGCCACCAACTGCGGCCAGATCAAGACCGGCTCCCTGTCCCGCAGCGACCGCATCGCGAAGTACAACCAGCTCCTGCGCATTGAGCAGGAACTCGGCGACAGCGCCGTCTTCGGCGGCCGCATGAAGGTCTAAGACTACCGCCGGCGCCGCCGGCACCCCCATGATCGACGACGACTTCGCCCCCGATGATCCGTCCGGCCAGCGTTTGGAACGCTGGCTGAAGCGGTTCATTCGTGCCGGCAAGTTCTGCGCTCTGCTCCTGGTGGTGCCGGCGATCGTCCAGCTGCATCAACGCCCCATGGCCAAGCAGCGGGCCATGCGGGCAAAGCTGGAGGAATTGCACCGCGAACGCGACATTCTGCTGGCCGAGCGCGACAAGCTGCTGCGCCAGGTCGACTGGATCAAAAATGACATCGGCTACCTCGAGGTGCGCGCCCGTGACCACGAGAACATGCACAAGAAGGGCGAATACGTGATTCGCTTCGAGGACTGACGCCATGCAAGCGCGGATCCTTCTGCTGCCCGCAAGCCTGCTGCTGATTCAGTGCAGCGGCCCCGGCGGCCGATCTCTTTTCCAACGCGCTGTACCACCCTACCCCGAAACCCGCGAACAGCAGCGCAGCCTCCTGCGCGAAGAAGACCGCGAGCTGCAGACCGCCGCCTACGAACGCGGTCAGACCGACGGCCTCGCCGATGCGACAGCTGGCGCCGCTCGCAACCCATGGAATGCCGCCCTCGCTCTGCCCGCGGGTCAGGCCAACGCCTACCAGACGGGCTATCAGGAAGGCTACACCCGCGGGGCGGCCTCCACACCATCCGCCGATCCCGCCTACAACCAAGGCTACGACTACGGCCTTCGTGACCGCGTCGCCGGTCGACCAGCCGATCCCGCCGCCCATGCCGGTCGCTACGATCCGCGCCACCGGCGCAGCTTCGAGCGCGGCTACCAGGATGCCTACGAGGCGGCCCGCTGAACCGGCCAATCCGGCACGGGACCTGCTGGACGCCCGGCGTTGACAAGCTGTCTCATCTCGCCAGCCTGATTCCCCTCTTTTCCCTTTCCCCATGAGTACCCCCGCGACCGGCAAACCCGTCTACAACGTCAAGAACCCCTGCATCGCACGGGTGACCACCGCCTACGACCTGTCGGGGCCCGGCGCGCCGAAAAACACCCGCCACTACGAGATCGACCTCACCGGCAGCGGCCTCGAGTACACCCCGGGCGACTCCCTCGCCGTGCAGCCGACCAACGACCCGAAGCTGGTCGACGAGATGCTGCAGGTGCTCGGCTTCAGCGGTGAGGAAATCGTCGCTCATCCGAAGCGGCCGACCGAGCAGGTACCGGTGCGCCAGGCGCTCATCGAGGGCAGCCTGATCACCGAGGTCGACAACAAGCTCATCAAGGCCATTCTCGAAAAGACCGGCGGTGACAGCGCGCTCAACGGCCTGCTCGAGCCCGAGCGCAAGGAGGACCTGAAAAACTACCTCTGGGGCCGCTTTGTCATCGATCTTCTGCTGGAAAACCCGACCGCGAAGTTTGAGCCTGCGGAATTCATCGGCCTGCTCAAAAAGCTCAACATCCGCCTGTACTCGATCAGCAGCAGCCAGCGCGCCAATCCCGACTCGGTGCACCTCACCATCGCGACGGTCCGCTACACCAGCCACGGTCGCGAGCGCGGCGGCGTCGCCTCGACCTTCCTTGCCGAGCGCATCACCGCCGACACGCCGATTCCGGTTTTCGTCAACCACGGCAAGGGCTTCCGCCTGCCGGAAGCGCACGAGGACGTGCCGGTGATCTTCATCGGCCCGGGCACCGGCATCGCCCCTTTCCGCGCCTTCCTGCAGGAACGCAAGGCCACCGCCGCCAAGGGCAAGGCCTGGCTGTTCTTTGGCGAGGTCAGCGAAAAATCCTGCTTCTTCTACAAGGACGAGTTTGAGGGCTACCTGGCGGATGGCACGCTGGAGCGCCTGACGACGGCCTGGAGCCGCGACCAGGCCGAGAAGATCTACGTCCAGCACAAGATGCTTGAGCACGGCGCCGACCTCTTCGCCTGGCTCGAACAGGGCGCCATTGTCTACGTCTGCGGCGATGCCTCGCGCATGGCGGTCGACGTCGACAAGGCCCTGCACACCATCATCGAACAGCAGGGCGGCAAATCGGCCGAGGAAGCCGCCGCCTACATGGCTGCGCTCAAGGAAGCCAAACGCTACCGCCGCGACGTCTACTGACGCCGGCTATTCGACGACCACCGCAGCCCACAGCGAGGCCAGCGCCTGCTGCGCAGCTTCCGGCGTTCGCGCATGCACCCGCAGCAGCGGCTCACCAGCACGGACTTCGGTGCCGCTCTTGACCATCCGATCCACACCGACCGCGGGATCAATGACGTCCGTCGCCTTCGCGCGACCTGCGCCAAGCGCCACCAGGGTGCGTCCGACGCAACCGGCATCCAGCCGGCGCAGCACGCCGGAAGCCGGCGATGGCAACTCGACAATGACCGGCGCGGCATGCAGTTCGGTGAAACGTTCGAGCGCATCCACCTCGCCCCCCTGCGCAGCCACCATCGCTTGAAACTTCTGCCAGGCTTCGCCGTTGCGCAGGCGCGCCGCGTGCACGGCGCGGGGGGAATCCGCCACCTCACCGACCAAATCCAGCACGAGCGCCTCCAGATCGGGAGGCCCGCCGCCCTGCAGGCAGCGCACGCATTCGGCAACCTCAAGGGCGTTGCCCGCCGACTCGCCAGTGGGCTCATCCATCCGATTGAGTTGCACCCGCGCATCGACCCCGAGAGCACGACCGACGGCCGTCAGGCTGTCGGCGAGCGCACGCGCACCGGCCTCTGTGGTCATGAAAGCGCCACTGCCGAACTTCACATCGAGCACGAGACGATCGAGTCCCTCGGCCAGCTTCTTGCAGAGGATGCTTGAGGTCAGCAGCGGAATGGTCGGCACCGTGGCAGTGACATCGCGCAGGGCGTACAGCTTGCGGTCGGCCGGGCACAGCTCGCCACTTTGACCAGCGATGACACAGCCGATTCGGCCCACCACCTCCTGCAGTTCATCCACGGTGAGCCGGCTGCGAAAGCCGGGGATGGCTTCGAGTTTGTCGATCGTGCCGCCAGTGATGCCAAGACCCCGACCGGCCAGCATGGGCACCCAGAGACCGTCGCACGCAAGCAGCGGCGCAACGATCAGAGAGGTTTTGTCACCAATACCACCGGTGGAGTGCTTGTCGGCCCTCGGCGGCGCATTCGCCGCCCATTCGAGCACGCGACCGCTGCGCCGCATGGCCTCGGTCAGTGCGGTGGTCTCCTCCAGGTTCATGCCGCGGAAGAACACCGCCATCGCCAGGGCGCTCATCTGGTAGTCCGGCAATTCCCCCTCCGTGTAAGCGCGAATCAGCGCGCGGATCTCGCCGGCGTCGAGGGCGGCACCGTCGCGCTTCTTTTCGATCAGGCTGGGAACGTGCATGACTCAGGCGCCACCGGTCGCTGTGCCGGCCACCTGAGTGCGTGGCGGCAAGGGTGGCAGGGCGGGTTCAAGCACGCCGCGCACCTTTGGCCAGAGCAGGCAGGCCTCGACAACCATCCACGCCTCGATCGCAAGCATGATCATGCCGACCGCGACAAGAATCCAGCTGCCGCCATTCATCCAGCGCTGGACGTCAATCCAAAGTGCCCAAGCCGGCATGGCAAGCATGAACACCATGGGCAGGGCGGCGAACCAGGTCGGCATGCCGCGGCGCAGCAGCCAGAAGCTGACCACCATCATGGCCAGACCGGCAAGCAACTGGTTGGTGGCGCCGAACAGGGGCCAGAGAATGAGCCCCCCCTTGCCGATCGTCTCCCAGGACCATTCCGCACCGGGCGCCGGGAAGAGCGCGAGCAGGAACGCCGTGCCGACTGCAAACAGGGTGGCACCATGCGTGTTGGTCAGCCAGACGAGGGGATTGAGGCTGAAGCCGCGCTTCACCGGGCCGCGCTCGAACTCGGTGTCGTAGGCCTCGGCAGCCATGGCACTGGGCGAAACCTGCGGGGCAAAAGTGGCGGCCAGCTCCTGCACCACGTAGCGCTGCAGGCGAGTGGCCGTGTCGAGGGTGGTGCCGGCGAAGCTGGCGACCAGCACGCCCATCAACGCGCGTGCCATGACCGGCTCAACACCGAGCGCCTGCACGAAATTGGCCGACCCGACCACAAAGGCGGCGATGGCCTCACCGCCGGTGACCAGCTTCCAATCCTTGTAGACCTCGGTCCAGAGCGCGGCGCCCTGCAGGTCGGGATATTTTTGCCAGCCCATGCCAATGCCGGCTCCCACGGCAAGAATGACCAGCGTGGCCAGGAACCCCTCCAGCAGCATCGAGCCGTAACCGACAAACTGGGCGTCGGTCTCGCACTTCAGCTGCTTGCTGCTCATGCCGGAACTGACCAGACAGTGAAAACCACTGATGGCGCCGCAGGCAATGGTGACAAAGAGGAAGGGGAAAATCGGCGGCGCATTGAGCGGACTCGCGTTGAAGGCGGGCGCGGCCATGGCCAGCGGAGCGGCCGCCTCGCCAACGCCGACCGAGGCGGCAACGACCAGTCCAACCACAATGAGAGCCAGACTGGTGACCAGTTGCAGGCTGTTGATGTAGTCGCGCGGCTGCAGCAGCACCCAGACCGGCATGACGCTGGCGGCGTAGCAGTAGCCGAGCAACACGGCCACCCAGAGCCACAGAGGCCAGGCGGCGAGACTTTGATTCAACGACTGGATCGCGGCCCCCAGACCACCGCCCGTCCAAGCCATGCCCGGGCAACCGGCCCCCAGCCAGACCGTGGCATACATGAGGGCGAGGGCGATGACACTGGGCCAAAGCAGATTGCGGCCCTTGCGGTGCACCGCGACACCGATCCAAACGGCAATGGGGATCTGCAAAAAGACTGGCAGGATGGATTCCGGGAACTGCACAAAAACGCTGGCGATGACCCAGCCAAAAATCGCCAGCACCACCCACAAGGCGAACAGCAGCAGCACCAGAAAGAGCAGGCGCACGCGCTTGTTGAGAAGACGGCCGGCCACCTCACCGACCGTCATGCCACGGTTGCGCAAACTGACCACCAGAGTGCCAAAGTCGTGCATGGCACCGATGAAGATCGAACCAAACAGCACCCAAAGCAGGGCTGGAACCCAGCCCCACATGATGGCCAGTGCCGGACCGACAATCGGCCCCGTGCCGGCAATGCTGGTGAAGTGGTGACCAAAAACAATGCCCTTGGAGGTGGGCACGTAGTCGCAGTCGTCGTTCAGTTCGACACTCGGCACCGTCGCTTGCGGATCGAGCCGGAAGATCCGGCGCGCCAGCCAGCGGCCGTAGGTGTGGTAGGCGACGAGGTAGAGCACAAAGGCCCCGAAGGCGATGAGGAGCGTGGACATGGTCGGCGGAGCAGAGTTATACGCGCCCGCGCAGCCTGTCCAGCAGACCGCGATCGGGAAAAACAAACTCCACCCGCGCGGCGGGGCGCAAAAAAAGCCGGGGGCGTTGCACCCCCGGCCAGATTCGAGCGGAACTCGCTCACTCGTAGCCAGCCTCGCCGTGCTCGGCGAGGTCGAGCCCCTGGCTTTCCACCTCGGGCTCGGCACGCAGGCCAACGAGGGCCTTGACGACATAAGCGATGACAACCGTTGCGGCCACGCTCCAGACGATGGTCAGGCCGATGGCCTTGAACTGCTCCATGAGCAGGCCGTCCTTGAGATCAGCGACAACGCTGTTGGCCCGCTCATCGGCAAAAATGCCGGTCAGCACTGCGCCGAGGGTGCCGCCAACCCCGTGGATGCCGAAGGTGTCGAGGGCGTCGTCGTAACCGAGCCAGTTCTTCAGGTAGGCAACGGCAAAATAGGGCACAACACCGGCCAGCACTCCCATGAGGACCGACGACGTTGCGGTGACAAAGCCGGCACCGGGCGTGATGACAACCAGGCCGGCGACGATGCCCGAGCAGAAACCGAGCACCGAAGGCTTGCCACGCAGGATCCATTCAACGACGGCCCAGACGAAGCCGGCAGTCGCCGCAGCCAGGGTGGTGGTGGTGAAAGCATTCGCGGCGATGGCATCGGCACCGAGGGCCGAGCCGGCGTTGAAGCCGTACCAGCCGACCCAGAGCATGCCGGTGCCGATCGAGCAGAGCACCATGCTGTGCGGAGCCATCGACTCCTTGCCGACGCCGCGACGCTTGCCGAGCAGGATGCAGAGCACGAGGGCGCTCCAGCCCGAAGTCATGTGCACCACCGTGCCACCGGCAAAATCGATGGCCTTGATGCCGGCATCCGGGTTGAGCGGGCCGCACATCAGGCCGCTGCCGGCCCAGACCATGTGGGCAAACGGAAAGTAGACCACAAACATCCAGATCGCGGTGAAGACGAGCACCGAGATGAATTTCATGCGCTCGGCGATGGCGCCGACAATGAGCGCCGGAGTGATGATGGCGAAGGTGAGCTGGAACATCGCCCACATGCTGTCACTGATCCAGTGGTAGCCGGCACCCACATTGCCAGGCTCAACCCCCTCAAGGAACTTGAAGCTGAAATCACCAATGTAGGCGTTGCCGGCGCCGAACGACAGGCTGTAGCCGCAGGCCCACCAGAGAATGGTGACCAGGCCTGCAATGCCCATGCACTGGGCAATCACCGACAGCACGTTCTTGCGTCGCACCAGACCGCCATAGAAAAGCGCCAGACCCGGCAGGGTCATGAACAGCACCAGGGCGGTACTGACCATTTGCCAGGCGTTGTGGCCCGGGCCGGGGCCGGGGATCTTCGACTTGCCGGCCTCGGTGACGCGCTCGCCATTGTTGAGGTAGGCCTGGATGTCGGCCAGATCGGCCGCCAACTCCTCGAGCGTGGGTGTTTTGGCAGCCTCGGCGGCCGGAGCCGGCGCGGCGGGCGCCTCCTGGGCGGAAACAGCGCCGCCCCAGAGGGCGGCTGAGGCGAGGAGACCGCACGCAAGCGTGCGCCAGCTGGTCGGGATGCGAATCATGGCGATGGTTGGGATGGTTGGCGACCCGGGTGAGGTTGGCACCCGGATCGAATCGCAGGTGAAGCAAATGACGTGCCAAGTTCAAAAAAAAGCCCCGGCACTTGGGTGCCGGGGCTCGGGAGCAGCGGATACAGTAACCTTCCGCCGGGATCAGTGATTGCTCTGGAATTGCGGGTAGGCGACGTTGCCGTGTTCGCCAATGTCCAGCCCCTCGGATTCCTCCTCGCGGCTGACACGCAGGCCCATGACCATCTTCAGAACCAGGAAGAGCACGAAGGCGAAGGCGAAGGCGAAGACCCCGTAGGCGACCACGCCGATCAACTGGCTGGTCAGCTGCGCACCGCCAGCCTTGGCACCGAACAGTCCCACCGCCAGCGTGCCCCAAATGCCGCAGACCAGGTGGACCGAAATCGCGCCAACCGGATCATCGATCTTGATCTTGTCAAAGAACAGCACCGACATGACCACCAGCACCCCGGCGATGAGACCGATGACGATGGAGCTGCCCGGGCCCATTTGGTCGGCACCTGCGGTGATGCCCACCAGGCCGGCAAGGATGCCATTGAGCGCCATGGACAGGTCGGGCTTCTTGAGGAAGATGATGGAGACCATGGCGGCACCAACACCGCCCGCCGCGGCGGCCAGGGAGGTGGTGACAAGAGTCAGGGACACCAGGGCGGGATCCGCCGAGAGCACCGAACCACCGTTGAAACCGAACCAGCCGAGCCAGAGGAGGAAGACACCGATCGTGGCCAGCGGCATGCTGTGACCCAGGATGGGCTTGACCTTGCCATCGGCGGTATACTTGCCGAGACGCGGTCCCAGCAACATCACACCGGCAAGGGCACCCCAGCCGCCGACCGAATGCACCAGGGTCGATCCAGCGAAGTCATAAAACGGCGTTTCGAGGCGGTTGAGCCAGCCATTGCCCCACTTCCAGCTGCCCGCGATCGGGTAGCACACAGCAACAAAGATCGTCGAAAAGACCAGGAAGGTGCCAAGCTTGACGCGTTCGGCAACCGCACCGGAAACAATGGTCGCTGCAGTGGCGGCAAACATCGCCTGGAAAAGGAAGTCGGTCCAGTAGGTGTACCCCACGTTGTAGGCCGAAGTGACACCGGCCTCATCGGTGCCGATGCCAAAGCCCGCAAACTTGAACCAGAATTGCGAGTCGCCATCCTCAAAGCCCGGATACATCAGGTTGAACCCGCACAGCGCATAGGTCAGCAGGCCAATGCAGGGGATAAGCGTGTTCTTGAACAGAATGTTGACGGTGTTCTTGGACTGGGTCAGACCGGACTCCACGGTGGCGAAACCGAGGTGCATGATGAAGACCAGGGCGGCCGCGATCATCATCCACAGGTTGTTCGTGGTGAAGAGCTCGACCGAGGGCCCCTCGTCGGCCGGTGCGGCCTCCGCGGCGGGCGCCGCAGTGGCGGCAGCTTCAGCGGCCGCCGGCGCCACTTCCTGGGCGAAGGCGGAAGGTTCGAGCGTCAGCCCCCAGGTCGCCACCGCGACTCCGGCGGCGAGCAGGCATGCAGTCCAATGGTGTCTGGTTGTCAGCATAGTGATTTCTGTTTGAGTTGGTGTTTGGCGGCTACGGGAACCGTTCAAACCGTTCTCAAGCAGGGGCCGTGCCAGATTCGCCCAAGGAATTTTTTTCGCGCCGTCAAATCGCGGTCTAACCAGCGATGCGGCACAAAAAAGGGCGCGCCTCGAGGGGCGCGCCGGAAGCTGCAAGGCGACGCTCTTGGACAGCGCGCCCCAACCCAAATCTCAGGCCAACTGCTCGCGCAGGTAGCGGATGCTCTCGCGGGCGATGTGCTCGGGGCCCGGGCTGTAATCGAAGACCTCGACCGACAGATAACCCTCGTACTTCACCTCACGCAGGGCGGCGATGATGGGCTCGTACTTCACCTCGCCCATGCCCGGCCCCAGCAGGTTCGGGTCGTTGGCATGGAAGTGCACGAACCAGTCCTTGCTGGCACGGATGATGTCGGCAATCGGCGTCGGCTCGTCGCTCATCGCCTTGACGTCGAGGTGCAGCTTGCAGGAGGGATGATCGACGAGCTTGCAGAAGCGGATCGTCTCCTCGGCGGTGTTGAGGAAGTTCGTCTCCTTGCGGCCCAGCGGCTCCATGGCGATGACGACGCCATACTTGCCGGCCTCCTCGGCCACCGCGCGCACGGTGTCGGCAGCACGTTCAAACGCCTCCTCGTACTTCCATTCCGGCACGGTGTTGCGCGCCTTCGGGCTGCCCCAGACCATGATGCGACCGCCGGTCATGGCGCAGAAGCGGGCGAGGTGGCGACCAAACTTCGCGGTCTCGGCGCGCAGCAGGGCGTCGGGCGTGGTGATGTGGAACCAGGACGGTTTGGTCAGCAGCCAGTGCAGGCCGAGGATGTCGAGGCCGAATGACGAGGCGATGCGGCTCAGCCGCAGGGCATCCGCCTCGGTCAATTCGCGCGGATCCTCCTTGAGGGTGAAGGGGGCGAGTTCAAGGGCCTGGTAGCCGGCAGCGGCGGCGTCCTCGCAGACCTGTTCGAAGGGGCGGCCGGGGTAGGTTTCGTTGCAGATGGCAAAGCGCATGACGGCCAAGACTGGCCGGCAGCCCCGCCGAGTCAACCCGGCTTTTCCCCTACCACTCGCCCTGCCCGCCCAACTTCGCCCTGGCCCGCCGGCCAAACTCCGCGCCCGCTGCATCGATGCGCGCCAGGATCGCCTGCGTGTCGAGCCCGACCGTGCCGCGCGCGGCGGGGATGACGGTCTCACACTCATTGGCATCCATGAAGCGCGCCGCTTCCAGCAAGCCCGGTTCTTCGGCCGCGGGCACGACCAGAAAGCCATGCTTGTCGGCATGGATGAGGTCGCCGGGAGCCACCCTCCGACCGAACACCTCAACCTCGCAGCCCCAGCGCACCGGATGCACGGCGGCATGCCCCACACAGAGACGGCGCGCCAGCGCCTTGAAACCAGCGTCGGTCATCTCGTCGAGGTCGCGGATGGCGCCGTCGACGATCGTGCCGACGCAGCCGAGCGCGCGGTGGATGTTGCTGTTCACCTCACCCCAGAACGAGCCGATGACGCGCGGCTTGTCGAGGTCCTGAACGACCACCACCTTGGGGCCGGGCACCGCGGCGACGTAGCGGCGATACTCGCTCCAGGCCTGCGGATTCGCCTGCCGGTGCGCGGCGTTTGACGGCTCAATGACAACCGTCACCGCATAACCTGCCATCGGCCCCATCTGTGGCATGAAATCACGGGTCTCCTCCAGGTTGAAGGCATCGGCACAGGCATCGCGGCGGGTGATCTGCTCCCAGCCATTGTAAATCGTCGGCGTGTTCCAGCGCTTGAGCTGGTGAAGTTCGGCATCGGTCATGCGCCATCAACGCGGCGGCGGGACCGGGTTTACTGGTCAAGAATGTTGACCTGTTTATCTTCCTTGATCCGACCAGCGCAACGCTGATTCGAACCAGAAAAAACCGGGGCGCCAGACGCTGGCCGCCACACTACGGAGCCGCGCGTTGCAGCACGGCATCGGCGGGCTCGGGCAGGCTCGCCGGCCCCTGCAGCAGGCCGAGGCGCTGCAGGAAGGCATCGGCCGCGCGCAGGGTGGCGGCGCGCCAGGGCTCCTTGTTGAAGAAGCTGTGCGCCTGGCCCTCGGCGATCCACAGCTCGGTCGTCGTGTTGCCCAGTTCGCGCAGTTTGGCCTGAGCGACATCCCAGCCGGGTTTCCAGGTGTCCTTGTCGCCAAAGAAGGCGATGGCCGGTGCCAGATCCTTCTTCAGAAAGCGCAGCACATCGACTTCGGGATCCTTGACATCGTCGGGCGCGAAAGCCGGATTGAACCAGAGGTAGGCGACCACCGAGGTGTCGATTCCGGCCGGGTCGGCAGGGTCGTCGAGGCCGGGTTGCAGGGTGGCAAGAGCCGAGATGTGGCCGCCAGCCGAACCACCGCCGGTGATCACGCGCGCCGGATCGACGCCAAGCGCCGGCGCCTGGTGCTTGAACCAGCGAATCGCGCTTTTGGCGTCGGTGATGCAGACGCGCTTGCGGGTCTCGCCCGCCGGCAGGGCGGCGGCCTCGGCCTTGCTGAGCATGCGGTACTCGGCCGTGGCGCAGACCAGGCCGCGACTGGCGAAGTAGGCACAGGCGGCGCGGAACTGCCCCAGACTGCCGCCGCCCCAGCCGCCTCCATGAAACAGGATCAGTCCCGGCACCTTCGCCTTCGCCGGATCGTGGTTGGGCGGAAAATACAGTTCCAACTGGCGCGGCTTGCCGGCCGAATGCTTGTAGACGCGCACCTCGCCCGCGGGGTCGTCGGCACCGAGGCCCTTGCGGGCGGGTTCGGCGGCGGAAGCGGGCTGGAGCAGGGCGACAAGGGCAAGGCAAGCAAGGTGGCGCATGACCGCAGTCAACGCCCGGCCGGCGCAAATGTTGCGACCCGGCTTGGCGCCCCGCGGCAAGCTCCTGCCAGGCCTTGGCCATGCGCCGACCGATTGCCCCCTGGGCAACGGTGTCGAAACGTGAACTCTCAGGGCAGCCGGTGCAGGCGGATGTGGCGGTATTCCATCTGGCCACGGTCGCCCTCCAACCCGATCGGCCCGGTGACCGGCACGGCCAGATCCTCGACCAGCAGCTCGCCATTGCAGGTGGCGCGGGCGACCCCGCCCTTCACCGTCACTTCCAGGGCGTTCCAGTCCTGCGGCTTGTAGTGTTTCAGCTCAAAGTACGGCCCGGCCAGCGGGTAGTCGCGGCACTGCAACTGCGGCTGGCGGATGAAGACCCCGCTGTCGGCATTCGGCGTGGCGCGAAACTCCAGGCGCAGGATGAAATCGCCGTCGAACTCGCGCGTCGTCCAGAGCTGCTGGATGCGACGCCCCTCGGCCGGGGTGGTGACGACCAGGCGACCGTTGACCACGCGGTAGCGGCCGTCCGGGCTGGCGGCCTGGCCGTCGAAGGCCGCGGCTTCCTTGACCTCGACAAACACCGGCGCATCCGGCCGCGGCTTGGCGGGCGCCTTGCGCGGCGGGGTGGGTCGCACGCCCCAGCCGGTGAGGTCGCGGCCGTTGAACAGGCTCTCAAAACCCGGCTCCGGCGTGAAGGCCTCGGCTTCAGTCTCGAGGAAACCGAGGGTCGCAAAGATCGGTCGCAGCGCCGCCGCCCAGCGGGCATAACCGGCCGGATTGAGGTGCAGCAGATCCTTGGCCCAGGCGGGATCCATGTCGCCGGTCTGCGGATCCGCAAACAGGGTCCAGGTGTCGAGCACGGTGACGCGGGCATCGCCCTTCACCGCCGCCTCATAGAGCGCGTTGACCTGGCGGATCGTCTCCGCCGGCCGATTTTTGCTCGCCGAACTCGGAAACATCCGGCACAGCACGATCGGCACCTGCGGCAAACGGGCCTGGATAGCGGCGAGGATCTTTTGGAAATTGCGCCCAATCGCCGCCGGTTCGATGCCGACCTCGATGTCGTTCGTGCCGAGCAGCAGGACGATGGCGGCCGGCTGCAGCGCCAGCACGTCTTCCTCGAGTCGAATCAGCATGCCGCGCGTCGTGTCGCCGCCGATGCCGCGGTTGGCGAGTTTCATGCCGGGAAAGAGGCCCTTAAAATCGACACCCCAGCCCTGGGTGATGGAATCGCCGAGAAACACCACCGCGCCCTGATCCTTGGCCACCTCACCAGCCCAACGACTGCGCGCCTCCTGCCAGCGTTTGACGTAAGCGTCGTAGCGACGCAGCGCGCCCTCGCCAGGCAGACCGGCTTCATCGGCCGGCAGGGCCTTGTCGGCGAGCAGCGGCACGGCGGGGGACTGGGCCGCCAGCGGCAGAACGCTGGTGGTGAGAAGCAGGAGGAGAAAACAGCGCATGGTTGGAAGACAGCGCAACGTCGCCCAACGACCGCCCTTGCGGGGAATCGCGCCGCGGCGGTCCGAAGGGCGGCGGTGGATTCGCCGCCACCGCCGTTGCAAGGCCGCCCCGCGCCACCGCGTTCGATTCCCCGCCCATGCGTTCCTCCCTGCTCCTGCTCCCCTTCCTCGCCAGCCTGCTCTCCGCCCAGCAGGCGCCCTACGACCAGGCCCCGCCGGTCAAGCCGCCCTACCACCGGGTGCGCTACGAAGCCTCGACCGCGCCCGGCGGCCTGATTTTCCCGGTGCAGTACACCGCCTGGATCCCCCCCGGTGTCGCCAGCCTGCGCGGTGTCATTGTCCATCAGCACGGCTGCGGCGAGGGCTCCTGCAAGTCCGGCCAGACCGGTGCCTTCGACCTGCACTGGCAGGCACTGGCGAAGAAACACGGCTGCGCCCTGCTGTCGCCCTCCTACGAGCAGCCCGACAAGGCCGACTGCCAGATGTGGTGCGACCCCCGCAACGGTTCCGGCGCCGCCTTCCAAAAAGCCCTGGCCGATCTCGGCGCGCAGTGCGGCCATCCCGAACTCGCCACCGTGCCCTGGGCCCTCTGGGGCCACAGCGGTGGCGGCCACTGGGCCGGCGGCATGACCCTGCTGCACCCCGACCGTGTCGCCGCCGCCTGGCTGCGTTCGGGCGTGCCCCTGCTCGAAGCCAACCCGGACCGCGCCACCATCAAGCCGCATGTCGTGCCCGACGCGGCGCTCAGCGTGCCGGTCATGTGCAACCCCGGCACCAAGGAGGGCGTCACCGTCAAGGAAGGCCGCTTCGCCGGCGTCTGGCCGGCCAACGAAACCTTCTTCAAGGCCATGCGCGGCCGCGGTGCGCTGATCGCGGTCGCGGTCGATCCGCTGACCAGCCACGAGTGCGGCAACCAGCGCTACCTGGCCATACCCTGGCTCGATGCCTGCCTGTCGGCCCGCCTGCCGGCCAAGCCCGGCGAGGCCCTGCGCCCCATGCCGCTGGCCGAAGCCTGGATGGCGCCGTTGCTCGCCACCGAGGCCGTGCCGCTGACCCGTCTCGACGGCGATCCGCGCCTGGCGATCTGGCTGCCCAACGAGGCGGTGGCCAAACAATGGATGCAGTACGTCAAGGACACCCAGGTGACCGACAGCACCCCGCCGCCGGCACCGACGAACCTGCAGGTGCAGGCCAACGTTTTGACCTGGCAAGCCGAGGCCGACCTGGAGAGCGGCTTGGGCCACTTCCTCATCGAGCGCGACGGCAAGCCGCTCGCCACCGTGCCCGAGCAGCCGAAAAATCCGTTTGGACGCCCCCTCTTTCAGGGCCTGCAGTACAGCGACACCCCCACCGCGCCGCTGGTCGAAATGAAATACACCGACACCACCGCTGAGCCCGGCCAACAGCACACCTATCGAGTCATTGCCGTCAACACGGTGGGGTTGAAGTCGAAATAGGGCGGCCCGGCACGCATGCCGAAAACCGGCAAGGCGCTGGCCGCCAGCCCTGCGCCACCCTTTCCAAACACCCTCACTGCCGCATGCGATACGGCAGGGAAAAGACATGTGCCTCGGCCTCAGGCACATGACGGGTGGCTTCCACAAGCCGTTCCTTCGACACCTCCAGCGTCAGAACGTCAACCCGGTCCTCCTTCGGCAGAAACCGCATGAGGCGCAGCACTGGCTGGCTCATGTAATCGCTCAGCAGCGCGTGCACGACATGACCGTCGTCGGCGGAGTCGGCGCGGCGCAGGGCGGTGACGCGACTCTGGTCGCCACAGAGCACAAAATGCAGATTGGCATGGCGCTTGTACAGCTTGTCCCACATCTGTCGGCCTGTGTTGCCGCGCGCGCCATGAATCTTGCCCCAGTTCATGCGACCCTTGGGGTCGTGGATGTAGCCCTCGGAGGTTTGAGGCTTCTCCTCGATGCCGAGGTCCATGTGCGTGGTCACGATGGCACGCCGGCTGGCATGGCGTTCGAGCAGGCCGCCGGCCCAGTCGAGCACATCGTCGGGCGCATTGCATTCCAGGCTCAGATGAAGAAAGTCGAGGCCGCCGGCGCTGAAGAGCTGCGCGCTGTTGACGTTGTCGCGCGAGACCTGGCGATCCTCGCGCCCGTGCTCGTAACTCTCCAGATACCAGGGTTCGCCGGCAAAGCTCGCCGCCGGAAAATGCTGCTGAAACAGGCGCGCGTCACCCCGGCTGGTCATGTCATGATTGCCCACCGTCAGGGCAAACGGCACAACGCCCCGCAGGCGGTCGAGGTGCTGCCTGGCAACCGCCCACTGCTCCGGGGTGTTGCGATCGACAATGTCGCCGACGTGGGTGACGAAGACCAGGTTCTGCGCCTGCCGGTTGGCGAGAATCCAGTCAACCTGGGCGGCCAGATTGACGTTGCTGACCGGTTCGGTGCTGTCGGGCGTGGACTTGCTACCGCGGCCGCGGTAGGACTGGGTATCGGGGATGACGACCAGGGTGAAGGCGCCCTCCGGCAGCGGCGGCAGTGGCTGATGCGCGGAGATGGCGGGCGGCTCCTGGGCAACCACCGACGCCGTGGCGGCGCAGAGAAAGAGAGGAAGAATGCGGAAACGCTGCATCAAGGAAACCAACGCAGGCCACCGCCGCCTGCACACATGGATGCGATGCTTTTCCGGAATCCAGCCGTCCTCAGCCTCGGGCAGGCCACGCCGTCGATCCCTGAGACCGGCGTGACCTCACTTCGCGGCCAGCGCGTCGAGTTCCGCCATCGTCAGGCGCAGGCTGACGACGGAATGTTTTTCCGGACCCGGACGATACTTGAGGTAGGTGGTGATGAGCAGGCTGCCGTCGGCGAGGCGCTCGACACCGGGGTAACCGCAATCGCCGACCCGGCTGGCGTGACTGTGCAGGAGTTTCACGCGGTACTGGCCGGGGCGTCCGTGCTTGAGGTCATCGTAGCTGCCGACCCAGGCGACGAAATGCCCCTTGGTCGGACTGCCCGGGGCCTGGTCGCGGAAGGCAAAGAGCCAGCGGCCATCGCCAGTGGCCACACCGATGTGGCGGTCGCCCGTCAAGCCCCAGTTGGTGTCGACCGGCCGGCTCCAGGTCGCGCCCTCATCGGTCGAAAACATCATGAGGCTGCGGCCCTGGTGGGTGTTTTCGCGCATCAGGCAGCAGAGTTCGCCGCCGTCGGGCGAGCGAAAGACAAAGGGTTCGCAGGGGTTCTTGCCCTCGACCGCGGCGACCACGCGCGGTTCCGACCAGGTGAAGCCGCCGTCGGCGGTGATCGTCTGCAGCACCTCGAGCGGCGCCTTGTCGGCCCCGCCCGGCCCCTTGTGGTACAGCCCGAGGTAGCGGCCGTCCTTGAGCTGGACAACGCTGCTGAAAGTCATCACGCAGGGGAAGTTCAGCGGCGGCATCTCGCGCCAGGTTTGGCCCTCGTCCTCGCTGAGGATGGAGGGCATGCCGGGACCGCCGCGCTTGCCGAGGGCGGCCGACCAGACCCAGAGGCGCGCCTTGCCGTCGGGACCGACCAGTCGGTAGATGCTCGGGCAGTTCTGATGGGTGGCGAAGCCGGGCGGCAGTTGCGCATCGAGGCGCGTCCAAGTGCGCCCGCCGTCGTCGCTGCGCGCCATCGGTCCGGCGGCGCCGCCGTGGTTGATGCACCAGACGCAGAAGATCGTGCGGCCATCGGGAAGGGTCACGGTGGTGGGATGGCCCTGATAGACCTCGGGCGTGCCCTGGGCGATGACGACATGGCGGGCGGTGTCACCGGAGAGGTCAAGCAGCGGCAGGTCGGGGCCTTCCTCGGCAGCCGTGCTGAGGGTGAAGGCAAGCAGGGCCAGTGGGGCGAATTTCATGGCGGGCAAGGGTGGTCAAAAAAGGGTGAGTTCGTCAAGGCCGCTGTTCCAGCCAGGCCAGGTTGAAGCGGGCGAGGCGGAGCGCAGAACCGGCAAAGCTGAGCTTGGAGCCGGCGCCGTAAAAACACAGGATCGTGCCGGCCGGTGTCACCGCCAGATCCGAGTAGGCGCTCGGACCGTCCTCCAGCAGACGGTTCACCGGCCAGGTCGCGCCCTCGTCGCGGCTGATCTTGACGCTGAGGTTTTTGCGCGCGCGACTCTTGCCCGGCTCGGGTTCGCCGCCGCGTCCGCCCTCGAGGTTGTGCGGATTCGAGAACAGCAGCAGGCTCTGGCCGCCGTGATCGTAGCGCACCAGTCCGGCCATGCAGATCGGTTCCAGCAGGGCCTCGTCGAACTTCGGCTCGCTCCAGTTCGTTGCGCCATCGGGACTCGTCGTCACCAAGCGGCGGTGCGCCTTCGACTCGCTGCGCACGTTGAGCATGACACGGCCGTCGGCGAGTTCGACCGCGACCGTCTCATTGGGATTGATCCAGGTTTCCGTGCAGGGCACGGCAATCCCGCCCGCCTGCCAGGTGCGGCCGCCGTCATCGCTGAACACCGTCGCCGTGACGCTCGGCCGATGGGCGTTGCCGCCCTCGCCGGTCGACAGCCAGACCGGCACCACGAGGCGGCCATTCTTGAGCTGGATGCCGTGGTTGGGGCCGGTGGCGAGCACCTTCCAGGCATAGTCCTTCTTGAAGGCGTCAAAGCTGGCGGTGATCTCCACCGGCTGACTCCAGCTGACGCCATCATCGCCGCTGCGCTGATAAAACACCCGCTCGTACTCCAGGCAGAAGAGCATGTGCACCGTGCCATCGCGGTCGGCGATGAGCACCGGGTTGTTGTAGGTCACGTCGTTGGGATCGACGTTTTGCATGCGCAGGGCGAAGGGGTTCTTGCGCTTGGGGCCGTCGACCTGCGCAATGCTGCGCGGCGGACTCCAGGTGCGACCGTCGTCGGTGCTGCGGCGCAGTAGAAGGCGGATGTCATCCCAGTCGCTGACGCCGGCCGCGCGCTTGCGCGCCTCGCACCAGGCCAGCACGCTGCCGCGGGCGGTGACGACGATGCCGGGGATGTGGTAGAGCTGGTAGGCGGGGTCGTCGCCCACCGTGAAAAGATCCTGCTTTTCCAGGAAGGGTTCCACGGCACCCGCCACGGGGGCGGCGAGCAGGAAGAGGATGCAGAGGCGGCGGAACAGGTCGGCGATCACCTCCACTCAACGTCCGCGGACCCGCAAGTTCACTGGTTAGTTTGCTTGACCAGTTACGGGGCAGGTGCGTTTTTGCCACATGCCCACGCGCCTTCCCCGCCCTTCGCTGAGCAGCCAGGCCGCCGCCGCGCTGCGGACGGAGATCGCTAACGGTGTCTGGGGCGAACGTCTGCCCGGTGAACGACTGCTGGCGGAGCGGCTGGGGGTGAGTCGGCCGACCCTGCGCGCCGCGCTCGAGAGCCTGGCCCGCGAGGGCTGGCTGGAACGTCGCCAGGGCCTGCCGACCCGCGTGCTGCGCGGCGGCAACGGCCCGGCCGAACGAGCCTGCGTCGTGCGTGTGCTGACACCGGTGCCGCTGCGTGAGATGCCGCCGCTGACCGTCTGCTGGTTGGATGAATTGCGCGAGCGCCTCGCCATGGCCGGTCATGCACTGGAGTTGGTGGTGCGACCCACGATGTCGACGAGCCGCGGCGCCCGAACGCTGGCGCATCTGGAGCGAAGTCACCCGGGCGGCGTCTGGATTCTTTACCTCGCCCCCGAGTCCCTGCAGCGGGCGTTTGCCGCGCGCGGTCTGCCGGCCCTGGTCGCCGGTTCAGCGGCAACGGGCGTCGATCTGCCTTCCGTGGATCTCGACTACCGCGCGGTCTGCCGGCACGCCGCCGGCCTGCTGCGCGCGAAGGGGCGTCGGCGCCCCGTGCTGTTGCTGCCCGACACCGCGGCGCCGGGCGACGCCGAGAGTGCCGAGGGTTTCCTGCAAGGCTCCCCCAGTGCGCGCGTGCTGCGTCACGACGGCACGCCGGCCGGACTGTGCCGACTGGTGCGCAGCGCCTGTGCCGGACGCGAGGCCGCCGATGCCCTGGTGGTGGGTCGCTCCGTCCATGCCCTCACCGTGCTGACCTGCCTGCTGGGCGAGGGCCTGCGCGTGCCGCGCGACGTGGCGCTGATTGCGCGCGACGGCGATGCCTTTCTCGCCCATGCCGTGCCGGCACCGGCGCGTTATGCCAGTGACCCTCGGCGCTGGGCGGCCGCGGTGACACGACTCGTCCTGCGGCTGGCCGAAGGCGCACGCACGCGCAGCCAACACCGCTTGATGCCGGACTTTGTCGCCGGTGGCACGCTGTGATGGCTCAGGCCAGTTCCAGGTTGTCGATCAGGCGCGCGCGCCCGAAAAACACCGCCAGGGCGAGCAGCCCCTCGGCATCGGCCTGGGTCTGCGGCTCCAGGGTATGGCGGTTCACCAGCGCGGCGTAATCGATGCGCCCCAGCGGCGCCGCGGCGGCGAGCTGGTCGCGCACGCCGGCCAGCAAGGCTGCCGGATCGGAGACACCGCTGCGCCAGGCCGCGCGCGCGCATCGCAGGGCCGCCTGCAGCGCCGGCGCCTGGGCGCGTTCCTCGGCACTGAGGTAGCGGTTGCGCGAGCTGAGCGCCAGGCCATCCGGTTCGCGCACGGTGTCGAGGCCGTGGAGTTGCACCGGAAAATCCAGGTCGCGCACGAGCCGGCGCAGGATGGCGAGTTGCTGGTAGTCCTTCTTGCCAAAGACCGCGTCGTCGGGCTGAACCAGATTGAAGAGTTTGGCCACCACTGTGCAGACCCCATCGAAGTGACCGGGGCGGCTGGCGCCGCAAAGCACGCGCGAGAGCCGGCTTTCACTGACCTGGATGCTGCGGTCAGGTGAGTAAACCTCGCCGACCGGCGGTGCAAACACCAGGTCGGCGCCGGCCGCGGCGCAGATCGCGAGATCGGCCTCAAGCGTGCGCGGGTAACGACTGAAGTCCTCGTTCGGACCGAACTGCAGCGGATTGACGAAGATGCTGACGACGACGCGCCCGTCCGTGCCGGCGAGCCGGCGCGCCTCGCGCACCAGGGCGGCATGCCCCTCGTGCAGGGCCCCCATGGTGGGCACAAAAACGACCCGGCCGGCGAGGCGGCGCCAGTCGCGCAGATCAGCAACACGATCGAAGTGTTTCATGATTTCAGATCCCGGGAAGTGAAGACGGCGGTGCCCAGCACGAACAGGCTGGCATTGACCGCGGCGATCACCGTGTAGCTGCGCAGCACGACCGGCCACGGCACCTCCTCGGCGAGCAGGCGCGCCCAGCAGGCCATGTGCTTTGTCAGCAGCAGGTGATCGTAATCCTCCATGAAGCCGGTGTTGCGCAGAATCATGTCGACCAGCACGTAGGAGAGCGCGCCAATGGTCGCCGCCGCCGGCTTGATGGGAAAGCATGACAAGAAAAACGCGACGCTGCTGACCGTCGTCATCGCCACGGCCAGGAAGAGTGAGGCGACGGCGTAGTGACGCAGGCCGTCGGCCCAGTCGTGGAAGACCAGCAGGCCAACCTCCGGCGCCATGGCAAAGAAGCCGCCGCCCCAGCCCTTGAGCGCCACGCCAAGGGCGAAGGCCGACCAGGCGATGAACTGGATGAGCACGACGGTGTAACCGAGGCAGGTAAGATACTTCAAGCCGAGCAGTCGAACCCGGCTCACCGGCCGCGCCAGCAGCAGTCGGTAATGACCGTCCTCCCCCTCCTTGGCGACGATGTCGCCGGCGACCAGGGCCAGGTAGATGGCGCCCAGGATGAGCACCGAGAAGCCGAGGATCATGTGACCGAGGGTGAGTGCCGAATAGTAGTCGGCAAAGGCCTGGCCCTGGCGTGAGATGAGGCGTTCGAAGAGTCGCTCCACACCCTGCAGGCGGAAAACCAGCAGCAGCACCAGCTCCAGCGCCAGGAAGGCGGCGAAGCCGAGGTAGGTGCGCCGGCGGGCGAAGAGCTTGAGCCATTCGCCGCGCCACTGCTGAAGGAAAAGGGGCATCCGTCGAACCTGAAACCGGAACGGCGAAACTCAACTGCGGAAAACTCACCAGAGATCCCGGGCCGCCGCGCGCTCGAGGATGGCGACCACGTCCTCGGCGAGCAGGAAGCCCTCGCGCTGCAGGTCGAGTGCCGCGCGGGTCAGCCGATCGAGGTAATCGGCGCGGGTCGGATAACGCTCCCGCACGGCGGGCCGCGGATCCCCGGCGCGTTCGGCGGCGGCATGGGCAAACGGCAGGAACATGCCGTCGAGGGGCGACAGCATGCGGGCCGCACCGAACTCGGGCGCGCGCAGGTTCCAGCCCGTGTAGGTGCCGAGTGGCACAGCCACCTCGGGCAGCACGATGCCGCTCGTCTCGTTGCCATCGGCATCCACGGCCGGCAGCAGGGTGCGATAGGGTTCACCAGCCACCGGCGGCACGAGGTCGGCGATGCCCTCGCGGTCGAAGCGCGGGCCGAAATCCAGGCGCGGCGGTTCATAGTGATGGGCCGGCAGGTTGAGGCCGGGAATCTTCGGGAAGGCGGCGAGCACGGTCTCGCGCGGAACCAGGGTGCCGTCCGACAAGCGCGGATGCCGGCTCGGCGGCGGCTCACGCCCCTCGGCCAGCCAGCGCTCTAGCGCCACCAGCAGGGCACGCAGCACCGGACCGCGATCATCGAGGGGGTTACGCGGCTGCTGGCAGATGCCGCGCGTCGTTTCACCGCCGCCGAGATGCTGGGCGCCGGCAATGTGATAGACCCGCACCTCCGGCGGCAGCTCCAGATCAAGTGTGCCCTGCGGATCGGTGTGCAACAGGGAGGCGGCTCGGCTCCAGTACTCGGTCGCCGACTGGGTGAAGATCACCTTCGGCACCTGTCCAGCAGCGCGCGCCCGCGCCAGGGTGTCACCGGAGCGACCGGTCGCCGCGTCCGTCACCGGCAGCGGGGCGAACGGAAAGAGTTCGGAGCCGGACAGATGCCCCTCATGCTGGGTGCCGTAGTCGGTCGTCATGCGGAAGCGATGGTTGAAGGCGCCGCGCCCGGCGCCGGCGACATGCAGCAGGGCACCCTCAAACACCGGCCGGCCGGCCTCGTCCGTGTTCAACCCCTCGTAAAGGAAGTGGTGACCGAGCCGGCCCGACTGCGAAATGCCGAAGATCACCGCCTGGCGCAGCGCGCCGTGCAGCGGGTTGGCCATGCCATGGGCATCGCGTTCGGCATGGCGGAAAAAGGCGACCGCATCGCGCAGCGCCGCCAGGCCGAAGCCATTGACCCGCGGCTGGCTGGCGGTGTACACGAGGTCGTACAGCCAGCCCGGCTGGAAACCTTTGCGGACGTGGACGTGGGTGGCATCCGGCACCGCGCGCCCCTCCTCCCAGCGTGCGAAGGCCCAGGCATCGGGCGAGAGTTCAACGGCCGGGGAAAAACGGTCCGGGCGCATCGTCAGCCGCGCCTTGCGGGTGTCGAGATCCGCGGCCGGAAAGGCCGCCGAGATGCCCCAGGGACTCCAGGAAAAGGCGCGGCTGAAGACCTTTTCGGTCGTGCTGATCTCCAGGTGGGCCGGCCCGGTGATGCCCTGCCCGGCCGGTGGCAGACCGGCAAGCAGGCGGCCGTTGCCGTCGTCCTGGACCTCGCCGTTCCAGCCGGTCCAGAGCAGCGACCAGCCGGCGCGCATCAGAAAGCCGTTGCCCACATGCGCCTCACTGCGCGGGTCGTTGCTGCGCTCGCCGCCGTTGAAGGTCCACAACGCCAGCTTGTTGCCGCGGTTGGCGACATCGTAAAGCAGGCGGCCATTGCCCTTGCCCGGCTGCACCGGTTTGAGCAGGCAGAAATCGGTCCAACCCTCGACCCGGCCGGCGGCGTTGCGCGGCGCCAGGCGCAGGTCATGCACGCGGTCGTTGGCCGGGGCCTCCGGGTCCAGGGCGATCCAAAGTCGCCCGCTGATCCGTTCGTAGGCACCCGCGGCACCAAATTCGCGACCGCCGGCGAACGGAATCGTCTCGCGAATTTCCAGGCGGACCACTTCCGCGGCGACAGGCAGGACGGCGAAGAGGCAGAGCAGCAAAACGAATCGGGGCATCGGAACGGAACGCGCCACGCGTGCCGTCTCTAACGGCGTGCGACGGAGATGCTGCTTTGCAACGCCGGCGGTCTGTGCTTGTCTCAGACCGTTCATGCCCACCTTTTCCTACCAGGCCGCCGACATCACCGGCCGCGACGTCAGCGGGACCGTCGAGGCGGCCGACCGCGCCGCCGCGATCCGGCAGCTCACCGGCCGCGGCCTGCAGCCGTTCAAGGTGGCGGAGTCGGCCGGTGGCGCCGCCAAGGCCGCCGCACGCGCCCTGGCCAGGGCCGAAGACGCCGCCGAGGAAGAGAGCGGGCCGCTCAAGCTGAGCGCCGCGCAGATGCAATTGTTTACCGAGGAACTGGCCGAACTGCTTGAGGCGGGCATGCGCCTGGAGGCGGCCCTGCGCCTGATGGAGGGCAAGGGCAACAAGGGCGTGCCCAGCCGTGTGGCACGCAAGCTCGGCAACCTGATCCGCGAGGGCCATCCCTTCAGCAGCGCCCTGCGCCAGACCTCGCCCTCGTTCAATGAGTTGTTCTGCGCCGTCGCCGCCGCCGGCGAGGCCGGCGGCTCGCTGGGCACCGCCCTGCGCCGGCAGGCGCTCTACCTGGGCAACGTCGCCGAGATGCGCAGCCAGGTGGCCGTGGCGCTCATCTATCCGGGTTTCCTGTTTTTCTCCGCCGTTGGCGTCACCGTGCTGTTCACCACCTTCCTGATCCCGCGCCTGAGCGGCATGATGGAGCGCATGCAGGGCGGCATTCCCAAGGGCATCCAGATCGTGCTCGCCATTTCCGCCTTCATGCAGAGCTACTGGTGGCTGGTGCTGGCCGTGCTCGCCCTCGCCGCGCTCGGCTTCTGGGCCTGGAGCCAGTCGCCCGCCGGCAAACCGGCCTGGCACCGCGCCAAGCTGCGCCTGCCCTTTGTCGGCAACGTCCTGATGACCAGCTTCCACACCCAGTTTTTGGAAACGCTCGCCAGCCTGACCAGCGGCGGCCTGCCACTGTTGAAGGGCTTGGAACTCGCCGCGCGCGTGTCGGCCAACCTTTACGTGCAGAAGCAGCTTGAATTCGTCATCGCCAGCGTGCGCGACGGCGCCTCGCTCTCGCGCGGCCTGGAAAAGACCGCGCTGTTCCCGCTCAAGCTGCTTGAAATGGTGCGCATCGGCGAGCACACCGGCGACCTCAGCGGCACCCTGCGGCGCACCGCCGACCGCTGCGGCCGTGAATTGTCCAAGAGCCTGGAGAAGGTCATGGCCATGCTCCAGCCCGTCATCATCCTGGTCATGGCCGCCCTGGTTGGGGTCATGGCTTACATGATGATCTCGGTCATTTTCCAAACCGTCTCCGCCCTCAAGAGCCGTGGCTGAGATTCTTCATGACGAATCCCGAACGTTTTGCCATCCTGCGCCCTCTCAATCCCTAGAGACTTCCAACCGCCCATGAAACTGACCTCCACCGTTCGCCGCCCGCTGCGCGCCGCCTTCACCCTGATGGAGATGATGCTTGTGCTTGCCATCATCGCCATCCTCATCGCCATCGGCGCCGTCACCCTCGGCGAGGTCGATGAGAACGCCAAGTTCACCGCTGCCGAAGCGCAGATGGGCACGCTGAAAACCGCGATCATCCAGTACAAGACGAACAACCGTGCCATGCCACCCAGCCTGGAGGCCCTGGTGACACCGCCGGCCAATGCGCGCCGCAAGCTCAAGCTGGTCAAGGAGGAGGCCATCATCGACCCTTGGGGCAGCAAGTACCAGTACCGCACGCCCGGCCGCAAAAACACCAGCGGCTACGATCTCTACTCGATGGGACCGGACAAAAAGGACGGCGGTGACGACGACATCTACGTGGACTGACCGGGCCAGCCGCCCCACCCGCGCATGAAGACCTCCCGCACCTGGCTCCGGCAGCAGGGCTTCAGCATGCTGGAGATGGTCGTCGTGCTCAGCATCATGATTGTCGTCATGGGCATCGGCTTCGCCAGCTTCAACCTGCTGGACGACAACGATCCCTTCGACAAGGCCTCGCAGGAGCTCGTGCAGATGGCGAAGTTCGCCCACCAAAGCGCCGTGCTCCAGCACCGCGGCATGACCCTTGCCTTCGACAAGGAGGGCTTCGGCCTGATCGGCGTCGCCGAGGGCGCCGGCGCGCGCCGCAGCCTGCCCGGCGGCATGAAACTCTTCATCCTGCGCTATGGCGCCAAGAACTGGGAGAAGGCCGAGGGCCACCGCTGGCCGTTTGGCGAGCAGGGCATCTGCGAACCGGTGAAACTGCGCCTGGAAACCGAGACCGCCTTCCGCGAGCTGGCCTTCCATCCTCTGACGGGAGCCCTCGTCGAATGACCCCATGAAGCGCGCCACCCCGCCCGAAACCGGCCTCCCGCGCCGCGTGCTGCCGCGTCCGCGCGGCATGACCCTGCTCGAGGTCGTGCTTGCCCTTGCCGTCTTCAGCATCGCCGCGCTCGCCCTCGTCGGCACGATCCAGCAGATCGCCAACGCCGGCATCGAGTCGCAAAAACTGCTCGAGATCGAGCAGGGCCTGGAATCCCTGCTCGACGAGTACGGCAAGATGCCGCAGCTCCGTGAGATGGAGCAGGAACTCAAACCCGGCGCGGACGGCGTCGCCTACCGCGTCGCCATCGAGCTGGTGCGCGACCTGCGCAACCAGGACGGCCGCTTTTTGGACAACACCTACCGCATCCTGGTCACCGCCCGCTGGAACGAGGGCGGCGCACCGCTGGAGGTCAGCGCTGAAACCCTGCGCTACGCCGGCGCCTTCCTGCCGGTCAACTGAGCACCGTCATGGTCACGCCACCCCTGCCATTTGCCCGCCGCCCCGACAGGGCCGGACGCAGACGCGCTCGCGGATTCACCCTGATGGAAATGCTGGTGGCCTTGTCGGCCTTTGTGCTGCTGATGGGCGGCATCTTCTCCATCGCCAACAGCACGATGGAACTCGGCAACGACCTCGCCGTCGCTCAGGACCGCTCGCGCATCCGGCTCAACTTCATCGAATTCCTGCGCCGCTCCTTCCGCAGCCTGCCGGGCGAGGCCGAGGTGCGGCTGGCCGTGCAGGCGCGTGGCGGCACCTACCTGCCCAACCTCAACGTCATCAACGGCGGCTCCTCCTTCACCCCCGGCGCCGCCCTGCCACCCGACACCAGTGTCGATCTCTTTGCCGAGGAGCGGCCGGGCGGTTACCTGCGGATCGGCATCCGCCTGCTCGACAACAGCCAAACCCAGGCCCTGCGCAACGGCCAGCCGGTGCGCTACGCCCGCAATCAGGAGGCACTGCCCCTGCTCGACAACGTCAGCCGGTTTGAGTGGCGCTTTTACGACGGCGCCAGCAATCGCTGGGAAAACAACTGGAAAGAGGCGCGCCGCCCGCTCTTCGCCGAGATGACCCTGCGCCTCGACGACGGGTTTGAGACGCGCGCGGTGTTTTGGATCCCTCCCGTGGTTCGCCAGGCCGCCGGCGTGCCCGGCACGCCACTCACCCCCGGCGATCCCAACGC